>NZ_JARXWC010000002.1:0-816630 GCF_029892995.1 Brevibacillus sp. 1238 | reverse complement strand
TTTGCCATTTTCATAAAGCTGAATCATCTGCTGTTTGAATTGATCTGTAAATGACCGACGCTCACGTTTCCCCATGACATTCTCTCCGTTCCATGTCGATTTGATTTCAATCTACTAGACCCTAAGAGAATTGTCCAATTCACTGTAGCCGATCCAAGTCGGTTCATTCGGCACTGGGGGGTTACTTCAAATGTCCTCCTTTTTCTATAGAACTATAAAGCATCGTTCAGGACTGAGTAGACACTAAGATATGAAGACCCTAGATGATGTTTGTAATCACCTAGGGTCTACTATTTCTTAAATGTTAACTTCTATTCCTCGTATCGTTGCTTACTGAATCGAGTTATCCAACCGTCTTCTGTATACAATTCGCCTGCCAAACCATCACTTACATCTCTAATACTTTCAACCTGTTCATCATCGCTAATTACTTTGATAACTATTCCTTCTTCTTGTTCAAGCGTGCAAAGTAGATGGTGTAATGTTGTATCTACAATTTTAGGAATTATCCATTTAAGCAACTCAACTGAAGCTGGGTTTTCTTCAATGATTTTATTGTAAACCATTTGTGCTCTGGGGCTTTTCATCCCTCCTGTAATAATTCTATCCCAGTCATCAATTGCTTCATCACGTACCTTTTGCATCAATACTTCTCCAAAGTAATCCAAGGGTCGCTTACTCATATCAACTTTCCTTTCTGTATTTTGTCAGTCATACCAAGGGATTCTTGTTGGGTTTCGAACAAGCTGTTCTCGTAAATTGAGCAAGGACTGCGTAACAAGATATCTTGCTTCATCTCTGGATGCTCCCCCTGCTTTTAACGCTTCTACTGCAATTCTTGTGTGCTCAAACAATGTGTTCGGTCTACCACTTTCTTTAAGTTCCTTGAAGAGACGACGTTGTGCTGTAGTCATATCTTGATGACTCCACCCTCGTTCTTTCATAAATGATTGGCTTATAGCAAATCCCTCTTCTGGACTATACGTTGCATGTCCTTTAAATCCAGCCTTCGCATGAACATGATGCCCACCAACATCTTTATATTTTCCGAGTTGCTTTGCGATATCCTTACGCAATTGATTACTTAGTGCTTTTCCAGCATTAGTCATCAGACTGTCAAGTGATGACATTAACTGGATATTATATACCACTTTATCAATTTCATTGGCAACACTATACATGTACTGGTCTCTGAGATAATCAGCAGACATTTCAGCAATTACTTTTGTATGAGCGTCCCCATTCTCCCACATCTTAGTAAAAACTCTAATTTGGTCTTGAATGTTGGAAGGTAATAACTCGTCTCCTTGTTTCCAGTGCCCCGTTGGGTCAACATACCTCAACGGATTATTCTCCACATACGTATACCGATTCAAACTAAGCGGATTATCCACTTGCCCCTTATACGTATCCTCCGATATAAACCTCCCCATCTTCGGATCATAATACCGCGCCCGCAAGTAGTAAAAATTGCTCTCCTTGTCGTACATCTCCCCCGCATACGTAAACGGGTTGGGCATCGCTTCCTTGACCTTGTCCGCGAGCAGGTTGCCCCAGATGTCGTACTCATACGTATTCAGGACGTTGCCGCTTGGCCCCTTGATCTTCACGACATCGCCGTGGCTGTTGTAGTAGTAAGTGCCTTCCTGGTTCGTCGTGTAGTCTTTGCGCCAGATTAGTTGGTTACCGAAGACATTGCGGGCTTTGACGCGGCCGTCTTGGGTTAGTTCCTCAATCACTTGGCCGTTCAGGTACACGTAGTGGGTGGTGTCGGTAACGGCTCCAGTCTGTTGCTTTGTGGCACGCAGGCCGCCCGGGTAGTACGTGTAGGTCGTGGTTCCTTTGTCGTCCTTGTATTCGGTCAGGCGGTTGAGCAGGTCGTGTTTCAGTTCGTACGAGCGCGTTGAGTCTGCGGGTGCGTTGGCATACGCTTGGCGGTTGCCGCGGCGGTCGTAGGCGTATTGACGGGTGTTGCCCTGGATGGTCTCTTCCTTGATCCGGGACAGCTTGTCGTAGGCGAATGTGCCGTAGGTGGTTCCTCCGCGCTTTTGACTCGTGATGTTGCCAAACAGATCGTAGCCGTTCGTCTCGCTCCAGCCATCGGCGTGATTGATTCCAGTAATTTCGGCAAAGGAGCTCATCGTTTTCTGCATCGCGTTCGGTTGACCGGGGTACGAAACGGTGTTGGTTTCGCCGCTGTTCTTGATGTCGTACGTGTAGGTCGTGGTGCCGACGCTTGGGATGGTCACGCTGCTCAGGCGGTCGGCGCTGTCGTAGCTGTAATCGACCCGCATGGAAGGGGCCGAGCCGGATACCGCGCTGCGCGACGGGTAAATCAGGGCGTCGATGGCATCGTCCTGATCGGTGTGTACGAGCTGGTAGTCTTTTCCCATCATCGTTTGGTTGTTCAGGCGGTGGAACTCGTCGTAGCTGTAGCGGACGGTTTGGCCGTAGTTATTGGTTTCCGTCAAAAGCGAGCCAGCGAGCGGATCGTAGGTGCGTTCTTCGTAGAAGCCATTGCCAGCAGATACTTTCGTCATTTCGTAAAACGGCGAATATTGGTAGCTGAACAGGACGCCGTTTTTGTCCTGGAAGGTTTTCACCGAGCCGTTTTTGTCGTAGGTGTACTGCTCGGCTTTGGTTTCCGGGTTCTTTTCCGATAGCTTCCAAGACAGCGCGTTATACGTGTACACGGCGGAGGTCGTGCCGTTTTCGACGACGGTGACGAGGTTGCCGAGTCCGTCGTAGCCGTATTCGTTGACGTTGTTCTCCGGGTCGCGCAGGTAAACGAGTTGGCCGTTGGCATCGTAGCGCAAGGTCCAGCGTTGGGAGGTGCTGCCGTCGGTCACTTCTTTGTCTGTCACTTTTCCGAAACGGTCTGTCTGGATATTCGTGACACGGCGCTTTCCGCCTTGTTGCGCGGTTTCCTCGGTGCTCTCTACCCGGCCGTACAGGTCGCGGTAGGTGGTGACGATGTAGCCGTTTGGTGCCACGGTTTGTTCGGTCAGGCGCGGCAAGTAGCTGCTGCCGTCGCGGTAGGCGTTGTTGCGATGGGAGCGGGTCGTTCCGAGAGCGTTCGTCGTTTGGTAAACAAAGCCGTCCCAATCGTAAGCATAAGAGGTGCTCTTGGCCTGGTTTCCGTAGGGGATCGTGCGGCTGACCTGCAAACCGTCTGGCGTAAACTCGTTTTCCACGAGCGGGCGCGTGCCGCCGTTTTTCCCCTTTTGCTCCTGATAGGCGATATCGCCATACGGGGTGTAGTACGTAATAACCCGCGACGAGTCTGGCAAGGTTCGTTCGACAACCCCTGGCCCTGCCGTCTTGGTGCCCGTGGCATCGCCATCGCGGTACGTGTACGAAATCGTGCGCGTTGATCCCTGGTTCCGATAGCTCTCGGAAAGGAGGCGGCCCAGCGTGTCGTAGTCGTAGGTGACTTTGC
This sequence comes from Brevibacillus sp. 1238, assembly GCF_029892995.1. Taxonomy (NCBI): domain Bacteria; kingdom Bacillati; phylum Bacillota; class Bacilli; order Caryophanales; family Paenibacillaceae; genus Brevibacillus; species Brevibacillus sp. 1238. The sequence continues at coordinate 813,191 of NZ_JARXWC010000002.1, read as the reverse complement.
CCCCGTCCGGGTACGTTTGGCTTTTGACCTGGCTTTGTTCATCGATGTCTAGCGTAAAATTCAGGACGTCGGTCTTGCCGCTTTCCAGCTCGATCCCAGCCACCGTGATTTGCGTTGGCTGCAAGCCGTAGGCGTCGTAGGCGGGAAACGTTTGCGTTCTCGTCTTGCCGCCGAAGTTTTCCGTGACGGAGTAAAGCTGTTTGTTCGTGTATTCGTAGGTGCGTTCCGTCGTCTGGCTTTTGTACCCCGCCAGATTCGCTGGATACGAGTAGATCTCCGTTTCTTTTCGCAGCAAATACTGATCGTTGTACTCGTAGGACAGATTGGAGTAATACGGATCGCCGGAAGCGGCGGTGGCTTGCGTCCGCGTCGCCTTCAGCAAGGAAAAGGTGCGGAATCTCCCTTGGCTTTCCAGATCGTACGTCCATGTCGTCAAGATGCCGTCTGGCCCGAGTTGTTTGACCAGGTGTCCGTACTCGTTGTATTCGTAGTACGTCTCTTGCGCGTAGTTGTTGAGTTTGGCGGCGTACGCGGCGCGCTTGGACAGAACGGGTTCTTTTAAATAGGACGAAAACACATCCGGGTCGGACACGGAGACGGGTTCCAGAAATACGTACTGGTAGGTCGGCTTCGTTTGGCGGCCGGAATAGGCATAGGTGGTATACGTTGTCGGGTTGTACGATACGGCATATTTCGCCCCCGCAATCGACGTTCCTCCCTGGCTGATTCCGGTCGTCTTCGCGCTTCGCAGCAGCGGCGTTCCGTCTGCGTTGATGCGGTAAAACAGCGAACGGGTGTAGCGGGACGGCTCCGTTTCCGTGACCTGGAACGTATCGCCATGCCGATCGGCCATGTTTTTCAGCCGGGGCAGCTGCTCTTTCGGCATTTTCCATATTTCGTAAAAGGTGTCGTTGTCGGCATAGCTTTTTTCCAAACGGTACGTGTTCGTGCCTTTTGGCGTTTGCAGAGCGTAGCTGTACGTGACCTTGTTCACGGGATGATAGGAGATGTAGCTTAGGGCGTAACGGTCTTGGAACATGCGCACCAGTCCGTCTTTGATCGACGTCTGATCGAGTGTGTATGGCCGATACTCATACTGGATCGACAGCCCTTGCAGCGGGTAGCTGGCCTCCTGCATGAGCAAATAGTCGAATTCCTTCCGCGTCTTTTTGTCTTCGGCCCAATATTTCGGCGACTCCTGGAGCGCCTGATCCGTTGCGACCTTGTCCAACGTGTACTTTTTGTTCAGGTTGAAATAGGCCATTCCTTTGGTGCGCGGGTTATGGTACGAGTAGCGGGCGGTGGTGTAGGCGCCGTTTCCTTTGCCGCCTGGCGGGAGCACCTCTACACGAGTGAGCTGGGTGTAGATGGCCAAGCCCGATTTTTGTTCCAAATGGTAGCGGATGTGCTTGAGCACCGTCGTTTCCGATTTGTCCTTGTAGACGATCAGGTCTTGGGTCCGGTCGTTGACGCCCCTTCTTTTCAGGACCACATACCGCCCGACGCTGTCCTCGATGGAGATGAGCTCGCCGTCACTACTGACCGTGTACGTGATTTTATCGCCGTAGATGTTCGATTTGACGATCGTCCCTCTCAGCAAGTCAAACTCGTAAATCCAGTTGCGGAAGGACAAGGTGTAGTTGCTGTTCAGTCGCTCCACGGAGAAGCTGGCATCTTTGTACGGGTAATTGACAAACTGGTTGTAGTGGTATTCGAGCGACGTTCCGTCTTCGAGCGTAATAAAATAACGGTTGCCCGCCGGCAGATCGTAGACCCGGGTGGTGTAGATTTCTTGCCCCGGGTTGCGGGAATCGTCGCTCACGGAGGCGGAGTGCTCGCGGGAGACGATCTCCAATTTCGGCACGTTGAAGTCCCAGCCGGTCGCAAATCGTTCCGGAGAGGAATGGGCTTCGTTGCCTGTCTCGGTTTCGTTCCAGCCGGGCACGCTGATTTTGCTGCCCAGAGAATGGTAGCGGCGTTGCAGGACCACGTCCAGGCCATGTTTGCCTTGCAGGTACACATCTTGCTCGACCAGATTGGCCGCCCGGTACACGTCGTCTACCGATGATTCGGTCTTGGAACGGGCGAAGTGAAACTCCTGCTCTTTTTCCGTGTACTGCGTAGGCGGCAGCGGCGTCGCTGCCTGGATGTCCATCGTTTCTGCGAGCTTGTGGATTTCCGCCATTTTCGCCGGGATAAGCGGTGTGAGCTTCTGGAGCAACTGCTGTTGGTCTGGCGTCACCGATTGATAACGGGAAAGAAGGTCTGTGTCGGTGAAGGCTTTGGCTTGCGCGCGCTCTTCTTCGGTGAGGAGTTGTTCCAGATCCGAGTAGAAATAGGCGGCAAATGTCAATAGCTCCCGGTCAAACGTGCGGTGGATTTCGCTGGCGGTGGAAGCGTCCAGTTGTGTCCAGGGCAGCTTGGCGATATCCGCTTCGGTAAAGGTGGTCGGATCGCTTTTCGCGGCTTGTTGTTCGATCGGAACAAGTTGCTCGTCCGCGATGGACTGCTGGAGTTCGTTGGCCACGGCTTCCGGTGTGGATGCGGTGGTTGGTGTGTCCTGCGCTTCCTGTGGGAGCGGCTCTTGGGACGGTTCGTTGGCCAGGGCTGCTCCTGGTGGCAGCAGGGTGATGCATAGGGCCAGGCAGAGAAGGTAGATGAGTGCTTTTATGGAAAGGTGTTTCATAGGGCCTCCATCATGGGTAGTAGTCCCCCCTTGGTGAGAAGGGGGGATTGGTGTTGGTTAGGGGAGTGTGATTTGGATGGGTTTGTTGCTATGAGTAGTTGTGCCGTTGCCGAGTGAGCCATAGTCACCAGATCCCCAAGCATAAATGGTTCCATCTTTTTTTCTGGCTAAGCCACGATCCGCATTAGCCCCGCTAGCAATTTCTTCAACGTCAGTTAAATCGATTACTTGCACTGGTGCGTATCTGTTTTTATTCGTACCATCACCTAATTGGCCAAAATAATTGTCTCCCCAAGCGTAAACATTTCCATCTATATCAAGGGCATAGCCGCATACACTTCCTGCCGCCACCGACACAATATTGGAAAGAGAAACTATTTTTGTTGGAGATGGTACGTTATTGGTGTGGTTTAAACCTAGTTGACCAAATTTATTTGCCCCCCATGCCCAGACAGTTCCGTCTTTTTTGACAGCAAGATTAACTCCTTGCCCTGCAGCAATATCCTTTACATCGTCGATATCTGCTACTTTAATAGGCTGCTGATAGTTGCTGTCTAAAAATGATCCCCACATCCAAACTGTCCCATCTTTTTTCAGGGCTAATCCATGAGAAGATCCGGCAGCTATCTCGACTATGTCGGTGAGACCAACTGCTTGAACTGGAGTAATACTGCTGTTTGTTGTCCCGTCCCCCAACTGGCCTGAGCTATTATTCCCCCAGCTCCAGACTGTTCCATCAGATTTTAAAGCCATGCTATACTCACTTCCTGCTGAAATGCGCGTAACGTTTATCAATCCTTTTACCAGAACCGGCACATTCTTTCGAACCGTAGTGCCATCTCCTAGCTGACCACTAGTATTGTCCCCCCACGCCCAAACTGTTCCATCTTCCTTCAAAGCAAGAGAGTGCTTATTCCCCGCAGCACTGCTCACCATACTATCTGCTGCATGTGCAGGATTTTGTGCGAGGGCAAGAATGGTCATCGATGCTAAAAACAGATTGGTTACTCTTTTGACAATCGTGCTTCTTTTTTTCATTTTGTTTACCTCCATGCTATTGTCCATTCGTTTGAACAGGAACTATCCTGTTTATAGTGGTGCCGTCTCCCAATTGTCCTTTGTCGTTTCGCCCCCATGCCCAGGCTGTTCCATCTTCCTTGATCATCAGGGCGTGATAGCTACCTGTTGACAGGCGTTTGGCTTGAGGGGCTATTTCTTTAACCTGTACTGAAATGGTGAGTGTCTGGTTGTAATAACGAACTGTAATCGTCGCTGTCCCTGCTGTTCCTCCGGCTGTAATTACACCTGTCGCATTTACGGCAGCGATTTCGGGATGGCTACTTTCATACGTTGCTTGCGTCGTTACATCTTGCGAGTCGCCGCTTGCATAGGTTGCCGTTACTTTCAACGGCTTGTTTTGTTCTGGAAGCAACTGGATAGAGCTTGGGACTGCTATCAACTGGTTGGGCGTAATCACTCGTACACTTGCTACTGGCGTTGTCCGGTTTTGTGTCGTGCCGTCTCCCAGTTGTCCTTTGTCGTTTCGACCCCATGCCCAGGCTGTTCCATCTTCCTTGATCATCAGGGCGTGATAGCTACCTGTTGACAGGCGTTTGGCTTGAGGGGCTATTTCTTTAACCTGTACTGAAATGGTGAGTGTCTGGTTGTAATAACGAACTGTAATCGTCGCTGTCCCTGCTGTTCCTCCGGCTGTAATTACACCTGTCGCATTTACGGCAGCGATTTCGGGATAGCTGCTTTCATACGTTGCTTGCGTCGTTACATCTTGTGAATCGCCGCTTGCATAGGTTGCCGTTACTTTCAACGGCTTGTTTTGTTCTGGAAGCAACTGGATAGAGCTTGGGACTGCTATCAACTGGTTGGGCGTAATCACTCGTACACTTGCTACTGGCGTTGTCCGGTTTTGTGTCGTGCCGTCTCCCAGTTGTCCTTTGTCGTTTCGACCCCATGCCCAGGCTGTTCCATCTTCCTTGATTATCAGGGCGTGATAGCTACCTGTTGACAGGCGTTTGGCTTGAGGGGCTATTTCTTTAACCTGTACTGAAATGGTGAGTGTCTGGTTGTAATAACGAACTGTAATCGTCGCTGTCCCTGCTGTTCCTCCGGCTGTAATTACACCTGTCGCATCTACGGCAGCGATTTCGGGATAGCTGCTTTCATACGTTGCTTGCGTTGTTACATCTTGTGAATCGCCGCTTGCATAGGTTGCCGTTACTTTCAACGGCTTGCTTTGCGCTGGAAGCAATTGGATGGAACTTGGGACTGCTACCAACTGGTTGGGCGTGATCACTCGTACACTTGCTACTGGTGTCGTCTGATTTTGTGTCGTGCCGTCTCCCAGTTGTCCTTTGTCGTTTCGACCCCATGCCCACACGATTCCGTCTTCCTTGACTATCAGGACGTGATCACTACCCGTTGACAACCTCCGTACCTTGCTACCTGGTTCCGTTCCTTCGATTACTTTCACCGCCACGCTCCGCTGCTTGCCGGAAAATGCTGCGGCAAGTGTCGCCGTTCCTGCTTTTTTAGCTGTCAGCAAACCGCCCGTACTTACGGATGTGATGGACGGGTCATCGACAGTGTACTGAGCCTTGTCGGTAATGTCGGACTCTGTTCCATCTGCGTGTACAGCCTTGACTGCGAGCTGCTTCGTCGCATGTTCCAGCAAGGTAATGGCCTCTGGAACGATCTTGATGTCCACTACCGCGTTCTCCGCCGTGACGACAACGGGTACGTTGACGCTCATGCCTTCATACGTCACAGTGAGGCTCGTACTTCCGGCCTGGACAGCAGTGACGAGTCCGTCAGGCTGGACGGTTGCGATGGATGAATCTTGCGACAAGTACGTAACTTGCTTGGATACGTCTGCCGTTTTGCCGTCTTGGTAGGTGGCCGTTACTTGCAAGGTTTGCGTTTTGCCTACCAAAAGATCCAGTTTGGCAGGGGTTACGGTCAAGCTCTGGACGGGCTCCCGGGCTTCGGTGATTTGAACGGGCACAGAGACCGTTTTGCCGCCAAATGTAACGGTAACTGTCGTGGAACCTACTGCTGTTCCTGTAATCAATCCGGTGGACGAAACCGTAACAATCGCAGGCTGGGCACTTTGACTTTGGTACAAGGCTTGGCTGGTCACATCGATCACGTTGTTGTCATTGTAAGTTGCCTTCACTTCCAGTTGCTGGGTCGTTCCCTGTTTCAACTGGATCGTCGTCGGCTGGACGGCTAAAGACACGACGGTAGCTGCCTCTTTCTTCACGGTGACTGGAGCTACAACGCTCTTCCCGCCATATTGAACCGTGATTTGCGCCGTGCCTTCCGCCAATGTCGTAACCACACCGCTGCTACTTACGGAAGCAATCGTGGCGTTGCTGCTGGTGTACGTGGCCTTTTGGGAAACATTTTCTTCCTTGCCGTCTTTGTAGGTTGCCGCTACTTGCAAGGTCTGCGTCTTTCCTACTAAAAGATCCAGTTGGGCAGGGGTTACGGTCAGGCTCTGGACGGGCTCCCGGGCTTCTGTGATTTGAACGGGCACAGAGACCGTTTTGCCGCCAAATGTAACAGTAACTGTCGTGGAACCTACTGCCACCCCTGTAATCAATCCAGTCGCTGAAACCGTGGCAATCGCGGGTTGGGCGATTTGGTAGGTGGCTTGGCTGGTCACATCGGTCACCTTGTTATCGCTATACGTTGCTTTGACTTCCAGTTGCTGGGTTGCACCCTTTTTCATGCTGACGGACTCTGGACGAACCGAGATGGTCTGCAAGGTGACGACCGTTCCTGTCACCGTGACGGGAACGGACAAGCTTTTCGCTCCGTAGGTGACCTGGATGGTTGTCGTTCCGGTCGTAGTTGCCAGCACGCCTCCCATGCCATCGACCGAGGCAATCGCAGGGTTGCCGCTGGTGTATTGGGCTTTGGCCGAAACGTTTTCCTCGACTCCGTTGGAATACTGCGCGTAGATGCTCAGTTGTCCCTTGTTTCCGGCTGCCAGCGAAAGCTGCGCGGGACTGGCTTTCAGCCCCAGCAAGTAAGCTCCCTGCACCGTTACTTGAGCAGAAGCGCTTTTGCCGTTATAGGAAGCCGTAATCGTCGCGGTTCCTGGGGCGATCCCGGTCACGACGCCCTGGCTACTCACCTGGGCCACGGATGGGCTGGAGGAAGAAAAGCTGGCGACGCTGTTGATGTCTTTGCTGCTGCCATCGGTGTAGTAGGCGGTGGCGTACACGCGCTGGATTTGTCCTTCTGCCAGGGTCGTTTGCGCCGGGCTCAGGCTGATGGACGACAAAGAGATCGCCGGAGCGCTTACGGTAATCGTGAGTGTCTTCGTTTGTCCGCCATAGTACAGCCGTGCCTGGGTGGTCCCGCCGTTGACGGCGTAGACGCGCCCGTTGCTGATGTACGCCACGGATGGATTTTCCACGATGACCGTCACTTGCGAGGTGACGTCCACCTGACTGCCATTTTCCAGCGTCGCGGTTACCTGGATGGACGCCGAGCCGCCGGAGGACACATCCACTTTGTCCGAATCGAGCTTTAATGCGGTTGCCTTTGGCTGAGGCGAGACGGCTTGCTTGACGCTTTTGAGCAAGTTTCCGTTCTCATCATGGGTGAAGGTGACGCTGTTGGCGCCGTTTTCCTTGATCGCCGTGATCCGGTTGTTGGCATCGTAGACGTATTCATACAGCGTGCCTCCTGCCAGTGGAGCAAAGACGGTAAACGACAGGCTAAGCGCAGTGGTGTCGTTGTTCGTCAGCCGGACGGTGTAGCTGCCGGATGCCAGCTCGTACACGGCCTCGGCCTCGCTTGGCTTTTGCTTCGGACTGACGAGCGTGCCGTTGGACAGCACAGCGACCGTCGGGTATTTGCTGCCTGGATTTTTCAGCTGGACCACGGTGCGGTAGGTTCCAGGGATCACTGCATTCATGGACAGCTCGACCGATTGCCCGGCCGGGATCGTGAGTTCCTTGGCCTGGTTGAACACAATCGCTTCTCCGCTCGCCTTGGCCAGGAGCGTCGCGTACAAGGAGCTGCGGGACTGGACGGACAGATAGTACGTTTTGCCTGCGACCAATGCCGCGCTGACACTCCCGTTTTCACCGGAAGCGATTTGGTCCGGCGTTTGCAGAGACGCGCTGCGGAACACCGCGATTTTCCCTGAGGCGAGGGAACTGGAATCGTTGGTCAACGTAAACTGGTACGTGCCGCTCGTCTTGGCGGTGAGCTTGAAATATTTCGCCTGCTCCGCCGGGTAGTACATACGAATCGGGCTGTTTTCCTGCAACAACGTGAAGTTTTCCTCCGCAGGCAGCGTCTCGACGGAGATCGAAGCCGGGTAGCTGCTGATTCCGGATGGGCTGTAGGCCCACAGCATGATCGTATAGGCGCGGCCTGGCTGGAGGCCAGAGAACGTGTAGCTGGTGACGTTCCCTACATCTCGCGCCAGAGGATGGTTATCCAGGCGGATCTGGTAGGTGCTGGCTCCGGGGCTCGGGTTCCAGTACACCGTGATGGCGTTCTTGGTCGGCTCGGTCTTGACAATGACCGGCGCTCCCGGTTTCCGTTCGACGACCAGGACTCCGCTGTAAGAAGCGGCTCGACCGCTTGCGCTGCGTACCTCCGTATTCGTATACGTACCTTCACCCAGCTCCTGGCCCAGCCAGCTCATACTCCAATAACCAGCTGAACCAGTCGTAGTCGTCGTTTTCTTGGCATACGTCGCCGGGTAAATCGTTCCTGTGAGCGTGTCTCCTGCCTGCAAGCGGCTGTACGTGCCGTCCAGGGTAAACGTTTCTTTCAAGTCGATAATGCGCTTCTCTGTAGGGGTGTAGACTGCCAGCTCTGGGAGGTGATCCACCAGACGAGCCGAGTAGACTTGCGGCTCCGACCAGGCTCCGCGGTTATCTTGGGCCTGTGCGGTCCAATAGATGGTCCGAAACAGCATGTCTTTGGTGATGGGAAATTGGTAGCGACCTGTGAATTTTCGCCCTTGATCCACCTCATAAATACCCTCCATCGTCTCTCTTACCTCATTTCCACCCGGTGTCCAGCCAATCCGAATTTTCCGTGCTACCAGTTTGTCCGTAGCATCCTTATCCGCAATCGTGAAGCTGATTTGTCCGGTCTTCCCTCCGTAAATGACGATGAGTTCCGTGCTTTCCAAAACCGGAGCTTGGTTGCCGTTCAGGATTTTGAAAAACCGTTTGACGGTGGTGCCGCTGACGTATGCGGGCACGTTGCTGCTCAAAATAGTGCGCAGCCGCGCTTCCACGTTGGCGCTTTTGGAAATGGTGGAAGTATTCAACTCATAGGAGCGGGTATTCGCCGACAGTTTTTCCTTAACGGTGGAAGTGACATGACCCGCCTCGGAAATGTAAATCGTCAATTCCTGGCCCGTTATTTTGTCCAAGTAGGAGCCATAGCTTGTCGAGTAATCCCAAGTGAGGATCACCCGTTCTCCCAAGTTAATCTCCGCGTTATTGGCTGGACTATTCCATGTGGCCCCGACATCGATCGGGTCTTTTTCCTTGGCCTGTGCGCGCATATCCAGGGTGAAATCCACCTGCTGCACGGGAGACAGGTCCTGCTTCTGATCGGTGGCCCAGACTTTCAGGGAGTATACGTCGTCTGGCTTCAGGTCTTGCACCGGAGCATGGTACAAAAAGGCGGAGGCGTTTTCTGACGCCAGGAACGAAGCGATCTGGTGCACTTCCCCTTCGTCGATTTGATACCAGAGGCTGACGCGATCCCCCAGATTCGGGTCCATGACCCAACCGGAAAGGGGAATCACATCCTGTCCGTTCACCTGATCGATGACTTTTCCCGTAACGGGGGTGGTGACGTACACACGCGGCGCGGCGTTATCCGGGATGTTCGTGGAGAGATAGTCAATCTCCGGGGTCCATTTGAATGAATCCCCCACCTCGGTTTCTTTTGCCTGCGCCTGGAAATACAGCTTGTCTCCCGCCTCGACTTCCAGCTCTTGCGCTAGCTCCACCCCAACCTGATCGTTGAACGCAATGGACTGCCAGCCCGCAGACGGCCAGATTTGGGTATCGTTTTTCAAAAGGCGGAGGTTAACGCCGTCTCCTTCGCTTCCTTCGAGCATGGACGCCCAGCCGCCGACGTGAATCTTCCCGGAACGCGGCGCTTCCCAGCGAATGACCGGATCGGAGCCGCCGATGTGCATCCACGTATTCCCGATGATCGTCTCGCCTTGCGGGCTTTTCCACTGCTCGCTTTCCTGGTTCCACATAAGCTCGGTGTAGCGCTCTTCCTTGGCCTCCAGGTAGGACCAGTTGTGTTTGCCCTGTTCCTTGGAAAATTGCAGCCAGTAGCGATTTTCTTCGGTGATCGCCTCGACAATCGTGACGGTTCTCTCCAGGTTGGTTTGTTTTCCGTCTTTTTCGGTAACCCGTACGGTCAGCTTGTGCGTTCCTTTTGGTTGCTCCTCTGCACGCAGCCTATAGGAAAAGCCTGGCTTCGCGCCTTGGCTGCCCGGGTACGTGCGCAGCACATCAGGGCGCTCGGTGCCGTACAGCGCCTCGCCCAAAACGGTTTCGTCCAGCAGCACCTCGATTTTGTCCAACTCACCCTCAGGGAGGAACCAACCCGTGACGAGGTAGTTTCCGCTGATGACTTCGTTGTCTGACGGCGTGTCGATTTCTCCACCGTGGCTCGGTCCGTCTCCTTGGACCTGCACCGGATACGTCTGCACGATTCCGGCATACGATACGCGCAGATGGGTGCTGCCTGGCAACAGGCCCGTGATCAAGCCAGTGGACGCCTCGATTTTGGCGAGGGCCGGGTTTTCAAACGCGTAGGTCGCTTCGGCGGTGACGTCTTTGGAGCTGTTGTCACGATGGGTGGCGGTCAGTTGGAAGGTCACCGTTTTGTCTTTTTCCAGCGCGATCTGGGTGAGATTGGCGGTCAGTTTGGCAACGGGACCAATGACCACGTCTCTTTCCAGCACCAGGCTTTCCTGTCCCGTCTGATTCGTGGCGCGGATGGTCAGCTTGTGCGTGCCTTCGGCGAACGGAAGCGTGTCCCATTGGTAGCGGAACCCGGCGTTTGCCTGGCGGTAATGCGGATACATCGCTGCAATATCCGGGCGAGGCTCGCCGTATTCGGCTGGGCCCACAGCTTGTCCATCCACGAGCACCTCGACTTTGGCGATGCCAGACGGGTCGAGCAGCCAGCCTTGGACGGTGGTCACGCCACCGATGACAGCGCGGTCAAATGGCAGCTCTAATTGCCCTTTTGGCTGCGTGGACCCGGCTTCTGTCTCTGTTACGGTGATCGGGATGGTAACGGATTGCCCGCCGTAGCTTGCGACTATGTTGGTCTGGCCAACTTGCAGCCCCGTTACCACACCGAGAGGGCTGATGTGGATGATCTCAGCCTTTTCTGCCGTGTACTGTGCTTCTCCTGTGATCTCTTTGGTCGTTTGCTCCGTCAGCAGCGCGGAGATGGTCAGCTTTTGGCTGGAATCTTTCGGCAAGGTGACGGTTGGCTCTTGTGGCTGCAAACGAAGGATCGGGGGTTGTTTTCCAATGACGAAGCGTTTTTCTGGCAACGGATGCGACTTGCCTTCCGGGTCAATGGCCACCACGGCAACGGTATGCTCCCCGGCTGGCAGGTCGGATCCCTCCAGCGTCAGGCTAAAACCGGCGTGGCTGTTTGCATACTCCGGGTGCAGCAAGGCGATATCCGGGCGAGCGATGCCTGCTTTTGCTTCGCCTTTCTTCGTTCCGTCCACCAACACTTCGTAACGCGTAATAGGTGTCGTCGCTAAAAACCATCCGGCGATCGTGCTTGTGCCCTCGATGACAGCTCCCTGGACGGGCGTCTCCAATTCGCCCATTGCGGACAGTGGTCCGGCTTCCGTAACGGTGATGGGGATCGAGAGGCTCTGCTGTCCGTAGGTAATGGTCAGGTTTGCCGTGCCAGGTGTAATGGCGGTGACGAGGCCATCTGTGTTTACTTTCGCTACTAACGCGTTATCCACCATATAGCGAGCTAACTTAGTGACGTCATGCTCACTCTGATCTTCCAAGATCGCCTTGATCACGAGTAGATGCGTTTTTCCCTCTGCGAGGCTCAGTTCAGTGCGGTCTGCCCGCAAGCTTTTCGCTGGCAAAAGCGGAACGACGTGGATCTTTCTTTCCCCAAGCATCGTCTGCGTCCCGTCTTGGCCCGTTCCGCGTACGGAAAGCGTATGCGTTCCTTCCTGGAGCTTGCTTGTATCGAGATCGAATTGATAGCCGATATCGTGATTCGGCGAGGAGACATCCGTGATCTCTACTTCTGGACGTGGTATGCCGTAGGCGGCTTCCCCTTGGAGGGCACCGTCTACCAGCACTTCTACCTTGGCGACTCCACCTGAGTGGAAATACCAGCCCGTAATCGGGTACACGCCGCTAATGGTCGCGTTGTCCGGTGGGGTATCGATTCCGCCTTGGATCAAGCCTGCCGCTTCCCGCACCGTTACGGGAACGGTCAGCACATGTTCCTGGTAGTGGACGGTGATGGTTGTTTGTCCAGCTTCTAATCCCGTAACCATTCCGCTTGGCGAAATACTGGCCACATGCGGATGTTCTGCGGTATAGGTCGCTCCTGCGGTCACGTCTTTTGTCTCTTGATCGGAAAGGACAGCCGAAATGCGCAGCTGTTGCGTTTTCCCGCGAGCCACTTCTACTTTTTCAGGCGCAGCCGAGATGCTTGTCGTTGGCTGTTCTTGTTCTACCAAAATGGTGCGCTCCGCCAGTACGTGCTCGGTGCCGTCCTTGCTTGTTGCGATGACTTTCAGCACATGCGATCCTTCTTGATCAGCGTTCGTCTGGAAAAGGAACTGAAAACCTGCCGCCGGATTGCGGTAGTCCGGGTAAGCTGTTTCGATGTCGCGACGGGCAAGCCCGTACTGCGCATCCCCCAGCCGCGTTCCGTCCAGTTGCACTTCGATCTTCGCCACGCCTGCCGGGTCCAGATACCAGCCTTCCACCAGCACTTGACCCGCTACGGTGGCGTTGTTTGCCGGGCGCTCCACTTCCCCGCGCGCAGGGAGCGGCGTTTCTTCCTTGACTTGAGCCTGTACCGGGATGACCAGCGTCTTATCTTCGTAGGTAACGGTAAGGTTTGCACTGCCGACTCCAACCGCTTGCACGACTCCCGTCTCGCTCACGGTAGCAACTCCCGGGTCAGAGGAAACATAGGTCGCCTGCTGCGTCACGTCTTGGACCGAGCGATCCTCCAAAATGACGGATATCTTCAACGGATGGCTATTGCCAGGAGCCAACTCCAGCTTCTGGACATCCGCCTGCAAGCCCTCCGGCAACGGCGTTTCCCCGACATAAAAGGATCGGCCCTCAATGGTCGTTTTCTCGCCAGCCGCATTTTCTATGATCACCGCAAGTGTATGCGCTCCGCTCGCTAGTGTTTGCGTGTCCAGTTGGAACGTAAACCCTGCGTTTGGATTGCCATACGCCGGATATTTCGCCGCGATATCCGGGCGTGGCTGACCGTACTGCGCTTCTCCTGCTTCGGCTCCATCGACTAACACATGAATGCTCGCCACTCCCGCAGGGTCAAGATACCACCCTTTTCCATTCAACAGGCCGCTCGTCCATTCGCCATTTTCCGGACTGTCCAGCCCTGCCAGTGGACGCAGCGGTTCCGGCGGGGTCACCGTAACGGAAATCTCGAAGTGATGTCCCTCCAACTCTCCGGTTACTTTGGTTTCACCCGGCCCGACAGCACTCACAAGTCCTGCTGCCCTTACCTTGGCGATGGCCTCATCCTGCACGGCATAGCTGACCCGCTTGGTCACGTCTTGCTCCGAACCATCTGTGCGCTTGGCTGTGACTTTGAGCGGATGGCTTTCCCCCTGTGCCAGCTTGAGTTCTGAAACAGAAGGCAAAAGCGCTGCGATTTCCGCAGAAGCTTCCCCTTGCCCTAGCGCTTTCTCCAAATGCACCAGCCCTTTGCCATAAAAACGGGACTCGCCCAGCGGCGTAGCGCTTTTCGTCAACAGATCGCGCAGCTCGGCGCTAGAAATGTTTCCTTTCGCCGACCAAATCACGGCCGCCGCCCCCGCTACGTGCGGAGCAGCGAGCGAAGTGCCGGACCTCGTCTGAAAATCTCCATCAGGCGCGGTACTGCGAATATCCACCCCTGGCGCCATGAGGTCCAGCTCTTTTCCGACACTGGAAAAATCGGCGCGCTGGTCTTCCCGGTCAACCGCACCGACCGAAATCGTTTCCGCATACTGGGCTGGAAACAGCTCGGTTTCTTCGCCCAAGCCCCGGTTGCCCGCCGCCGCAATGACCAGAATGCCGTGCTCGTTCGCCCGTTTGATCTGGTCGTGCAAGGCGCGGCTGTTTACATAACCGCCCGCGCTGATCGAGAGGATGTTCATCCGGTTTTGAATCGCCCATTCGATCCCCTGGATCATGCTGGAGTAGGTCCCGTGGCCTTTTTTGTCCAACACTTTAATCGCGTACAATTCCGCTTCCGGCGCGACGCCGACGATACCAAAATCGTTATCCTGGGCGGCGATGACTCCCGCTACAGCCGTACCGTGGCCGTGCTGGTCGCCAAAATCGTCCTCTCCTTCGATGTAGGACACACCGCCCTTGATCTCCAAGTCTGGATGAGCGGAAATTCCCGTATCCAGCACCCCGATTTTGATGCGTTGCCCTTTGTACTGCTGGCTGTGCGCAGCGGCGGCACCGATATGCTCGACGCCCCACGGCACTTGCTGGCTTTGGCTCGGCGAGAGACTTGCTTCCGCCAGCTCGGTTTCGCTGTCTTCTTCGATGTAGGCGACATGTTCGTCTTCCAGCATCGCCTGTTTCTCGCTTTCGGTCAGTTCGGCGACCACGATTTGTCCGGTGAGTGGCTCCACCGATGACCGCTGGATCGCCCGGACCTTGGCGCGTTCCTGTTTCTTGAAGCCGATCAGGTACGTCTTGCTGTCCGCACTCGCCGCCGCATGCGCGGGAACGAGCTGCAAAAGCAGGAGCGACACCAGGAGGAACGCTTGGAACATACTGAATAAACGGATGAAGGCCTGGTTCATTCACGTGACTCCTTATCTAGGTTTGGTTTGTTGGTTGCGCTTGTGCATCAGCAGTCCAATGGCTCCCACTCCTTTTCGCCAATAGTTGGTTTAAATTGATAAAAAAGCAAAGATAGGAAAATATTCCTGTTGCATTCAGGCGAATTATATTATTTTCAAAAATTTGGTTCAACAGGAATTTACTTAAAAGTCGTTTTTTCGACATTAATAGAATTTTTTCGACAAAAACGACTTGTAGAAAATAACCCATAAAAAAGAAACCCCGTTTACCCACGGGGTTCCTCAACAAACCAGCCTGCAAAAAGACCGCTCTTTCCAACCGGAAATCTATCCAAACCGATCATTTCTCAATCCGGTAATACCGATCCCCTGTCTTCGGATTGTAGTAGACGCGGCGCTTTTCCTGCGAGACGGGGTCGATATTCACTTCGTTCGTCCACTCAAATCCGGGCGGGATTTCTTCTCCATGGTCTTCGTGCAGCCGCTTGTCCTTGATTTTCGACAAGATCAACAGAACGAGCAGGAGCACGACCTGAAAAATGAGGTAATAGACGAAAAAAATCATCCACTACACCTTTTCAACGACGACCGCTGTGCCGTACGCGACGACTTCGCCCATGTTGCCCATGCTTCCCGAGTCGTAGCGGAACATGACGACAGCGTTTGCTCCCATCGCGTTGGCGTTTTTGATCATGCGATCGAGCGCCTGTTTGCGCGCATCTTCCAACAAAACGGTATATTCCTTGATTTCTCCGCCGACTACAGAGCGCAGCCCAGCCATGATGTCTCCGCCGATTCCTCGCGCGCGGACGATCAGGCCGAATGTCGTTCCTTTCACTTCAACGATGCGATAACCTGGAATGTTTTCGGTTGTTACTACGAGCATTTGCTTCCCTACTTTCTGCTTTTTTTGAAAATCACATGCAGCACGATATCTGCGCTGAAATGACTGATGATGGCAGCTTCCAAGCCGTATTGCCAGAACAGGCAGCCAAACAGGATGCCCATGATGCCGTTCAAAAGCAGTGTCCACAGCGTGACGACTTTGCCTTTTCCGTACGTCATGAAATTCGCCGGGAGGTGGGCGCAAGCAAAAGCGAGAGCCGCAACCCCAATGCCCAGCCAGTAGGCGGTGTCTGCAAGACCGAGCTTCTGTGCCAAAAATACGACGACCGTCATGACGCCGAGCCGCATGAGCACTTCTTCGCAGAACCCTCCGTAAAAAGACGAGAGGACACCGAGTAGCCGCGACGAGATCGGCTCTTTGCCTCTTTTCGCCATCATGTGCGGCTGGAAAAAGAAGCGGTCCAGCCATTTGACCACAAGTCCTACTGCGATGCCCGATCCAAGCGACACCGCCCAAAAGCTTTGCATGGAAAAAGGCAGCGCCGCCCCGGACGACCAGTGATCGAGCACAAACAGCCGAAGCTCAGTTGCAGGCAGGAGCCACAAGCCTGCAGCAGTCGCGATAGCGAGAATGACGCAGGTCTGAATCATCGTCAGCGCAACCATGACAGGCACTGGCGGAACCTTGCTGTTGCTGGCAGGATGCATCTCTGCTTGCAGCTGCACTTGCTGGCGAATCGTTCTGAACTGAATCGGGATGATCCCTAGAGCGCACAAGACGCTGATCACCCAGATTAGCCAAAAGTGTTCCACAGCGACGCCCCCCACCTAGATTTCAGATCGTTCCAGCAAGTACCAGCCCATGAAGAAAAAGACGAAGTTGAGCGTCAAGACGCCTGCAAGCCCCGGCACAGCTGTAATGGCGGCTTCGGCAATTGTCGAGTTTTCCTGGATCATCATGATCGCGGCGTTTGTCAGTCCGCCCGGTGACACCATGTCCAAAAACTTGCCGAGAAACTGCGGCACGGTAAAAATCACGATGTTGAAAAGCAGCGAGGCCCCGCCAGCGCCGACAGCGTTGTTGAAAAAGCTGGAGGCGCAAATTGTCGTCGTTACGACAAGCAATAAGTTCGGTATGTAAATGAGCGTACCGAGCCACACGTGCGCCCAATCGAGTTGGCCGAAAAGCAGCTGCGTGTAGTATGCGGTGATCCCGATCCCGATCAGCATGCTGCCGACGGTCAAGGCGTAATAAGTGACGGCTTTGGCGAGGTAATACTTGGCCCGGCTGACTGGCTTGACGAATACCATGGAGGCGACCCCGGACGCTTTTTCTCCGGCAATCGTTCCCATCGCGACGAGAATCAGCACGAACGTGCCCAGCGAGCTGAATTTGCTGATCGCCGTCGAGAGCACTTCCGGAGCAGACGGGGTGGGGATATTGATGACCGTCCCTTTTGGCAGTCCCGTAGAATTGGCCAAAATTTCCGGCAGCATTTTCATCGTGATCGGCTGCGTGATCATCAAAGCGATAAACACGATCGGGACGATGAGAATTTTGTAGGTCTTCATCAATTCATGAAATTCTTTGCGGATCATCGGGTAGGAAGTCATCCGTTGTTCACCACCTTGAGGAAAATATCCTGAAGGGTCAATGCCGACAGGCGATAATACGCAAGCGTCCCGCCAGATTCTAGAACGATGTGCGGCAGACGAGCCTTGGCTTGCGGCATGTCATTGGCGAAAACCTTGTAAACGCCGCCATCCTGACTCCACTCTTTCACCCAGGCAAGCCCGTCCAGCACGTCCGCCAAATCGATGTCCTCCTGATCCAGCTTGAACTCGATCAACGGCTCTACATGGCTGGCCCGCAACTCTTCCAGACTGGATGACAAAAGCACCGTGCCGTCCTTGATGATCACGATATGATCGGCGATTCTCTCGACGTCATCCAGGATGTGTGTCGACATGAAGACCGTCATGTGCCGTTTCAGCTTTTCGATCAGGAGCAAGACGTCATGCCGCCCCATGGGGTCGAGAGCGGAAACGGGTTCGTCGAGGACGAGCAGCTTCGGGTTGTGGATCAGCGCCTGGGCAATTCCCAGACGCTGCTTCATTCCCCCGCTGTAGCCGCTGATCGGACGATTGCGCGCTTCATTAATTCCGCACAGTTCCAGCAGTTCATCCGTGCGCTGCGCAATCGTATGCTTGTCCAATCCGTACAGTTTGCCAACCCAGTGCATCCACTCCACTGCTGTCATGTAGTTGTAAAAGGCAGGAATTTGCGGGCAGTAGCCTACTTCACTGGTAACTTTGTTGCGTTCGGTTACGACGTCGTAGCCAACCACTTTCACTTTTCCGGCTGTCGGTGCGGCCAGGCCAGTCAAAACGCGAATCGTCGTCGTTTTCCCCGCGCCATTTCCCCCGAGGAACCCGATGCAGCCGATATTGTCGATGGAAAAAGTAACGTTCTTGAGCGCTTTATGGTCCTTGTATTCCTTGGTGAGGCCGTCGCATTCGATTACTCGCAAAGAAGGTCAACCCTTTCTTCGTTTCTTGGGCTAGTCTTTTCGGCCGACAAAGAAATACACAATAGGCCCCAACGTATTGATAAAGATGATGCCGAGCGCCCACGGCCATTTTTTTCCGCCCGCCACTCTCCCGGCATCGCGGCGAACAAGATCAATCAGCGCGATCACCATCAGGAGCAATTGAATCCCAATCAGCGGAGCGAGGAGCTGCATATCTACTTCCATGGATAAAACCTCCAAATTTTATAGTTATTTAAAGTTTACCATTAATTTCATTTTTTTCCACCCAACATCCTGTATTGAGATGTCGGGTGGACTGTTTTTGTGTCAGTTCCGTGTATTTTGTGTCACACGCAATTGACCGGTTCTGGCAAAGTAATCGAGAACTTTCGCAAACACCTCTTCATCGATTTCCGGGCACTCGATGTCAGCCTGGCGCAACAGGCGAGTCGTTTTATTGCCGACGTAAACGACGCTGCCCCTGCTGCTGTGACCGTCCGAGAACAGATTGCCGAGCGGTGCGGCCGAGTTGGCGTCCATGCCTTTGTCCTTCGCGTCTTCCTGCACGGCTTCGATCCATTCGTCCATCGTGACTCGTTCCAGCTCAAAGCCTTTGTTCTCGATGGCTGCGATCAAGTCGTCGTAATCGGTTGCGTTCGGATTGAGCAGGTGGAAGTTGCTGTTCACGCTGTGCTCGGTCATGGAGAGGTGAACGATTCCTTTACTTGCAAAATCGACTGGCATCATGTCCAGATCGCCGCTCATGTCAGGAGCTTTGCCCAAATCGATGATTCCGGCGGCAATTCTCCACATCAGGTCGTCTTTTTGGCATGCCCCTGTTTCGCTGTCGCCCGTCATCCGGCCGCAACGGTAGATCGCTGTCGGAATACCGCGCTGACGAGCCAGGTTGACGATGTGCTCGGCGACCCATTTGCTCTGCGTATAGCCGGAAGTGAGGATGCGGCTGTTCTCCGGCATGTCTTCCTCGCGAACAGCGACGGATTCCTCGCCTTCCTCCGAGGCAAAGGTGAAAATCGTCGAGACGAAGTGGACAGGCTTGGTCTTTTTGGCCGCAGCCAGGCGAATAATTTCCTCCGTGCCGATGACGTTTGCCTTTTTCAAGGCGGCGTACGGATAAACGAAGTTGACCAAGGCGCCGTTGTGGTAGATGACATCGACTGTTGCGGCCAGCGCGTCAAACTGCCCGGCAGACAGTCCGAGTCGCGGCTGGGCCAAATCGCCGATTACCGGAATGATTCTGTGTGCCTGAGCTTCATCCCACAGCTCGTACAGCTGCAACGTTTTGCGCAGGCGGGCCAGTCCTTCTTCTTCGCCAGAAGCGCGAACGAGGCAGTAAATGTCTGCATCTGTCATCTGCAACAGGTCGCGCAGCAGGAAGGCTCCGAGGAAGCCTGTAGCTCCTGTCAATAACGCCGCCTGGAACTGGCTCGGGTCGCCTTCGTACGGCTGTTCGGCCAAAATCGCCGGATCGAGCGCGACTTCATCCTGAAGACCTTTGGCGTCGATCTCCTGGGAAACGGACGTCAAACCGTGTTTGATAATTTCCTCGATCGTCTTGGCCATCCCCGCGATCGTCGGCGTCTCGAACAAGATGCGCAACGGCACTTCCAGTTGCAGCTCTTCGCGCACTTTAAAAATCAGTTGCGTAGCGAGCAGCGAGTGTCCGCCGATCTCAAAGAAATTGTCGTGCACCCCGATCGTTTCCATTTCCAGCACCGCAGCCCAATGCGCGTGCAGCATGATTTCCACTGGCGTTTGCGGCGCGACGTATTCGACTCCCGCTTCCGAGCGGTCGTATTCCGGCTTCGGCAGCGCTTTGCGATCGAGTTTGCCATTTGGCGTCTTCGGCAAGCTGTCCAAAATCATGTAATGCTGCGGAATCATGTACGCTGGCAGCTTGTCGGCCAAAAAGTGATTCAGATCGTGAATCTTGCTTGTGCAATCTGCCTCGAACACGATGTACGCAACCAGGCACTTGTCGCCTTCCCGATCTTCACGGGCGAGCAGCACGACCTCTTTGACGCCCGGGAAGCGGTTCAGCACGGACTCGATTTCGCCCAGCTCGATGCGGTAGCCACGGATTTTCACCTGGTAATCGACGCGGCCGACAAACTGGAGATTTCCGTCCGGCAAGTAGCGCACGAGGTCGCCAGTCCGGTACATTCTCGCTCCCGGTTCGCGGAACGGATTTTGCACAAAACGTTCTGCGGTCAGATCGGGACGGTGCAAGTAGCCGCGCGCCAAGCCGGAACCGCTGAGGTACAATTCCCCCGGCACCCCTACTGGCACAGGCTTGCGGTGGCTGTCCAGCACGAAGACGTGCGTATTGAACTGCGGTCTGCCGATTAGCGGTTCGTTCGTCGCTCCTTTTGTCACGATCGCGTGTGTGGAGTAAACGGTGTCTTCCGTCGGCCCGTACAAATTGAACACTTTTTCCACGTGCGGGAAGGCGTACAGCTCTTGTGCCAATCGGTTGGAAAGCGGCTCGCCGCACAAGTTGATGACTCGCACCGAAGCGGGTATGCCCTTCATGCGGACAAGCTCTGTCGCGGCCGACGGCACTGTATTGACGAGCGTCACCTGATCGGCTGCTGGCAAGGCTGGCAATTGCAAGGCATTTTCCGCCATGATCACTTTGCCGCCCATGGTCAAGGTGGCAAACATCTCGTACACAGACAAGTCGAAGCAGATCGACGTGGAGAACAGGACGCCGCTCATCTCCTCAGGCGTATAAGTGTCATGCGCCCAAGAGAGGAAGTAAATCACGCTGCGGTGTTCCAGTGCCACCCCTTTTGGATTGCCGGTAGAGCCTGATGTGTAAATGACGTAGATCAAATTGTCGGAGGTCGCAAGCTTGCCTGGATTTTCCTCGGACTCAACCGCTACCGTTGCCCAATCGCGATCCAGGCAAATGACGTTGGCCTGGTGCTCAGGCAGCGTCGGCAGCAGATGTTCTTGCGTAAGCAGAACCGGAATTTGCGAATGCCCGATGATGTAGGCAATCCGCTCTGCCGGATACGCCGGATCGATAGGCACATAAGCGCCGCCAGCCTTGAGGATCGCCAAAAGTCCGATCATCATCTCGACCGTCCGCTCTGCGCATATGCCGACGAGCACTTCCGGGCCAACTCCCTGCTTGCGCAAAGAATGCGCCAGTTGGTTCGCCTGCCTGTTCAACTCGCCGTACGTTACGCGCTGCTCACCCACGATCAGGGCGATGCTGTCCGGTGCTTTGCTCACCATTTCCTCGATCATTTCATGGACGCATTTTTCCCGCGAATACGGTACTTCCGTGCGGTTCCATTCCGTAATCAGCAGCTGCTCCTCTTCCTCGCGCATAAGCGGAAGCAACGTAATCGACTGATCCGGGTTCGCTACGATCTCTTCCATCAGTTTGTGGAAGTGCTCGACCATGCGAGTGATCGTGCTGCTGTCAAACAGAGCCTTGTTGTACTCTAACGTGGCAAGCAGTCCGTCCGGCGTTTCCACCATCGTCACCGTCATGTCGAACTTCGAGGTGACAGCGCCCAGCTCAAGGTCAAAGCTGCTCAGTTGAATGTCGCCAGCAGGTTCAGCCTGTACCGGGATGTTTTGCAAAATAAACATCACCTGGAACAGCGGAGAGTAGCTCATGCTGCGCTCCAGTTGCAGCTCGTCCAGCAGTTTTTCAAACGGAACATCCTGGTGCGCATAAGCTTCCAGCGCGGTTTCGCGAACGCGCGCAAGCAGCTCGCGGAAGCTTGGGTGGCCGGACATGTCCGTGCGCAGGACGAGTGTATTGATGAAGTAGCCGATCAACTGCTCCGTCTCTTGCTTGTTGCGTCCGGCAATCGGCGTTCCGACGAGAATGTCGTCCTGGTTGGTGTAGCGGTACAGCAAAGTTTGGAACGCGGCAAAGAGCGTCATGAACAAGGTTGCCCCTTCTTTTCGGCTCAGGCTTTGCAATTGTTCCAAAAGCTCCGCTTCAAACTGGACGGACATTTTCTCCCCTTCGTACGTCTGGACGGGCGGGCGCGGACGGTCTGTCGGCAGTTGCAAAAGCGGCTCGCTGCCCTTCAATTTTTCTCGCCAGTAGCCGAGCTGTTCAGCGAGAACTTCTCCGCTCAGCCATTCCCGTTGCCAGACGGCGAAATCCGCGTACTGGATCGGCAATTCCCCAAGCGGTGACGCTTCTCCCTGACGGAACGCCTTGTAGTTGGTCATAAGCTCACTCAGCAAAATTCCCATCGACCATCCGTCTGACGCAATGTGGTGCATGACGAACAGGAAAACGAAGTCATTGGCATCGAGCTGAACCAGACTCGCCCGGAGCAGCAGCCCTTTGGTCAAGTCAAATGGCTGGACAATCGCCTGTTCTGCCAGGCGCTTGATTTCTGCTTCCCGTTCGGCAGGCTCCAGCGCACGCAGATCGATCCGGGTCATTGCCCAATCGCCATGCGGCTGAATGACCTGCACAGGTCGGCCGTCCCGAACTT
Source organism: Brevibacillus sp. 1238 (assembly GCF_029892995.1). NCBI lineage: Bacteria > Bacillati > Bacillota > Bacilli > Caryophanales > Paenibacillaceae > Brevibacillus > Brevibacillus sp. 1238. The sequence continues at coordinate 790,538 of NZ_JARXWC010000002.1, read as the reverse complement.
CGAAGCTGGTTCGCAAGCTTTCGTGGCGCAAAATGATCGCGGAAAAGCTCGCTTCCCAAGCGGCCACGTCTAGCTCGCCCTGGATGCGCAGGAAAGACGGAATGTTGTTGATCGAGCTGTTTTGCGTAAATTGCTCCAGGAACCACAAGCGCTGCTGCGTAAAGGACAAAGGCAGCGGCTCCTTGCGGGATACTTTTCCAATCGGTGGCGCGAGCTTGCGGGATGACTGCTTCGTGAGCAGCTCCAGCTGTTCGCCAAGCCCGGCGACTGTCGGGTGTTCAAACAACGTGCGCAGTTGCAGTTCCACGCCAACGATTTCCCGCAGGCGAGAAACCGTCTGCGTCGCAAGCAAGGAGTGACCGCCCAGCTCGAAAAAGTTGTCGTCGATCCCGACTTTTTCCACGGCGAGCACTTCTGCGAAGACGTTGGCGATCATTTCTTCCAGCGGGTTGCGCGGAGCGACGTACGCAGCCGTGATTTGCCCCCAATCAGGAGCTGGCAACGCTTTGCGATCGACTTTTCCGTTCACGTTCAGCGGAATGGCCGGAAGCCACGTGTAGCTCGCCGGAACCATGTAGTCTGGCAGCTTTTCCTTGAGCCATTGCTTGATCTCGTCCACGGACAATTCTTGCTCGGCGGCGCTGGTCAAATAGGCAGCCAAACGCTTGTCACCCGGTCGCACTTCTCGCGCAAGCACGACTGCTTCACGGATCGCTGCGTGCTGTCTGAGCGCCTCTGCGATTTCGCCCAGCTCGATACGATAGCCGCGAATTTTTACCTGATCGTCGAAACGGCCGAGGTAGTCGACGTTGCCATCCGGCAGGTAGCGCACGAGGTCGCCAGTCCGGTAAAGCCGTTCGCCCGGTTGTCCGAATGGATTGGCGACAAAACGCTCCGCTGTAAGCTCGGGGCGGTTCCAATATCCGCGCGCCAGGCACTCGCCGCCGATGTACAGCTCTCCCGGCACGCCGACAGGAACGGGCTTGCGGTTTTGATCCAGCACGTACAGCTTGGTGTTCGGGAACGGACGGCCGATTGTCGGGGTATCGTCGTCAAGCGTCAACTGTTTGATCACGGTACCGACTGTCGCTTCGGTCGGGCCGTAGCAGTTGAAAAATTTTCGTCCTGTTGCATAACGGGCAACCAGTTCGCGGCTGCAAGCATCTCCTCCTACTTCCAGCACGGCGAGATCCGGGTATTCCGCCACAGGTAGCGAAGCCAGCAAGGAGGATGCCATCGATACTTTGCTGATGCGGCGCTCGCGCAACGTGCGGACGAGGTCCGGCCCTGGCAACAGCGACTCGCGATCTTCGATGACCAGCGTCCCGCCTGAAAGCAGCGCCTGCCAAATTTCCGAAACCGAGACGTCGAAACTGAATGAGGTGAATTGCAGGACCCGACTGGATTCGTCCAATCCGAAATAGGCGATGTACGCCTGCACCATGTTCATCGCACTGCGATGCTCGACAGCTACCCCTTTTGGCAGCCCGGTCGTACCTGATGTGTAGATGACATAAGCGAGATTCGTGGACGCAACATCCGTCTGAATGTTGTCCACGTCTACATGCGCACGATCCGCGAACAGCTTCTCGCCCAGGCAAATGACCGGAGCTGCCGCTTGCGTGAACTTGTCCGCAAGTCCCGCTTGGGTCAGCACGACGACCGCTTGCGAGTCATCCAGCATGTAGGCGATCCGTTCTTCGGGATGGGCAGGATCAATCGGGACATAGGCAGCTCCCGCTTTCAGCACGCCGAGAATGCCGATGATCATTTCCATGGAGCGCTCCACGCAAATCGCTACAGTCGTGTCAGGCTTAACGCCTTGGGCGAGCAGCAGATGAGCCAGCTGGTTTGCTCGCTCGTTCAGTCCGGCGTAGCTCAAGCTTTGCTCTTTGTATTCAAGCGCAATGTTGTCGGGCGTTTTCGCCGCTTGCTGTTCAAAGGCGTGATGGAGGCAAAGCTCGCGCGGATACTCTTTTTCCGTGCGGTTCCAGTCGATCAGTACCTGCTTGCGCTCGTCTTCATCCATCAACGCGACGTCATTCAGACGCAGTTCTGGCGATTTGCTCATATAGACCATCAGACGGGTCATCTGGTTCAACACGCGCTCGATCATGGCGTCATCGAAGCGATCCTGGTCATACTTCAGCTTGAACGCCACTTGTTTGCCTGGCGCTGCGACCAACGTCAGCGGATAGTTCGTTTGCTCGACTGCCGCTACATCGTGAATTTCCAGAGAAACGCCGGATGTCGCAGATGCAGCCTCGTCTTCGCCTTTTTTGGCTGCTTGCACAGTCGGATAGTTCTCAAACACGAGAATCGATTCAAACAGCGCAGACCCGCGCGGCAGTTCACTCCAGCCCTGGATGTCGAACAGCGGCGTGTATTCGTACTCGCGAATTTCCAACTGTCGTCGCTGCAAGTCTTTCAGCCAGGCAAGCAAGGTCGCATCTGTCTGCAACGGAACCCGCACAGGCAGCGTATTGATGAACGAACCGACCATCGTCTCGACACCGGGAAGGTCAGCCGGACGCCCTGAACCTGTCGCCCCGAAAAGCACTTCCTCTTCCCCGCTGTAGCTTCCCAAAATCCAGCCCCATGCCCCTTGCACGAGTGTATTGAGCGTCAGCTGATGCTCGCGCGTGAAGCTTTGCAAATGCTCGGTCGCTTCCTCTGACAAAAGGACGCTTTGCTCCTTGTACTGCTTCTGCTGCGAAGCGGCAACATTTTTGCCCATTCCCAAAGAAGTCGGCTCGTGGAAGCCTTTTAGCTGATCTGTCCAGAATGGCTTCGCTTTTTCCCTATCCTGGCGCTTCAGCCAGGCAATGTACTGGGAGAACGGCTGCGAAGGCACAAGCTTTCCTTCTCGCCCCTCGCTGATTGCAGCATAGTGGGCAAGCAGTTCGTTCAACACGATCGGAACGCTCCAACCGTCAAGCAAAACGTGATGGAAGCTCCAGACGAAGCGATACTCCTCGTCTTTGGTCTGGAAGACGACCCAGCGAGACAATGGCGCTTGCGCAATATCGAAGCTGCGTCTGCGGTCTTCTTCCAGAAAAGCTGCCAGCATCTCGTCCTGCACATCTGCTTGCAGGTGGCGCCAGTCTTCCTTGGTGAGCGTGACTTTCACGTCTTTTCGCACGACCTGGTGCGGCTCGCTCAGTCCTTCCCAAACGAAGTGCGTCCGCAAAATGGAGTGGCGATCCAGCACGTTTTGCCACGCTTTTTCCAGGACAGACACGTCCAGATTTTGGAACGTGACCGCAAATTGCACGACGTAATCGCCGCTGTCCTGGTTGTACAAGGAATGGAACAGCATCCCTTGCTGAAGCGGAGACAACGTGTACACATCCTCGATTTGCCGGTCGAAACCGATGTGTTTGTCGATCTGCTTTTGCTCCAGTACAGCCAACGGGAAGTCGGACGGGGAGTACCCTCCTGCTTCCGGCAGTGTGCAATGGGCGACAATCTCGCGCAAGGCAGCCATGAAGCTCTCCGCTACTGCCGCAATCGTACTCTCCCGGTGAAGCTTCTCGCTGTACCGCCAAGTCACGTGGAGCTGTTCCCCTGCCACTACGCTGTTTACGTCGAGCAGGTGATGCCTTTGCGCGCTCGGGCAAAGATTCGCTCCGCTGGACTCAGGTGCCGAGCCAAACAAGGAATCGCTGCCGACGATCTGATCAATTTTGCCCATGTAGTTGAACAATACGTCGGCTTGTATGCGGGATATGGAATCGACGATCTCCTGTTCCGCATGGAGGTAGCGGAGCACGCCGTAGCCAAGTCCTTTGTTCGGGATGGCGCGCAGTTCTTCTTTCGTTGTCAAAAGCGCCCGTCTCACCGAAAATGTCTCGTCCCATTGCAGGTGTACCGGATACATGCTGGTGAACCAGCCGACGGTGCGGGACAAATCCAGATGTTCCGCCAGTTCTTCGCGTCCGTGTCCTTCGACGTTGACGAACACCGAGCGTTTGCCCGTCCACTGACCGAGCGCCTTGGCCAAAGCGGCCAGCAAGACGTCGTTGATCTGGGTACGGTACGCTTGCGGCACCTGCTGCAAAAGTGCTTTCGTCTCTTCGACGGTCAAGGAAAAATGAACGGACTTGACTGTCGCTTCCGTATTTTCCGCACTATCTGGCATGTCTACGGGCAGTTCAGCCGAATGGACGGAGGACTTGGACAGCCAATAGCTTTTTTCATGCTTGAACGCTTCGGAATGCGCGTAGCGCTCCAGTTCTTGCGCCCACTCTTTGTAGGACGTAGTTTTCGCTGGCAGCTTCACCTCTTGACCTGCGGCGATTTGCTGGTAGGCATGCTGCAAGTCTTCGAGGATGATCCGCCACGACACGCCGTCTACAACCAGGTGATGGGCGACGATCAGGAGGCGGCCCGGCACCTCTTTTCCGAGATGGAAGTAGATGGTTTGCACGACTTGCCCGGCACGCAAATTCAGTTGCGTCTGCGTCTCGTTGGCAATCGCTTCGATGGCACTGGATTGTTCCTCTGGTGCCAGCTGGGACAAATCTTCCACGCGAAACGGAATCGTCTCGCTTGGCGCATCCATCGCTTGCAGCCAGCCGCTTTCGCTTTGTGTATAGCGCATGCGGAAGGCATCGTGCTGGAGCATCAACTGTCCGACCGCTTGTTTCAGCGCCGCAGGATCGATGCCAGCCTGAATGGAAAGCAGCACGGACTGGTTCCAATGATCGCGGTTTGCCAAAGGAAGCCGGAAGAACCACTTCTGAATCGGCAAAAGCGGCAGCTCGCCTGTGACGGCTCCTTGTTCCGCTTGCACCGCTGCTTTTTCCTCCACGATCTCCGCCAGTTCCGCGATCGTCTGGTATTCGAACAGCTGCTTCGGCGCAAGCGACAACCCTGCCTGATTCGCGCGGGACACGATCTGGATGCTGAGAATCGAGTCGCCGCCCAGCTCGAAGAAATTGTCGTGTATCCCGATTTGTTCGATCCCGAGCACGTCTTTCCAGATGGCCGCCAAGCGCCGTTCTTTTTCTGTCGAAGGCGAGACGAACTCTCCTTCCAGTTCCGGACGCTGGAAATCCGGCGCGGGCAAATTTTTACGGTCTACCTTGCCGTTTGGCGTGAGCGGCAAGTACGCCAGCTGGGTGAAAAATGCCGGAACCATGTAATCCGGCAATGTTTCCTTGAGCGCTTTGCGAATATCGCCTGTCGCAAGCGCCGCCCCTTCCTCCAAAACGAGGTAGGCAGCCAGGCGCTTCGTCCCTTGCTTGTCGGTGCAAACGGTGACGACCGCTTCTTTTACCGCTGGCAAGGCAACAATTGCCGTCTCCACTTCTCCCAGCTCCACACGGAATCCGCGAATGCTCGTCTGATCGTCGGCACGACCGATGAACTCGATACTGCCGTCCGGCAAGTAACGCACCAAATCCCCTGTGCGATAGAGACGTGCCCCTGCTTTCTCCGTGAACGGATGAGCGACAAAGCGCTCTTGCGTCAAATCGGGACGATTCAGGTAACCGCGCGCAAGGGAACTTCCGCCGATGTACAGTTCACCGGAAACGCCTACAGGAACAGGCTGCCTATGGGCATCGAGAATGTACACCTGAACGTTGTCGATCGGACGGCCAATCGTGGGAGCGGCCGTTTGCCCTGCCTCTTTCGGAACGATGCCCGCCGTCGCCACGACCGTATTTTCAGTAGGGCCGTATTGGTTTACGAGAGTGAACGGAATCTTCTCTGACGGGTAGTGATGCAGCTTGTCTCCGCCTGTCAGCATGTAGCGAAGCGCAGTATCGCCCGGCCACTCCAAAGCGAGCATGCTCTCCGTCAGCGGCGTCGGCAAAAAGCTTACGGTAATGTTCGAAGCGACGAGCCAGTCACGCAGTTTTTCCGGGACAAGCCGGATTTCCTCCTCCGGCAAATACAAGGTGGCTCCTTTTGTTACATAAGGCCAAATTTCCCAGACGGATGCGTCAAAAGCTGTCCCTGCAATTTGCGATGCCCGGTCTGTCGCCGTAACATCATACGCCCGCTGATGCCAGAAAATCAGATTCAAGAGAGCGGCGTGCTCGATCTCGACTCCTTTTGGCGTGCCTGTCGAACCGGATGTGTAGATGACGTAGGCCAGGTCGCTTGCGGCAGTTGTGTTGACCAGAGCTGCTGTAGGCTCTTGCGCAATCGTCTCCCAATCGGCGTCCAGGCAAATCAGCCGACTCGTGTCTGCGGGCAGTTTTTGCCTGAGTTTTGCTTGCGTAAGCACAATCGCCATGCTCGCATCGTGCATCATGAAGGCGAGACGCTCTTTCGGATACGCCGGGTCCATCGGAATGTAGGCAGCTCCCGCTTTCATGATCGCCAGCTGCCCGATGACCATCTCGACAGAACGCTCGACGCAAATGCCGACCAGACTGCCTCGACCCACGCCTTGCTTTTGCAAATAGTGCGCCAACTGGTTCGCTTTGGCTTCCAGTTGTCCGTACGTCAGGAGTTGATCACGCGTGACGACAGCAGGCTGGTCTGGCATGTCGCGGGCCACTTGTGCCACCAGCTCATGGACAAGCTGCTCCGTGGAGTAGGCCACAGCCGTATCGTTCCATTCCAGGACCAGTTGCTGCTCCTCCACTTCGCTCATCAGCGGCAAAGCAGTGATCGCCTGGTTCGCATTGGCAGCAACGGCTTTCAGCAACGAGCTAAAGTGCCCGATCATCCGCTCCACCGTACTTCGCTCAAACAGCGCCGTGTTGTACTCGAACGTCGCCGCCAAACCGTTTGCCGCTTCTGCCATCGTCAAGGTGAGATCGAACTTGGTCGTCTCCACCTGCTGGCTGCCTTCCAGCGGCAAAATGCGGATTCCATCCAGCGCGTCTGCCTGAACCGGAATGTTTTGCAGGACAAACATCACCTGGAACAGCGGCGAGTAGCTCAGGCTGCGCTCCACGTTCAACTCGTCGACCAGCTTTTCAAAAGGCAAGTCTTGATGGGCATACGCGCCCAAAGCCGTCTCCCGCACGCGGGCAAGCACTTCTTTGAAGCTCGGCTCGCCTGACAAGTCGGTTCGCATGACGAGTGTGTTGATGAAAAAGCCGATCAATCCTTCTGTCTCCTGGCGACTGCGGCCCGCTTCCGGCGTGCCGACGAGAATGTCGTCCTGGCCTGTATAGCGGTACAGGAACACTTGGAAGGCTGCGAGCAGCGTCATGAACAGCGTCGTTCCTTCCCTTTTGCTCAAGGCAAGGAGATTCGCTCTCAGCTCGTCATCGAACAGCAACGAGATGCTGCTGCCTGCATAAGACTGCACAGCGGGACGAGGACGATCTGTCGGCAAGGCAAGCAGCGGTTCTGCTCCCCCAAGCTTCGCCCGCCAGTACGACAGTTGCTCGTCCAAAACATCGCTTGTGAGCCATTCGCGCTGCCAGTAAGCATAATCGGCGTATTGAATCGGCAATTCAGCCAGTTGCGGAGCTTCCGCCTTGGCAAACGCCTGATAGCAATGGAACAATTCACGGATCAAAATGCCTGCCGACCAGCCATCGGCGATGATATGATGCACATTTAAAAGGAAGATGAAATCACGCTCGTCTGTCTGGATGATCGTCGCGCGCATGAGCGGGCCTGTGACGAGGTCAAACGGTCTGTTCGCCTCCTCTTTCGCCAAGCGCAGTCCTGCTTCATTGCGCATTTCCTCCGACCGTTCGCGCAGATCGATCCGTTCCAGCTTCCAGTCGATCTCGGGGTGAATCACCGACACGGCTTCTCCGTTATGGTCCGTGAACGTCGTGCGCAAGCTTTCGTGACGCTGGATGATCGTCTGCAAGCTTTGCTCCAGAGCGTCCATATCCAGCTCCCCTTGCAAGCGTACGGCTGTCGGGATGTTGTAGAGCGCACTGTTTGGCATCAACCGATCAAAGAACCACAAGCGCTGTTGGGCAAAAGAAAGCGGCAAATGCCGATCGCGGGAAACGGGAACGAGCGGGATGCGCGACAGCCCTGATTGGTCTTCGCCAGCAGCCGCGATCCATTCGCTCAGCTTGTTCACTGTCGAGCATTCAAACAGCACACGCAGCGGCAAATCGACGCCAAACGCTTCTTTCAGACGGGAAACGGTTTGCGTAGCCAACAGCGAATGCCCGCCAAGCTCGAAAAAGTCGTCGAAGCTGCCGACCCGCTCTACCGAAAGCACTTGCGACCAGATGTTGGCTACTATTTCCTCTGTAGGCGTGCGCGGCGCCACATACTCCCGCTTCGTGGAAAGCTGGCCCCAATCCGGGACGGGCAGCGCGCGGCGATCTACTTTTCCGTTGACGGTGAGCGGAATGGCATCGAGCCAAACAACACCAGCCGGAACCATGTATTCAGGCAGTGTCTCTTTCAGGAAAAGCGCGATCTCCTCTGCAGGCGGCTGTACTTTTCCCGCTGCCACCAGATAGGCGGCCAGACGCTTGTCTCCCGCTTTTTCTTCGCGGGCGATGACGACAGCCTCCTGTACGGCAGGGTGCTGCCGGATTGCATTTTCAATCTCGCCCAATTCGATGCGGTAGCCGCGAATTTTCACCTGATGGTCGATGCGACCCAAAAATTCGAGATTGCCGTCTTGCCGATAGCGAACGAGATCGCCTGTCCGGTAAAGCCGCTCGCCTGCCGTGCCAAAAGGATGCGGGATAAAGCTCTCGGCTGTAAGCTCGGGGCGGTTCCAGTAGCCGCGAGCCAAGCCTTTGCCTCCGATGTACAGCTCCCCTGGCACGCCGACGGGAACGGGATTGAGGTTGGCATCCAACACGTACACGGTTGCGTTGGCAATCGGGCGGCCAATCGGCGGGTTGTTCATCCCGGCCTGGCAGAGCATCATCGTGGAGCAAACGGTTGCTTCTGTCGGCCCGTAGCAATTGAAAAACTGACGGCCTGGCGCATAGCGTGCCACAAGCTCGCGGCTCGGCGCTTCTCCGCCGACAATCAAGGTGTGCAGGTCAGGCAGATCAGCATCAGGCAAAGCCGCCAGAACGGAAGACACCATGGAGACGGTTGTAATGCGTTGCTCTTGCAAAACCTGAATTAGTTCAGGGCCTGGCAAAAGCGACTCCCGATCCTCGATGACAAGTGTCGCACCCGCGAGCAGAGCCATTACAACTTCGGAAACTGACACGTCAAAGCTGAACGAGGTGAATTGCAAAACGCGGCTGGTCGGCTGAATGTCAAAAGCGTCGATCAGCGCATAAGCCAAATTGATCGCGCTGTGGTGCTCGATCATGACCCCTTTTGGCAATCCGGTAGAGCCGGACGTGTAGATCACGTAAGCAAGGTTTTGCTCCGTCACCTCGGAAGACGCGTTGTCAACAGGTTCATCCGCCAAAAGATCGCTGTCGAGGCAAATCACGTGTGCGGCTGTCACTGGCAAAATCTCCAGCAGCGACTGCTGGGTCAGCAATGCGCTCGCTTGTGAGTCGGCAACCATATAGGCGATGCGTTCCTGCGGATGGGCCGGGTCAATCGGCACGTAGGCGGCTCCCGCTTTCATGACCCCGAGTATTCCGATAATCATTTCCGGGGAACGTTCCAGGCAAATGCCGACGAGCGTATCCGGTTTGACCCCTTTGCGGATAAGCCGATGCGCCAGTTGGTTTGCCCGCTCGTTCAGCTGCGCGTAGGTCAGCTCTCTGTTTTTATAGGCGACCGCTACTGCATCGGGCGTCTTTTCTGCTTGCTGTTCAAAAGCTTGGTGAATGCAAAGCCCGCTCGGGTAATCCTCTGCCGTCTGGTTCCACTCGACCAAAACTTGTTGCCGCTCGCTCTCGCTGATCAGGGACAGATCGCCAATCCGCTGCTTCGCGTTTTTGGCAATCGAGCTCAAGAGCGAATGAAGCTGGTCGACTACCCGCTCAATCGCCGCAAGCTCAAACTGGCTTTCATCGAATTTGACTTTGATGTCGATCGTTTTGCCTGAAGCTGCAACCAGCGTAAACGGATAGTTGGTCTGCTCCTCGGAATAGACGTCCACAATCGAGATGGCGCTTTCCCCGCCTCCCGATTTTCCGACAGGCATGTTTTCAAAAACGAGAATGCTTTCGAACAAAGACTGGCCGCGCGGGACGTCGCTCCACCCCTGGATTTCCACAAGCGGGGTGTATTCATACTGGCGAAAATCCGCTTGCTGCTGTTGCAGCGTTTTGAGCCAGTTGATGACGCTTTCCTCCGCGTTGACTTGCACGCGGACTGGCAATGTATTGATAAACAAGCCGATCATCGTCTCGACTCCGGGCAAGTCAGCCGGGCGTCCCGAAACGGTGGCTCCAAATACGATGTCATCCTGGCCGCTGTAGCGATTCAACAACAGCGCCCACGCGCCTTGCACGATCGTATTGACCGTCAGGCGGTGCTGGCGAGCCAATGTTTGCAGCGCTTTGGAAGTTTGCTCGCTGACGGTCAAATCCAGCTCCCGATACTGTTTTTGATCGAGGTACGGATTTTTGTAGGCTCGTCCGAACGAAAGCGGCGTGGCTTCGGTAAAACCTTGCATATACGTGCGCCAAAACGCTTCCGCCTGCTGCAAATCCTGCTTTTTCAGCCAGACAATGTAATCGCGGTAAGCTCTGACCGGAGGGAGGCTCAGCGGCTGCCCTTTGCTGAGCATCTCGTACGCCGCAAACACTTCCCCGAAAACAAGCGGCATACTCCATCCGTCGATCAATACATGGTGCAATGTCCACAAAAAATGAACCGTTTCGCTGTTCAAATGAAACACATTCAGCCGCATCAACGGCGCTTGCTCGATATCGAAACCGCGTTTGCGGTCTTCTTTGGCAAAATGGTGCAGAAACGCTTCTTGTTCAGAGGAAGAAAGATGAATAAGATCGTGTTCGACCAGGGAAATTTTCAAATCCTTCAAGACGACCTGGACGTATTCTTTTACTTTTCCGCCAACGAATCTGGTGCGAAAAATCGCGTGCCTGTCAACGAGGCACTGCCACGCTTGTTCAAACAGCGGAATATTCAGAGGACCTTGCAGCTTCAACCCCATCTGTACGATGTAGGCTCCGGACTCCGGCTCCAGCAAACTGTGAAAAATGAGGCCCTGCTGCAAAGGAGTAACGGGATAATACGTTTCAATGTTATTCATCTTCTCCTGCTCACTCCTATAAAAATTTGCCAAAGGAGGCGCCGGCGTTTGACGCCTCCTGGCAGGTTGTATGCCTTACTTGTCTTGGATGAGATCAAGCAAGTCGGCAATCTCTTCGTCATCCCAGCCAAATTCGGACAAGTTGCTCGCAGCCGATTGGGCTGGTGCGGCGGCTTTGTCTGTCTTTGCGTGTGCAAGCAATTGGCGCAAGGCAGTGATGTAGTAATCTGCCAGCGCTTCGATCGTTTCTTTGCGGTAAATTTCTTTGCTGAAGGCGATGCTCACCACCAGTTGACCACCGACGACCGAGCACCCGAAATCGAGCAGGTGTTGGCGATCCGAGTTGCGGTTGAAGTTGTCGCCTCTCGCTTCGCTGGCAAAGCCGAACAGGGAGTCCGTGTCACGAACCGCCTGATCCAACTGGCCGAGGTAGTTGAAGCTGATCTGCGCTTTGGGCAAAGACTTGAACTTCTCCACTGTTTCCTTGTTCAAGTAACGGAGGATGCCGTAGCCGATTCCTTTGTGCGGAATGCTGCGCAACTGTTCTTTCGTCATTTGCAGCGCTTCTGTAAGCGAGCTTGTTCCCCGCGTATCCAGCAAAATCGTGTACATGCTCGTGAACCAGCCGACTGTCCGGGACAGATCGACATCGTCAAAAATGTCTTCGCGTCCGTGCCCTTCCAGATGCACCAAAGTGGTCTGATTGCCCGTCCAGACGAAGACCGCTTCTGCCAAGGCAGTCAGCAAGACGTCGTTGATCTGGGTTTGGTAGACGGCTGGCAGCTCTTGCAACAGCACTTTCGTCTCTTCCTGCGTCAAGGCGACGGAAACGGTTCTGGCTGCAAGCTCGCGGTTTTGACCATGCTCGTAATCTTTTGGCAGAGCAGCTACCTCTGTATCGAGACGGCTCAGCCAGTAGTCGGCCTCTTCCGTGAGACTGTCGGACACGGCGTACTCGACCAGTTTTTCCGCCCAATATTTGTAGGAGCTTGTCTTCGGCGGCAGTTGTACCTGCTTGCCTTGCAAAAGCTGGTTGCACGCCTTGTTCAAGTCTTCCGTGATGATTCGCCATGACACCCCGTCGACTGCCAGGTGGTGAATGACGATCAGCAAACGGCCTTCCTGCCCGGCGCCCATGTCGAAGTAAACGGCACGGAGCAACGGGCCATCTGCCAGGTGCAAGCTTGCCTGCGCTTCCCCGGACAGCTTCTCGATCTGCTCCACTTGCTGGTTCGCTGGCAAATCTCCCAGCTCCACCACATAAAACGGAATGATATCGGTCCACTCAGCGCCCGCCTGCTTCCACGCTCCATTTTGATGGTAGAAACGGAGACGCAAGGCATCATGGTGACCGAGCAAGTGATAAAAGGCTTGTTTCAAAATCTCCGGATCGATCGGCTGAACGGTGAGCAGGACGGATTGGTTCCAATGGTTGCGATCCGCCAGTTTTTGCTCGAAGAACCAGTGCTGAATCGGCAGGAGTGGCACTTCGCCTGTGACGAGACCTTGTTCCGCGCAAATGTGGACCGAATCTCCCACAGCATGCGACAGCTCGGCAATCGTCTGATTTTCGAATAAAAGCTTGGGCGACAGGCGGATGCCGGACTGCCCTGCTCTGGCCACAATCTGAATGCTCAGGATCGAATCGCCGCCGAGTTCAAAGAAGTTGTCGTGAATCCCGACTTCCTCGACTCCGAGCACTTCCTTCCATATTTGCGCCAAAACTTTTTCGACGAACGTCTCTGGAGCTACATATTCACCATCAGCAGCTGTGTACTCCGGTACAGGCAAGGCCCGGCGGTCTACTTTGCCGTTTGGCGTGAGCGGCAGAGCTTTCAGCGTGACAAAGGCCGCTGGCACCATGTATTCCGGCAGTTTCTCCTTGAGGTAGCCGCGCAAATCGTCAGCTTGTTCCGCATCGTCTTCTGCCACCACGACATAGGCGGCCAGTCGTTTCACGCCCGGCATATCTTCGCGGGCAAGAACGATCGCCTCTTTGACCGCTGGGTGCTGATACAGCACACTCTCAATCTCGCCCAACTCGACGCGGAAACCGCGGATGCTCACCTGGTCGTCGGAGCGGCCGATAAATTCGATCTGGCCGTCTGGCAAATAGCGCACGAGATCCCCCGTCCGGTACATTTTCGCCCCGCGATTCGCTGTGAACGGATTGTCGACGAAGCGTTCCTGCGTCAGATCAGGACGCTTGTAGTAACCGCGAGCCAAGCTGCTGCCGGCAATGTACAACTCGCCTGTCACACCAATCGGCACTGGCTGGCGCTGTTCGTCCAAAATGTACACTTGCACGTTGTCAATCGGTCGCCCGATCGAAGGCGGAGTGACCTGACCAGCTTGAACCGCGACGATGCCTGCTGTGGCGACGACCGCATTTTCCGTAGGGCCGTACTGGTTGACCAGCGTAAACGGCACATGCTCCGCCGGGTAATGATGCAGCTTGTCGCCGCCTGTCAGCACGTAACGCAAGGCAGCATGGGACGGCCAGTCAACAGACAGCATGCTCTCTGCCAATGGCGTCGGCAGGAAGCTGATCGTGATTCCTTCGGCAACGAGCCAGTCGCGCAGTTTTTCCGGGATGAGACGAATCTCTTCCTGCGGCAAGTACAGCGTGGCTCCTGCCGTCATGTACGGCCAAATTTCCCAGACAGCGGCGTCGAAAGCTGTTCCCGCGATTTGCGATGCCCGATCATCTAGCGTGATGGCGTAGGCACGTTGGTGCCAATAAATGAGGTTCAACAGAGCGCGGTGCTCGATCTCTACCCCTTTTGGCGTTCCCGTTGAGCCGGACGTGTAGATCACGTAGGCGAGCTGGTCGGTTGTCGCTGCCAATTCCGGCGCTTGCGTGCTCTCTTCGGCAATGACCTCCCAGTCCGCATCGAGGCAAATGAACGCGGCATCGCCCGCAGGCAATGTTTCCAGCAAGCGTTCTTGCGTCAGCACAAACGGCATGCCTGTGTCTGCCATCATGAAAGCCAGACGCTCTTGCGGATAGGCTGGGTCCATCGGAACAAACGCGCCGCCCGCCTTGAGAATGCCCAGTTGTCCAACGATCATCTCGCTGGAGCGTTCGACGCAAATCCCGACGAGCGTCTCTGGTGTAATCCCTTGCTGTTGCAGGTAGTTCGCCAGCTGGTTCGCTTTTGCATCCAGTTGTGCGTACGTGAGCGAGCCTTCGGCGGAGACGACCGCCAGTTGCTCCGGCATTTTTTCAGCCATAGCGGCAACCAGCTCGTGCACGGTTTGCTCGTACGTGTAAGCGGCAGCCGTGTTGTTCCAAGCGGATACAAGCTGCTCGCACTCATCTGTCGCAAGCAGCGGCAACGCCTGAATCGAGCTGTCCGGTCGGGCGACGATGCCCTCCAGCAGCTGATGGAAATGATTGACCATGCGCACGATCGTGCTGTGGTCGAACAGATCGGTGTTGTAGTCAAACGTAGCGACCAAGCCGTTTTGCGTTTCCGCCATCGTCAGGCTGATGTCGTACTTGGACATGACGGCTTCGTTCTTGCTTTCAAACGGTACGATCTCGATGCCCTCAAATTCACGGGTCAGCATCTGGAAGTTTTGCAGGGCAAACATGACTTGGAAAAGCGGCGAGTAGCTCAGGCTGCGCTCCAGCTCCAGTTCGTCTATTAACTTTTCAAAGGGCAGGTCTTGATGGGTGTAGGCTTCCAGCGCCGTATCGCGTACTCTCGACAGCAGTTCGCGGAAAGTAGGTGCGCCGGACATGTCCGTTCTCATCGCCAAGGTGTTGATGAAAAAGCCGATCATCGACTCGGTTTCCTGTTTGTTGCGTCCGGCGACCGGGCTGCCGACGATGATGTCGTCTTGACCGCTGTAGCGATAGAGCAAAGTCTGGAACGCCGCAAGCAACGTCATGAACAGCGTCGCGCCTTCTTGGCGGCTTAAAGCGTGCAGCTTTTCTGTCAACGCCAGCGGGAACGCCGTCGTGTACAAGGCTCCGTGATGCGTTTGCACAGCCGGGCGCGGACGATCTGTCGGCAAAGCCAGCATCGGCTCGGCGGCACCGAGTTTTTCTCTCCAGTAAGCCAGCTGCTGTTCGAGCACCTCGCCTTGTAGCCAATCGCGCTGCCACGCGGCAAAATCGGCGTATTGCAGCGGCATTTCGGCGAGCTGCGGCGTATCTCCCTTGGAGAGCGCTTCGTAAATCGTCGCAAGCTCTCCCATGAAAATGCTCATCGACCAACCGTCAGAGACGATATGGTGCATGTTGAGCAGGAAGACGAAATCTTCTTCACCCGTCTGAATCAGCGTAGCTCGCAGCAACGGCCCTGTACGCAAGTTGAACGGCTGGCTGGCCTCTGCCTTTTCCAGACGCTGTACCGCAGCTTCGCGCTCTTCGTCCGGCAAATCGCGCAGGTCGATTTCAACGAGACGCCATTCCATCATCTCGTGAATGACTTGCACCGCTTCTCCGCCGATGTCGGTGAAAGTCGTGCGCAAGCTTTCGTGCCGCTCGATGATCGTTTGCAGACTGCGCTCCCATGCCCGGATGTTGAGCTGCCCTTGAATCCGTACGGCAGACGGGATGTTGTACAAGGCGCTGTCCGGCATCAGGCGATCCAGGAACCACAGCCTTTGCTGGGCGAAAGACAGCGGCAACTGTTTGTCCCGCGGTACAGGGACGAGCGGAATGCTGGTGACGCCTGATTGCTCCTCTAGCAGCCCGGCAAGCTTTTCGCTCATTCCGGCCACATCAGGATGTTCGAACAGCGTGCGCAGCGGGACATTGACGCCAAATGCTTCTTTTAAACGGGAGACGGCTTGCGTAGCCAAAAGCGAATGTCCGCCCAGTTCAAAGAAATCATCGTAAACGCCGACGCGCTCTACAGAAAGCACTTGTGCCCAAATGTTCGCCACGATTTCTTCGATCGGCTTGCGCGGCGCCACGTACGCTTTGCCTGTCTCGGCATGTCCGTAGTCAGGAGCTGGAAGGGCGCGGCGATCCACTTTTCCGTTGACCGTGAGCGGAATTTTTTCCAGCCAGACGTAGCCTGCTGGCACCATGTATTCCGGCAAGGTCGACTTCAAGTAGCGGACAAGCTCTGCTTCATCCGGCTGCTGCCCGGTCGCGGCGACCAGATAAGCCGCCAGACGTTTGTCTCCCGCTCCCTCCTGCCGTGCGATCACGACGACATTTTGCACCGCTGGATGCTGTCTGAGCGCATTTTCGATTTCCCCCAGCTCGATGCGGTAGCCGCGGATTTTCACCTGGTCGTCGATCCGGCCGAGAAATTCCAGCTCGCCGTTTTCCAAGTAACGCACCAGGTCGCCCGTCCGGTACAGTCGCTCGCCTGCTTGGCCGAACGGGTTCGCGATAAAGCGCTCTGCTGTAAGCTCGGGACGGTTCCAGTAACCTCTCGCCACCCCTTTTCCGCCGATGTACAGCTCACCTGGCACGCCGATTGGCACAGGTTGCAGATGAGCGTCCAGCACGTAGACCGTCGTATTGGCGATCGGGCGGCCGATTGGCGGATTTTTTCCGTCGTCCTGGCAATGCTTGAGCGTAGCCGTGACGGTCGTTTCGGTCGGTCCGTAGCAGTTGATGAATTGACGGCCTGTAGCGTAGCGGGCGACAAGCTCCCGGCTCGGCGCTTCCCCGCCGACAATGATCGTCCGCAAGTCTGGCAAATCTGCTTCTGGCAAGGCAGCCAGCACAGAGGAAACCATCGCGAAAGTCGTAATTCGTTGCTCCTGGAGCACCCGGATCAGCTCTGGCCCCGGCAAAAGCGACTCGCGATCCTCGATCACGAGTGTCGCTCCGGCAAGCAAACTCATGACGATCTCCGAGACCGACACGTCGAAACTGAACGAGATGAATTGCAGGACGCGGCTGGTCGCATCGATCTGGAAATGGCGGATCAAGTCATAGGCCAAATTGATCACGCTGCGATGCTCGATCATTACGCCTTTTGGCAATCCGGTCGAGCCGGACGTATAGATCACGTAAGCGAGATTGTGCTCGCCGACGCTCGTTTCCGCGTTTGTGACAGGCTCGTTCGCCAATTCGTCGCTGTCCAGGCAAATGACCTGACGGGACGAAGCTGGCAGTCTGTCTGTAAGTGAAGCCTGCGTCAACAAAACGCTCGCCTGCGAATCCTCGATCATGTAGGCAATCCGTTCTTGCGGGTGCGCCGGGTCGAGCGGAACGTAAGCTGCCCCTGCTTTCATCACGCCGAGGAAAGCGACGATCATTTCCGGAGAACGCTCGACGCAAATCCCTACCAGTTCATCCGGTTTTACCCCTTCAGCAAGCAATCGGTGGGCCAACTGGTTTGCCCGTTCGTTCAACTCGGTATAGGTCAGTTCCACGTCCTTGTAGACGAGAGCAACGGCATCCGGCGTCTTTTCCACTTGCTGTTCAAACGCCTGATGGACGCATAGCTGCTGCGGGTAGGCCACGCTCGTCTCGTTCCAGTCGACCAAAACTTGCTGGCACTCGCGCTCACTGATCATCGACACGTCCTGGAGACGTTGTTCCGGCTTTGCTGTCATGTCCTGAAGCAACTGAGACATCTGCTGCAACACGCGCTCGATTTGCTCAGGCGCAAATCGGTTTTGCTCGTACTTGATTTTTACAATCAACTCTTCGCCCGGGCCGCAGACGACCGTAAGCGGATAGTTCGTCTGCTCGATCGTCTCCACGTCAGACAAGCGCAGCTGGTGCTGTTCGTCTTTCACCGACTCCCCGATCGGGTAATTTTCAAAAATGAAAATGCTTTCGAACAAGGCGGTGTTGCGCGTCATTTCACTCCAGCCCTGGATGTCGACCAATGGCGTGTACTCATACTGGCGAAGCTCCACTTGCTGCTCCTGCATGCCGCGCAGCCATTCCCGAACGGATTGGTTCGCATCCAAAGCAACGCGAATCGGCAAAGTGTTGATGAAAAGTCCCACCATGCTCTCTACGCCAGGCAGATCGGCGGGACGCCCGGACCCTGTCGCACCGAAGACGACGTCATCCGTTCCGCCGTAGCGGCCAAGCATCAGCGCCCACGCCCCTTGCACCAACGTATTCAGCGTCAACTGGTGCGTACGGACAAAAGCTTGCAAGCGGGCGGTCGCGTCTTTCGCCAGACGAATTTCTTGCTCCTCGTACCCTTTTGGCAAATCAGCCCGGCCGCCAGTGCTGTTGCCCATCGCCAGTGGAGTTGGCTCGTAAAAGCCTGCAAGCTGCTCACGCCAAAATTGTTCGGCGGCTTGCAAGTCTTGCCGCTGTACCCACTCTAGGTAATGAGCGAACGGTTGAACAAAGCTGTGCGCGACTTCTTTTCCTTCTGCCAGAGACAAATAAGCGCTAAACCAGTCTTTCAGCACAATCGGGATGCTCCAGCCATCGAGCAAGACGTGGTGGAAGCTCCATGTGAAGCGATACGCACTCTCGCTCAACCGGAACAGCGTCCAGCGCATGAGTGGTGCCACAGCGATCTCGAAGCTGCGTCGGCGGTCAGCCGCCAAGTATTCGCTCAGCTCCGCTTTTTGCTGGTCAGGCGTCAGATGGCGCAGGTCGATTTTTTCCACGCACGCCTTCACTTGCTTGCGGACGACTTGATGCGGTTCCGTCAAGCCTTCCCATATAAACGAGGTGCGCAAAATCGAATGGCGATCCACAACCTTTTGCCACGCCTGCTCAAACGCTTCGACATCCAGTCCTTCCACCGTCATCGCCAGTTGAACGACGTAGTCTCCTCCCTCCTGCTCGTACAGAGAGTGGAACAACATGCCGCCTTGCAACGGGCTTAGCGGATAGACGTTTTCGATCGAGCGATTTTGTCCCAAATACTTGTCGAGCGCGCGCTGATCCATCCGTGCAAGCGGGAAGTCAGATGGCGTATAGCCGCCTGCCGCTTCGGACTGGGCATGCGCAATGATTTCACGCAGCGCTTCCAAATAGTTGCGGGCAAGCTGCTGGATCGTGGCTTCCTCGTGAATGTTTTCGCTGTACATCCACGTGACGTGGAGCTGCTCCCCTGCAATCACGCTGTTTACGTCGAGCAGGTGCTGGCGAATCGCCTGCTGCCCCACATTGGCGCCTCTCGCTTCTTGCGCCATCCCGAATTTCGACTCGGGTACAACTGCCTGATCAAATTGTCCGAGGTAGTTGAAGCTGATTTCTGCCTGCGCCTTTTCTGCCAGACGCTTTTGCAGCTCCTCATCCTCGCTCAAATAGCGCAAAATGCCGTAACCGACGCCTTTGTTCGGAATGCTGCGCAGTTGTTCCTTGACCGCTTTCAGCGTGTCTCCCCACGGCTTCGTCGGGTCGACCGAAAGCTGTACCGGGTACAGGCTCGTAAACCAGCCAACCGTCCGGGACAAGTCTGCGCCCTCGATCAACTCCTCGCGCCCATGCCCTTCCAGATGAATCGCGACTGTCTGCTCGCCTGTCCAGCGATGGAGCGCTTTGGTCAAAGCGGCAAGCAACACGTCATTGATTTGCAGACGATATGGCGAGAGCGTATCTTGCAGCAAGGCGCGAGTCTCTTCCGCGTTCAAGGAAAGCATGACTTGTTTAACGGTCGCTTCCGTGTTTTCGCTTGGCTCGAAGATGCGGTCAATCGGCAGCGGTTTTACCTCGTCCATTTGTTCCAGCCAAAATGCTTTTTCCTGATCAAGCGCTTCGGACGTCGCGTACAATCGCAATTGCTCGGCCCACGTCTTGAACGAGGTCGTCTTCGCCGCAAGCTGCACCGCTTGTCCTTTTGCCAATTGCTCGTAAGCGGTTTGCAAGTCTTCGAGCAAAATGCGCCAAGATACACCGTCTACCACAAGATGGTGAGCGACGATCAACAGACGGCCCGGCTGTTCGGCCCCTAGCTGGAAGTAAACCGCTTGGACAACAGGCCCCTCAGTCAGATCGAGGCTCGCTTGCACTTCGCTGGCTATTTCCTCCAGTCGCATCTCTTGCTCCGCCGTCGTCGGGAAGGCGGAAAGGTCGACGCTGCGGAAAGGAATTGTCTCGGGAAGTCCTTCAATCCGCTGTGTCCAGCCTTGCTCTGTCCGGCTATAGCGCATGCGCAATGCGTCATGATGAGCGAGCAGGCACTCGATGGTGCGCTCCAAAACAGCCAAATCCACAGGCTGCTGCACCGTCAAAAGCAAGGATTGATTCCAATGGTGCACAGACGGCTGTTCGGAGGCGAAGAACCACGTTTGAATCGGCGTGAGCGGCACGTCACCTGTCACGATGCCCTGTTCATTCGGCAGTTTTGTTGCTTCGCTTTCGTCCGTCACTGTAGCGACGCTTGCCAATTCCGCAATCGTCTGGTTTGCCAAAAGCTGTTTCGGCGTCAGGCGAATCCCCGCCTGGTTGGCCCGGGACACGATCTGGATGCTCAGAATCGAGTCGCCACCCAGTTCGAAAAAGTTATCGTGTATCCCAACATCCGCTAATCCAAGAACATTTTTCCATATATGCGCAAGCTTGATCTCCAGCTCGGTTGCCGGAGCTACATAAGTGCCGTCCGCCTCGCTATTGAACAGATCAGGCGCTGGCAATGCGCGGCGATCCACTTTGCCGTTCGGAGTCAGCGGCAGGTCAGCCATGAAGACAAAAGCCGCTGGCACCATGTACTCAGGCAACAGTTCCTTCAAGTAGCTGCGGAAGTCGCCTGCTTGAACGGCTTGTCCTTCCTGCCCTTCTCGCTGCACGATATAGGCGACAAGCCGCTTCATCCCCGGCATGTCTTCGCGAACGAGGACAATCGTTTCTTTGACCGCCGGGTGGCTGTACAGAGCCGTTTCGATTTCACCGAGTTCGACGCGGAAGCCGCGAATGCTCACCTGGTCGTCAGCGCGCCCGATGAACTCGATGTTTCCATCCGGCAAGTAGCGGACAAGGTCCCCGGTCTTGTACATGCGCGCGCCCGCTTTTTGCCCATACGGATTCGCGATGAAGCGTTCTCTGGTCAAGTCAGGGCGATGCAAATAACCGCGCGCCAGGCTGTCTCCGGCGATGTACAGCTCTCCCGCTACGCCAATCGGCACGGGTTGCAGCTTTTCATCGAGCACGTACACCTGCACATTGTCGATCGGACGGCCGATTGATGGCGCGGATACTTGGCCCGCTGCTGCCGGAACGATGCCTGCCGTGGCGACGACGGCGTTTTCCGTCGGCCCGTATTGGTTCGCCAAAACAAACGGCAGCGTTGCCGGCGGGTAGTCGTGCAGCTTGTCTCCCCCTGTCAGCATGTAGCGCAGCTTGGCATCGCTCGGCCACTCCAAGGTCAGCAACCGTTCCGCCAATGGCGTCGGCAAAAAGCTGATGGTGATGCCTGACGCGACGAGCCAATCTCGCAGCTGCTCCGGCACGAGACGGATTTCTTCAGACGGGAGGTACAGCGTCGCTCCCTTTGTCAAATACGGCCAGATTTCCCAGACAGAAGCGTCAAAAGCTGTCCCGGCAATTTGCGTCGCCCGGTCTTCTGCGCCCACCTCGTACGCGCGCTGGTGCCAAGAGACGAGATTTAACAAGGCAGCATGCTCGATCTCTACCCCTTTTGGCGTTCCGGTCGAACCAGACGTGTAAATGACGTAAGCCAAATTGTCGCGGTTTGTAGCGATCACCGGAGCCACGTCGCTCTCTTCTGCAATGAGACTCCAATCGCGATCCAGGCAAAGGAACGTCGCTCTCGCCTCTGGCAATTGCGCAAGCAGATGCTCCTGGGTCAATACGACTGGCATCTCGGCATCTTGCATCATGAATGCGAGCCGCTCTTGCGGATACGCCGGGTCCATCGGGACGTAGGCACCGCCCGCTTTGAGTATCCCCAGCTGAGCGACGAGCATGTCGATGGAGCGATCCAGGCAAACTCCGACAAGCGTTTCAGAGGTAATTCCCTGCTTGTGCAAGTAATTCGCTACTTGATTCGCTTTGGCATCCAGCTCGGCATAGGTGATCTGTCCTTCGTCCGAGACGACTGCCAGCTGATTCGGCAGCTGCTGCGCGATTCGGGCAACCTGCTCATGCACGCACGTATCGCGTTCTGACGGCACGCTCGTATCGTTCCATTGGAAAAGCACTTGCTTACGCTCCTGGTCGCTGACAAGCGGAATGGCAGTGATCGGTTGCAGCGGATTGACCGACACAGCTGCAAGCAGGTTGGCGTAATGGCCCGCCATGCGCTCAATCGTCGCCGGATCAAACAGATCGGTATTGTATTCAAAGGTCGCCATCAGCCCTGCAGGCAATTCGACCGTGGTCAAGGTGATGTCAAACTTCGCGCTGACTCCCTCTTGACCGATGTGGAACGGCTCAAGGCGAATGTGCGACAGCGCTTGGGCGTCCATCGGGATGTTTTGCAAAACGAACATCACCTGGAACAGCGGCGAGTAGCTAAGGCTTCGTTCCAGCTCCAGTTCATCGACCAGCTTTTCAAACGGCAGGTCTTGATGGGCGTACGCTTCCAGCGCCGTCTCGCGCACTTTTCCGAGCAAATCGCGGAAGGTCGGTTCACCGGACAGGTCCGTGCGCATCGCCAGTGTATTAATGAAGAAGCCGATCAGCGACTCGGTTTCCTGTCTGTTGCGTCCCGCGACCGGACTGCCGACGACGATGTCGCTTTGGCCGCTGTAGCGATAAAGCAAGGTCTGGAAGGCAGCGAGCAAGGTCATGAACAAAGTCGAGCCTTCTTCCCGGCTGAGTGTTTTCAAAGCCGCAAGCCGTTCTGCCGGAAGCGTGATCGTATGCATGGCTCCTTTGTGGCTTTGCACGGCCGGACGCGGACGGTCTGTCGGCAGGGCAAGCAGCGGTTCTGCGCCACCGACTTTTGCTTTCCAATACGCAAGCTGCTGCTCCAGCACGTCGCCTTGCAGCCAATCGCGCTGCCATGCGGCATAGTCAGCGTATTGCAGCGGCAGTTCGGCAAGCTGCGGCGTTTCTCCGGCAGACAATGCTTCGTATATGGTCACAAGCTCTTCCATGAATACGTTCATCGACCAGCCATCCGCAACGATATGGTGCAGGTTGAGCAAAAAGACGTACTCTTGCTGAGCCATGACGAGCAAGCTCGCCCGCAGCAACGGGCCGCGCTCCAGGCCAAACGGCCGCTTGGCATCTTCTATCGCGAGCTGCAATGCCTTCGCTTCGCGCTCAGCTTCGGCCCATTCGCGCAAATCCACTCGGCCCAGGCTCCACTCGATTGCCGGGTGAATGATTTGCACCGCTTCCCCGTCTCGATCCGAAAAAGTCGTCCGCAAGCTCTCGTGACGCTGGATCAGCAGCTTGAGACTGCGTTCCCACGCCTCGACATCCAGTTCCCCGTGCAAACGGGCAGCAGACGGGATGTTGTACAGGGAGCTGTTCGGGATCAGCCTGTCCAGGAACCACAACCGTTGTTGCGCAAACGAAAGCGGTACATGCTGGTCGCGCGGCACTGGCACGATTGGCAGGCTGCGAAGAGCGGTTTCCCCTTGCAAAAGGGACGCAATCTGTGTACTGATCGCCGCCGTCGTCGGGTGATCGAACAGCATGCGCAGCGGCAATTCTACGCCAAATGCTTGCCGCAAGCGGGAAATCGCTTGTGTCGCCAGGAGCGAATGTCCGCCCCGCTCAAAGAAATCGTCATGCACGCCGATTTTCTCGACGGAAAGCAGCTGCGCCCATATATTCGCTACCATTTCCTCCGTCGGCGTCCGCGGCGCGACATACTCTTGACGTGTCGCCAAAATCCCCCAATCCGGTGCGGGCAATGCTCTGCGGTCGACTTTTCCGTTCACCGTGAGCGGAATCGCGTCCATAAAGACAAAGCCTGCCGGGATCATGTAGTCGGGCAATGTCTCTTTCAAATAACGGGCAAGCTCCTCTGCCGCTGGTTGTGCTTCGCTCGCTGCCACCATATACGCGGCCAGACGCTGCTCCCATGCGATGACAACCGCTTCCTGAATCGCCGGGTGCTGGCTGAGCGCACTTTCGATTTCGCCCAGCTCGATGCGGTACCCGCGAATTTTCACTTGGGTATCGATGCGTCCGAGGAACTCAAGGTTGCCGTCTGGCAAATAGCGAACGAGGTCGCCCGTGCGATACAGACGCTCTCCTTTTGCTCCGAACGGATGCGCGATAAAGCGCTCTGCGGTAAGCTCCGGGCGGTTCCAGTAGCCGCGCGCCAGTCCTTTTCCACCGATGTACAGCTCGCCGGGCACCCCTACAGGTACAGGCTTTTGATTCGCATCCAGCACGTACAAGGTCGCGTTGGCGAGCGGACGACCGATCGGCGCGCTCTTCATCCCCGCGTTGCAAAGCATCATCGTGGAGCAAACCGTTGCCTCTGTCGGCCCGTAGCAGTTGAAAAACTGACGACGATCCGCATAGCGGGCGACAAGCTCGCGGCTCGGTGCTTCTCCGCCCACGATCAGCGTCTGCAAATCAGGCAGATCGGCAGCGGGCAGTGCCGCCAGAACCGAAGACACCATCGAGACTGTCGTGATGCGCTTTTGTTGCAAAACCGAGATTAATTCCGGGCCAGGCAAAAGCACTTCGCGATCCTCGATCACCAAGGCCGCACCTGCGAGCAACGCCATGACGATCTCGGACACAGACACGTCAAAACTGAACGACGTAAACTGCAAGACGCGGCTGGATGGCTGAATCCGGAACGCCTCGATCAAGGCATGAGCCAGATTCACCACGCTGTGATGCTCCACCATGACCCCTTTTGGCAATCCGGTTGAACCAGATGTGTACATGACATAAGCCAGATTTTGCTCCGTTACCTCGCTTGCCGGATTGGCAACAGGCTCATTTGCCAGCGAATCACCGTCCAGGCAAATCACGCGAGCCTGCGTTTTTGGCAAAAGCTCAGCCAAAGATTGCTGCGTCAGCAAAATGCTCGCCTGCGAATCTTCGACCATGTAGGCGATGCGCTCTTGCGGCAAAGCCGGGTCGATTGGCACGTAGGCAGCTCCTGCTTTCATCACCCCGAAAATTCCGATGATCATTTCCGGGGAGCGTTCGACGCAGATGCCGACCAAGGTGTCCGGCTTCACTTCTTGCGCAAGCAGCCGATGCGCCAGTTGGTTTGCCCGCTGGTTCAGCTCGGCGTACGTCAGCTCCACGTCTTTGTAGATGAGCGCCACGGCATCCGGCGTCTTTTCCACTTGCTGTTCAAAGGCTTGCTGCACGCAAAGCCCGGTCGGATAGTCCACCTTCGTCTCGTTCCACTCGATCAAAACCTGCTTTTGTTCACTCTGACTAATCATGTTCACGTCAGCCAACAGCTGATCCGGGTTGGCGGTCATCGATTGGAGCAAAAGCGTCATTTGCTCCAGCACGCGTTCGATGCGTCCACCGTCAAATCGGCTTTGGTCGAACTTGATTTTCACGAGAAACTCGGCGCCAGGGCCGCAAACAACCGTAAGCGGGTAGTTCGTCTGCTCGACCGAGTCCACATCCGCGATCTGGAAGCTGTGATCGACTTCTTTGACCGACTCGTCAATCGGGTAGTTCTCGAAGATGAAAATGCTCTCGAACAGCGGAGCGTTGCGGGCCATTTCGCTCCAGCCGTGGATGTCGACCAGCGGCGTGTATTCGTACTGGCGCAGCTCCACTTGCAGCTCTTGCAGTTCGCGCAGCCACTCCCGGACTTTTTTGCCGGGGTCCAGCGTCACGCGAATCGGCAACGTATTGATGAACAGCCCCACCATGTTTTCTACGCCAGGCAAATCGGCAGGACGTCCTGATCCAGTTGCCCCGAATACGACATCTGCTTCTTTGCTGTACGTGCCGAGGATCATCGCCCAGGCACTTTGCACCAATGTGTTCAGCGTCACCTGATGCTGGCGGGCAAAAGCTTGCAGCTCTCGCGTCCGCTCTGCGGAGAAGCGGATGCTGCGCTCGTCGTAGCTTTTCGTCTCCCCGACAGCTTGCACGGTCTGCCCGAAGTTCACTTGCGTCGGTGCGTAGATCCCTTTCAGATGGTTGCGCCAGAAGCGTTCAGCCGCTTGCAAGTCCTGGCGCTGAATCCACGCGACATACTGGGAAAACGGATGGACAGCGCCGAGCTGAATGTCTTTTCCGTCAGCCAGAGCCATATAGGCAGCGAACCAGTCTTTCATGACCAGCGGCACGCTCCAGCCGTCAAGCAAGACGTGGTGGAAGCTCCAAATAAACCGATAGGCCGTATCGCTGATGCGCAGCAACGTCCAGCGCATGAGCGGCGGTTCTGTGATCGCGAAGCTGCGCTTGCGATCCTCCTCCAAAAAGGCGTCCCGCTCCGCTTTCTGCTGATCGGCTGGCACATGCCGCCAATCTTGTTCATCCACGACAACCTGGACGTGCTTGCGAACGATCTGATGCGGCGTGGACACCCCGTCCCAAATAAACGATGTACGCAAAATGGAGTGGCGATCCACGACTTTTTGCCACGCCTGCCGGAAGACGTCGACCTCGACATGGTGCATCGTCATGGAAAACTGAACCACGTAGTCTCCGCCCGCATGTTCGTACAAGGAATGGAAAAGCATTCCTTCCTGCAATGGCGTCAGCGGATAGACGTTCTCGATAGAGCGATCCCGGCCCACGTAGTTGTCGATAGCGCGCTGATCCAGTCGCGCTAACGGGAAATCGGATGGGGTGTAGCCCCCTGCCTCTTCTGATCGGCAATGTTCCATAATCTCGCGCAAAGACTCCATGTAATCACGGGCAAGCGCTTCGATTGTTTCTTGGTTATGGATGTTCGCGTTGTACATCCAGGTGATATGCAATTGCTCCCCGGAAATGGCGCTGTTTACATCAATCAAATGAGCGCGAATCGCGTCTGCGGCGATATTCGCCCCTCGCGACTCCTCGGCCATGGCAAACTTCGCGCCAGCCGATACTACCTGGTCAAACTGCCCGAGGTAGTTGAAGCTGATCTCCGGCTTCGTATAGGCTTGCAACTGCTCTTTCCACTCGTCATCATTGCTGAGGTATTGCAGGATGCCGTAGCCGATGCCTTTTTGCGGAATGTGGCGCAGCTGCTCCTTGACTGCTTTCAGCACATGCCCCCATGGCTTCGACTGGTCAAAGTCAAGCTGTACCGGATACATGCTCGTGAACCAGCCAACCGTCCGGGACAAATCCGCGCCTTCGATGATTTCCTCGCGTCCGTGCCCTTCCAGATGGACATGCAACGTCTTTTGCCCTGTCCAACGCTGCATCGCTTTCGCCAAAGCGGCCAGCAATACATCGTTGATTTGCAGGCGGTAAGCGGTAAGCGTCTCATGCAGCAAGGCGCGCGTCTCGTCTGCCCGAAGCGAAAGCGTCACTTGCTTCGCAGCCGCTTCTGTATTCTCGTTCGGCTCGTACGGATGATCGACCGGAAGCGGGCTTCCGCCGCTGCTTTGTTGCAGCCAGTACGCTTTTTCCTGCTCTAGCGCATCCGAGTCGGCATAGTCAGCCAATTTTTCCGCCCACATTTTGAACGAAGTCGTTTTCGCCGGGAACGACACGTCTGCATGGTTCGCCAATTGCTCGTAGGCATGCTGCAAATCTTCGAGCAAAATGCGCCACGAGACGCCGTCGACGACCAGGTGGTGAACGACGAGCAGCAATCGGCCCGCTTTCTGTTCACCCAGATTGAAATACACGGCTTGAACGACATTGCCTTCCGCAATATTCAGGCTCGCTTGCACCTCGCTGGCGATTTCCTCCAGGCGGGCTGCCTGCTCTTGTTCTTGTGTCGAAAGGTCGGACAAATCCACGCAACGGAACGGGGTGTGGTCGCCAAGTCCGTTCATTTGCTGCGTCCACGCGCCATCCACGAAAGAAAAGCTCATGCGCAACGCATCGTGGTGGGACAGCAAGCTTGCGATGGCACGCTCCAGCACGGATACGTCAACCGGTTGCTGAACGGTCAGCAGCAAAGATTGATTCCAATGGTGCAACGACGGTTGGTCGGCTGCAAAAAACCACTTCTGAATCGGGGTAAGCGGCACATTTCCCGTCACGATGCCCTGTTCGTTTTCCCATTTCGTATGGGGCAACTGGCTGGAATCCGCCACGACGCGCAGCAATTCGGCAATCGTCTGGTTTTCGAACAGTTGCTTTGGCGTGAGCCGAATCCCGAGCTGGTTGGCCCGGGCCACGATCTGGATGCTGAGAATCGAATCGCCGCCCAGTTCAAAAAAGTTGTCGTGGATGCCCACATCAGCGACACCCAGCACCGTTTTCCATATATCCGCAAGCTTCACTTCCAGCTCCGTTGCAGGAGCGACATAACCGCTGGCGGCCTCGCTGCGCGCATACTCGGGAGTCGGCAGCGCCCGGCGATCCACTTTTCCGTTCGGAGTCAACGGGAAGCTGTCCATCTGCACGAAAGCGGACGGGATCATGTACTCAGGCAGCTTATCTTTCAAATACGAACGCATCTCGACAGGCTCGACGGTTTGGCCGCCTGCAAAAACGAGGTAAGCGGCAAGCCGTTTGTCGCCAGGGGCATCCTCGCGCACCATGAGAAACGCTTCTTGCACAGCCGGATGGCGAAGCAGTGCCGTCTCGATCTCGCCCAATTCGATGCGGAAACCGCGGATTTTCACCTGGTTGTCGATCCGCCCGATAAACTCGATCGCGCCGTCTGGCAAATAACGCACCAGATCGCCCGTCCGGTACAGACGCGAAGCTTTTTGCGGGTCGAACGGATTGTCGACGAACCGCTCTGCGGTCAGTTCCGGGTTGTTCAAGTAACCGCTGGCAAGCCCATCGCCGCCTATATACAATTCGCCAGCCACGCCCAGCGGAACGGGCTGTCTGTTTTTGTCCAAGACGTACACGGTTGTGTTGCTGATCGGTCGGCCAATCGGGAAGGAAGTAATCTCTTCCGCCAGCTCTGTGACAGGATAGCAGCACGTAAAAGTCGTGTTTTCCGTCGGGCCGTAGCCGTTGATCACCGTCACTCCGTCCAGCGCCAGCACTTTGCGCACGTGCGGAACAGAGACGACATCGCCGCCGACGAGCAGTTGGCGCACCCCGCGCAAATAGTCTGCGTTATGGTCGACCATGATCGAGAACAAACCTGCCGTCAGCCAAAGCGTCGTTACTTTGTGCTGCACAATCGCTTCGCCCAGTTCATCGAGGGATGGCAAATCCGGCGGCATCAGCACCAGCTTGGCTCCGTTCAACAATGCGCCCCAGATTTCAAAAGTAGCCGCGTCAAACGAAACCGTAGACGCTTGCAGGAATACATCCTCTTCGGTGATCGTGACGTAGTTTGTGTTTTTGACCAGGCGGACGATGCCGCGATGAGCGACGAGAACCCCTTTTGGCGTGCCTGTCGAACCGGACGTGTAAATGACGTAGGCGAGACTGTCTTTTGTCGCATCCACGGCAGGCGCAAGCGGACTTTCCGCTGTCCACTTTTTCGCATCGCGGTCGAGATAGACCGTGCGGCGCTTGCGTCCTTTCCATTGCTTGCCTAAATGTTTTTGCGTCAGCAAAATCGATACGTTGGCATCTGCCAGCATGAAGGCGAGGCGCTCTTCGGGATAAGCCGGATCAAGCGGCACATACGCTCCGCCTGCTTTCAAAATCGCAAGCAGACCGACGAGCATGTCCAGCGAACGGTCGACGCACAGCCCGACGAGAGTGCCTGCTTCCACGCCTTGCTTTTGCAAGTAGTTGGCGAGCTGATTCGCTTTTGTATCCAGTTCGGCGTAGGTCAATTGCTGGTCACCCGCAACTGCGGCGATGCGCTCCGGGTACCGGGCTGCCGTTTCCGCAAACAGTTGGTGCGCCGTTTTGTCACGCGGATAGTCGGTGGCTGTCTCGTTTTGCTCCACCACCAGCCTATTCCATTCGCTCTCGCCGAGGAGGGCAAGCTGATCGAGCGACGCTTCCGGTTGCGTGACGATCGACGCCAACAAATGTTGCAAATGCTCAGCCATTCGCTCAATCGTCGTGCGGTCGAACAAGTCCGTGCTGTACTCAAATGCAGCGACGAGGGTGTCTTCCTTCTCTCGCATCGTCAAAGTCAGGTCGAACTTGGAAGTCGTCAGATGGCTCTCGGTATCCACTGGCGCAACGTGAAGACCTGCTGTCTCGACGTCCTCCAGCGGGAAGTTTTGCAGAACGAACATGACCTGGAACAGCTGCGAGTAGCTGAGGCTGCGCTCCAGTTGCAGTTCATCGACCAGCTTTTCAAACGGCACATCTTGATGCGCATAAGCTGCCAGCGCTGTTTCGCGTACTCGTGCCAGCAATTCGGTAAAGGGCAAATCTCCTGACAAGCTCGTGCGCAAAGCAAGCGTGTTGACGAAGAAGCCGATCAATTTCTCGGTTTCCTGACGATTGCGTCCAGCTACCGGACTGCCCACGACGATGTCTTCCTGACCGCTGTAGCGATACAGCAACGTTTGGAAAGCGGCGAGCAATGTCATGAACAAGGTCGTGTTGGCTTCCTTGCTGAGCTTTTTCAATTTAGCGAGCAAATCGTGCGAAAAGCTCGTCGTGTAAGTCGCCCCTTCGTAGCTTTGCAAGGCAGGACGCGGTCGGTCTGTCGGCAAAGCGAGCAGCGGTTCCGCCCCGCCGAGCTTCTCTTTCCAGTAGGCGACTTGCTGCTCCAATACTTCGCCCTCCAGCCACTCGCGCTGCCAGGCGGCAAAATCGGCATACTGAATCGGCATTGGCGCGAGCTGCGGCACTTCGCCTTTGCTGTACGCTTCGTAATGGGCAAACAACTCGCGCAGGAAGACACCCACTGACCAGCCGTCAGAAACAATGTGATGCATGTTGATCAAAAAGACGTGCGCTTGCTCCTCTGTCCGGATCATCGTCGCGCGCATCAACGGACCTTGGCGCAGATCGAACGGCCGGGCGGCATCGTCAGCAGCCAGACGCGCGCTTGCTTGCTGCTTTTCCTCGCTGGAACGGTCGCGCAAGTCCACGGTATCCAGTTTCCAGTCCAGCTGCGGATGAATCACCTGTACGGCTTGTCCGTCTATGTCAGTGAACGTCGTACGCAAGCTTTCGTGACGGGCGATAATCGCTTGCAAGCTTTTCTCCCATGCTGCGACGTCGAGTTCCCCCTGCAAACGCAGCGCAAACGGAATGTTGTACATCGGGTTGTCCGGCATCAACTGATCGAAGAACCACAAGCGTTGCTGGGCAAAAGACAGCGGCAAAGCGCCATCTCTTGGCACAGGCTGAATCTGAGTCGAGCTGCCATCCGTGCCCGGCCCTCCCAGCTGAAGAGCGGCCGTTTGTTCACTCCACGCGTCAATCGTCGGGTGCTCAAAAATCGAGCGCACAGACTGCTCGACTCCAAACACTTCGCGCAGCCGGGAAATGACCCGTGTCGCCAAAAGGGAGTGACCGCCAAGCTCGAAAAAGTTATCGTGAATCCCCACTTTTTCGACTCCAAGCACCTGCGACCATATGCTTGCGATCAGCTCTTCCGCCTGATTGCGCGGCTCTGTGTATGCTTTTGTCTCTGAACGGTTCCCCCACTCCGGCTCCGGCAAGCGCCTGCGGTCGATCTTGCCGTTTGCTGTCAGCGGCATCGCGTCTAGGAACACATAAGCAGAAGGCACCATGTATTCAGGCAGTTTCGTTTTGAGCCATGCCTGCAAATCGGCAACTTCTGGCGCATCGTCTTTGGCAACCGTCACATACGCTGTCAAATGCTTCTCGCCACGGTCGTTTTCCCGCGCCATCACGACCGTTTCACTCACTTCCGGGTGCAAGGCAAGCGCTGCTTCCACTTCCCCCAATTCGATGCGGAAACCGCGGATTTTCACCTGGTTGTCGATCCGCCCGATAAATTCAATCGTGCCGTTCGGCAAGTAGCGCACCAGATCGCCCGTCCGGTACAGACGCGATCCTTTTTGCGGATCGAACGGATTCTCCACGAACCGCTCTGCGGTCAGCTCCGCATTGTTCAAGTAACCAAGAGCAAGGCCGTCTCCCCCTATGTATAACTCGCCTGCTGCTCCATACGGGACAGGCTGCTTGTGTTTGTCCAATACGTATACGGTCGTATTGCTGATCGGTCGGCCAATCGGGAAGGAAGTAATATCTTCAGACAACTCCGTGACAGGATAGCAGCACGTAAAAGTCGTATTCTCCGTCGGGCCGTAGCCGTTGATTACCGTCACTCCGCCCAGCGCCAGCACTTTGCGCACGTGCGGAACAGAGACGACATCGCCGCCGACGAGCAGTTGGCGCACCCCGCGCAAATAGTCCGCGTTATGGTCGACCATGATCGAGAACAAGCCTGCCGTCAGCCAAAGCGTCGTTACTTTGTGCTGCACAATCGCCTCTCCGAGTTCATCGAGGGATGGCAAATCCGGCGGCATCAGCACCAGCTTGGCTCCGTTCAACAATGCGCCCCAGATTTCAAAAGTAGCCGCGTCAAACGAAACCGTAGACGCTTGCAGGAATACGTCCGCTTCGCTAATCGTGACGTAGTTCGTGTTTTTGACCAGGCGAACGACGCCGCGATGCACGGCGAGAACCCCTTTTGGCGTACCTGTCGAGCCGGACGTGTAAATGACGTAGGCGAGACTGTCTTTTGTCGTATCCACATCAGGCGCAAGCGGGCTTTCCTCTGCCCACTTTTTCGCGTCGCGGTCGAGATAGACCGTGCGGCGCTTGCGTCCTTTCCATTGCTTGCCTAGATGTTTTTGCGTCAGCAAAATAGAAATTTTCGCATCTGCCAGCATGAAAGCAAGGCGCTCTTCGGGATAAGCCGGATCGATCGGCACATACGCTCCGCCTGCTTTCAAAATCGCAAGCAGACCGATGAGCATATCCAGCGAACGGTCGACGCACAGCCCGACGAGAGTGCCTGCTTCCACGCCTTGCTTTTGCAAGTAGTTGGCAAGCTGATTCGCTCTCGCTTCCAGCTCGGCATAGGTCAATTGCTGATCACCCGCAACTGCGGCAATGCGCTCCGGGTGCCGGGCTGCCGTTTCCGCAAACAACTGGTGCACCGTTTTGTCGCTCGGATAGTTGGTTGCCGTGTCGTTCAGCCCGACAAGCAGATGCTGTCTTTCTTCGGGACGGAGCAATGACAGCGCAGACAGGGACCGCTCCGGATTGTCGACGATAGCTTCCAAAATAAGCGCCAGCTGGTCGAGTGTTCGTTCGATCGCCGCTTGTTCAAAACGGTCTGTCGCATACATCATTTTGATGCTGAACGGATCACCCGGAATCCCGACAACCGTAAGCGGATTATCCACCTCCTGGAAGTGCTGCACAGCGGAGATGGTAAAGCCGACTTCTTTCTCGTCCTCTTCGCCAAGCGGATAGTTCTCGAATACGAAAATGCTCTCGAACAGCGGTGTCCCGCGCGGAACGTCCGTCCAGCCCTGAATGTCGACCAACGACGTGTATTCATACTGGCGCACTTTGGATTGCTGTTCCTGCAAAGCTTTGAACCAGTCAGCCAATGATTGCTCCGGTTCGATCTTCGCTTTCATCGGCAACGTGTTGATAAACATCCCGACCATTTGCTCGACGCCAGGCAGGTCGCTCGGACGGCCGGAGCCGGTTACTCCGTACACGACGTTTTCCTCGCCGCTCAACCGGCTGAGCAAAATCGCCCATGCCCCTTGCACGATCGTGTTGACCGTGACTTTATTCGTTCGCGCCAGTTTGGCAAGCGCTTTGGTCACTTGCCCAGTCAGAGCGCGGGTCGCTTCCCCGATCTGCTTTTCCAGTCCCTCATGGCCCGCGGTGCGCTTGGCGTGCGTTTCGAACGGAATCGGCGTAGGATTTTCCATCGGCCCCAAAAACTCGCGCCAAAACTGCTCGGACGCCGTCTTGTCCTGACGGCGGAGCCAGGAGACGTAGTCTTTGAATGGCCTTGCCTGCGGCAGTCGCAAGTCTTTGCCTTGGCGGTACGCTTCATAAAAATCGAGAACTTCCTGAAACACGATCGGGCTGCTCCAACCGTCCAGCAGCAGGTGGTGGAAGCTCCAGATCAGTCGGTGTACGGCTTCGCCCAGCTTGATGATCGTCACGCGCATGAGCGGGGCTTCGCTCAAGTCGAAGCCCGCCGCTTTTTCATTTTGCAAAAACGCCGCCAGCATGCTCTCCTGCTCGTCACTTCCGTATGACGACCAGTCTTTTTGCCGGATAGAAAAAGGAACGCTTTCGAAGACCGCCTGCAGCGGCTTCTCCGTCTCTTCCCAGATGAATCCGGTACGCAAGATCGAGTGGCGCTGAATCACTTTCTTCCACGCTTTTTCAAAGGGAACGATGTCAAGCTCGCCTGTAAGAATCGCCGTAGTTTGAATCATGTAAGCCGATCCTTCCGAGTACAGCGAGTGGAACAGCATGCCTTCTTGCAGTGGGGTTAGCGTATATAGATCAGTGAGATCCCCCATGGAGTTCATTCCCCTTTCTATTTTTTAACCTTGCGAGCACCTTGTTCAAAGCGCTCTGACTCAAGTCTGCATCCTCGAAGTCTTCCGCTCTGTAGCTTTGTTTCTCCGCCTGGATCAATGATTGCAAAGCGTCCGTGTAGTGACGGGCAAATGTTTCGATATGCGATTCGCTGTACAGTCTTCCGTTGTAGAGGAAGCTGAGACCGAGCTTGCCTTCGGTGACGGCCCCCACGACATCGATCAGGTGAGTCCGTCTGTTGTCCGGGCCGCTGTTTGCGCCCCGCTCGCCTTCTGCGTATGCCAGAAGCGCTTTCGCATCTGCCGCCTGGTGGAATTGTCCCAAATAGTTGAAGCTGAGCGGTGCTTGCGGAATCGCCTTTAGCTTTTCGACCAGTTCAGGGTCTTGCGCCATGTAGCGCAGCAGGCCGTAGCCGAGACCTTTGTGCGGAATTTGTTGCAGCTTTTCTTTGACTCGCGCAAGCGCATCCTCGGAAGACGTGTTTGGCTCCAGTTGAATCAGGAGCGGGTACATCGACGTAAACCAGCCGACGGTGCGGGAAAGGTCGACGTCCTCGAACAACTCTTCGCGACCGTGTCCTTCGAGATTGACCAAAAGCGCGGACTCGCCCGTCCATTTGCCGTATGCCAACGCCAGCGCCGTCAACAAAATATCGTTGATTTGCACGCGGTAGCGGGATGGAACTTTTTGCAGCAGGGCGTCCGTCTCTTCTTCTTCCAGGTGGATCGTCAACATCCGGCCGTTTGCTTCTGTGTTTTCCGCCCAGTCATGCACGGGCAGTGGGTGACCCGACAGTTCGTCTGCCGCCTTGAGCCAGTAATCCTGATCAACCAGCATCCGCTCAGAGGACGCGTATTTATGCAATTTTTCTGCCCATGCCTTGTAAGAGGTCGTTTTCGGCGGCAGTTGAATCTTGTTGCCTTTTTCCGCTTGCCCGTACGCTGTTTGCAAGTCTTCGATCAGGATGCGCCACGAGACACCGTCGACTGCCAAGTGATGAATGACCATCAAAAGACGGCCTGGTCGGTCGTACCCGAGATCGAAGTAGACGACTTTCAGCAGCGGCCCGTTCTGCAAATCCAGGCTTGCTTGGGCCTGCTGTGCGAGCTTTTCGATCTTCCGCGCCTGCTGGGCTGGCGGACTCATGGACAAATCCTCCACTTGCAGCGGCACTTCCGAATCGACGTCGGCATACGTCTGCTTCCACTGTCCGTCTGCGAAGGTGTAGCGCAAGCGGAGCGCGTCGTGATGAGCAAGCAGTTGGGCAACGGCTTGGCTCAAATACTCTTCCTCCAACGGTTCGTTCACTTGCAGCAGCATGGATTGGTTCCAATGGTGCGGCGTCGGTTGCTCTTGCTCGAAAAACCATGTCTGGATCGGCAAAAGCGGCACCTCGCCCGTCACGTTCCCTTGCTCCGCGTCCACTTTTGTACTTTGGCCTGCAACTTTTGCCAGCTCGGCAATGGTTTGCTGATCGAACAATTGCTTGGGAGTCAAATGGATGCCGGCCTTGTTCGCGCGGGCGACGATTTGAATGCTGAGAATCGAGTCTCCTCCAAGCTCAAAAAAGTTATCATGAATGCCGATGCGATCCATGCGCAGTACAGCGCACCAAATGTCTGCCAGCGTTTGTTCGACATGGCTTGTAGCCGCTGCAAATGTGTCCTCTTCCCGGCTGCGTTCAAAAACAGGGGCTGGCAGCGCTTTGCGGTCCACTTTTCCGTTCGGAGTAAGCGGCAAAGCATCCAGCATGACAAAGGCGGCAGGCACCATGTAGTCCGGTACGTGTGCTTTGAAGTGCTGGCGCAGCTCGGCTGTCCCAAGCTCTTGCTCGGCGTCCTTGACTGCGTAGGCGACGAGCTGCTTCATGCCCGCCTCATTTTCGTGGACGATCACCACCGAGGCCGTAATTGCCGGGTGTTTGGCCAAGACCGCTTCCACTTCGCTCAACTCGATGCGGAACCCGCGAATTTTTACCTGGTTGTCGAGCCGCCCGATGAACTCGATCAGACCGTCCGGCAAGTAGCGCACCAGGTCGCCTGTGCGATAAAGACGTGCCGCCTGATCAGTTGCAAACGGATTGGGCACAAACCGCTCTGCCGTCAAATCTGGGCGGTTCAGGTAGCCTTCCGCCAGACCGTCGCCGCCGATGTACAGCTCGCCAGTCACGCCAATCGGAACGGGCTGCATGTGACGATCGAGCACGTATGCCGTCGTGTTTTTGATCGGACGGCCGATCGGGAAAGTGTGGGCCGATTCGGGCATAATCGTGACCGGATTGCAGCAAGTGAATGTCGTGTTTTCGGTCGGGCCGTACCCGTTGATCACCGTCAGCCCTGCGATTTCCAGCGCTTTTTTCACATGCGGAACGGATACGATATCTCCGCCGACGAGCAGTTGGCGAACCCCGGACAAATATTCCTTGTGATGGTCGACCATCAGCGTGAACAGCCCGGCTGTCAGCCAAAGTGTCGTCACGTGGTGCGACTGGATCGCTTGCCCGATTTCTGCGAGCGACGGCAGTTCTGGCGGCAGCAGGACGAGCTTCGCCCCGTTCAAAAGGCTGCCCCATATCTCGAAAGTCGCCGCATCGAACGACACGGTGGACGCTTGCAGGAACACGTCTTGCTCCGTGATCGTCACATAATCCGTTTCCTTGACGAGGCGGACGATGCCGCGATGAACGACAAGCGTTCCTTTTGGCAGTCCGGTCGAGCCGGATGTGTAGATGACGTAAGCGAGACTTTCCGCTGTCGTGTCCACGTCAGGCGCCTGCTCGCTCTCCTTGGCAATCAGCGGCCAATCGCGATCCAGGGCAATCGTAGTCCGTTCCCCTGACGGCAAGCCGGGCATGAGCTGCTCCTGCGTCAGCAAGACCGTGATTCCGGCGTCGCCCATCATGTAGGCCAGACGCTCCTCTGGATAATCAGGATCGAGCGGCACATAGGCTCCACCAGCCTTGAGTATGCCGAGCATCCCGATCAGCATTTCCGGCGAACGTTTGACGCAGAGGCCGACGAGCGCACCCGGCCGCACTCCTTTTTGTTGCAAGTAGTTGGCTGTCTGGTTGGCCCGGCGCTCCAATTCCGCGTACGTAAGCGTCTGATTTCCCGCAACGACCGCCAGTCGCTCAGGATAAAGCAGCGCCGTTTCCCGGAACAATTGATCCACCCGTTTGTTTCGCGGATAAGCGGTCGTCGTGTCGTTCCACTCCACCAGCAATTGCGCTCGCTCGCTCTGGTTCAGCAGCGGCAATCGGGCAATACCCTGATCCGGCATATGAACGATAGCTTCCAGCAGCTGAACAAAATGCTGCGACAGTCGCTCCATCGTCGCCTCATGGAACAGCGCTGTGTTGTATTCAAACGTGGCGAACAGTCCGTTTTGTTTTTCCGCCATCGTCAGCGTCAGATCGTATTTGGAAGTGACCAGATGCTTGTCCATCTCAAAATCAGCCACACGGATACCAGCTTTTTCGTCCAAGTTCAGCTGGAAGTTTTGCAGGACAAACATCACCTGGAACAGCGGCGAGTAGCTGAGACTGCGCTCCAGCTCCAACTCGTCGACCAACTTTTCAAACGGCAAATCTTGATGGGCGTATGCTTCGAACGCCGTCTCCCGCACTCGTGCCAGCAACTCGCGGAAGGTCGGTTCTCCTGACAAGTCCGTCCGCAGCACCAATGTGTTGATGAAAAAGCCGATCAGCGGCTCCGTCTCTTGTCTGTTCCGTCCCGCGACAGGGCTGCCGACGAGGATGTCCTCCTGCCCGCTATAGCGGTAGAGCAAGACTTGGAAGGCAGCGAGCAAGGTCATGAACAAGGTCGCGCCTTCTTCCTGGCTGAGCTTGTTCAGCTTTGCGTACAGCTCGCCTGAAAGCTTGATCGTATGCATCGCGCCATCATGCGTCTGGACGGCAGGACGCGGCTGATCTGTCGGCAAAGCCAGCAGCGGTTCGGCTCCGCTCAGCTTTTCTTTCCAGTACGCAAGCTGCTCGGCAAGCACTTCCCCTTCCAGCCACTTCCGCTGCCAGACGGCGTAATCTGCGTATTGCACCGTAATCTCGGCCAATTCAGGCGCTTCTTCCCGCACAAACGCTTCGTACAGCGCCCGCATTTCTTTGAGGAAAATGCCGATCGACCAGCCGTCGAAAATGATATGGTGCAGGTTGAATAAGAAGACGCACTCTTGCTCCGCCAGACGAATCAGGGTGGTGCGCAGCAAAGGACCTTGGCTCAGGTCAAACGGCGTCGCCGCTTCCAATCCGGCCAAGCGATGAGCTTCCGCTTCCCGCTCGTCTGCTGGCATCCCGCGCAAGTCGATCACGTTCAGCTTTCCATCCAGCCGGGAGTGAATCACTTGCACCGCTTCCCCATCCACATCGCCAAAAGTCGTCCGCAAGCTTTCGTGGCGCTGGATCAGCACTTGCAGGCTCTTTTCCCAAGCGGCGATATCCAAATCTCCCAACAAGCGCACGGCTGACGGAATGTTGTACAACGTGCTGTCCGGCATCAGGCGATCCAGAAACCAGAGGCGCTGTTGCGCGAACGACAGCGGCAAATGAGCTTCCCGTGAGACAGGCAGCATCTGCGCTTCCGTTTCGTTCTGCCCAATCGCTCCAAGTGTCTCGGACAGCTCTGCAACAGTCGGCCGCTCAAAAATCGCGCGGATCGGCACTTCTTTCGCAAACGTTTCGCGCAGACGGGAAGCTACTCGTGTCGCCAGGAGAGAATGCCCGCCCAGTTCGAAAAAGTTGTCGTGCACCCCTACTTGCTCGATTCCGAGCACATCAGCCCAGATGCTGGCGACCAACGCTTCCGTCTGATTGCGCGGCGCTACGTAGCCAGCGGCAGAAGCGACTTGCCCCCACTCCGGTTCCGGCAGTTGCTTGCGGTCGATCTTGCCGTTCGGTGTCAGCGGCATCGCGTCCAGCCAGACAAAGAAGGAGGGAACCATAAACTCGGGCAATTTTGCCTTGGCCCAGCTCGTCAAGACGGCACGATCGCCGCACTCCCCGTCTTTTGTCGTGATGTAGGCAACGAGACGCTTTTCGCCCAGCTTGTCTTCTTTTGCCACGACCACTGCTTCCTTGATCTGTGGATGGCTGCGCAGGACAGCCTCCAGCTCGCCCAATTCGATCCGGTAGCCGCGAATTTTGACCTGGTGGTCGATGCGGCCCAAATACTCCAGCTGTCCGTCGGGCAAGTAACGAACGAGATCGCCTGTGCTGTACATCCGCGCATGCGGATCGGGGTGGAACGGATTGGGCAAAAAGCGTTCTGCCGTCATTTTCGGGCGCTTCAAGTAACCGCGCGCCAAGCCGTCACCGCCCAAATACAGCTCCCCAGGCAAGCCCAACGGCACAGGCTGCAGCTTGGCATCGAGAACATACGCTTGCGTGTTGGCCAGAGGACGGCCAATCGTCGGCTCTGTCTTTGCCCCTTTTGTCACCTGGACATAGGTGGAGTACGTCGTATCTTCCGATGGGCCGTACAGGTTGAAAACTTTTTGCACATGCCCAAGCGCGTACAGACTTTGCGCCAGCGTGTTCGGCAGCGGCTCTCCGGCGAGATTGACGACCCGCACGCTCGGCGGTATCGCGTTCATCCGCACCAGTTCCTTGGCCGCAGATGGCACGGTATTGATCAAAGTCACCTCTTTTGCCGCTGGCAGGCTTGGCAAATGCAAGGCGTTGTCCGCCAAAATCACTTTGCCGCCGCAACTCAAGGTCACGAATATTTCATACACGGACAAGTCGAAGCAAATCGAAGTGGACGCGAGCACGCCGCTCATTTCTTCAGCCGAGAAGACGGTTTTCGCCCAGAAAATGAAGGCAATGACGCTGCTGTGCTGAATCGCCACCCCTTTTGGCAGACCTGTCGAGCCAGATGTGTAAATCACGTAAGAAAGGTTGGTTGGCGCAGCCAAATTCGGCACATTTGCTTCCGGCTGAAGCGTCATGCACGCCCAGT
This sequence comes from Brevibacillus sp. 1238, assembly GCF_029892995.1. NCBI lineage: Bacteria > Bacillati > Bacillota > Bacilli > Caryophanales > Paenibacillaceae > Brevibacillus > Brevibacillus sp. 1238. Next base: position 750,127 of record NZ_JARXWC010000002.1, on the reverse strand, counting down.
CGCGATCCAGGCAAATCACTTGTGCTGTATGCTCAGGCAACATCGGAAGCAAGCGTTCTTGCGTCAGCACGATCGCCGCCTGCGAATCTTCCAGCGTGTAGCCAATCCTGTTTTGTGGATAGGCAGGATCAATCGGCACGTACGCACCGCCCGCCTTGATAATTCCCAGCAAGGCGACAATCATCTCGGCCGTCCGCTCCATCAGGACAGCGACCAATACTTCCGGCCCGACGCCCTGCGACCGCAGGTAATGTGCCAGCTGGTTCGCCCGTTTGTTCAGTTCCGCATATGTCAAACGCTCAGTTCCGACGACCAGAGCTTGCGCGTCCGGCGTTGCCTCCACTTGCGCCTCGAACAGCTGGTGCATCACCAGATTGCGCTCGTACGGCATGTCGGTCGCATTCCATTGCACCAACAGCTTGTGGCGCTCCGCTTCCGTGATGATGGACAAGTCTGCGAGCTGTTCGTGCGGCTCACGCATGATTGCTTCCAGCACACTGCTCAACTGGGCCAGCACCTTGTCCATGGCTGGCTGCTCGAATCGGCCCGTTTCATAAATCAGTTTGAGCATCAGTTCCTCGCCGGGCGCTACCACGAGCGTCAGCGGATAGCTCGTCTGCTCGACCGCTTTGACTTCCCCGAGCAACATGCCGGATTCGGAATCCGCACTTGTGCCGGACAAGTAGTTCTCAAAGACGAAAATGCTGTCAAACAACGACTGGCCGCGCGGCACCTCGCTCCAGCTCTGGATGTCCACGAGCGGCGTAAACTCGTACTGGCGCATCTCGCTTTGGGCCTGCTGCAAGCTTTGCAGCCAGTCGATGACCGTCGTCTGTTCCGGGAAAAGCACACGGACAGGCAACGTGTTGATAAACAGCCCCACCATCGCTTCTGCGTCAGGCAAGTCGGTTGGCCGTCCCAGATTGGTCGTGCCAAAAACGACTTCCGCTTCGCCTGCATAACGCGCCAGGATCAGCGCCCAAGCCCCTTGCACAACCGTATTCAGCGTCAACTGGTGCTTGCGGGCAAAAGCGAGCAAGTTCGCTGTCGCCCGTTCGGACAAAAGCAGCTTGTGGTCTGCGTATTCTTTTGGCTGACCCGCGCTGCCACCCGATTTCCCCATGCCAAGCGGCGTCGGCACGCCAAAGCCCTGCAAATAGTCGCGCCAATACTGCTGCGCTTCTTCCAGGTTTTGTCGTTTCAGCCAGGCAATATAGGCTGAAAACGGAGGAATGGCGGGCAAGCTCGCTTCCTTGCCATGCGAGGCTGCGGCATAAAACGCCTGCCAGTCCTGGAACACAATCGGCGTGCTCCAGCCATCGAGCAACATGTGATGGAAGCTCCATACAAACTGAAACGTGCTCGCATCCTGGCGAATCAACGTCCAGCGCATCAGCGGCGGACGGGTGAGATCAAAACCCCGCTTGCGATCTTGTTCCAAATATGTCTGCAAGCCCGCTTCTTGCTCAGCCGCTGTCAGATGGCGCCAGTCCAGTCGCTCGACAAACGTTTTGACTTTCGCGTGCACGACCTGATGCGGCTTCTCCAATCCGCTCCACAGGAAGGACGTTCGCAAAATCGCGTGGCGCTCGACGACTTTTTGCCAGGCTGCCGAAAATGCCTCTACATTCACATGCTCCAGTTTCAAAGCGAGCTGCACCACGTAATCCCCGCCTGCTTGCTCATACAAGGAATGGAACAGCATCCCTTCCTGCAACGGCGTAAGCGTATAAACGTTCTCGATCAGGCGATTGTGACCGATAAACTTGTCGAGACTGTTTTGATCCAGTTCCGCGAGCGGGAAGTCGGAAGGCGTATAGCCCCCTGCTTGCTCCGTGCGGCAATGGGCAATAATCGCTCGCAACGCTTGCACATAGTCATGAGCGAGCTTTTCAATCGTGCCCGGCTCGTACAGATCGCGGCTGAATGTCCAGCTCATCTCCAGCTGGTCTTGCGCCACCATGCTCATGACATCGAGCTTGTAAAGACGCGTCTCATCCTCGCTCACATTGGATGCCGACCAGTTCGGAATGATTTGGAACAACGCCGCGTCAGTCGTTTGGCCTTGGCCGAATTGTCCCAAGTAGTTGAAGCTGATCTCCGGCTGCGGCTTGGCTCGCAACATTTCAGCCGTTTGCCCATCCCGGCTCAAATAGCGGTGAATACCGTAGCCAATCCCTTTGTCCGGGATCGCCCGCACTTGTTCTTTGATCGACTTCAGCAAGTCACCCCAGGCCAAATCCGGCTCCGTTTCCAGCAAGACCGGATACAGGCTCGTGAACCAGCCCACCGTACGCGACACGTCCACGCCATCCACGATCGGCTCGCGACCGTGTCCCTCTATCGAGACATACAGTGCCCGCTTGTTCGTCCAATCCGTAATCGTGCGCGTCAAGGCACTGAGCAACACATCGTTGATCTGCGTGCGATAAGCGGCTGGCACTTCTTGCAGCAGCGCCCGAGTCTCGTCCGCGCTCAGCTTTGCCTTTACTTGCACGGCCAGACCTTCCGTGTTCGTGCCTTGTGGATGATCAACAGGCAGCCCGCATGCCTGTTCGCTGACCATGCCAGTCCAATACTCATCGACAGCGCTTTGCTCCGCGTACGTTGTCAGCTCCTCCGCCCAGCTTTTGAACGAAGTCGTCTTTTGCGGCCATGCAATCTTTTGCCCGGCTTTAACCTGTTCGTAAGCGGTTTGCAGGTCTTCCAAAATAATGCGCCAGGAGACGCCATCGACCACGAGATGGTGAATCACGATAAACAGCCGCTGTTCCGCTCCGAGTTGGAAATAGGCGGCACGGTGCAAAGGTCCTTTTTCGATATCCAGGCTTGCTTGCAGTTCGTCTGTGATGTGCCGCATCCGTGCTTCTCTCTCCGCCTCAGGAACGGACGACAAATCGGCGACCAGCAGCACATCTTCATCCGCAATCTCACCATGCGCTGCCTGCCATGTTCCGTTGACCTGCTGAAAGCGCAGGCGCAGGGCATCATGCTGGCGAGGCAGCGCGGCAAAAGCTTGCGTCAGCGCCGTCATATCGAGTTCTTCCCGCACTGCGAGCATGACCGACTGGTTCCAGTGATGAACGTGGCGGACATCCTGCTCGAAAAACCACGTCTGAATCGGCGTCAAAGGCATTTCGCCTGTCACGATTCCTTGTTCGGCCTGCATTTCCGGCGCTTTTTCCAGCACCACTGCGCTTGCCGCCAGCTCTGCCAATGTTTGCGCGTCAAACAAATGCTTCGGCGTTAACTGCAAACCAGCCTGATGGGCCCGCGAAACGATCTGAATGGTCAAAATCGAGTCGCCGCCCAGTTCGAAAAAGTTGTCGTGAACCCCGATCGTCTCTACGCCCAGCACCTCTTGCCAAATTTCGGCCAGCTTGCGTTCCACATCCGATTGCGGTTCGACGAAGCTGCCTTCCCACTCTGTTTTCGCGACATCCGGCAGCGGCAAGGCGCGACGGTCTACTTTTCCGTTTGGCGTGAGCGGCAGGGCTTCCATCAGCACGATGGCAGACGGCACCATGTAATCTGGCAACATTTCTTTCAAGGACTGGCGCAACTCGCTCGTCTGTCGCTCCTCTCCTTCATGGAGCACGACATACGCAACAAGCCGCTTCACTCCGGGGGTCACATCTTCGCGGACGATCACCACGGACTCCGCAACCGCCGGATGAGCGTACAAGGCCGATTCAATCTCGCCCAGCTCAACCCGGAACCCGCGAATGCTTACTTGATCGTCGGCACGTCCGATAAACTCGATGCTGCCATCTGCTGCATAGCGCACCAGGTCACCAGTCCGGTACATCCGGGCACCTTCAATCGGAGAGAACGGATTCGGCACAAAGCTCGCTTCCGTCAAGTCAGGACGGTTCCGATAGCCGCGCGCCAGACTTTTTCCCCCGATATACAGCTCTCCGACTACCCCTACAGGTACAGGCTGTCTGTTTTCATCCAACACGTAGACAGACACATTGTCGATCGGGCGACCAATCGTCGGCGCAGACTCGCGCTCGCCCAAAACAGGCACTACCCCTGCTGTCGCAACCACCGTATTTTCTGTCGGCCCGTACTGGTTCACGAGCGTAAACGGCACGTCCGCAGTCGGGTATTGGTGCAGCGTATCACCGCCCGTCAGCATGTAGCGCAGCGCCGCTCCCGTCGGCCATGGCAGCGGAAGCAAGTTCTCAGCCAGCGGAGTCGGCAAAAAGCTGATGGTGATGCCTGTCTCGACCAGCCAGTCCCGCAGTTTTTCCGGCGATAGGCGAATCTCGTCCCGCGGCTGGCAAATCGTCGCACCTGCGGTCAAATACGGCCAAGTCTCCCATACGGAAGCGTCAAACGCCGTACCGGCAATTTGCGAAGCGCGATCTTCTGCCGACACGCTGTAGGCGCGCTGGTGCCAGTTGACCAGATTCAGGAGCGATCCGTGCTCGATCTCTACGCCTTTTGGTGTCCCCGTCGAGCCTGACGTATAAATGACGTAGGCAAGTTGATCCGCATTCGTCTTGATTGCAGGCGCAGCCGTGCTTTCCGCCGCAATCTCCTGCCAATCCCGATCCAGGCACAGAAGCGCCGCTGCTTCCTGCGGCAATGCGTCAAGCAAGCGCTCCTGGGTCAAAACGAGCGACATTCCCGCATCTTTGATCATGAAAGCGAGCCGTTCGCGCGGGTACGCCGGGTCCATCGGGACGTAAGCAGCACCTGCCTTGAGAATCGCCAGTTGACCGATCAGCATCTCGCTGGAACGCTCCACGCAAATGCCCACCAAATCCTCCGAACCAATCCCTCTTTTCAACAAAGCATGCGCAAGCTGGTTGGCTTTCGCGTCGAGCTGTGCGTACGTCAGCGCCCCTTGCTCCCCGATCACGGCAAACTGTTCCGGCAGCTCCTGTGCGATGCGCGCGACCCGTTCATGCACTAGCAGGTCGAGGGAATAGGCGACATCTGTCTGGTTCCATTCGACGAGCATCCGGCTTTGTTCCGCATCGCCCAACAGGGGAAGCTCCACAATTTTTTGCCCCGGATCGGCAGCGATGGCTTGCAGCAGATTGCCAAAATGCTCGGCCATGCGCTCGATCGTCGTACGGTCAAACAAATCGGTGCTGTATTCAAACACGCCTTTCAATCCGTTGTCCGCCGCTTCAATCATCGTCAGAGTCAGATCGAACTTGGTCGTCTGGTTGAGCGTGACTTCATCGGGCGCAATCGCCAATGTCTCGCCTTCACGCACGCCTGTCGACATACCCTGCACAGCAAAAAGCACCTGAAACAGCGGCGAGTAGCTCAGACTGCGTTCGATTTGCAGCTCATCGACCAGTTTTTCAAAAGGCACATCTTCGTTGGCAAACGCATCGAACGCCGTCTCGCGCACGCGACGCAACAGCTCCACAAACGTAGGATCATCGGACAAATCAGTGCGCAGGACGAGCATGTTGACGAAAAAGCCGATCAAGTTTTCGATCTCTTGCCGATTGCGTCCGGCGACAGGGGTGCCAATCAAAATGTCGTTCGCATGCGTATAGCGGTACAAAAAGCTTTTGAATGCCGCAAGGAGCGTCATGAACAGCGTAGCGCCCTCTTGCCGTCCCAGCTCGCGCAGCTTTTGCCCGACCTCACCCGGCACGTAAAAAGACAAATGGTCTCCGCGATAACTTTGAACGACCGCTCGTGGCCGATCTGTCGGAAGCGGCAACAGCGGCTCGCTGCCGTCCAGTTTGTTTTTCCAGTAACGAAGCTGTTCTTTCCATACGTCGTCTTGCGATTTCTCGCGCTGCCAGACGGCATAGTCCCGATACTGGATCGGCAAGGCAGCAAGCGGCAGCGCTTCTCCTTTGAGCAACGCTTCGTACACTTCGCTCAGTTCGTTCACCAGTACATCCATCGACCAACCGTCGGAGATGATGTGGTGCACGTTCAGCCAAAGGACAGACTCCTGCTCCTCCAAGCGAATCAGCATCGCCCGCAGCAGCGGCCATTGATCGAGGCGGAACGGCGTTGCTGCATCTTCCTCGGCCATTTGCTTCCACTCCGCGTCTTTTGCCGCGGCTGGCTTGTCGCGAAGATCGGTGACGCCAAGCGACAGATGCACATCCGTATGAATCACCTGCAACGCTCGCCCGTCCACATCGACGAACGTGGTGCGGAGCGATTCATGCCGCTGGATGATTTCATTCAAAGCGCGTTCCAGCACAAGCTCATCGACTGTTCCGCGCAGCCGGAAGCCGACGGGGATGTTGTACATGGCGCTGTCCGGGATGAGCCGATCGAGGAACCAGAGACGCTGCTGGGCGTAAGACAGCGGCAACTCGTCGGCACGCTGGAGCGCGGACGGCTGAATCGGGCTGTGCTTGTCCGCTTCTGCTCCATGCCGCAACGCTTGAATCCGCCGAGCCAATTCGGCTACTGTCTGATGGGTAAAAATTTCGCGCATCGGAAGCCGGACATGAAACAGCTTGGCTGTGCGGGAAAGCACCTGTGTCGCCAAAAGCGAGTGCCCGCCCAATTCAAAAAAGTTGTCGTGCACCCCGACCTGCGATACATTGAGCACTTCCTCCCAGATGCGGACAACCAGTTCCTCAACCGGATTGCGCGGCGCAAGGTAGACGTTGCCTGTATGCACGCGGCCATCCGGGAGCGGCAGCGCTTTGCGATCGATTTTTCCGCTCGATGTCAGCGGGAACTCTTCCATCTGAATAAAATGGGACGGCACCATGTAGTCCGGCAATGCTTGGCGAAGCGCTTCACGCAGCGCGTTGACGGTCCACTGCTTGTCTGCGATGAAATACGCGCACAAATACGCTTGCCCGTTATGGTCTGTGCGAGCGATCACGACAGCGTCGCGAATCGAAGCTTCCTGAATCAGCTGAGCGCGAATTTCGTCCAGTTCAATCCGATAGCCGCGAATTTTTACTTGATGGTCGATCCGTCCAAGGTACTCGATGTTGCCATCCTGCCGGTAGCGTGCCAAGTCGCCCGTGCGGTACATGCGTTGTCCCGCTGCAAACGGATGAGGCACAAATTTTTCGTTCGTCAATGCTTCGTTGTTCCAATAGCCTCTCGCCAAGCTCGCTCCGGCGATGCACAATTCACCAGGCACGCCGACTGGCTGCAATTGTCCATGCTTGTTCACGATATGCGTCTGAATATTGGCAAGCGGCTTGCCGATTGGCACCAGCACGTCTTGCGAATCTTTTGCCAAGGAATACTTCGTGGCATAAATCGTCGATTCGGTCGGGCCATAAATGTTTTCCAAAATGACGCCAGGCAGCGCCTCGTACACTTTGCCCACCAGCTCGGACGGCATCGCTTCCCCGGCGGCAAATATATAGCGCAATGGACTTTCTTGCTGTTGATCCCGGACATAGTCGACGAACGGAATCAACATCGACGGCACAAAATTGACATGTGTCACGCCGTGATTGACCATCGTCTCCCAGATGTGGGCAGGCTCCTTCTCCGCTCCGGGATCGAGAATGACCAATCTGCCGCTCCCCAAAATCCAGCCAAAAATTTCTGCGACCGAAACGTCAAAAGTGTAGGTCGTCTTCAGCAAATACGCATCGTTTTCCAGCAGCGGATACAGTTCCTGCAAGGCAAAAATGATGTTCAACAAGCTCGCATGCTCGATCATGACGCCCTTCGGCTTGCCCGTCGAACCCGATGTGTAGATGACGTAAGCCAAATGGTTCGCATGGGAGACGCACTCCAGATTGTCCGCTGCTCCCTGGTAAATCTTAGCTGCTTCCAGATCGATGATCCGATCCGCAAAGTCAACCGCTCCAAGAAAGCGATGGTTCACCAGCAACAATTCACTTCGGCTATCTTGCAAAATATATTCAATGCGTTCCTTCGGATGGGACGGATCAATCGGCAAGTACGCCCCGCCCGCCTTAAAAATGGCCAAAATCGCAATCATCATCTCTGCGGAACGCTCGGTAAGCAAACTGACCATGCTTTCCGGGCCGATTCCTCTCGCCCGCAACAGCTTCGCCAGTTGATTTGCCTTTTCGTTCATCTCCCGATAAGTAAGGACTTGTTCTCCCATGACCAGCGCGATGCGCTCTGGCTCCCTCTCGGCGCGCTCTTCAAAAATCTGGTGGATCAGCTTATCTGTAGGATAATGGCGGTACGTATCGTTAAAGGAATGCAGTTGCAGCTGTTTCTCTGCCGGATCAACCACTTCGAGCTTTTGCAAAAGGATGTCTGGCGCATTTGTCACTTGTGTCATGATGGTGGTGAGTTGTCGACTGATGTGAAGGAGCTGTTCTTCGCTAAAAACAGCGGCATTGTATATATATTTGATGGTGATGACATCACTTGGGGTAACCATTACGTTCAGGTCGTAGTTGGTTTGTTCAAAAGCAGATAGATGAGTGAGGGTAAACTCTTCGTTGTACTGGTTCAGACGAGTCAGAAATTGCTGGCCCATCGGATAGTTCTGGAACAGCAGAATATGGTCAATCAGTTGCTGGTTGCCCTGAATGTCAGCCAAGGAAAGATAATGGTATTTGGCAAGCGAGAGCGCTTCCTGCTGCACTTGCTTCACCAGCTCGGAAAACGTTTGCTCCGCTCCCGCCTGGACGCGGATCGGCACCGTGTTGATGAACAGTCCGACCATCTGTTCGACGTTCGGCAGGTGGCTCGGACGTCCGGAGACAACCGAGCCGAACACGACGTCTTCCGTGTTGCACTGGCGTTGCAGCATCAGCCCCCAAATCGCGCGGAACAAATTGTTGACCGTCACGTGCAATTGCTTGGCGAGCTTGTTCAAGCTATCCGTCAACGCCTGCTCAATCGCAAACACCAATTCCGCCTGTCTGTAGCTGTTTTTGCCGCCCTGCTTGTGTATAAAGCTGGTCGGTTCATAGCCGCTTATATACTCAGCCCAGCTCGCTTTTGCCTCTTCGGCGTCCTGCTCTCCCAGCCAACTGATATACGTGCTGTAAGGGTAAACCGGGCCAAGCTCGACGGGCAGGCCGCCTTTTCGCTGTTGATAAATTTGAAAAAAGTCGTTGAGGACAATCGGAATGCACCAACCGTCCAGCAAAATATGATGGTGACTCCAGAAAAGGGTATGCGTGTCAGCCGAAGTCCGGACAAGAGTGAGACGGATCAGTACGTCTTTGGCCAAATCGAAGCTTGTTTGGCGGTCTTTCTGCGCAAAGTCTTCCAGGTAGGCAGCTTGCTCCTCTTCAGAAAGGTGGGTAATATCCAGCACCTGAACCTTTGTCTTTCTTTCCCTGAGCACGATTTGCCGGGGCTTTTGCACTTTTTCCAGGAGAAAGACCGTTCGGAGAATATCGTGTCGTTCAATCAGCGCGTTCAAGCTTTGTTCCAGGATAGCTGGATCGATGAGCCCTTTGATCGTAAAGCGCATTTGTTCAAAATAGGACTCGCTTCCTTCGTCCAGGAGGGAATGAAACAACATTCCCTCCTGCATAGGAGTTAACGGGTATATATTGTCGACCTTTTTCCTTGACACGACTACTCTCCTCCTGAGTTCCAGTTACTTACAAATCGCTAATCAAGTCCATAATGTCGTCCAGCTCACTCCGCGAGAGGTTCTTGTCCACAAAATCGCTCGGTGTCAGCTCGGTTTCTGTCTTTTGCAGGCAGTGGGCAAGCAGCGCATTCAGATGCGCTTGATAAAGCTCCAGCAGCTTGTCGATCGTCGCTTTGCGGTACTCATCGCGATGGTACTGTATGTGAATGGTCAGCTCTCCGTTGCTGATTTTGGCAAATACATCCAGTTGCTGCGTGCGCTCAGCATTTGCTCCGCGCACACTTCCCTGCGGAAGATGCGAAAGCGTGAGCCAATCGGTTTCCAGTCCGGCATCGAGCTGCTCCCATGCATGAACGACGATCTTTGGCTGGAGCGTAAAATCGTCCGGATGCTTGTGCCGAAGGTCAGTGAGCTGCTTGAGGATGGAATACCCGCTTCCTTGATGCGGAATCGCCCGCAGCATTTCTTTGACCTGCTTGATCTGCTCCCCCGGATCGCCTGACTTCGCAGCGGAGAGGACAACCGGGAACAGCGAATGGAACCAGCCCACCGTCCGCGACACATCCAAGCCTTTCGCTGCCGACTCGCGCCCGTCTTTTTCCAAAAAGACGGTGACATCGCCTGCTTTTGTCCAGTCCCGCAACGCCATGCCCAAGGCGGCCAGCAAAAGCTCCTGCGCTTCCGTCTGATAGGCGTGATTGGCCTCGTGCAGCAGATTGGCTGTCTCTGCTTTCGCGAAACGAATGGCTGCTGTGGCCGTGCTTTGTTCCGTTCGGGAAAGCGGCTCCTGATCTTGTGGCAGCGGACGGGTCTGGCTGGACGCGATTTTTCTCCAATAGCCCAGTTCGCTCGTCAGCTTCTTGCTGTTGGCTGCGTTGTGCAGTTCTTCCGCCCAGCTCTGATACGAGTGGGTTTTGTTTGGCAAGGCGATTGGCTCGCCAGCCACTTTTTGCTTGTAGGCGGTTTGGAAGTCTTCCAGAATGATCCGCCAGGAAGCATCGTCCACAACCAGCTGATGAATCGCCAGGAGCAGATGGTCGCCTGTCCTCGTCATGAACAGCGCAGCCTGCACGAGCGGCCCTTCCTGCAAATTCATCCCGGCTTGCCATTCGTTTGCTTTTTCTTCCACTTTTCCCGCTATATCCAGCTCCTCCGTACAATCAAACGCGCGGAAGCCGAACAGCTTGCCTTCGTTCCCCTGATGGAACTGGACAATCCCCTGCTCTGTCTCGCGGAAACGCATGCGCAAGGCATCGTGCTGCAAAACGAGCGCGTTCAGCGTCTCCACGACCCACTCACGCTCCAGGCCATCCCGGCAAAACAGCATCCTCGCCTGGTTCCAGTGATGTCGATCGGCTGTGATCCGTTCAAAGAAATCGCGCTGGATCGGCGTCAGCTTGACAAGCCCCTCTACCAGTCCCTGTTCGATGACGACCTGCTCGGACGTGACGAATGGGGCAATCTGTTCAATCGTCGGGTACAGGAACAGGTGGTTGATCACCATCGTCCAATTGATCCGTTGCAGTCGAGAGGCGATTTGCAACCCTTTGATCGAATCTCCGCCCAGTTCGAAAAAGTTGTCGCGAATCCCGACCCGTTCGATTCCGAGCACTTCGCCCCAGATGTGCGCCAAAGTCGCTTCCAGTTCCGTGCGCGGCGCTGCATATTCCGCTTCCGCTTTCACACTGCCGTCCGGTTCTGGCAAAGCCTTGCGATCGAGCTTGCCATTGGCTGTGAGCGGGAACTGTTTCAGCAAAACGAAATGGGCCGGAATCATGTATTCAGGCAGTTCACGGCGAAGCAACTCGCGCAGTTGACCGACTGTCCACTCCTGTTCGGACAGCAGGTAGGCGCACAAGTACGCTTGGCCGTTTTGATCGTTTCGGGCTACGACCACCGCGTCCTGAATCGTTTCCTCCTGAATCAGCTTGCTGCGGATTTCGTCCAGTTCGATCCGGTATCCGCGAATTTTCACCTGATGGTCCATGCGTCCGAGGTATTCGATGTTGCCATCCTCGCGATAACGGGCGAGATCACCCGTGCGATAAATCCGCTCGCCTTTCTCCAACGGATGAGGAGTGAATTTTTCTTCTGTCAGCGCTGGATTGTTCAAATACCCTCTCGCCAGACTTGCTCCTGCGATGCATAGCTCTCCTGGTACGCCGATTGGTTGCAGTTGTCCATGCCGATTGATGATATACATGCGATAGTTGGGCAGCGGCTTTCCGATTGGAACAGGACTTTCCTGCGAGCCTTTCGCGAGCGAGTAACGGGAAGCGTAAATCGTCGCTTCTGTCGGGCCGTAGATGTTTTCCAGCTTCACCTCTGGCAATACTTCGTACACTTTTGGCACGAGTTCATCCGGCATCGCTTCGCCGCAAGCCAAGATGTACCGCAAGCGATTTGCTTCTGTTCGCCCTTCCAAATACTCGACAAACGGGATCAGCATGGAGGGCACGAAGTTGATGTGGGTAATTCCCGCTCCGACTACCGCCTGCCAAATAGCCTTCGGGTTCTTTTCCGCCTCCGGTTCCAAAATCACCAGTTTGCCACGACCCGGAACCCACCCGAAAATTTCCGCGACTGAAATATCGAATATGTAGGTTGTCTTGAGCAAGAAGGCATCGTCCTGCAAAAGCGGGTACTCGTCCTGCATTCCGTGAAGCACATTGAGCAGCGCTCCGTGCTCGATCATCACGCCTTTTGGTTTTCCCGTTGAGCCGGAAGTGTACATGACATACACCAGGTCGCCTGGCTGGTTGACCAGTGGCGGGTTGCTCGTATCCGCCGCATAGCTGCTCGCACTGTTCAGATCAAGGACCACTTCCGCCACGCTTGCCTTTTCCACAAACGGCGACTGTGCCAGCACCAGCTTGGCTCCGCTGTCTGCGAAAATGTAGGCGATTCGCTCCGCCGGACTGTGCGGGTCGATGGGCAAGTACGCTCCGCCCGCTTTCAACACAGCGAAAATCGCCACCATCATCTCGACCGACCGCTCTGCCATCAGCATCACGAGATCGTCAGGTTGCACCCCTTTTTCGCGCAAAGTGTGTGCCAACTGGTTGACCCGCTCGTTCAGCTCGCGATACGTCACGCGTTGTTCGCGGAAGACTAGCGCTGTTTTGTCAGGGGTAGCCGCCGCCCAATCCTCCAGCATCGACATGATCAGCTTGTTCGGATACGCCTTGGCTGTATCGTTCACCCGCAAAAACAAATCGCGTTTTTCGTCTTCCGTTACCAGTTCAAACCTTTTCACCTGTTGGTCCAGCCCGTGCACGGCTTGCAAAAGCAGGTGCTCAAACTGCGCGACCATGCGGAGGATCATTCCCTCGTCAAACAGGTGCGTGTTGTATTCAAACACGATGTTCAGCCCGTTTTCCCGCTCCAGGACTTCGAGTGTCAGATCGAACTTGCTGATCCCGGCGTTTATATGGTGCATGTTGCTCTCCAGCTCGGTTTCCGGTGCGCCTTGCATCATGAACATCACATCGAACAACGGGTGACGGTTCCCTTCCCGCTTGACACGGGCAGCCTCAAGAATTTTGTCAAAAGGCACGTACTGGTTTTGCAAAGCCGGCAAAAGCTTTGCCTTGACCTGTTGCAAGTTATGTAAAAAGCTTTCTTCATGATCAATGGAGAGCAAAAGCGGCAGCGTATTGACGAACATCCCCAGCAGTTCTCGCGTATCTGGATGCTGTCTGCCGTCCGTAACGGTGCCGAGAATGACTTGATTGCTGTCGCTGTTCATTTTGGACAGCCAGATGGACACGATCGTGAGCATCAGCATGTACAGAGTCAAGTCATGCTTGGCCGCTGTCGCCTTGAGCTTTCGCGTAATTTCCGGGTTCACGCGATACATCTGGATCGCTCCGTCAAACGTCAACTGCGGCGGGCGTTTTTTCGTCGGAAGTTGGACGGCGGGAAGCTCTCCTTGCAAAAGCGTTTTCCAGTACGCTATCTGCTGTTCGTATTCGTCGCTTGCGAACCATTCATTTTGCCAGCGCGCAAACGACTTGTACGTTTTTTCCACAGGCGACAACACCTGCTGTCCGAGCAAAGCTTGCAGCTCGCGCGCCAGGATCGACTTGGACAGACCGTCCAGCAAAATGTGATGGGAATCGAACCAGAGAACCTTTTTGTCCGCCGTCTCAATGACTCCCGCCCGCAGCAACGGCGCTTTCGCCAGATCGAACGGCTTGATCTGCTCCGCAAGCAAGCTTTGTACCGACTCCTCCTCGCCAGTCTGGCGCACAAAGGACAGCTCTGCCCGAGGAACAATCCGTTTTACAATCTCGTCGCCGCGCATGTGATACGTGCTGCGCAAACCTTCGTGCCGCAGCACCAACTGCTCCAGGGCCACCCGAATTTGCTCCGTATCGACAGTCAGGGGGAAGTTGATCGTATAGACCACGTTGTAGGCAATCGACTCCACATCTTGCTGCTGGATGATGTACATTCGCTTCTCGACGGCGGAAGTCTCGTACTCCGCTTGCTCGTCCAGCTCTCGCAAAGGCTCCAGGCTCACCTGCTTTTGCTCCGTAAGCAGACGTTTCAACTGCCGGATGGTCGGATGCGTGAAAAGCTGGTCGTATCTGAGCGAAAGCCCGATGTTTTTGAGCTGGTGAATCAGCTGCATGACTTTGATCGAGTCTCCGCCTCGCTCCAGAAAATGGTCGTCGATCCCCATTTGCGGAATCCCCAGCACGTGGCTCCACACCTGTGCCAGTTGCTGTTCAAGCTCATCAGTTGGCGCGACATAATCTTCCCCCAGCAACTCCGCATCGGCCTGCACGTCTGGCAAGGCGCGCCTGTCTACTTTCCCATTCGCGGTCAACGGGAAAGCCTTCATGTGAACAAAGTACGTGGGGATCATGTAATCGGGGAGATCGTTCCCGAGCCATTCCCGCAGCTCGCCATGCGGAATTTCTTCAGGAGCAACGTAATAGCCAACCAAGTATTTGCGCCCGTCCGCTTGCTCCTTCGCCAATACCGTTGTCAGTTCAATCAGCGGATGATTCATCAAAAATGGCTCGATTTCTCCTGGCTCGATGCGGTATCCGCGAATTTTGACCAAATTGTCCAGGCGGCCGAGAAACTCGATGTTTCCGTCAGGCAAAAAGCGTGCCCGATCGCCCGTGCGGTACATTCGCTCGCCCGTCTGCGGATGGACGATGAACTTTTCCGCCGTCAGCTCCGGACGGTTCAAATATCCGCGCCCCAGCCCTTCCCCGACAATAAACAGCTCGCCTGCCACCCCGATCGGCTGCAACGCCAGCGCTTCGTCCAAAATCAGGATGCGGGTGCGGTCAATCGGCTTGCCAATCGGAATATTCGCATACGGCTTGTCCACCTCGAACATCGTCACCATGATGGTGCACTCTGTCGGCCCGTACCCGTTGTAGAGCTTGTACGTTCCGTTCCGCTCGATTTTTTTCAGCACATCCCCGCCCGTAATCACCACGCGAAACGACTGGTTGTCCATTTGCATGAACTGTTCAGCGGCACCCGTCGGCAAATAGCTGATCGTGATCCCTTCCTGGTTGCAGTAATCGTTTAAAGCGTCCAAATCGTACTTCCGTTCGGAAGGCACGATGTGCAGCGCAGCGCCAGCGAGCAAATGCGTAAATATATCCAGTGCAGACCCGTCAAAGGAAAAACTGGAATAAACCAACGCCTTGTCCGCAGGGGTTACGCCAAAGTACGGCCGATACCACTCGCAAAAGTTGACCAGATTGTGATGCTCGATCATGACGCCTTTTGCCAAACCTGTCGATCCTGATGTGTACATGACGTACACGAGGTCATCCGGGCGATTGACGTGCGGCAAATTGTTCGTGTTCTCGCTGTAGCTGTCAGGATCGTGCACGTCGATGATGTCGCAGGCACCGT
The DNA here is from genome assembly GCF_029892995.1 of Brevibacillus sp. 1238. Lineage (NCBI taxonomy): Bacteria > Bacillati > Bacillota > Bacilli > Caryophanales > Paenibacillaceae > Brevibacillus > Brevibacillus sp. 1238. The sequence goes on along the minus strand of NZ_JARXWC010000002.1, from coordinate 734,733 downwards.
TCGCTTTCTCCTCATGCAAAGCGTTTGTCAGCAAGATCGCGGCACTGCTGTCAGCCAGCATGTAGGCAATCCGCTCTCCCGGATAATCCGGGTCGATGGGCACATACGCCCCTCCTGCTTTCATTACCGCGAGAATGCTCACGATCATGTCCAGAGACTTGTCCAGCATGATCGCTACCTGATCGTCAGGCTTGACGCCTTTGCCCCTGAGATGGTGCGCCAGCTGATTGGCCCGTTCGTTTAGTTGCTTGTATGTCAAGGATTGGCCCCGATCGACGACAGCCACGTGGTCTGGCGTCACTTCCACCTGCTGTTCGAACAGCTGATGGAACGTTTTGTCGATCGGCTTTTCACCCTGTTTTGGCTCTGCACAAAGCCGCTTTAATGCCAACAATTCTCGTACTGTCGTCATGTTCAGGTTTTTGTAAAAATCCCGGTCTGCTTTGAAGTGGATCGTTCCGCCAGCAGTTTGCCGATACGGAGCGATCCGTCCATGCACGATATTTTCCCACTCGCGAATGAACAGTTCCTCGATCGCCTGATTGGCTTTGTTGTAACAATCGAGCAGCGTATCTTCGTCGGCAAACGCAATCTCTTCCTGCACGAGAATGTCGCCTGTATCTACATGCTCGTCGATGAGGTGGATCGTCACGCCCTTGGGTGTCTCGTCCCAAACGCTCCAGAAAACAGGATCTCGTCCCTTGTTCCAGGGCAAAAGAGAAGGATGAAGGTTGATGATGCGCCCGCGAAACCGGGAGACGATTTCTTTGTCCAAAATATACCCGTATGCATAGCTGACAATCCAGTCGATCTCTTGCAAATTGGCCGACTGCGCGTGCACTTTTTCCTGGCAGATGACGACTTCGTGGTGTAATGATTCCAAGTACCGTACAACTTTGTTTCCTTTGCTCATAAATGTTGTTAGGAATAGTATTCTCACAAAAACACCACCAGTACTTCCTAAAATTTCGTTGACAAAAAAGTAACTTCGAATGAAAATCTTTGGTAGATACCAATTTTGGTACTTTTTTACATAACACACAAAATCATGTTAATTTGTAAACAGTTAACGGTCAAGGTCTTATATTTGACAAATGAATGCAATCAGCGATGATAAACCTGGAAAAAACTTGATTTACGTAGGGATCGCGGCGTTTTCCGTTACGGAATAATTTGGTATAAAAATCCAAAAACCTGATTTTCTGGCTGGTTCTGCGCGCCAGAAGCTGACAGGAAAATGGACAGGCCAAACGTGGCGGAATGAGAGGAAGTGATCCAGCAAGCAATATGGAATTTTCGTGAACAATCACTGTGAAAGGAGGTTTTAGAATCGACCATCAAGAAGGAATGGTATATATGTAAAATAATTACAATTTTGTGAATGTCAAGCGAGGAAAACTTCAGAAAAAGGTGATACTTTGTGGAGCATGTAATCGAAATTAAAGATCTCAAAAAATCGTTTGGCGACAAAAAAGTTCTGAACGGTATTTCTCTCTCGATTGGCAAAGGGCGAATTTTTGGTCTGCTCGGCCCGAATGGCTCGGGAAAAACGACTACCATGCGCATCTTGTCCTGCCTCATCGAGCCTACCTCTGGGGATATCACCATCCTTGGCCGCCAAATCAGCACGCACAAAGAAGAGATTCGCAAAAAAATCGGTTGTGTCACAGAATCCCCCGGTGTTTACGACAAGCTTTCCCTGTTGGACAACCTGGAGTTTTTCGCCGCCTGCTACCAGATTCCCAAAGCCAAGCGCGCTTCCCGCATCGAATATTTGCTTCGCCAGTTCGACTTGTGGGACAGAAGAAATGATCCTGCCGGGCGACTGTCCAAAGGGATGAAGCAGAAGCTTTCGATCATTTGCGCGATTTTGCACGATCCCGAAATCTTGTTCCTCGACGAGGTGACCGCGAACCTCGACCCCGTCAGCATTCGCAAGCTGAAAGATTTGATTCGTGAATGGGCCGCCTCTGGCAAGACGATCATTTTTTGCTCGCATATCTTGACCGAGGTTGACGAGCTATGCCATGAGTTCGCCATTATCAAGGGGGAAGTCATTCGCTTGACCACTCCGCAGCAGTTCCGTGAAGAATGGACCACCTACAATGTGATCCTCGATGTCGGATCGGATGTGCAAAAGTCGGAACAGATTATCAGGGAAGCGAAGGAAGTCGAAGCCTACAAGCGTTCGGAAAATCAGTTCCACCTGAGAGTAACCGATCCGGAGACAGCCAACCCGCAGTTGATCAAAAAGCTGGTCGCAGCCGATGTCACTATCAAATACATAACGCCTCTCTCTGTTTCGCTGGAAGACTCTTACCTGAGCTTGCTCGATCAAGAAAAGGAGGCGATCTAACATGCCGACATTCGTCATTCTCCGCGAGTGGAAAGAACTGTTTGCCAACCGTTCCGTGCTGATTACGAATCTGGCCGCGCCATTCGTGATCTTGATCATGGCTTTGATCACGACTGTGTTTGCCCAAAATGGCAAAATGGAGTTCGTCCTTACCTTGATGAAATTGACCAATCCGCTGCTGAACATGGCTGGAGACGATGGCCAGATCGCGATTGCCCGCTTCTACTTCCTCCTGTTTTTGATCGTCCCGGCGATGATCCCGCTGACCTTTGCCACCACGAGCATCATCACGGAAAAAATGACAGGGACATTGGAGAGCGTGCTGGTCACTCCCATCTCGACCAAGGAGTTCTTGCTCGGCAAAATTCTTGCCTTCGCCTTGCCGTCCGTTGCGCTGACTTGGGTCATCCAGCTCATCTTTTTAGGCTTCATCTTTGCGAGCTTTGACAACGCCAGTACCCATTTTTCCATCGTTTTCATTCTCGCGATGATCCTGCTCGTCCCGTTTGTCTCGATCATCAGCTTGTCCTTGAGCGTCGTAGTTTCCTCCAAAGTGGACAACGTCGCAGCAGCCCAGCAATTCGGCGCCTTGCTTGTACTGCCGATCATCGGACTCGCCATCAGCCAGGTGATTTTCCTCTCGATGATGAGCAATCCGCTGATCTATCTGGGCCTGGTGACAGGATGTGCCGTTCTCGCCCTGATTACGTTCCAGATCAGTGTCCAGCTGTTTGACCGCGAGCATATCATCAGCAAGTGGAAATAGCGAAAAAACCGCCTCCTGCAATCGTTGCCGTCCGCGATTGCAGGAGGTTTTTTCGTGCTCCCGCTTTTTCTTGCCATGCGAAAAAGGGCTACCCGAAGGCAGCCCGCAGTCGGCTACATGATTCGTTACCTCGCGCCAATGACGGCTTTGAGCGTCTGGGTAATCGTGTGCCAGTCTTCTTCTTGCATGTGCGAATCCAAAGGTCTTTGCAATTCCGTCAGCACATCATCCACATAATGCTCCCGTCTCATCCCTACGAGGACGCTGTGTACCTCTGGCGTAGCGCGCATCGTACGGATCGCCGTCTGGCTCAGCGTATCCGTCGCCACGAGATGCGGCCGCACTCTCGACAGCTCTGTGCGGATGTCTTGCGCCCGCTGGTAGTCTTTCGGCGTATAGTAATTCTTCAACGCCTGGGCGGCTTCCGTGAGCGCTTCCTTGTATGTATCCAGCCAGCGCAGCGTCTCTTCGCCTCCCCCGCCATGCTTCTCGATCGTTTTGCGAATATCCGTAATGACGGGATCAAACAGCATCGTTTGCACGTTGTTTACGTTTGCCGAGGAGTACAGCTTCTTCCAATACTTGCGCAGCATTGCGCCAGCTGATACTTTTTTCTTCAGCTCTTTCACTTCTTCTTTTTCCATTTTCAACGCAGGCAAAATGTGATAGACGATATGGTCTTCCACATCATCCACGCGATCCAGGCAAGCTTTGATTTGCTGGGTCGCTTCCTTCTCGTCGATGACCGTGTTCTGATCCAGGCGAATGTCTGTCAGACGGAAAATTTTGTCCTTCGCCGTGACGTCGAGCGTCCGGTTGGTCATCACTCCGAGTGCTTTTTCCTTGGCAAACAGCAAGGCACTCTTGCCCTGCGCATGGCTTTTTTCCAGCAAGGCACCCGACTCGTACATGTTCATCGGAAACTGGATCACGCGAAAATGGTGGTTCGGCGTAATCGCCTCCGCTATCTCCCAGAGCGTATCGAGCGCAACAAAGTCAAATTCCTTTGGATTGCTGCCAAACGAGTTGACACTGACTCCGTAGCATTGGATTCGCCCTGCCTCGACTTCTTGTTCCAAGTGGCGAAAAGCTTTCCCGATTCGCTCCAGCAGCTCTTCGTACGCTTCCTGCTGCTTGATTTTGTTCATTTTCGCCCACAACATATACCATTCCGGATTGTGCAGCATGTAACAATCGATCATGTCCAGCTGCAAACGCTCCAGGCTGCGCGTCAGCTGATCTCTCAAATACTCGGGATGGATGCAAATCGACATCCCTTCATGCACCGTCGTGAAGTCCTGGTACGGCTTGCCTTCCGCCGTCCGCTTCATCGTCTCTTCAGAGTCTTCGCCGACCACAATGCCTGCCTTGGATACGATCACAAGCTCTTCCCGCTTGATTTTTGCTTCCTCCACAAGCTGTTTCAGGACGCTGCCGATGACTTTCTCCGCGCTGCCGTTCGCGTACATGCTGCTGGTGTCGATCAGGTTGATTCCTTCGAGCAGCGCTTTGCGCAAGGCGTGCTGATACTGTTCGTCCTGTTCATCAATGCGATACGTTCCGAATCCGACCTGGCTGATCCAAACCTCGAAGCTGCCAAACGGCTTGTAAGCCAGATGCGGATTGGCTTGTGCCAGTCGCTGTGTCCCTTCCAGTGTCGCTTTTCCTGTAATCATCCGATCCCCCTGTACCCAACCAGATAGCTTTGTAATGTTGATTCGATGATCGCCAAAAGTTGTTCCTGTTCCGAATGGAGAAAGAAATGGTCGCCTTGCAGCATGTGCATTTGGAACGAAGCACTGGTGTGCTTTCTCCATGCTTCCATGTGCGCCACGGTAATGTCGGGGTCCTGCCAACCGCCAATCGCCGTCAATCCGCAACCGAGCGGCTCTTCCTCCTGGTATTGATACTGCTCGCAGATGGTGAAATCTGCCCGCAGCATCGGCAGAAGCATTTGCAAGATCTCTTCGTTTTCCTCGTTTTCAAAAAGCTCCTTCGGCGTGCCGTTCAGCGTGCGCAGCCCTTTCAGAAACTCGGCGTCAGGCAAGTGATGGATCGCTTCACCCGGATCAGGCAGATGGGGCGCATGCCGTCCTGAAGCGAACATATGCCGCGGCTTGAGACCGTACTGGTTGCGCAAATATCTGGCCAGCTCGAAGCTGACCAGCGCTCCCATGCTATGTCCAAAAAAGGCAAACGGGCGATTCAGATGGGGCAAAAGCGCTTCCGCCAGCTCGCGGATCATCACGGACAAGTCGGTGTAGTACGGCTCCATAAACCGATTGCTCCTGCCTGGCAGCTGCACGGGGCACACCCCGATCTGCACAGGCAGCTTTTTTTGCCACTCGCGATAGATGCCGGCATGTCCGCCTGCATAGTGAAAGCTGAATAAAAGCACCTCTGCCTCCGCCGTCATTTTCGGGGAAAGCAGCCAACGGCTCGGGGAAACGTGTGTCTTTTGCATAAGAGATCCTCCTTGGATTGCTAGGGAACGATGTTGATTTTTGCGCCGTCTTTCAACTGGGACTGGCCTTTGATCACAACTTTGTCTCCCTGCTTCACACCAGACTCGATCAACGTCATCTCTGTTCCTTTCAGCGCGATCGAGATTTCCTGTTCAGCCACTCTTGTTTCATTCACGACGTAGACGACCGACTTCCCATTTCGCTCCACAATCGCGTCGGTTGGAACGAGAATGCCCGCCTGTCCTTTTTTCGCAGACACTTCAGCCTTCATCCCGGGAAGCAGCGTGCCTTTCGGATTCGGCACTTCAATTTCCACAGGGAACAGCCTTGATTGCTCAAAAGCGCTCAGGCCGACGTAGGAGACACTTCCCTTGACCTTGACGCCCTGGGACGGGACTTGCAAATCCAGTTGCGTGCCTTTTGGCAAGCTGGGCAACGCTTTTTCGGAAACGTTTACCTTCACAATGACCGGATCGAGGTTAATGATCGTCGCAACAGGCTTTTGCAGGGTGATCGTATCCCCTTCCTGCACGAGGATTTCCGTGACAATGCCGTCGACGGTAGCCTTGATCAGCGTGTTGTCCAAAGCATTTCGGGCGATATTCACCTCGGCTTGCCCCTGCTGGACATTGGCTTTCGTGACCCGCCCGTTTTTATCTGCCTGATTCACCTGTGTGCGGGCATTGTTCAAAGCTGTTTCCGCCTGATCCAGCTGGCTCTGGTACTGATTTTTCGCCTGCAAAAACGCATTGTGGGCGTTTTCCAGCTCGCCCTTCGACATGGCGCGCTGCTCATACAGCTTTTTGGCCCGGTCGTAGTTCGCCTGTGCCAGCTCCATTCCTTGCGCAATCGAACCTTTTGCATTCGCATACGTTTGTTCCGCCAGCTTCAACTGACTTTCGGCCAGTTGCGTGGACGTTCCCATCCGGTTTGCGCTTTCCAGATTGGCTTTGGCGACGGCCAAGCTCGCTTCTGCCTGTTGCAGCCTGAGCAGCGCCTCGGTATTGTCCAGCTTGGCGATGACTTGTCCTTTTTTGACGGCGTCCCCTTTTTTCACGAGGATTTGCGAGACGGTCCCGCTCGTTTTGCCGAGGATGCTCACATCCGTATTCGCGAAAATTTCCGCCAGCAGCTTGTCCGACTCTTTCAGCTCGCCCTCCGTCACTTCCGCTACTTTGACGTCGAGGGAATTTTCCGCTTTGATCATCTCGATCTCCGTACCGGACGGTTTTTCGCTTTGCGCCTGTCCTTTGCTGCTCTCTTCTGTTGCCGTGCTTTGTGCATTGCATCCTGTGATGATCGCAGCTCCGATCAGGCAAACCACACCTGCGTTGATTAGCTTCCTTTTCTTCATTCCCGAAAAGCCCTCCGTCTCTACCCAGACTTTTTCATATCGCGTAAACTTCGCAGCACTGAAATAAACATATCCTCACCTGGCTCCATATCTGGTTCTTGGGTATCAGGAGTAAAAAACTCTTTTTTGATCCGGTACAACAGTTCATACCCGATCGGAACGACGATCAAGGTCAGGATCGTCGAAGTAATCAGCCCGCCGATGACGACAATCGCCAAGCTTTTCGTCATCAAGGCCCCTTCTGAAAAGCCGAGGCAAAGCGGCAAAAGGGCACAGACCGTCGCAACTGCCGTCATGACAATCGGACGCAAGCGTGTCAGGCCCGCTTGGACAACCGCCTCGCGCATGGAAGCACCCGCCAGCCTCCGCTGCTGGATATTGTCCACATAGACGATCGCGTTGGTCACGACGATGCCTACGAGCATCAAAAAGCCGATGAGCGCTGTCGCATCGAGAACGGAGTCTGTCACGAACAAGCCGAACAAGCCGCCAATCGCAGCCAATGGCAGTGACAGCAAAATGGCAAGCGGCGCCGTCGCATTGCCAAACGTGATCAGCATGACGACGTACACGATGAAAATCGCAGCGCCGATGGCGAGCAGCATGTCTTTGAAGCTCTTTTCCATGTCGCTTGAGACGCCTTCGGATGACAGCGTGACGCCGTTCGGCAGCTTTTCCGCTTTGAGCATGGCAAACAGGAAACTGCTCGCGCCGCCTTTGTTATCGCTCGTAATATCAGCCGTAATCTGCACGAATTGTTGCTCATCCTTGCGATTGATCTGGGACTGCACTTTTTCCTGATCGATCTCGACGAAGTCCAGCAGACGTACTTGCTGTTTGCTCGGCGTTTGAATGTAGACGTTTTTCAGCTCATCCAGCGTTCTCGCGTGATTGTCGCTCAGTCCAAAGGACAGATCGTAGTCTTTTTCGTTGATTTTGATTTTTCCGATTTTCGTGTCTGATACTAGGAGGTTCACTTCTTGCGCCACCTGGATCGGCGAAATTCCCAGTTCTGCGGCCGCGTCCCGGTTGACCTTGATGACGATCTCCTTGTTCACATCGTTCAAATTGTCGCGCACGTTGGTCAACAGCGGACTTTCCTTCATTTTGGCCTTGACGATTTCGCGCGCCTCTTTCAACCGTTCCAGGTCCGGCCCGTGCAGGATGAGCTTGAACTGATTGCTTTCATTGCTGCCCGGCTTGGTCAATACCATCTCGGTTCCGATCGGGATATCGGGCTTGATGATGCCCTCCCATTTTTTAATGGCCTGATCGAGGTTCACGTCATCCCCTGTTTTGATCAGCAGAACGGCTTCGTTCGTCCGGCGGATGTCCGCTTCCTCTTCAGAACCAAGGCTGCTCTGTATCGAAGCAACTCCCGGCTGTTCGCGCAATTTGGCCTCGATCTGACTGACCGTTTGGTCGAGGGTGTTGAGCTGGGTCCCTTTTGGCATCGTTACTTGAACGAATATGTATTTGGCTTCCGAGTCAGGCAGCAACCCGTATTTCATATAAGGAAGCAAGGCCAGACTCGCTACGAACAGAACAAAAGACAAAAGTCCGACCGCTGGCTTGTGGTTGAGCGACCAGTGAAGCAGCTTCCGGTACAGATTCGTCCCTTTGCCCGGCTCATGTTCCTTGATATTGCGATTTTTCAGGATGATGAGCTTGGCCAGCAGCGGAACGATCGTCACGGCCACCAGCAACGAGGCGAACAACGAGCAGACGACGGTCAGGGCAAACGGCCGGAATACTTCTCCAATCATCCCGCCGACAAACACAATCGGCAAAAATACGGCAGTGGTGGTAAACGTCGATGAGGTAATCGCGTGGAGCATTTCATGGGTAGCCATCTGAATCAGGCTTTCTTTGCGTTCCTTGTTCAACTGCAAATGGCGGAAAATATTTTCGATCACGACGATGCTGTCATCCACGACCCGCCCGACAGCGACTGCCATCCCGAACAAGGTAATCATGTTGAGCGTGATCCCCATCCAGGACATGAAAATCAGGCTGACCAGGATCGAGGTCGGAATGGAAACGAGGACGATCATCGTCGCTTTCACATGGCGCAAAAACAAAAGGATGATCAGGGACGCCATCACGGCTCCGAGCAACCCTTCCTTGAGCATGCCGTTAATCGAATTTTTGATATCGAGGGACGTGTCGTAAATCGTGGTAAAGGTCAAATTTGGGTACTCGGCTTGCAACCGGGCTATTTTCGCATGGATCGCATCGCCTGTTTCTACCGCATTGGCGTCCCGTGTTTTGTAGATGTTGATGCTGATGCCATTTTGGCCGTTAAAACGGCTGATCGAGTGAGCTACCTGGTCAAAGCGGACGTCCGCGATGTCGCCAAGCCTGACGTAAGCAAGCCCGTTTTTCGGATCTCCCGGGAGAAACAGCTTGGTGTCGCGAATATCTTCTACATGGAGGTAGCGGCTTACGACGCGAATGATCCGTTCTTCGCCGTCTTCGGTGAGCGTCCCGATCGGCATCGCCACGTGGCTGTCGAGCAACAGCTGCTTCAACTGGAGCGGAGAGATTCCGTAATAGTTGAGTGCATCGACGTTCGGCAACACTTTCATTTCTTGCCCTTGCCCGCCGACTGTCGACACTTTATCGACTCCGGCAATGCCTTCCAGCTCTTTTAGCACCGACTCCTTTACTTCGCTGTCAAAGGAGTCCGATCCGCTGTTTTGCTCCTTGTCTGCCACATACAAATAGTAGACAGGCTGACTGCTGAATCCTTGGATCATGACTTGCGGTCGACCTGCTTTGGCGGGAAGCGAGATGCCGGAGACTTTTCGTTCCAGCTCATCCCGGACAGCCTGTACGTCCGAGCCGGTCTCCAAATAAATTTTTAGCACGGAGCTATTGCTGTTCGAGTAAGATTCCAACGCCTTGATGCCTGATACATGACCCAGCTCTCGTTCCAACGGTTTCGTCACATCATCCAGAACGTCTTCCGGCGATGCCTCCGGGTAAGGAGTGCTGACAAGAAGCACAGGAAAAGACACATCCGGCATGTGCTCCACCTTGAGAGACATGGCAGCAACGATTCCACTTATGACGACCAGGAGGCTGATAATGATGATTGCTGTCGAGTTTCTAAGCGAAAAATTCGTGAGAAAGCGCAAGGAATGCCCCCCCTTATTGCTAATAAATTCCAATTACTATATTACGCTTAAACGATTTCCCTTTTCAATAAATTTCCATTAAAATTAAAAATTGCTTTTTATTACCTTTCAAAAAATTGTGCGTTTTGGGCAATGCTGCCCCTTCTCCCACGGCATTGCCCAAAAACAATCCCGCTCCCTTAGCTTAAAAAGCCGTGCAGCAGGATATCCCCGATCGCGTGAGCAATCATCGCATACTCCAGCCCGCGCTTCCAGTAAAGGTAGCCAAACAAAATTCCCGCCACTCCGTTAAGCGCGATAGTGCGAATGAACAACAGCGGAGTAATCTCGCCAAAATAAGTGGCGGCCGCTGGCAGATGGCCTAGCCCGAACAAAAAGGCTGCACCGACAATTCCGATCCAGTACATCCAAGCCTTGGGCGAGGAGTGACGCCCAAACAGCTTGCTCAAAATCCAGACGATCAGCGTCATCATGAACAGCCGCACCATGACTTCCTCGTACACCCCGCCCTGGATGGAGGTGAGGACACCTGCCCAAATTGGCGTATTCAAGGCTTGTGCCTTTTCCGTGAGAATCGGCAAGAGCGGTTGGAAAATCAGTCGTTCCAGCAGGTAGATCATGAACGTCCCGAGCAGCCCGAAAATGACCGCTTGCACGATGCCTTGCCTGTTAAAAGTCGCACCGCCAGTTTTGTACATCCAATTTCGCAGGATCGGAGCATCGAGTCCGACCTTTCCTGCCAGCGTCAGTCCAGCCCATGCCAGCAAAAACGCCGAGATGCTGCCCTGCACGACAAACAGCACGATCACGGCGGGCAACGGCAGCGGCACCACAGCGAGCGCATCTCCCACCATCGCTAACAAATAAGGCGTAGCCGCGATAAAACCGATCGCACTGATCCCTGCCAAGAGCAAGGCAATTTTCACATTTTTCATCGTACTCTCCCCTTCCGGATTTTTTTGGCAAAGTAGTAGCTGCTCCCGATAGTGATCACAATCGTCGCCACGACGACCAGCAGCAGCGCAAACGAGTGGATCGGCTGCGGCAAAAAGGCAGTGAGGACAATGAGAATCCCGCCGAGGAAAAATACGCGGGAACCGAAATGATGCGTCATTTTCCACACTTGTTCACTGCCCAGCGCCCATGGCGTGCGTATGCCGATCAAATAATTATGGCGAAAGCGCGGCATGAAATTGCCCATCGTGATAAACAGAACGCCCAAGATCAGCGTCACAAAAATGGATATGTTTACCATATATCCGTAACCATATGCGATGATCAAACCGTGGATGACGAGAAGCGCAAACATGAGCGTATTCAAGATCGCGTCTTTGCTGCTCTCGAACTTTTGGTAGTTCTGCCTGCGCCAGAGCGAGGACACGAAGATAACGACCATCATGATCGGAACAAACGAGACACCCAACAGTTTGGGCGCAAATCCATTCGGCTCGCCATTCATGCCCCAGTGAATGGTCATTTTGTCAGGCATGGATGGATAACAGATCAGCCCCATCGCCACGCTGATCAGAAAAAACAAAATCGTCAAACCCGAGATTTTCATGTTATGACTCCTCTTTCGCATGAAATTGGATAACCCATTTCAAGAGATCTTGAAACACGGTGGTATTTAAGGAATAGTAGATGTTTTGGCCTTTTCGCTCGTCGAAAACCATCTCCGCCTGCTTCAACAGATTGAGGTGATGGGAAATGCTCGGTTTCGTCATTGCAAAATGCTCGGCGATTTCGCCAGCCGTCATGTCTTTCTCCCGCAACAAGTCAAGCATCTTTCTCCTTGTCGGATCAGACAGCGCCTTAAACGCATGATTCATGGACATAGTTCATCGATCCTACTTTCGGAACATCTTTATTAGATATTTAGAAATTTATCGAAACAACTAACCAAAAAATACCATGGAAAATATACCCAGTCAATAGGTAAAAAGATTCTCATTATCCATAAATTGTATGTTATAACTGCACAAAAACCCCGATCATCCAGCTTCCTGCGGGAACGAAGCATCGTTCCAGGAAGTTGGACGGTCGGGGTTTTACCGTTTCCTTCTGCGCTTATCGCTTATTTCACCAGATCACGCATGATGTCTTCCACTTTCACATCGGTCGTGATCAGCTTTTCTTGTTTCATCCAGTCGATCAGCGTCTGCCACGACTCGGCTGTCATCGCACCGAACTTTTTGTCGCCTGCGTCCATCAGCGGGATCAAAATATCGAGGCTTTTTGTCTCGATGTCTTTTTCCAGCGGGAACTCCGCGGCTTGTTTGGCGAGCAGCAAATCGAGCGCTTTTTCCTTGTTGTTTTTCACGTAGTCTTGCCCTTTGGCAATCGCGCGCAGGAAGCCTTCTACAGCCTGTTGCTTTTTGCCCAATGTGTCGTCGCTCGTAGCCAGCACAAGCTCATAGTAGTCCGGCACGCCGAAGTCGGATGGCTTGATCACGTTGACAGGCACACCGTTTTTCTCCAAAATGAGCTGCTCGTGATTGATGTAGCCGCCTACTACCGCATCGACCTTCTTCGCGGTCAAAGCCGGAACGATGTCAAAGCCAATATCGGTGAAGGACAGGCCGGAATCGTCCGCGCCAGCATGCTTGACGACTTGGCGAACGATCGACTCGTCGAGTGGAATGGACGGATAGCCGATATTTTTGCCCGCCAGCTTTTGCGGACTGTCGATCTCGCCGTCTTTGCGCGTCATGATTACATTCAATGGATGGCGAACGAGCGCCGCTACAGAAACGACGGGAATGCCTTCCGCGCGCGCCTGAATGAGCTGCGGCTGGTAGCTGATCGCCAAATCTACTTTGCCTGCTGCCGCCATTTTCAGCGGATCGTTGCTGTCAGAAGGCATTTGCAGGTTGACCTTGAGGTTTTCTTCCTTGAAAAAGCCTTGTTCCTCTGCGGCGTACAAGAAAGAGTGCACGGCGTTCGGGTACCAGTCGAGAGCTACTGTCAGTTCGGCAGGCTCTGCCGCTTTTTGTCCCGGAGTAGCTGTTTCCGGCGCAGTCGTGCCTGCTCCGGACTGATTGCCGCACGCAGCAAGCCCGGTGGCAAGCGTCAGTGCCAAAAGCGTTTTGGTCCATGTACGAATTGGTTTCATCGTTGTTCTCCCTACTTTTCTCACTTGGATGATGGTTGTTTGTTTTTCGTGTGCGGGGAAAGCTGGCGCTCGATCCGGCCGACGAGCCAGAACAGGAGCATTCCCAGGACGGACAAGAGCAGCACAGAAGCGAACAAAGCTGGCGCCTGAAAATTGCCGGACGCCCGTCTGCCGAAGTAGCCAAGCCCTTCGCTCGCCCCCAGCCATTCGCCGATGGTTGCCCCCGCGACACTGTAAGTCGCGGCTACCTTTAAGCCGCTGAAAAAATGCGGCAGGCAGGACGGCAGCTGAAGCTTCGTGAATATTTGCCAGCGGTTAGCGCCCATCGTCTTGATCAGTTGCAACATCTCTTGATCGGTGGAGCGCAGACCGTCATACGTGTTGACGACGATCGGAAAAAACGTAAACAAGATCGTCACCGCGATTTTTCCCGATAAATCGTACCCGAACCATAAAATAAATACGGGTGATAATGCTATAATTGGGATCGTTTGGGATATGACGATATACGGATAGACCAGTCGTTCGATCAGTTTGCTCATGCTCATGGCAAAAGCCAGCAGCACACCAAACACAATCGAGACGGACAGCCCGAGCAGCACTTCTTTCAAGGTCGCCCACAAGTGCACACCGAGCAGCGACTCGCGCAAATCCCAAAGCGCCACAACAACCGTGCTTGGCGGCGGCAAAATGAACGGAGGCACGGCAAATATGCGGCAAACGGCTTCCCACGCGGCGAAAAAGATCGCGATGGAGATGCCGAACCAAATTCCTCTGCTCATCTTGCCTCCCTCCCCAGCAATTGTAGCTTGGTCTGCTCAGCTCGCAGCAAGCCCCAAATTTCTTCGCGCAAAGCCAAAAAGGCTGGTTGATTCCTGCTCGTGACAGAGCGAGGACGCGGAATGGTGACATTCAACTCTACGGGTGTGCGGATCGGCTTGCCGAGCAGGACGATCACACGGTCTGCAAGCAGGATCGCTTCGTCGATGTCATGCGTAATCATCAGCATCGTGCTGCCTGTTTCCTGCCACTTGTCCATCAGCCACTCCTGCATGTCCAGGCGCGTAATTCCATCCAGCGCACTGAACGGCTCGTCGAGCAGCATGAGATCGGTACCGGACAGCAAGGCACGCAAAAAGGAGACGCGCTGCCGCATGCCGCCGGAAAGCTGGGCCGGATAGGCATCCGCCCAATCTTGAAGTCCGTACCTGGGCAGCTCCTGCCGCACCCGCTGCTGCGCTTCCTTTTTGGACATCCCTTTGATTTCCAAGGGCAACGCCGCATTTTCCACAATCGTGCGCCACGGCATGAGCAAATCGCGTTGGGGCATATAGCCTACTTGCCCCAACCGCTCGTCCATCCGTGCCTCCCCCAGCCGGATTTCTCCCTGGTCAGGCTGCAAAAGTCCTGCGATCAGCTGGAACAACGTGCTTTTTCCGATCCCGCTTGGCCCGATCATGCTGACGAACTCGCCTTTTTTCACCCGCAGATCAAAATCTTCGAGAATCGGCGTATGGCTGTACGAAAAGCGGACTTGGGAAAAAGCTAGTTGATCGCGCACGGCCACATTTCCTCTCTATAGGCCATATCCCAGAACATGTACTCCATCTTGGACGTATTGACGAAATACTCTTCCAGTCTCGCCAGCTCCTGCTCGTTTTTGCCCTCTGCCAGCTCGTTCATGATGTCGATCAGCCAGATTGCCAGCTGCCCGAACTCATCGGAGCTGTACATGCGCACCCACTCGCCATAAAGCTCGTGATCGAGCGCCCCTTCGACCTGGGCCAATCGCTTGCCGATCTCCCAATAGCTCCACGTGCACGGCAGCAGCGAGCTGACCAGTTCTGCCAGCGAGCCTTGATGCGCGACACGCAGCATGTAGCTGGTATAGCCGAGCATGACAAAAGACGGCTCTGTCGCTTCCAGCTCTTCGCGGGAAATTCCGAAGCGCGCTGCGTATTGGCGGTGCAGCTCCATTTCCGTGTTCAGCGTCGACTCCTGCAAAGCGGCGAAGCGCGCGCTTGTTTCCAGATCGTATGCTTTCACGCTTGCGAGCGCAAACATTTTGGCGTAGTCGATCAGGTAGATGTAGTCTTGCTTCATGTAAAATTTGAATGCGTCCA
This sequence comes from Brevibacillus sp. 1238, assembly GCF_029892995.1. Lineage (NCBI taxonomy): Bacteria > Bacillati > Bacillota > Bacilli > Caryophanales > Paenibacillaceae > Brevibacillus > Brevibacillus sp. 1238. The sequence goes on along the minus strand of NZ_JARXWC010000002.1, from coordinate 719,417 downwards.
CTGGCAATGTCCCGTCACCAAGTCCGGTAACAAACGGATGCTGGTGAACCTGCTCCCAGATCGGAGCCACACTGCGCAACAAACGGTCTGTAAAAGTCGCCATGCTTCCTCACTCCTTTGCTTCCTTCGGCGTATTGCACCAACTGGCGATGAAGCGGGCCATGATCTGGGCAAACTGGACGAGCTGGTCAGGATCGATCGATTCGTCTACGGCGTGCGCATGCTTCAGTTCGCCTGGCCCGAACAGGACAGCGGGGATTCCGGCATGGGCGAACCAGCCAGCGTCCGTGACCGTTGAAGACATGTCCACGACGGGTGCCGCGTGCAGCTCGCGCTCATAAGCCGCTTGCAGCTGGGCGAGTGCCGGATGATTGGCGTCCAGCTCCAGGGAAGGGAAAATTTCTCCCCGCTCCTCGATCATGGAGCGACCGCCCCAGCGAAACACGGGTGGATGTTCCCGCAGCCACACATCGGCCGCCGCCGCTCTTCTAATATGATCCTCGATCTCGCCAATCATTTGCTCATATGATTCGTTCGGATAAAAGTGAACCGTAATCCACAAGGCGCAACGGTCGGCGATAAAGGCCGCGTGTCGGCCTCCTTCGATGACGGCCGGGTTGATGGTGTTGCTGCCGGCAGGAAAACCGGGATACGCTTTCATCACAGCCCAGTCGCGCTCCAGCTCTTGCAGAGCCGAGATTACCTTCATCATTTTCTCAATCGCAGAAGCTCCGCGCACTCGTCCTCCGGCATGGATCGTCTGTGCCCGCATGCCGTCGTGCAGCGTAGTCGGGCTTTCAATCGTAATCCAGCCAGTGATGACGCCGCCCTGCCCTTGCATATGCAAGTTGCTCGTGTCGACGACGACTGCGTAGTCAGCCTGGTAGCCGCGTTCAATGGCAACGAGCGTCCCCGCCTCTCCGGCTTCCTCTCCGATCACGGATTGGAACAGCAGATCGCCTGCCAGCTCGACGCCATGCTCGCGAAGCATTTGGATGGCAAACAAACTCGCAGCGAGCCCGCCCTTCATGTCCGCGACCCCGCGTCCGTACAAGCGACCGTCTGCGCCGAGCGTCAGCGAAAAGGGCGGATACGTCCAGCCCGTTTCGTCTCCAACCTCGGCCACATCGATATGCCCATTGACAATCAGGCTGTTTGCCCGCGCCGAATCGCTGCCGGGAAGACGACCTACCACGTTGTCGTCGCCGGGGTAAACCTGGAAGCGATCCACCGCAAAGCCCATGGCTGCAAGCTCGCTTGCGATGACGGATTGCGCCTCGTCGCTGTTTCGCGCGGGCGGACTGACGGTCGGCTGGGAAACGAGCTTTGCCAACAGGGCGAACAGCTCGTCCTTGCGATTGGCGATCGACTCTACCGCTTCTGTCAGACGATCCACGCTACTCAATCATCCCTTCCACTGGGCTGCTCGCTTGCGCGTAACGTTTTTTCGGGATGCGTCCTGCCAAAAAGCCTTTGCGTCCCGCTTCCACGCCCAGCTTCATCGCTTCTGCCATCAAAACCGGATTGTCCGCGAGAGCAACAGCCGTATTCAACAAGACACCGTCTGCGCCCAGCTCCATTGCTTTCGCGCAATCTGCCGGAGAACCGATTCCCGCATCGACGATGATCGGCACTTTGGCGTCCTCGATGATGAAGCGCAAGTTGTTTTCGTTGACGATTCCCTGGCCGGAACCGATCGGCGACGCTCCTGGCATGACGGCATGAACGCCTACATCCTGCAAGCGCTTGGCGAGAATCGGATCGTCGTTCGTGTAAGTCAACACGATGAAGCCTTCCTCGACCAAAATTTTCGACGCTTCCAATGTGCCGATCGGATCAGGCAGCAATGTTTTCGGGTCACCGATGACCTCTACCTTGATCATGTCGCACAAGCCGGACGCTTTCGCCAGGCGGGCGATGCGCACCGCTTCCTCGGCTGTATAGGCTCCTGCTGTATTTGGCAGCAGGGTGAATTTTTTCAGATCGAGCTGTTCCAAAAAGTTCGGTTCTTGCGGATTTTCCAAATTCAGTCGGCGAATGGCAAACGTCAAAATTTCCGCTTCCGACACTTCCACCGCTTTCCCTTGCGTTTCCAAGTCTGCGAATTTTCCAGTTCCGAGCAACAAACGGGAGCGAAACTCGTAAGGTCCAATTTTCAAAGTATCCATGATGATCATCCTCCTCCGACAAAATGAACGATTTCGATGCGGTCTCCATCGGCAATCGGCGTTTGTTCATACAGGGAGCGGTCGATAATTTCTCCGTTGCGCTCCACGACCACGATTTTCTCTTGCAGGGAATACGAAGCGAGCAAAGCGCGAACCGTATTGATTTCGGCCGAAAGCTCTGCTGTTTTTCCATTCAGCACAACAACCATTGTATTCCTCCTTCTTGGTGGCACTTGCCGAGGGACAAAAAACGGCTTCCCTCGCCTGCCGGAAGTCACTCCAGTCAAACGGTGGAAGCCGTATACGTATCCAAACGGACAGATGGAATAAAAAAACCATCCGCCGTGGGATGGTTGAGTTGATCTCATCAACTGGTGCGCATCCTCTGCGAAAAATCTCGCAAACGACCGCCCTAGTGAAATCGATTCATATACCTCTTCCTCCGCTGGCATGACCCAGGTCAGGTTCAACGGTCAGTAACACACTCGTTACAATCTCAGCCAACGACGCTCGGCCCCCGTTTGGTAGTAAACCTATGCAATTGTCTTACGTTCGAGTATTACAGTACCACTCTATTTCGGGTTTGTAAAGGTTTCCTTGTGCATTGCTTCCAGTTCCGTCAGGCAGCGCTGTGCCCAAGCCGCCATTTTTCTCAGCTTGTCCATCTCGCTCTCCATGGCGATGCGCACAGATTCTTTGTACTCGGGCACCTCGCCGTTGTAACGCATCACTGCCGACACCGGGGCCATGAATTTTTCCAGATAAGAAAGCGCTGGACGCTGGTGGAACAGCGGCACGTCTACTTCATAGGAAGTGTGCAGATCGCCCTGTTGCGGGTATTTCGTCACTGCCAGCACTTTGACCAAAAGTTTTGTATCGTGAATTTCCAGCACTTCGGCGATGTATTCTCCTGTCCGCTGTTTGACGCGGACTTTGTCTCCGGGATTCCAGAACATGATAGACTCCTCCTTGCATTGTCGTTATGGTTGCGCGTCGTATTAAGCCAGCAGCTGGGCAAGCAGCTTGCGCGCGTGGGCAATTACTTCGTCAGCATGCGGCTCGGACTGTCCGCCGCCTTGGGCCATCGCCGGGTTGCCGCCGCCTTTTCCGGCAATCAATGGCAAGGTGTCTTTGATCAGCTGATTCACGGCGACATTGACTTCTTGCCCGCGTGCAAACACAAGCTGGGTTTTGTCGTCTGTTGCAGCCGCGAGCAGGCAGACGGCATCTGGAGCTTCCGCGACCATCAACTGGGCAAACTGCTGCAATTGCTGGATTGATTTGTCCGGGAACACACGGGCGATCACGCGCGCGCCACCCTCCCGCTCAGCCGTGGCGAGCTGTTTTCGCACCTCGACCTCAAGCAATTGTTTTTCCACTTCGGCGAGCTTGGCTTTTAGCGAATCGCGCTCGGACAAAACACGCTCCGCCTGGACGATCAGCTCGGCCTCGCTCGTGACGAGCAGCTTGGCCAGTTCGCGGACAGTCGCCTGCTTGCGCGTGTAATCCCGCAAAGCGCGCAAACCGCAAATAAATTCCAGGCGGATGTTCCCGCGATGGCGCTCCCAGCCGAGAATTTTGATGGCGCCCACCTCACCCGTGCGCGCTGGATGGGTTCCCCCGCATGGATTGTAGTCGTATTCGGGGATGATGACGACCCGGACGTTTTCTGTCACGGTCGGCTGCTTTTTCAACGGCAAGCTGGCAAGCTCCTCGTCGTCCACAAAACGGGCGATGATCGGATGATTTTCCAGCACAACCTGATTGGCTCGCTGCTCGACAGCTTCCCATACATCAGCCGTCAGCTCATCCAGTCGCACGTCGATGGTCACGCGCTCTTTTCCCAAGTGAAACGCAACCGTCTCCGCCTGGGCGACTTCCAGAAACGCAGCGGACAAAATGTGCTGCCCGGCATGCTGCTGCATGTGATCAAAGCGGCGATCCCAGTCGATTTGTCCCGTTACTTCCGTGCACTCTTCCGGAAGGGGCACTTCCAGCCGATGGCGCACTTCGCCGTCTACTTCCTCCACATCCACGACCCGGCATTCGTTCAAGCTGCCGAGATCGGAGGGCTGTCCGCCTCCCGTCGGGTAAAAAGCCGTCTGGCTCAACACGACATATGGCGTGCCATCTGCTTCCTGACCGCGCTTTTGTACGTGTGCCGCAAACGTTCTCGTATACGCATCCTGGTAATAAAGTCTGTCTTCCATGTTTGCTCCTTGCCGCCGGAAGGAAAAGACAACTGCTTTTTTCGCATTCCGGCCGTTTTCTCCCGCCAGGGGTTCTTAGTATACTGGTACCATACAGATCGAGGAGGGGTTATCCTTGAACAAAAAAATGTTTACGCTTGCAGAAGCAAACGAATTGTTGCCATATGTACGCGAAGAGCTATCTTTTTTGCAAAAATCGAAGCGCTCTTTCTATGAACTGTATCAAAAACGCGAGCAGCTCAAAAAACAGCAGCCCCTCGATGAAGGGGCGATCTTTTCCCTGGAATGCCAGCTTGAGTTTCTCGAATTGGAAGCGAAAATGCACGTCACCCAATTAATCTCCAAAGGAATCCAGGTCAAAGACATCGATATCGGTCTGTTTGACTTTCCAGCGATGATCGACGGAGAGGAAGTGCTGCTGTGCTGGCGCGAAGGCGAGGAATCGATCACGCACTACCACGGCTTGCACGATGGCTTCATGGGCCGCAAGCCGATCGTGTAACGGCCACCTTTTCCTTTAGCCAAACAGCCGATCCATCTGCTGTTCGCGGACGAGCCGTTCCTCGGGGCTTGCCAAGTCGTATTTTTTCAACAGGTGAAACAGCTCGTTCAAACGCTCCTGGTCAAGCTCGCCTGCAAGCATGCTCTGAAATTGTCCGACCCGCTGTTCCGACAAATAGGGGGCTTGCTCGGCGAGCTTTTTCTGCACATCCTCTTTGCTGTGATCCAGTTTGCATTCTCCCATGGTTTCTCTCCTTTTCCGGTATTTACTCCCATCATACCACGATCATCCCCTTTCGAAAACGTATCCGCGCCGCCACAAGTGCCAGCTGGCGCATGTCCTGTGCCGCTGCGTCTGAGCGCATCTGCCCCCGGCTGCCCTGCATCTCGTTTTGTCAATAAAAAGGGGCTGTCCCAAAAGCCGATTTCCGACTGAGAGACGCCCTTTTTGTCTTTCAAAAACGTGGATACATCCACGGTTTCGATTGTTTGTTTGACGTTAGCTAGTCTGCGCTTTTGGGACAGCCGCTTTCACCTACGCCCGCTTGCGGACACGGAAGTTGCTTTCGATCAGGAGCCAGTTCTGCGGAAACGGCAAGCCAAGCTTCCAGTAGCTGACTCCGCGCAGCCCCAGTTGTTTGACGAGATCAAATTTGGCCTGGATAGATCGGGCATCCTCGAACCAAACCTCATGCTGCCTGCCTTCTTCATCCATATAAGTGAAAAACGGGGCTTGCGCGCGGTAGTCGTAGCGAATGACGGCGTTTTGCTGCGCCGCCAGCGCGATGGCAGCCTGCGGACTTAACGCTTTTGCCGTCGTCCCTTGCTGGAAAGGCAGCGTCCAGTCGTAGCCGTACAAATTTTGTCCCATTAAAATCTTCTCCGCCGGCATTTCCGTTATGGCGTACTGGAGAACCCGCCGCACCGGGCCAATCGGAGACACGGCCATCGGCGGTCCGCCGCTGTAGCCCCATTCGTACGTCATGATCACGACGAAATCGGCAATTTCCCCAATCGCCCGATAGTCGTGCGCACTATACCATCTGCCCTGCTGCTCTGCACTCGTCTTTGGCGCCAAAGCGACGGAAACCATCATCCCCTGAGCATGTGCGCGATCGCGTGCGCGGCGCAAAAACCGGATGTACGCCTCCCGATCCTGGGCCGGAAGCGCCTCCATGTCAAAGTGGATGTCTCCCATACCCAGCTCGCGCGCGGTGGCAAAAATGTTGTCCAGCAGCTTGTTTTGCAGCTCCTGGTTATTCAAAACAAGACTGCCCAGTTCCGTGCTGAACTGCCCGCCCTCCAGGTTCGTGACGACGAGCATCAAGACGACCTGGTTTTCTTTGGCAATAGCCGGGAAATCGTTCAACGTCGGACGGGCCAGCGTGCCATCCCGTTTGATCCGAAAGCTGAACGGCGCCAAATAGGTCAAATGCGGTGCCGCGGTGCGCACATCGGCTTCCAAGGCTGGCGGCACTGTCTGGCGCGGCTCCACATACGCATTGAAATCGGCCGCTCGGCGCGGGCGGGGTGGAATGTACAGGCGTTGCCCGATTTGCAGCGGGCGGTATTGCGATATCCCGTTAACGCGGGCCAGCTCGGCGGCACTGATCTGATAACGCTGCCCGATCGTGTACAAGGTGTCTCCCTGCCTGACCCAGTAGTAACTGCCAACAATCGGAATCACCATCGCCTGTCCCACGACAAGCTTGCCTGGATCGGGCAGCTCATTTGCTTTCGCAATCGCCTCGGCAGTCGTCCCGTACGTCGAGGCAATCCCGGTCAGTGTCTGTCCTTCTTCCACTACATGGATTTGCATGAGCCTCCCCCTTCGCAAAATGTCTCTCTTTCTTTTATTCAAGGCGAAGGGGATAGGTGTTTGTCTAGACGAGTGTTTTCAGCACATCGTACAAATAGCCGACAGAGTGCAAGGCATAATGCCTGCTTTCGACCGACCCGCCACGAAACACAAACAATGCGGGAACGCTGGTAATTTGCAACTGCTCCGCCAATGCCGGAGCCAGATTAATATTGAGCTGGTACAACGGAAGCTCGGGCCGCGCTGCGCTGATGACGGAAAGCATCCGCTCCGCCAGCTTGCAAGTGCCGCACATCGGTGTGTAAACAAACAGCGCCAAGACCGCTTTTTCCTGGCACAAACGGGCGAGCGTGCTTGTGTCTATGTCTTGCATGGTGCGGGAGTCTCCTTTTTTCTCGGATTCTTTATGCTAGGCAGGTCGCGGCTTTTTTGTCAATGGATGGGGGGAGGAAAGCTCATATCTATTATTCTGCGAGAAGGATTGATCGTGGTTCGTTTCTTGCTTACAATGTCCGTAATGAAGCAGCTCATCCTAGCTGTTAGTAAAGACGGGAGGTTTTTTATGATGGGAAAATACGGAGATACAGCACTTATGACCATGAAGCTGGTTGAATCCCAAGAAGCCAGTAGTCCACTGGAAGCTTGGGAGAGAGCGTCTATCCATATGTTTGGAGCAGGTACAGCTAGTCAGAAAAAGGGTTGCCCGAAAAGTGCATTTTTCGGACTTTGTGAAGAGGGATTCGTTCGTGGCATTGAGCCTGGAAGTTACACAACCTCAGTGGACAACAAAGCTTACGCCCTTCAAGCAGTTGAATGGCTAAAGAAAAACCCTTCTCTTTCACCAAAACCAACCCAGTTGTGGAAAGCGCTTCACATTCCGAAAAGCCACAACAATCAGATGGATGTTGTCCTCTCGCTGTGGAATCATGGCTATATCGATCGCTAGAAAAACGCGCGCCTCTTCTTCCTATGATCAAGAGAATCCCCCTCTCCTTGCAAAAGAAAAAGCACCCCGTCAGGTGCCATTTATCTGTTCCGCAATTTGCTCACGATAATCGGGATCGCGATTAGGGTAATAACGATCGGAAAAGAAACGTCACCGATTGCCGAGATGAGTTCCACTTGGTTCAAGCTCACTGCTTCCATGATTTCCCTCCTCTTTCCTCTATTAGACTTCCTATCCGGAGCAAAGTTGCGTAATCAGCATGATTCTGTCCATCGCCGTTCTTGCCCAAAACCTGGGGTAAGGTACTTTTGGGGCATCTCATCTATAAGTATGATGGAGGAAAAACATAAGGTGGCTCTCATGAAAAGCATCACTCTTTTCTTATCGCTTTTCCTGCTGGTTGATGAGCCGTATTTGTCATCGGGCAAAAAGACTGTCCACGAAGACAACATCCCGTTTACAGATGATTTTGGCCCGATCACGATTCCAAACGATGCCGCCTTTGTGATGGGAGATAATCGCTTGAACAGCTATGACAGCCGCTCTGTTGGACCTGTACCCATTGCACAAGTGATCGGGAAAGCAGCCAAAAAACTCGCAGAAAAGCGCTGATTTCAGGCATTGGTTCATTGGGCTTATATGCCTCTTTGAAAAAATAAATGGAATTAACATAATTTTTTTACATAAATTGGTGACTTTTTCCCTCTCTTTTACGACTTTTTAGTAGAGTGCTTGTTTCACTCTTCTATTCCTGTCAAAAGGAGGTGATCTTTGTGAAAAAGGTTGTTGCGATGATTTTTACCGCTGTGATGATCATGTCGATTTGCGGCAGTGCTCTCGCTTACCAGGGAACTGGATATTTGCCGCTGCTTCGATAGAAATGCCACCCGGGTGCTGAAAAAGCACCCTTTCTTTTTGGGAGATTTGACATGCGATTGCGATTATTTACCCGCTATATGGAAAAATGTGTAATATGCGTCTGAATCGGCGTCTCTTCCTGGCAAAATCATTTTGACATAATGAATATTATGTAAACAAAAACTTTACTGTATGCCTTCTCTCTCTTCCCCCGATTCCTCTACCGCGCGATATCCAGATGATGGTATTGTGCTACAAGTAAGCATACATTCGCTTTTCAAATTTTCATCGCAGAATTGACAAAAGGGAGAGAGCCTACTGAAATTCAGATTGCTATTTTTCCTGCCATTGCTCGTTTTACTACCCGCCACCTTCGTTGGTGCTTTGGCGATGAGCGTGCATGAAGTCCCGCCCTCGATATGGCTGCAAAATATAGTCGTATTCATCATTGGCGGGAGCGTATCCGCACTCATCCTTGCCAGAAACAGACACCCCCATGCAAATCGATCGCGGAACATTATCCTCACGATCGCAGTGCTCTTTCTTTTCCTGCTGCTAACCTTCTGGGACAGCGGCATCGACAATGTGCACCGCTGGATTGCGCTCGGTCCTTTGCGTTTTCATGTGGCCAGCATCGTCATCCCCTTTTTCATTATGCAATTATGGCGACTATTGAAAGCCGAAAACTGGTGGTTTTCCTTTCTGCTGACGGCAGCAACGTCCTTGCTGTTGTTTTTGCAACCAGATGCCTCGCAACTTACTGCCTTCACTGTCTCCATGGCTATTCTTTTATGGAGTCGAGCAGATCGAAGCATCCTTCGTTTTGTCGTTGTGGGCCTGCTCTTTATTTTCGCAGTTATATCGCGGATCAATCTCGATCGCTTATTGCCTGTTCCCTATGTCGAAAAAATTTTGTACCTGGTTGTTGACATGGGAATGGTTTGGCTGCTTGTCGAAGTCCTTTCCATTTTCGCACTGATTGCCCCTTTTCTGTTGCTGCATTCTGCGCATGCCAAAATCGTTTCCATCGCGCTCGGCGTGCATTTTGCTGTGCTTTTCCTGACAGCGCTTTTCGGCAATTTTCCTGTACCGATCATCGGATACGGCGTCTCGCCAATGATTGGGTATATCATCGCCTTGACATCGATCATACGCGCAAGAAATGACCTGCCTTGCTCATAGCGCAGGTCATTTTTTTGCTAAAAAGCATCGAGCAGTCAAGCAAGCTGACGTTTGGGTGCAAAGCCGCTCCCACTCCATGTAAAGCTAACTTGACACACCACCACCTGTAAAGTACACTTTACGTAAAGTTAGCTTTACAGGTGGTGTATGATGAAAAATCGCGTTCGTGAAAGACGTCTGGAGCAAGGCTGGTCACAAGATGCGTTATCGGAAAAGGTGGGTGTTTCACGACAAACGATCATTTCTTTGGAAAATGGAAAATACAACGCTTCCTTGATCCTCGCGCATAAGCTGGCACAAGTATTCGGCTGCATCATTGAAGAGCTGTTTATTTTTGAAGGAGATGAGAATATATGATCGATACCTATTTCGGTTTGTTCGGTTTGCTTGGCGGGCTGATCATCGGCTTATCCGGTCTATATTGGGGCAACAAACTGGCCGGGAAAAGGCGTGGATTGGACGAACGCCACCACCTGATCCGCACGAAGGCAAAATCGTCCTCGTGGATCATCACGCTGGCAGCCGTCTACGTTCTGTTTGCCGTTGCCATTTTGAATCCGGGCGTCTCGCTTGCTTTTGTCCTCGCGATGATCATACTGGTGCAGTTAGGCAGCTGGTGCTGCTTCATCTTTTATTACCAGACGAAATATTGAACAGGCGAACACTTGGGCATTGCCTATCCGCGACAAAACCCGCCGCTTGAACAAGAGGGACGGGTTTTGTTCTGAGAAGCGCCCCATATACAAGGCAGAGAACGTCTCGACTTTTTTCATAAAAGCGGGGGTTAGCGCCTGTAATCAGCACTTTTCCCCCGAAAAAGGGAACCACGCTCATGGCTGCTTCCATTTTTGCTTAATCTATCCCTCCTGCTCCTGCATCGTCTCCATCATCGTATAAAAATAGCGGCCATCGCCAGTCTGGAAGTAGCGATACCACGCCTCCAACGTGTCCTTTTTAAACAGATCGAGCAGCGCAATCACTTCCCGCGCCAATAGCAGACTGCCAGCAGCGCTGGTCGTGATCAGATTGCCGTCTACGACGATCTGCTCGTCCTGATAAAAGGCAGCGCCTTTGTATGTCGGACAAAACATCGTCAAATAATCCAAGCTGTTGCTCGTATGCTTACGCTTATCCAATAAACCGGCATTGGCAAGGGCGGCCGTCGCTCCACATATCGCTGCCACATTGCCGCCTGCGTCCAGCAGTTGTTTTGCTGTCTCGACGATCGGGGCATGCTCGGGATCATTCCAACGGTCTGCTCCCGGCAAGAGCAAGATCGCGGCGGTTTTAAGCGTGATCTCATCGACCGTCACATCCGGTACAACCGTCATGCCGCCCTTTGTCGTGATCGGACGTTTGGAAGCCCCGACCGTTTTGACAAGAAGACGGCTCCCCCTGTTTTTAAAATATTGACCCGAGTTCAACTCGGCAATTACCAAGCCAAGCTCCCAATCTGCCATCGTATCCAGCACGTAAACGTAAGCGTACTTCATATGATCCTCCCGGGGTTTCTCTGATTTCTCCACTGATAAGGGCGTCGAATCCTTGTCTATACCGAATTGTAAACGTCCAATGTTGACAACAGCATGTCAATGATCTCTCACGTCTGCCCCCATTTTTTTATTGAGCTTGTCGGCTATATCCATATCAATCGGAGAAATGCAAAAAAGAGGAGGAAATCCCGTCAATCTATAACTTTAGTTAGGCCTTCAAAAACATAAAAATTGGTACAATCGAATAGCCCGTTGTACATTTTCTCTCTTTTACTGTTGATGGAACGCCGTGTGCGATGAAAGTCGCCCGCACGGTGTAGGCTCGAACGAACACCCTCACCCACAGAAGGGGATAAGTCGGGAATAGCTATCAAGTGATTATGAGACCTGCTCAAATTTTGGAACCTGCTGGACTTTCGATTAGCCAATCTCCAGTCATCATCAAATGCGGTGATTATACGTACTGGTCGTATACACCTTCGACGAATGACCTTGTACTGGTTGTCGTCGCCTTTGATTCCAACAATCAGGAAGTCAAACGCTGGGAAGTTCCAGGTTATCGGTATACGCTCGACATTGGGATCGACAACCAAAATCGAACCGTAGTCTTCTACATGTGGCAAAAAGCTCCCAACTATCCAAACGGCTCCTATCCTGTTTCTTTGACATGGGATGAGCTGCGGATTAACTAACTTGCCTTCAACGCCCCTCGGGATCACCCGGGGGTATTTTCTTATCTGAATAGGCGTACTGCTTTCATCCGGTGCCATTCCAGCAAAAAAGCCGACGCCCCTCCAACGGGAACATCGGCTTTTGCCAAAACCTTTATCTGGCGATCGTCGTACCAGCCAGCTCTTCCGTCACCGTGCACACAGCGGAAGAATCCCAGCTGCCTTTCCCTTGCGCCTTGGCTGCTTCATACATTTGCGCCACGGTGCCGCCGACGAGGACGGGAACGTGTTGCTCGCGAGCCGCAGCCGCGTACAGTTGCAAGTCTTTGTGCATATGATCGAGCGAAAAGATCGCATTTTCGTACGTGCCATACAAAATATTCGGGCCAAACACAGACAGCACGCGATTGTGGGCGGAGCCTTTCTCGATGACGGCGGCAAGCTTGTGCGGGTCCACTCCTGCTTTTGCCCCTACACTGAATGCTTCGCCAAGAGCGGCCGTGATGACAGCGACGACAGAGTTGTGACACAGCTTGGCTACCTGACCGGAACCGGACTCTCCGAGGTAAAAAATTTCTTTGCCGATTCCTTGCAAGTACGGCATGATCTCAGGCAGCTTGCTTTCATCTCCCCCGACCATGATCGTCAAGGTCCCTGCTGCCGAGCCTGCTGGCCCGCCGCTAACCGGGCAATCAAAGTAGGAAATGCCCCGCTCAAGCCCGGCCTGATTCAACCGTTTGGCCGTCGCCGGATCGATCGTGCTCGTGTCAAAGACGAAGCTGCCTGGGCGAAGCTCGGCAAAAAGTCCGGCCTGTCCCAGCATGACCTCCTCCACGACAGAGGGACCAGGCAGCGAGGCGAAAACAGCTTTTGCCACGCTCCCTATCGCTTGCACGCTGTCTACGACAACGGCCCCTTTTTCCGCAGCCCACTCTTTTGCCGCCGGACTTGGATCATACGCGTACACTTGATAGCCTTTTTGCAACAGGCTGCCGATCATCCCTTTGCCCATTGCGCCGATGCCAATGACTCCAATCGTCGCTTCCATCTCTCTTCCCCCTATCTATCCAGAACTTATGGCCGGATGTAAACCGTCTTCGTTTCGACATAGAAATCGAGCGCGGATTCGCCCTGCTCTCTCGGCCCCAGGCCGGAGATTTTTTTGCCGCCAAACGGAAATTGCGATTCAAAATGGGTAGACGGCATATTGACGTGCGTCACGCCTGACTGGATTCCTTTTACAAACTGGAACGCTTTTTGCAGATCGTTGGTAAAGATCGTGGAAGACAAGCCGAACTCCACCTGGTTCGCGATTTCCATGGCGTGATCGAACGAGTCGACGTCAATGACCGCGATCACGGGCGCGAAAATCTCTTCTTTGGCAATCGTCATCTCCTGCGTGATTCCGGTAAAGACGGTTGGAGCGACGAAGTAACCGTTCGCCAAATCTCCGTCTGTCAGCCGCTGGCCGCCGCATTCCAGCACGCCGCCTTCCTCGATGCCTTTTTGAACATAATGCAAATACAGGTTGAGCTGATGCTCGTCCACGACCGGGCCGTTATGGCTTTCCGGATCGAAGCCATTGCCAACTTTCAGGCTGCGTGCGCGCTCCACCAGCTTGCGCTTCACTTCCTCCGCCACTTCCGGTACGACCAGGACGCGGCTTGTTCCCGTGCACCGCTGTCCGTTGTCAAAAAAGCCGCTGGTCACGATGCAATCGATGGCAAGGTCAATATCTGCATCCGCCAAAATGATTGCCGGGTTTTTCCCGCCCATTTCCGCCTGAATTTTGCCGCCGCGGGCACCGACCGCTTTTCCTAACGCCAAACCGACCTCCGACGATCCCGTAAACGAAATCCCTTTGATCAGCGGATGATTGGACAGCTCGTCCCCGATTACCGAGCCAGGACCAGTCACCAGATTGACAACGCCTTTTGGCACGCCGCTTTCAATCAGGAGTTCCGTCAGCTTGACGCTGATCAAGGAGGTGTTGCTGGCAGGCTTGAAGACGACTGTGTTGCCCGCGAGAATAGCCGGAACGATTTTCCACAGGCCGATTCCGAGCGGGAAGTTCCACGGCGCGATAATCGCGAAGACGCCAATCGGCTCGCGCACCGTGTAGCCCAGCACACGCTCATCAAACGAAGGGACGGTTTGCCCCGTCAAACGAGTGGCTTCTCCTGTCAACTGCTTCATGGAGGCAATCGTCTTGAGCACCTCGCCCCGCGCTTCCCGCAATGTTTTTCCTACTTCGCTTGTAATGATCGCAGCCAGTTCTTCTCTCTGCTCTTCCAGCAGGCGAATGAGCGTAAACAGAAACTCTCCGCGCACCGGAGCCGATTTTTTGGTCCAGTCAGGAAAAGCTTGTGCTGCCGCTTCGATGGCAGACCGCGCATCCAGTCCATCGGATTTTTGAAAATAGCCGAGCACCTCGCTCGTATTGGCAGGGTTCGTGCTAGGAAATACTTGTCCGGTATGGCTATCCACCCATTCACCGTTGATGTAGTTCTTGTACGTTGTCGTCATGTATGACTCCCACCTTCCGTCTTCGATAACCATATTGTATAAATTCAAAATTGTTTATACAATGTAGACACACACACAAATAAAATGAATTTTATATACATTTCTCTACATGGAAGGTGTCCACATGCATACTCTTTCCTACTTGAACGAAAAGTTGAGTGCGTGGCTTGCCATTGCGCCTGCGTCGATCTGGGTTCGCCTCCCGCGCGACCGCCAATTTCGGCTGGCCTATACAGTGACGCCGTCAGCTGCCGTCGCTTTCGGGACCTTGCTGACCGCTCCCGCCACGCTCCCGGCTCATGAGCAAGAGCGCTACCGATATGAAAAAATCGAGGACAAACATTTGCTGCGGTTCTTTTTCGCTGAGGAAGGACAAGCGCTCATCTGGTTGGACTCCCCCTCGGAAGCGGCCTCCACGTTGACGGAAGATCAATGGGAGCTATTGTGGCTCGGGTTGAAACTGCATCTCGCAGAAGAAGCGATTGCGAGCAAAAACGCCGAATGGAGCAAACTTTTGGCAGGCATCCGCTCGATTTCCGGTACGCTTGATACCGAAGCGATCATTCGCGACATCATCGGCAATGCCCTGTCCGTCATCCCTGCCGCTGACGCCGGACTGCTGCATTTGTACGATCCTGCCATCGACCGCCTCGTGCCGAAAGCGACCGTCGGCTTTCACGACACGCTGTTCAAAGACTTTCGCCTGAAAATCGGCGAGTCGATCGCCGGGAAAGTCTTTTTGGACGGACAACCCCGCCTGTATCGCTCCCATCCCGAGACGACGCAAGCGATGAGAGACATTTCCGCGGACAATTTTCACTCGTTGAACCACGCGAAAGACTTGCAAAATTTGAACGGGCTTTTATGTGTGCCGATCTCGATTGCCGAAAAGCGAATTGGCGTGCTCGTCCTGCACCAATTTCACCAAGACAACGAGTTTACCGACTACGACCTCGCCCTGTTGCAAGGCTTCGCCGATCAAACCTCTGTCGCGCTGCAAAATGCCGAGCTGTACGCCGAGACGAAGCAGGCTTATGAAAACATGGCCACGCTCAGCGCCCAACTGCAAGCCCGGCATGATGATCTGATCAAGCGCAACAAAATTCACGAATCGATCAAGCAAATGTCCCTGCAAAACAAAGACGCGGCCACAATTGTGAAGGCACTGTCGCGCATGACCGCCAAGCCCATTCAGTTCGTAGACTGGCTGGAAGAGGGCCACGAAACTTTTGCCCAGCTCCCCTACTTCAACCGCGACGAGCTGCACACTTTGCTGGCTGGACGTCGCCACCCGCTTTTTGTCCACTTGTATTCCGCAGGGCGTGCGGACAGCGAATACTGTTACCTGTATCCGCTGATCAACGGCAGCGTGCTGCTCGGCTGCCTGATCATCCCTTCCGCCAAAACAGGCTTGTCGGAGCTGGCGAGAATGACGATTGAGCAAGGGCGGTCCGTGCTCACTCTCGATTTGGTGAAAAAGCAGTCGATCAGCTCTGTCTTGTACAAACGTGCCCACGACCTTTTCCAGGAAGTAATCGGCAGCAAAGGCAACGACCTGTTGGAACGCGCCCGCACACTCGGACTGGTGCCGCACGCCCACTACCTCGTGGTCTACGCTCATCTGAGTCACTGCCACGATCTCGCTCTGCTCGAAGCCAACATCCATCGGCTAGTGAACCGCTGGAAGCGCGATTTTGCCCCTGCGCAAGTGCTGACCTACGGCTTTCACAATCACGTCACACTCCTGCTGCAAATGAATGGAACAGAGGAGCGAAAAGCATTGAGCGAGCAACTGCAAACAGCCGTGGAGGAATGGGAGCGGGCCCAGGAAGCGTCCTTGTCGATTGGGGTGGGCAGCATGATCGAAGGCGTCGAGCATCTGGGCAAAAGCTTTGAGGAAGCGAGAAAAGCGGCGCACTACTTGTCGGCACGAAATCGCAGCGGTGTCATCCATTACACCGACCTGGGCGTCAATCGCCTGATGCTCAACCAAAGCCAGGCTGACATTGACGCTTTTGTCGCCGACGTGTTTGCTCCCTTTTGGGCTGAGCCACAAAAATATCAGGAGTGGGAGCACACGCTTGTGACGTATATCAAATGCAGCCAGTCGCCGCAGCAAACCGCCCGCGAGCTGCACATCCACGTCAACACGCTCTACCAGCGGCTGAAAAAAGTGGAGGAACTGCTGGAAATCGACCTGCACCGTCCCGAAGACTTGCTCAAGGTCCAGCTCGCCTGCCATCTCCGTTACGAATAGCTTTTTCGCGCAAAGAAAAACCAGACTCACTTCGACGTGGGTCTGGTTTTTTCGTATCGTTTTACTTGCGCAAGGAACGGCGCAAAATTTTGCCTGTGGTGTTTTTCGGAAGCTCCGGCACGATTTCCACCTGGCGCGGCACCTTGTATTTCGCCAGCTTATCCTGGCAAAAGGCGACGATGTCTTCCTGCGAAACCGCCACTTCTTTTAGCGCGACAAAAGCTTTGACCGCTTCCCCGTGCACCTCGTCGGGAACTCCGATGACCGCCGCCTCGATCACGGCAGGGTGCTGGTACAGCACTTCCTCCACTTCACGCGGATAGACGTTGTAGCCATCGACGAGAATCATGTCCTTTTTGCGGTCGACGATGTAGACATACCCCTCCTCGTCCATCCGCGCCATATCTCCTGTGTACAGCCAGCCGTCCTTGAGCGCGGCCTTCGTATCTTCCGGCAGCCCCAGGTAGCCGAGCATGACATTCGGCCCTTGCACAGCCAGCTCGCCTACCTCGCCCCGCGGCAATTCGTTGCCTTCCGGGTCGACGACCTTGTTCAAAACATGCGGCAAGTTTATCCCGACCGAACCGGGCTTTCTCGTGCCGCGCAGCGGGTTGAAGGCTGTTGCCGGAGCCGCTTCGGACAGCCCGTAGCCTTCCAGTACCTTCACTTCGTACTTGGCCTCGAATTTGTGCAGCAGCTCGACAGGCATCGATGCGCCACCCGAGCAGCAGAGACGGATCGAAGCGAAATCTTCCTTCGTCGCATGCGGCAGTTGCAGCATGTAATTGTACATCGTCGGCACCCCGGCAAAGCAGGTCGCCTGTTGCTCGCGGATCGTATTGACCACTTCGACAGGGTGGAAACGCGGAATGATGATCATCGCCGCTCCGTAGCGAATCGGACCGTTCAGGCACACCGTCATGCAAAAGACGTGGAACATCGGCAATACCGCGACTACCCGATCTTCCGGGATCAGCTCGAACAAAATTCCCATCGCCTCTGCGTTGGAGGCCATGTTGCGGTGGGACAGCATTGCCCCTTTTGGCTGCCCGGTCGTACCGGACGTGTACAAAATGACCGCCAAATCGTCTTCGTTTCGCTCCGGCTCCACAAAGCTGCCGTCTCCCGCTTGTGCTACCTGCGCCAACGTCAGCTCGTCGCCTGTCGCTTCGTTGTAGATGAGATGTGTCAAATGCTCCAGTTGTTCCTTCAGGGGTGTCAGGACAGGTTCGAGCGCAGCGAGGGCAATGACCGCTTTTGTCTGGCTGTTGGCGAGAATGAAGCTGATTTCTCGCGGCGTGTAGATCGGGTTCATCGGGACAACGGCCGCACCCACGCGCAAAATCGCGTAGTAAGCGCTTACAAAATCGGGTCGATTGTCCATGATCAGCGCTACAGCGTCTCCCTTGCCAATCCCGAGCTTGGACAAGCCTTGCGCCAGCTCATCGACCCGGCGGTTCAGCTCCTGGAAGGTAGTCGTCTCCCCCAAAAATATGTAGGCCGGATGGTCTGGCAAATTTTGCGCGCTTTGCAGCAAATTTTCGTTCAAATGATACATCGCTCATCTACCCCCTTTTCAGAAAATTTTAACACCTGAGACGAGCATGATAAAGCTTTTCTTTTAGGAAATCGTGGGGATTTGCGCTGCTGTCGCTGTCTTGTTTTCTTCCCGTTTGGCAAAGAGCAGGAACAGCACGCCGCAACCGACAAACAACAAGGCATTTACGATCATCGCCTGGCCAAAACCGATGCCCACATTGGGCGCTGCTTGCACAATCGAGCCTGTGACGAGCGGAGAAATGATTCCGGCGAGCGTAACGAGGCTGGAGAGCGTGCCCACCAGCAAACCTGTGCGCTCCGGCAACATGCTGCTGACGATGACAGAGGCAGCCGTCCCTACGGAAAAGGCAAACCCTTTTCCCAAGCAAAGCGCGATCAACACGAGCGGCAAAGACTGTACCAGCGTCACGGCGTAGAAGCAAATTCCGCCCAGGATGATGGACGCTCCTCCCACCAGCACGTACGATTTGCGATAACTCCGATGTTTTTTGTACAGACGATCGCCTGTCCAGGAGATCAAGATCGTCATCAATCCGGCCAAAAGTCCCATGCCAGCAATCGCGTAAGCCATTTGTTGACTCGTCAGATGAATCACTTGCACCAGGTAGACAGGTTCCCACACAGCGGCAAAGGTTGTGCCCCACATTTGCGCGAAATAAATCAAAAAGCTGAACAAAAAGGTGGATGACAGAAAAACTTTGGATAAGTCCGACCATTTTGCCTTGGGCAGTGCTTGCACAGTCTTCGCCGCCTCGATGCTGACTTGCGGCCTGTCTTTGCCGACCCACAGCCAGATCAAAAGCCAGATCAGGCTGAGCGCACCCATAAACGCCCAGGCAAACCGCCATCCGTTGCTGTCAATGAGCGAAACGATGAGCGGTGCCGAAGCGACTGCCCCTACAAAAGCGCCGAAGTTGACCGTGGAGTAAACAAGCCCGCGCTTTTCTTCGGGAAACCATTTGTTCAAGTGGCTGACGACTGTCGCCCAAAATGGTCCTTCGCCAATTCCGAGCAACACCCTGGCGATTACAAGCATCGGCAATCCGGCAATGGCGTAGGCGCCAAACTGGATAACCGTCCAGGACAAGGCCATGATGGCGAGCATCTTTTTCGTCCCGATCCGGTCGGACAACGCCGCTCCCAAAATACCAGCGATCGAGAAAAACCAGAAGAAACTGCTACCGACAAGTCCCCATTCTTTCTGGGACAAAGAAAATTCCGCCATAATAGGAACAGCCGAATAACCCGCAATCGTTTTATCGGCGTAGTTAATCATGTACAGCACGAACAGCATGATCATGGTGATTCTCGCCATCATCTGAATCACTCCATTCCAATAGGTGGGGGCAAGGCAATTACTCAGTCTTTTCTCAACCTCACGCGGCCGATTCCATCCTCGATCTCAATCACGGTTCCATACGCTTCACTCATCGTTTTCAGTCCTTGCAATATCTCGGGATCTGCACTCAACCTCGGCCAGCCCATCCGGTAGACAGGCTCCTCGAAGCCGAGTTCAATCGGGTGCAGCTCCAACTCGCTTAGCTCGCCACCCTCCATTTTCCAAAGCGGGATGACGGACTGCCACACTTCTTTGTGCACGCACAGTCCGCGCGTATAGCCAGCGCTCATCGCTTCCAGCGCATCGGCGACGTTGTGCGAATGATCCAGTCCGTATTGCTCGTAAAAGTCCGCTGGCTGCGAAGTGACAAGCTCGGTTTGGAACACGAAGTCTCCCAAGCTGTAGAAAATCGGGCGGTTTTTGTAAATTTCAATGCCGCGCAACAGATGCGGGCCGTGTCCGACGACCGCGTGTGCCCCGGCGTCGATGCACGCCTTGGCGAAAGTCGGCAAAAAGTCGGCAGGCACTTCTTTGTCCAAGCCTTTCATCTCGTGCGCGTGGATGCTTACGACGACGTAATCCGCGCGCCGCTTCGCCTCCCCGATTCGTCTGACCATCCTGTCCAGATCGCGTGGGTGCGGCTGTGTCGATGTTCCCGCCTCTTCCCCTGCCATAAACCGGGAGGCACCGAACAAAAACACGTCTTTGCCCGGATGATTCATGAAGCCTTCCTCGATCAACACTTTGCTGAAAGCGTTAATGTCTGTCGAATCCGCCAGCTCTTGCAGTTGGGCGAGCTTTTCTGGCGGCAGATGATGGGTCATGACATAGCGCATCGGGTTGACGCCCGGCCGTCCGATGCTGTCTGCACGCTGCTCTCCCGCCGCCCACCACGGATGAAAGGTCGATGTCGCCGCGATCAGCGCGACTCGGGCCGACTCGCATTCGAGATAGCGGGGAGCAGAAGCCTCCGCCAGATTTTTGCCAGCTCCGGCATGGACAAATCCGTATTCGTTCAAGTGGCGCTCTGTCGCTTCCAGCCCGCCGTACAAATAGTCGAGGGTGTGATTGTTCGCCCATCCGATCATGTTGAAGCCGTAGTCTTTCATCACTTGCAGCGATGACGGCGGCGACATGGCCCAGGTTCCGCCGCTTTGCGCACTCGGATACCCTTCGTTGTCATGGACGGTCGTCTCCAGATTGGCAATGCGCACATCAGCGCGCTGAAGCAAGCTGGCAATCTCGCGAAAAGCATTGTCTCGATAGGGCAGGTCGCGGGTGATGAAGCTGTCTCCCGTCGCTGCAAACCAAACAGGCACAGACATGAAAAGTTCCTCCTTTATGAGTCGCGTAATGGCTGTTTCAATAAATCGTGAAGTCGTCCTCCCCCTCTCCCACGAACGAATAAAGCGTCGAGCTGATTTCGTCATAGTGCTGGAGCCTTTTTTGCACAGAGACGGGGTCGTGGATCATGACGCCTTTGACAAGGGCATTCAGCACAGAGAACAAGGTAGGCATGCCGCTGGTGGCGACGGGCTGCGGCGTGGAGATTTTCAACAACAAATCCGCCGCCTGGCTGATCGGGGCCAGCTCGCCTTCGGTAATCGCCAGCACCTTCGCGCCCAAAGCTTTTGCCGAGTTCACCATCGCTACTGTTTCACTCGGATGGCGAGGAAAGGACAGCGCAATCACAAGCCACTCCTGATCCCGCTCGGTCAAAAAATAGTCGGCATTGTCTACCGCTCCTGTGTATAAATGGGTGTTGCCCTTGATCGCGTTTAAGGTAGAAAACAGCCACTTCGCCGGGATGTGGCACCAGCGAAAACCGACGACAACGATGCGGTTGGCAGAAATGATGCTCTGCACGGCCTGGTGCAACAACTCGTAGTCGATCTGGTGCAAAGCTTGCTGGAGGTAGGCGATATCGGTTTCCATGACTTGGTGGGCGTAATTGTTGCGCGTCAGTGCGGCCTCCGTGTCGCGGTACTTCTGGATCGGCCCTTTTGTCTGCTCGCTGGTCAAGAGCGATTTCTTGATCTCCTGCTGCAGCTCGGTATAGCCGGAATAACCTAGCGCGTAGCAAAAACGAATGACCGTCGCTTCGCTCGTATTGGTCAGCTCGGCGATTTTTTTGGCTGTGTGGATCGCGAGCAGGCTCGGCTTTTCGAGGGCGATTTTGGAGATGATTTTTTGGCTGGCTGTCAAGTTTCCATACTGCTTGCGAATCCGTTCCGTTATGAGCTGATCCATGCCGGAAAACTCCTTTGCGGTTGCTTTGCGAACCCATTTTCAAGAATAGTATATATCTTGAAATAATTCACTTCAATACATCTTAGAAAATGTAGTATACCCTTCATTTTGAAGCGAAAAAACGCATTTTGACAGGAGTTATTGCGCTTTTCGCAAGGCAAGATTGCAGGCGGAAAAACCGGGGTGGTTTGCATGCCGCCTCCTTTTTCAACCGGGCAAAAGTTGATTGAAAAAGAAAAAGACCGTCGCATCCGGCATGGAGTGCGGCGATCTTGCGGTTGCCTGTTGTGCTAATATAACCTCAAAATTTGAATCTGCTGATCTTCCACTGTCGCGTTGTACTCATGTGTCCATGTTCGTTCCAGCTGGCTTGGGCTGGAGAGCTTTTGCTCGATTCCTTCCGTCAACTCCGCACAGGAACGTCCCAGCACGCCTTCGACCGCTTCTTCAACCGTTCCCTGCTCGTTCATGGAAATCCGCAGCTTCCGCGCATCTGTTCCGATCGTCAGCACATAGGAAATCACTTGCCCGCTCTTTTCCTCGCTTACCGTCACCGTTCCTCCCGCAGCCACAATCGAGTCGCGCAGAGCTTCGACGGTTCCCTGCAAATACCCCTCCCTGATTTCGGAGAGCAGCGACGCGGAGCGCTGGCGAAGGAGGCCAGGCGACAAATCATGCGATTCAAAGTAAGGGATAAGCCCGTCTTTTGTCTCCTCGAAATAGACGTGAATCCCATCCTTGAACCCGGTCAGCAGCTTGCCGAGCACGGTTCCGCCAATCATCAATTCTTTACTGAACATGTTTTTGTATTCTGTCCAGACAACGTTCTCCGGCTGGTAGCCCAAAGTTCGCAACGCTCGAAAAAGCGTGCGTTTGTCCTGGAATGACATCGAAAATGTCGTGCAGTGGCTCAAGCGAATCCCTCCCCGGGCTAAAAATCGATATTTCTGCCGACTGCCTCCTCGCGAGCGACTCCATCTGCCACGGCATTTGCCGGGCTTGCTGGGCTTGCCAGGCTGGCGCGGACGGCAAACTCTTTTGCCCACGAACGCAGCTTCTCGATTTCCTCCCGCCTGGCTTTAGCCAAGGGAACTGTGCGCTGCATGGCCAGCAAAATATCTTCCGTGTCGATATCCCGATCTTTTTCCTCGGGATTACTGCGCTTCGCAAAAGCATCGATCAGCCCTTCATGGAGCGAAGCCTCAATCTCGGCACCCGTCAGGCGTATGCCTTCCCCCCAGTATTTCTCGCCCGATACTTCGACGAGCTTATCGATGTCAAAACGGGCCGGGTTGCGCTTCAGCCGCTCCAGGTGGATTTTGAGAATTTCTTCGCGCTCTTCCGGTGTAGGCAAGTCCACGAAAAAGATTTCGTCAAACCGTCCTTTTCGCAAAAGCTCTGCTGGAAGCTGCTCGATCTTGTTGGCAGTCGCGAAGACAAATACAGGACTCTTTTTCTCCTGCATCCAGGTCAACAACGTTCCAAAAATGCGCGTGGCGACTCCCCCGTCGGAAAAACCGCTGCCCACGCCGGACAAGCCTTTCTCGATTTCATCGATCCAGACGATCGACGGCGATACGGCTTCACACATCATGAGCGCCGAGCGAATATTCGCTTCGGACGAACCGACGATGCCCGCGAATACCCGTCCCAAGTCCAGGCGGAGCAGCGGCATTTGCCAAGCAGCCGCCACACTTTTCGCACACAAGCTTTTTCCGCAACCGGGAACGCCGACCAGCATGACCCCTTTTGGCCACTGGATGCCGAACTGTCTCGCTTCCTCCGAGTACGACGCTTTTCGTCTCAGCAGCCAGCGCTTCAAGTTTTCCAGTCCGCCGATCTGCTCCAGGTTCAGTGATTCTGTCGAGATGTATTCCAGAACCCCCGATTTTCGCACAATCTGCTTCTTCTCTTCCAAAATGGTAGAAACATCGCTTGCGGATATTCCGCGATTTTTTACCAGCGCCTTCGCCAAACAGTTCTCGATCTCGTTGCGCCCCAAACCTACGGCGGCCCGGGCCAGCGCTTCTATGACTTCCGGGGATTGGTCGATCACGATGCCCGGACGACCGACGTACGCATCGGTAAAGCTGCGGATGATTTGCTTTACTTCATCCAGGTCAGGCAGAGGCAGGTCGAGAATCGTGATCTCATGCTGCAACTCTACAGGAATTTCCAGGGAAGGAGCGATGATAATCGAATTGGAAGGGAAGCCTGTCCGCGTCTTTTGCGCAAATTCGCGAAACGTTCTGATGTTTACATGCGATCCGCGCAGCAGCGGGTGCAGATCAAACCATAAAAACAGCGTAGGCTCTTTCGCCAAATCTTCGGCCATCGTCAGAGCGATGCGAAAATCTGTGCTCTTGTGGTCAAGCTCTTCCCCGTTCAGCACAAGACCTTTTGTCGCTGTCCATGTCACAATCCGCTTGTTCAGGCTGGCGCCAATCCCTTGGAACACATCGAGCGCCCGCTCCTCTTCCGATGTAAAAATGTACAGGATGCTGTATCTGGCGCGAATCAGATACTCCACTTCCTTGACAAAATCTTGCAGCATGTATGTACTCCTCCTACAGCCATGTGTACAGGCTCGATTGAATATTCGCGGTAGGAAAACCAGTCAGATGCAAGGAACGCTCCCCTTGAACCAGTTCGACTTTTCGTTGTGGAATCAACTCTTCCGGCGTGATCCGGTTCGTCAGCACAATCAGTTTCTTGCCATGCCAAATCTCCTCCGACTGCGCCTGATAAGGCCCCGCAATCGCCACGTCAAACAGAAGCAAGGCTTTGCGCTTTTCCTCGCAACGCAAAATTGCTTCCGCTGTATAGCCTGTGAACAAAAGGACGGTGCCCGAGTGAACCTGGCGAAACGACTGAACCAGCCGCCTTACTTGCTCCGGCTGATCCAGCGGTTCTCCTCCGGAAACGGTCAGTCCGTCAACTGGCAGCCGTCCCAGTTCTTGCCCTAAAGAGTCTGGTTCATAGAGCCGACCGCCTTGCTTGTCCGGGTGCGTATTCGGATTAAAGCAGCCGCGGCAGCCAATGGAGCAGCCTTGCACCCAGACGACAGCACGGTTGCCAGGTCCGTTTACCCTGCTTTGCTTGCATATTTCATGGACTCGCAATGACTGCGCCAACATGCTCTCCCTCCTACAAGTCCAACTGCCTTCCTGTCGCACCTGTCTTTCTCGGTACTTGCCCGCTGTCGTTGTTGCTGGCCGCACTTGACGGAAGCTCAATTTCCCGAATGACCACCCTTGGCTTTTCACTAGGTGCGTGTTCCTGAAGTTCGGGACGCGGCATCATCCGCCCATCGCGAATAAGAGCGGGTGTACCGGGTGAAGCAGTCTGAAGAGCTTCATCCAACGCTTGCAAAAAATGCGAGACAAACTCTTCGGGGGAATCCTGAAAGCTTTTTCCGTCCAGCTTCAGGCGAACAGCGTTATCATGGACGGTCCCGATCAGCAGAAGCAAGCCTTCGCCATTCTTTCCGCTGCCGACGATGCCAAGCTTTTGGATATCGCGCAGCCGACATTCCATCCGCACGGCTTCGTGCCGCTCCTGCATGACGATGCAGACGAGCGCGTCCTGTTTGACCAAAAAGATTTTGTTGTTGGGCTGCACATGTCGCCAGCTCTCGAAATCTTTGTACAGCGCCTTCACGATATCTTTTGGCGTAATAATCCCGATTTCCTCCAGCTCAAACAAGGTGGCATCGTCAATTTTCGTATGTACCTTGATCCGGCGCTTCATTACGAACTGCAAGTAAACAAGCGCGGAAAGGCCGATAAACAGCGTAGGCCCGACAGAAAGCTTTGTGATCAGGCTGAACAAAATCAAGCCAGCCATGCCAATTTGGGTGTACGTGATCACTTTGATTTTTTGTTCTCCTGTCTTGCGAAAAAACGAGAACCCTTTTCCGGGCTGATAGTCGGCAAGCTGGTTTTGCAGCATTCTTTTAAATTTTCCAATCGCCCAAATGCCAGGTACAACAAACACCAACCCCAACAGGAGCAGAAGAAAATTGCCCGTCATGATGCCGAACAGTGACATCAATCCGAAAAAGGCGCTGGTGATCCAAAGTGTCCTGATTTTCTTGTGAATCTCTGCAACTGCTTCGTTCTGGTTTTGCAAGTTTGTGCCCAACCTCCACTCCATTATTTACTACTTTTTTCCTATGCCTATTATAGTAGAGACAAGAAGGTGAGTAAATAAATCGGTGCCAGCAAAAAACCCCCACCAAAGTGAGGGTTTTGCTGCAAAATTCTATTGTTCCGCTTTGCGCTGTTTTCTCAATGCGTAGCGGTGCTTTGCCTTTTCATGCTGGATGCGCTCTTCTTCCGTCTCGGGAATGACAGCCGGCACTAACGTTGGCTTTCCTTGGTCGTCGAGCGCGATCATCGTCAAGTACGCCCTCGCTGTCATTTTCTTTTCGCCCGTCAGCAAATTTTCCGACTCGACCTTGACGAACACTTCCATCGACGTGTTGTGTGTCCAGGTGACGTATGCTTCCAGATTGATCGCTTCGCCCGTTTTGATCGGCGCGAGAAAATCAAAGGAATCGCTGGAAGCAGTGACGACAGGCTTCCGGCAATGACGCATCGCCGCTATGCAGGCGATTTTGTCGACGTACGCCATGACTTTTCCGCCAAAAATCGTATTGTGATGGTTCGTATCCGGCGGGAACACGAGATCAGTCAAATAGGTTCGGGATTGTCCGGTCGGGCATGCTTCTGTTGCCATCTGTGCTGCTCCTCTCGTTGCCATCATACGATTATGCTTTTTGTGTCAAACGGTCACGCACAGCATGCGTCGCCGCCACCATGTTTTTCAAAGCTTCCACTGTCTCTGCTCTTCCGCGCGTCTTCAGACCGCAATCCGGGTTGATCCAGAATTGGGCTGGCGGCAATACTTGCACGCCGCGCGACACCATCTCTTCGATCTCCGCGACAGCTGGAACGCGCGGGCTGTGGATGTCGTATACGCCCAGGCCGATTCCTTTATCGTACGTGCAAGTCTCGAAGACGGAGACAAGCTCGCCGTGGCTGCGGGACGTCTCGATCGAGATGACGTCGGCATCCAGCTCGCTGATGACGTCGATGAAGTCGTGAAATTCGCAATAGCACATATGCGTGTGAATTTGCGTGCTCGCGGCAACTGTCGAGGTAGCCACGCGGAACGATTTGACGGCCCAGTCCAGATACGCCGCCCTGTCTGCCTGCTTGAGCGGCAAGCCTTCCCGCAGCGCAGGCTCATCCACCTGAATCATGCGGATTCCCGCCGCTTCCAGCGCCTCCACTTCTGCTTGCAGCGCCAGGGCGATCTGTTCGCACACCTCTTGGCGGGACACGTCATCGCGGACAAATGACCAGTTCAAAATGGTCGCCGGGCCTGTCAGCATGCCTTTTACTGGTTTTTCCGTCAACGACTTGGCGTATACGCTCTCTTTGACGGTCATGGGAGCGACGAACTGCACATCGCCGTAGATGACAGGTGGCTTGACGCAACGGGAACCGTACGACTGAACCCAGCCATTTTTCGTGAAGACGAAGCCGTCGAGCTTTTCCCCGAAATATTCGACCATGTCTGTCCGTTCAAACTCGCCGTGGACAAGCACGTCCAGCCCGATCTCTTCCTGAATCGCAATCCACTGCTTGATTTGCTCCGCGATGAAGGCATCGTACTGCTCGACTGTCCAGTTCCCTTTTTTGTACTGCTGTCTGGCCTGACGAACCTCTGCCGTCTGCGGGAAACTGCCGATCGTCGTTGTAGGCAAAAGCGGCAGCTTCCAGGCGGCTTGCTGGATATCGCGGCGCTCGTGGAACGGCACGTCGCGTTTGGCTTCTGTCGTCTCCAGCGCTTTTCGAGCCTGCTGTACTTTCTCCCGGTTTCTCGCCGGAGACTCGGCCAGGCGGAGCAAGTCCTTTTCGTTCTGGGCAATTTCCTTCGAGATAACATACTTTCCAAATCGGAATCCTTGGACTAAAAGCTGCACTTCTCCCAATTTTTCGTCCGCAAAGGCTAATGCCGCTTGAACTTCCCCAGGCAAATCGGTTTCTGCTTCAACAGTGACGGGAACATGCAAAAGGCTGCTCGATGGCTGTAGCCAAATCCGGTCCGGGTCGACCACATTGCTGATCGTCTTGACCAGCTCCCACTTTTCCTCCAGGGCCGAGCGCCAAATGTTGCGGCCATCGATGATTCCTGCGCCGAGCACTTTTTCCTGCGGGAAACCATGTGCCGTCAGGTTGGCCAAATTCGCTTTTCCTCCGTGGACAAAGTCCAGGCCCAAGCCTTCCACTGGCAGCGCGATCAGCTCCTCGTACCAATCCACCGCTTCGAAATACGTCTGAACCATCAGCTTGAGGTGTGGCAGCGCCTGACTGAACTGTTCGTACACCCGGCGAATGAGCGCTCTGTCCTGCTCGGAAATATCTTGGACGAAAGCCGGCTCATCGATTTGCACCCATTCCACGCCATGCAGTTCGAGTTCACGAAGCACGTCCACGTAAAGCGGCACGATCTGATCGACAACGCGTTCGAACTCGTCTTTCGCATATCCTTTCGCCAGCTTGACAAACGTGTACGGCCCGACAATCACCGGCTTCCCGACGATGCCCAGCTGATCCCTGGCCTCCAGGTACGCTTTCAGCGGCCTGTTCTCTGCCAGCACTGGCGGGCGTTCGCCAAACTCAGGAACGATGTAGTGATAGTTCGTATTGAACCACTTGGTCATTTCGCTTGCGACAGCTTCTTTGTTGCCGCGCGCCATGGCGAAGTACGTATCGAGCGGTACCGGGCCGCCATCATAGGCAAAACGCTTCGGAACGAGTCCGAACATGACAGCCATGTCCAGCATGTGATCGTAGTAAGTAAAGTCGTTGACGGGAATCCACTCGATGCCTTTGTCTTTTTGCTTGATCAGATGCTGCTGGCGGATTTGCTCCATTTGCGCAAGGAACGCTGACTCTTCCAATTTGCCTGCCCAAAAGGACTCCAATGCTTTTTTCCACTCCCGGTCTTTGCCGATTCGCGGATATCCCAGGTTGCTGCTTTTCATGAGCTTTCTCTCCCATCCATTGAAGGTATTTGTAAAGCCAATCAAAAAAGGCACTTCCAACGGTCAAAAAGAACGTTAGAAATGCCAAATAAGCACTGAGATCACAGCATCCTAACACCTCCCTATCTCCCGTAGGTTAAGCAGTGTTGTCGAAACAGGCAGGTCTCCTGACTTGAGGATCACGATCTGCACAACGCCTTCCCAGTCCGTCTCGACCAGTGGCTTATCGCTGTGCAAACTCCCCTCATACAGTGGCGGGACCGTGTCGGATTCTCACCGACTTCCCTTTTCATCCTTGCGCCGATTTTCGCGGCCAAAGAACCTGTTCCCACTCATATGAAATTGTCGGTATGAGTGCATGTGCTCTCGCATCTAGCAAAAGAGCACCTTTCTCCTTACAGTAACACGTAAACCAGTTTTTGTCATGCTAAACTATTTCCACTCACCAAAATTATTTCAAAGTTCAGCCTGATTGCCTCTACTCTGCCAGCTTTCCGGTTTATTGCTTGGTCAATCGCAGCTCCTGTGCCCGCAGAGAAGGTTTGCGAATCATGTAAATAGTGTAGCCGATCACAGCGCCTGCAACAGCGGGCAGCATCCAGCCAAGCCCGATCGTATACATCGGCAAGTAGCGAGTAAAGAAGTCGTTGATGACGGGAAGCTGGGCACCTGCCGCGTTCAGTCCGTCAAACAGGCTGATCAGAAAAGTAGCGAGCAAGCTTCCCTGATACACCTCTGGTCTTCCGCCAAATCCTTTGTGCATAAACGTTAAAAAGACGAGGGAAATCGCAATCGGGTACATGGTCATCAAGATCGGAACCGACACTTTGATCAGCGCCGTCAAGCCGATATTGGCGACGAGTGTACTGAACACAGCCAGAATGACGGCAAACTTTTTATACGAGATCGCCGGAAACAGCGAATGGAAAAACGAAGAGCAAGCTGTAATGAGGCCGACACTGGTGGTCAGGCATGCGATCGTAATCATGAGGCCAAGCAAAACGGCGCCGTAAGAGCCGAAGTAGTAATTGGACACCTTGGCCAAAATTTGCGCCCCGTTTTCCAGATGACCAAGCTTCTCCACACTGGAAGCGCCCATATAGGCAAGCACCGTGTAAAAGAACGCCAGAAGTGCGCCCGCGATCATCGTTGCTTTTGCGCACGTGAGCAAAATTTGCTTTTTCGCCGTGATGCCTCTTTGCTTGATCGCATTCACGATGATGATTCCAAACACAAATGCCCCCAAAGCGTCCAAGGTTAAATAGCCGTCCTGAAAGCCTTTGTAAAACGCTTTGGACTGATAGTCCGTCACAGGTGCTTGCAGCGCGCCAATCGGGAACAAAATCGCCGTCAACACAATCACGCCGATAAAAGTCAGCTTGATCGGTGTCAAGACTTTTCCGACTACATTGATAATTTTTCCAGGATTGAGAGATAACAGGCAAGCGAGTGTAAAGAACAAGACGGTGAAGACGATCAGTGGAACCGGACCAGCTTGCTCGGACAAAAATGGCTTGATTCCGATCTCAAACGAGACGTTCCCGGATCGCGGAATGGCGAAAAACGGCCCGATTGCCAAGTAGAGCAAAATCGTAAACACAAGACCAAATACCGGATGCACACGACTCGCCAACGAACGCAAATCATCCATTCCCGAATAAACCAGAGCGATAATCGCCAGCAGCGGCAGCCCGACTCCCGTCACCAGGAAGCCCGCATTGGCCGTCCATACGTTCGTTCCAGCCATTTGCCCCAGCATTGGTGGAAAAATCAGATTCCCCGCTCCGAAGAACAGAGCGAACAGCATAAAGCCGATGATGAGGATGAACGAAGAAGAACCTTTTTGATGCATGACACAAACCCTCCTGTAATTCCAAAGCAAAGGTGCTTTTCAGCAACCCTCTGATTAGTGAAAAAATTCACACAATCACTCCGCCCGCTCATGCCCCAACAACCGGGATCAGATCGAGCGGGAATAATTGTCAGATAAATCAGTCGACCAAATCGGTAATCGATGACCAGATCGCTTCTCGCTTGCCACTTCCGCGCTGATCACGATTCTATCTGGACAACCAGAAGTAAAACAGCTCGTTACGTCATTTATTTATAACATAAATATAAATGAAAAGATATTGAAAATAGGCGATTCATTTCCTTCCCATCTATTAAAATATTATTTATCGAGCAAACCTCACGTATATTCTACTGGCGCATTTTTGGATCAGAATCGAAAAAAGACTGCCAATGAGCGGCAGTCTTTTTAAACATACGTTTAACTTTTTACTCAAAGCGGAAATCATCATCTGTCAGCGGCTCGACGTTGAGCGTGCGGACATAGCCATTTCCTTTTTTCGAGAAGAAATCATGCTGCTTCGTATGCGTCCGAATCCCGTTCAAAACGATCGGATTGACTTCTTCCTCCGGGAAGAACGGGTCCAGTCCCAGGTTCATCAACGCTTTGTTCGCGTTGTAACGCACGTAAGCCAGCACTTCGTCCGCCAAGCCAATTTCCGTATATAGAGACACGGTATACGCCTCTTCGTTCTCATGCAGCTCGTGCAGCAACGCGTACAGCTCCTCTTTCACAGCTGTCTGCTCGACGACGCTGAGGCGTTGATACACTTCTTGCGCAAGCACGCCGACGTACAGGCCGTGAATGCTTTCGTCGCGCACAATCAGGTCGATGATCTCGCCACTGCTCGTCATCTTGCCCTGTCCAGCCAAAAAGAGCGGGTAGAAGAAGCCGCTGTAAAACAAATAGCTTTCCAGAAAAACAGAGGCAACCATCGCCATGTACAAGTCTTTCGCTGTCTCGATGCTTTGATAGCGTTGCGAGATCAACGCCGCTTTCTTTTGCAGATGCGGATTGCGCTCCACCCAGGCAAAAATCTCGTCGATTTCTTCGGTGGCAGCCAAAGTCGTGAAAATGCTGCTGTAAGACTTGGCGTGAATTTGCTCCATCATGCCCATGAAAGCCAGGACGGCTTTTCGCTGCAATCCGTCCACATGCTCCATGATTTTCGGCATTCCGACGCCGCCTTGCACCGTATCGAGCAAGGTAAGGCCACCCAGCACTTTTTTATACGTGTCCCGCTCGGTAGCGCTCAGCTCCATCCAGGACATTTTGTCGTCCGACAGCGGAATCTCGTCATCGGTCCAGAACTGCATGATGTTCTGATTCCAAAACGTCATCGTAAAATCGTCGTCCGGCCTGTTCCAATTGACTGCTTTCATAAGGCGTTCCTCTTCTCTATCAACTTGTTCCAATGACCTACATCTGTTGTTAAACGGCGCAGCTAATGCACTCTTCTACCGTCAGATGCTTGGTGCGCGTGTAGTAGAGCGACTTCAAGCCTTTTTTCGCCGCGTAAATATAGTAGCGAGCCAGCTCTCTTGTCGAGATGTTGCTGTTGACGTGCAGCACGGTAGAAATCCCTTGATCCACATGCTCCTGGATTTCGGCAATCAGATCGATGACTTTGAACTGGTCGATCACATAGGCAGACTTGTAGTAAAAATAGTTCTCTTGCGTCAAGTACGGCATCGGGTAATACGTGGTCGAGTTCGCATACGTTCTCGTCTCGATATGCTCCACGATCGGCATTACGCTCGATGTCGCATTCTGAATGTAGGAAATGCTCTGTGTCGGAGCAATCGCCAGACGATAGGCGTGATACAGCCCGTTCTCCTGCACTTTTTGCTTGAGAGAAGCCCAGTCCTCTGGCGTCGGAATGTGCACGCCCTCGAACAGCTGCTTGCCTTTTTCCGTACGCGGACGGTAATCGGTTGCGAGATATTTGTCAAAATAAGTGCCCTTGGCGTACTCCGACTGCTCAAAGCCCATGAAGGTTTCCCCTTTTGCCTTGGCAATCTCGGCGCTCATCTCCAGCGAGTAAAAGTTCATCATCATGAAGAACGTGCGGGCAAAATCTTTTGCTTCTTCACTCTCATACGCGATTTTGTTTTTCGCGAGGTAGCCGTTGAGGTTCATCGCACCCAATCCGACAGAATGCAGCTCGCGGTTCGCTTTTTGCACGCCCGGCGCATTTTCCACACGGGTTACATCGCTGACGGACGTAATCGCTTCGATGCCTTCGCGCACGGATTCACGGATTTTTTTGTGCTCCATCACGTTGACGATGTTCAGGGAAGCCAGATTGCAACTGATGTCGCGGCGGATAATGTCTTCCTCGCCGTAATTCGTGATCGTGGTAGTCTCCTGCAACTGGAAAATTTCCGTGCACAGGTTGGACATTTTGACCGCTCCAATATCTTTGAGCGCGTGGTTTTTGTTCGCATTCGTCTTGTTCATGATGTACGGATAGCCCGATTCCATCTGGATCATCGCGATCTTGGTAAGCATCTCGCGGGCGCTCATGACGATCTTTTTCTTGATGCGCTCGTTTGCGACCAGCTCGTCGTACATCTGATCGAGATCCAGATCATCCAGATGAACGCCGTATTCCTTGTAGACCGAGTAAGGAGCGAACACGGTCAGAGGCTTGTTCTCCTCTGCCAGCTTGTAAAACACATTCGGCACAATCAGGCCGATCGACAATGTCTTGATCCG
Organism: Brevibacillus sp. 1238; assembly: GCF_029892995.1. Lineage (NCBI taxonomy): Bacteria > Bacillati > Bacillota > Bacilli > Caryophanales > Paenibacillaceae > Brevibacillus > Brevibacillus sp. 1238. Next base: position 686,010 of record NZ_JARXWC010000002.1, on the reverse strand, counting down.
CGATTTTTCGTCAGCGTTGATCTTTTTGCAATCGAGAAACTCGTTGATGTCCCAGCCAAAAATGTTGTAATAAGCTGCCCCGGAGCCTTTGCGCTGTCCCATCTGATCGGCGTAGGAAAACGCATCTTCCAAAAGCTTGAGTACAGGCATGACGCCTTTGGCTGCGCCCTCGACGCCTTTGATCGGCTCTCCCCGCCCGCGAAGCTTGGACAGATTGACCGCTACGCCGCCGCCGATTTTCGAGAGCTGCATGCAAGTTCCGAGCACGTAGTTGATCGAGTTCAGGGAGTCGTCCATTTCCAGCAAGAAGCAGGAGACCATTTCCCCGCGGCGGCTTTTCCCTGCATTGAGGAATGTCGGTGTAGCCGGCTGGAGACGCTGTTCCATCATGGAAACAGTCAGGCGCTTCGCAAGCTCGAAGTCTCCGCGGCCGAGCGAGAGAGCAACAATCGCTACCCGATCCGGGTACTGTTCCAAATACGTGGACTTGTCGTCCGTTTTCAGAGCGTAGTCTTTGTAAAACTTGGAGATGGCCATGTACGACGCGAATTGAAAACCAGTGTCATGCGCCAGTCGGAAAACTTCGTCGACCTGTTCAACGGTGTAGTCCTCATACACATTTTCATAAAAATCATGCTGGATCAAATAGTCCATCCGCTCTTTGACACTGTTGAAGGTCATGGTCTTCGCCTGCACTTCCTCCATGAAGACGGCGACTGCCTCTCTGTCTTTTTCCAATTGGTAAAACCCGTCGTTTCCACGCTGCATTAGTTGGTTGTTCAATTCAATGTGCCGCAATTGCTGCCACCCCACTCGTAAATTGTTCCACGTCACGGCCGGTACCGGACAATTCAAACTTGGAAATCACCGGAACGCCATACTGGATCGCGATTGTATCTGCGCTTTTGGCAAAGCTGGTGCCCCAGTTGCGATTGCCGCTGGCAGACACTCCGCGCAAATAGACATGATTTCGCTTCAGGAAACGGTCCACCTTCTCTGGCACCTGCCCGAAGCCTGTCGTGTACGTCACCAGGATGAACGGCTCGTCTAGCACCATCTCCGGATCGATTTCCACGCGCGGCAGATCGATTTTGTTTACGAATCGTCTCACGTTTCCTGTTTTTGAATCAAAAGCGATTATCATGTCCCTCATCCTTTACTGCAATTGTATACTTTTTAGCCAAAGTAAAAGCGCATTCGACGCCAAAATGTCGAATGCGCATGATGATTCCCATCGTATCCATTCAGCATGACAAACGAATGGAGCGCTCGAACACTTCCCTATCTTCCGTAGGTTACACAGTGCTTGCAGTCAGGCAGGTCTCCTGGCTTGGGGTCATTGCTCCATTTGGCCTTCCCGATTGGCTCAATCAGTGGCGATCACAAGCAAATGGAACTCTCTCATCACAGTGGCGGGACCGCGTCGGAATCTCACCGACTTCCCTATTAAGTCTACCAAATATAGCGTGGTAAACACCTGTCCGCATCAATATGTAGTTGGTAAAACTTACTTTACCTCAATATATCGTAGGAGTCAAGCTTGGCATGTTCAATTTTCGTAGTGATAATCTCTCTCATTTCTCTATTGCCAATCTCTGGTTTTCGTCCATATAATAAGTTTCGTGTACATAAAAGTTAACGCCTACGGACGAATGGAGAGTGACCCATGATGGACAGTACGACTTACGAGGCAGTAGCGATTCCCCGTTCCCAAACGAGAAAAATAACATACAACGATCGTACGTTCCACCTATTTGTGAGCACGCCAGACACAGCCCCGCCGCCAACAGGCTTTCCTGTCATCTATTTGCTGGACGCCAACTCGGTTTTCGGCACGATGACCGAAGCCATTCGCCTGCAATGCCGCGCTCCTGAAAAAACAGGCGTGCAACCAGCCATCGTCGTCGGCATCGGCTATCCGACGGAAGCGCCTTTCCATCCGTCCCGCTACTACGACTTCACGCATGTCGTTCCGCAAGACGAGCTGCCCGCTCATCCGCGCGGCGGAGAATGGCCGGAAATGGGCGGCGCCGAAAGGTTTCTTTCGTTTATCGAGAAAACGGTGAAGCCTGCTATCGAAAAAGATTTTCCTATCGATCGTACCCGCCAGACGATCTTCGGTCATTCTCTCGGCGGCTTGCTGGTGCTGCACGCCCTGTTGACGCGGCCGCACGAGTACCAATGCTATATCGCCGGCAGCCCGTCCATTCACTGGAACGAAAGCGTCCTGCTCGAAGAAGAGCGGCGCTTGCCTGAACGGCTTACAGACGAGCTGAAAGTCAGAGCGCTCCTGACGATCGGGGAACTGGAGAACGACGGGCGCTTCCACGTCAACGTCAAAGCTGAGGCCATGGCAAAAAGGCTGTCCGCTCTCGGCACAGGTCAGATACAAGCCACGTTCCGTCAATTCCCGGACGAAAATCACACCTCTGTCTTGCACGTCCTGATCAGCCACGCGATCCGCTTCGCTTCCAAAACCGCTGCCCGCTAACCAGGGCAGCTTTTTCTTTTCCCAAAACCGGCCAACAACCGCTCCACGCACGCAAAAAACCGCCCATACGAAACATATGAGCGGTCATGCACGCATTTCTGCTCTTTTTCGGCTTACTGGAGGGACAACACCTTGTTGATCTGCGGCAGCTCTTCAATCGCCGCTACAACTGTTGGCGTAATCTCTTCATCCGTGACGCAAACAAGCAGGGCGTTCTTCCCTTTTTGCTCGCGCGACACGTTCAGCTTGGAAATATTGATTTCGTGGTCAGCCAGTTTGCGGGATACGTCGTAAATGACCCCGGGATAGTCGGTATGGTGCACCAAAAGACCGTGACCGCCCGGCGGAATCCGACAGGCGCAGTAATTGATCTCACTGATGTACACCTCGCGCCAGTCCTGGGCGAACGTATATTTGTTCGCGCCCACGCGCAAATTCGCCAAATGGTTGGCGTATTCACCTGAGCTGTTTTGCACGGAAACGCCGCTGCCCAGCCCTTCCAGAAGCAAGGACGCGATCTGCTCTTTGTTTTCATGGGCCAAAATGCTCAAGGTTGCCCCTGCAAGCTGCGGCTCCAGTCTGCTAATCAATTGGGCCAACTCACGAAGTCCAGCGTATTGGGTCATGTAATGCCCTCACTCTCCCAGTCAAGGTTATTCTTCATTTCGGAAGAATCCACTCTTCCGGCTCTTTGATGATGGAGGAATGGTTTTCGGAACGGTACCAGGCTGTCAGGCTTTCCCCGTCCTTTTTGTACACAATGCGGTAAATCGTATTGCCTTTTCCGCTTTTGGCAAAAGGGCTTTCATCGGCAGGAACAGCGGTCACGCCGCCCGGTTCAATCACGCCGCCTTTTTCCTTGATGACAGCCTGGATCGTCGCCATGTGCTCACTGCTCGTAGCCGACATTCCCATGTAAGCGAGAAACCCCAAGAGGAGTGCTCCCGCCAAAAACGAAACGATAATCACTTTGGATTTTTTCGTTGCATCCACCAAGCGCTTCCCCCGTATATTAATTCTCTTTATCTATCGAACGCACCTTGTCGATCGTTCCTCCGCCGAGACAAACTTCGCCATCGTAGAAGACGACGGCCTGTCCAGGAGTAACGGCTTTTTGCGGTTGAGCGAAAACGACCTCTACGGTGTTGCCTTCCTGCACGTGTACCGTCACTTGCTGATCCGGCTGACGATAACGGAACTTCGCGGTGCAGACAAACGATCCGGTTGGCTTGTTGGCGCTAACCCAGCTCACGTCTGTCGCCAAAAGACTGCTTGAGTACAGGCGGGGATGATCGGAGCCTTCCCCGACAATCAGTGCGTTGCGTTCCAGATCCTTGTCCACGACAAACCACGGTTGACCGCTCGTGCCGTGTCCGCCGCCGATTCCAAGCCCTTGGCGCTGACCGAGCGTGTAGTACATCAGTCCATCGTGCTGCCCGATCACGGTTCCCTCGACAGTCTCGATATTGCCGGGCTTCGCTGGCAAGTAGTTTTGCAAAAACTCGCGGAAGTTGCGTTCGCCAATGAAGCAAATCCCTGTGCTGTCCTTTTTCTTTGCGGTGTAAAGCCCTGCTTCCTCGGCAATTTTGCGCACCTCGGGCTTTGGCAAATGTCCGATGGGAAACATCGTTTTGGACAACTGCTCCTGGCCGAGCACGTTGAGGAAATACGTCTGGTCCTTGTTGTTGTCCGCGCCTCGGATCAGCTTGTACTCCCCGTCGATGAATTTCACCTGCGCATAGTGGCCTGTCGCGATGTAATCGGCTCCCAGGTCCATCACTTTTGCCAGCAGTTCGCCAAACTTGATTTCGCGGTTGCACATGACGTCCGGGTTCGGAGTGCGCCCGCGTTTATATTCATCCAAAAAATACTGGAATACTTTATCCATGTATTCTTTTTCAAAATTGACGGTGTAATATGGAATGCCGATCTGTTCACAGACGCGCCGGACATCCTGGAAGTCTTCTTCCGCCGTGCAGTGGCCGAATTCATCGGTATCATCCCAGTTTTTCATGAAGATGCCGATGACGTCATATCCCTGTTGCTTGAGCAGGTAAGCCGTCACGGAGGAGTCGACTCCGCCGGACATGCCGACAACGACGCGTGTGTCTTCTGGTCGTTTCATAGTCTTTCTCCTCTTGATTCAATTTGTTCTTCTACAGATTACCATGTTTCGCAAAACAATTCATGTTTTGTTGCACTTTTCCCCGCTCCATGCCAAAAACACCTGCCGCAACTCTTGTGGCAGGTGTCGATGCGAGATGATTTTCAGCTCACTGGGACGTCTCATCCTCGATTTCCGAACGGAAGCCTTCTGCACTTTCTGCACGACGCTCGTTCTTCGCCTCGATGTCCGCACGTTCCTTGGCGGAAATCTCCCCTGCGTGCGCAGCCAGATAGTCATTCGCCTCGTTGATATTTTCCTCTGTATTTCGCGCCATTTCTTGCAGCTTGGCAGCGTTGTCAGAGCGATCATCCGGTTTTGCCATCACAATTCCTCCTCTGGTTCCAACTAGATTCACTACCTGTACCATTGTTCTCCGTTCACGCCAGAAGTATGTATGATAAACTGGTAGCATCTGATTTTGGACGAAGAGGAGTTTGACCGATGGCTTCCCTTGATTTTCTGGAACGAAAGCTGTTAAAAATCATCGCGGAGACAGACCCGGTGCGGCTCAAGCGCCAATGGGTGAGCAGACATGCCGAGCCGTTCCCCGAGATCGAGCAGCGCAAAAGGATCGCGCTATTGCTGCGCAGACTCGACAAGCTGCCTGCATCCAAGCGCGAGGAAGTACGCGATTTGCTGAATCAGTTCAACTGGAACGGATAAACCGGATAAACGACTAGCGAATAGATTCGCCGATGCGCCAATGCCCGTCCACTTTTTCCATCCGGCGAATATCGGCAATGGCATCGTGATTGAGCGGACCGTAAATATGCGGATAAAGCAGTCCGTCGCTCGCCTGCTCGTATTTGATCGGAGAAGCGGATTTGCTCTCGTCGACTACGAGGACGAACAACTCCCCTTCAAATGCGCCGTATACCCGGTCCGCTACCTTCCCCAACAGCTCGTCGCCTTTTGTGGCATGAATAAAACCTTCCTGCTCGTAGTCGCGGGGCAGGTAATGCTCCTTCTCTTTCCACTGTTCCCAGTAAGCTTTTGGCACCATGCAATAAATGATCGATTCCTGCATCGAAAGTATGTCTCCTTTTTCGCTTGCGCTTTATTTGTTTCCCATCGCTTTGTTGACATGCCGCATGGCTTTATCGAAAAACATCTGGTCAAATGCCCCTTGATCGAACTTCCATTCAATGAAGTTTTTCAATGAATGCAAATCCACCCACGCATCCTTCGCTTGCGGATTGCGGTTAGGCACTTCACCCGTAATTTCTCCCTCGTAAACCAGCTTGGCCATCTCGTTTGGGTGCATCCCGATTTGATAGGCGATCTGGTGCAGCGCTATTTTCATCGAACTCCCCCTGCTCGGTAAGTCAATCCATACGTACGCTCTATTCTGCCAGTCTTTTTTCCCCGTGCCAAGTCCCTCTTGCGCACAGAGACATGTTTTCCTCCTGGCGCCTGCTTTGGTAAAATAGCGGTAGAAAAACAGGTCATACAGCACCGGAGGCCGCTCCATCTATGGAAAACATCAAATCGGCACCGAAAAAGAAGCGGTTGCGCCGCATCTTCTTTTGGGCATTCCTGACGCTCCTTCTCTATATGTGGGTCGTCAACAGCTCTTTTTTGGCGAGTCCGCCTGACGGCTCTCCTTTTTTGCTGGCTCACCGCGGAGTGGCGCAAACCTTTCATATGGAAGGAATCACAAACGAAACGTGCACAGCCGAGCGAATTTACCCGCCAGAACATCCTTACCTGGAAAATACGCTTCCTTCCATGCGCGCGGCTTTCGCAGCCGGAGCCGATGCCGTTGAACTCGATGTCCACTGGACGAAAGATTCTCAATTCGCCGTCTTTCACGACTGGACGCTCGGATGTCGCACCAATGGCGAAGGGGTGACGAGAGACTTCACCATGTCCGAGCTGAAAAAGCTGGACGTGGGCTACAACTACACGGCAGACGGCGGGCGCACGTATCCTTTTCGCGGCAAAGGTGTCGGACTGATGCCTTCTCTCGACGAGGTTCTGACAGAATTTCCGACGGAGTCATTGTTGATCCACATCAAAAGCCACGATCCAAACGAAGGCAAAGCGCTTGCCGCCTTTTTGCAGCCCTTGCCGAAAGAACGGCTGGCGAAGCTCGCTGTATACGGCGGCGACGAGCCTGTTGCCACGCTGAAGCAAGCAATGCCGGAGCTGCGCGTCATGTCGATGAGCACGATGAAAAGCTGCCTGATTCCTTACATCGCTGTCGGCTGGTCCGGATACGTTCCGGACGCCTGCGCCGGGACCCAGCTGCATATTCCCGATCAAATCGCTCCCTGGCTGTGGGGTTGGCCTAATCGCTTCATGGAAAGAATGGAAGCAGCGGATACTCGCGTCATCCTGGTGGCAGGAAGCGGCGACTTCTCCCAAGGCTTCGATACCCCGGCCGATTTGAACCGGGTTCCCGAGAAGTTCAACGGAGGAATCTGGACAAATCGGATTGATCGCATCGGACCGCTTTTGCATAAAAAAAGCGAAACAAAGTGAAACTGTCTCCAGACATATGCGTATATACGAATACGCAGCCGAATCTGACAAGACAATTGGGAGTGATGGGGATGTTCAAAAAGCTTTTGAAAAATTTACTGGGTAATCACTCGAATGCTTCCCACAAATACCGGAAATACAGCAGCAGCGACCGCAAATACCGGAAAGGTTACGGGTCCAGCCACAGGGGGCACGGACACTCTCATTACGGCAGTTCCCACTACAAAAGAAAACATTCCAGCAGGAGCTTTTTCAGCAGCTAAACGACCTGCTCTTGGTACGCAAAAACACTCTGCCAGCTTCTGCAGCAGAGTGTTTCTTGTTTACGTATGCTACAATATGGAAAAGGAGCGTGCTGAAATGAACCCTTCCAAATCGTTTTATTATACCGTTGATCACTCCATGGTAGATGAATACAAAAAAATGCTCGATTTAATGAAAATCCCCTACACGATTGAAGCGCCAGTCGCTTTGCTCAAGGAAGGGGCCAATCAGTATTCCTTTGTGTTCCCGGATATGTCCGGCCGCTTGTATCAAATGGTAAGCAAGCTCTTTCAAGGGGAAGGCAAGCCCTATCCGCAATAATCGATGGCCTCGGGCAAAAAAAGGGACCCATTTCTGGGCCGAAGATAGGAAGTGGAGAGAATGCATGCTATGTAATATATACTAACATGAAACGAGTGATTGTCAACTTGTTTTGTCATTTTTTTGAGTTTTTATGTTAGTTTTTCTTACATCATTTCTTTCCGTTATCATTCTCTATCTGTTCGCACGCAAAAAGGAGGGACTTCGCGCCCCTCCTTTTCTTGTTTTTTCGGTCGTTTCGTTTATCCAAGAACGTTCACGATCTGCTCCAAACCGATCCACTCGCTTCTCGCCTCATTGACCAGTTGAACCTTGCGTGCCTTGGGATCAACCCACTTGACTACGCCCCACATGCTGTGCGTATTCCCGCGCTCGCCATCCATGGACACCCACCAGCTGACTGTCACGCCATAATCTTCCCTGCCGGAATCACGGAGCATGTACAAAAACGATTCACGCTCCTGCTTTGTGATCACTGGCTGAGCCATGTCTTGCGGAAAAAGCTGACGTCCTCCGCCGTTACGAATACCGCTCATCACTTGATTTCACCCACCCTAGCCTGTACAAATCGTTTACTGCCCGTCTCATTTGACGATTGGACGCGATCGTCTGAATCTCTGTTCCATTTTCCAGCATTCTGTAGACGCGAAGATGTACGGCTGTAAGCACGGGAACCCGCTGCATCTCCTTGTTCACAGGAACGAGAATGGTCTCCAGCATAAACATCACCCTCGAACGTACGTTTGCTTCATTATATACGAACAATATGCGAACAGGCAATATGAAAAAGCAGAATCTTCCCGCTTTCTACTGGGCGACTTCCTTCCTGATTGATTGCGGCCGCTTTTCCACCACATCCAAAAACTTGCCGAACGTAGAGGCGAGCGTCTGCTGGAACAGCATCCCGAGCACGACAGGCAGGGCCACTGTAGCAGGGAAATACGTAATCGCCATAACGGCTCCGGCACTAATATTGCGCATCCCGCTATTAAAAGTCAGCGCGACGATTACGTCCCGTTCCCAGCCAAACAGTCTTGCCATCCACCAGCCTAGCAAGTAACCGAGAATGGCGAGCAAAAGCACCAGCACAGCCATCCCGAACAGCTTGGCGTCCCATGCCTGGAAATAATTCGACACCATCGAGCTGTTAATCGCGACGACCACACCCATGCCCAGTTTGGAAAACGGAGAAAGCTTGGGAGCCAGCGTCTGTTTTACTCTCCCCCGCGACAGATGATGCAACAGCATACCGGCAAGCGACGGCAGCACGATCATGAAAAAGAGTCCCTGCATCATGTCCCATGTATCCATCTCTACTTTCGCCCCGAGCAACACGTACATGCCGAAAGGAACCACAAGCGGCGAAATCATCGTGTCGAGCAAAATAATCGACAGCGTCAGCGCGACGTTTCCCATGTAAATCGAAGACCACAAAAAACTGGAGATGCCCGTCGGAATGAGCGCCGCCAGCAAAAAGCCGGTAATGACATGGACATCGTCGGGATAGAACAGATGCGCCACTCCCCAGGCAATGAACGGCATGATGACATGCAAAATCATCAAATTGACAAGCAGCGGCAACGGACGTGCCAGCACTTTGGCAAACTCCTTGAACCCAGATCCCAGGCTCCCTGCAAAGGTCATAAAAGCGAAAACCCACGGAGACAAAAACGCGAACGGCTGCAGGTGCGATCCCGCAAGCACGCCAATCGCCACACTGCTCGGGGTCAACAACGGCATGATTTTTTCCAGCGACTTGTTTACTTTTGCGAATACATCCATTTCCTGCACCTCATTTGCTTTTGCGAACGCCTGATGAAAACCCATCTTTCTATATTACGTACTGGACAACTTTATTTCTAGAGAAAATGACGGGCGCCGCACTTTGACGGGCAAACAAAGGCACACTTGCATACTTTTTGGCGAACGGGTAAAGCCTAAGCTTTAGAAAGGAGGTATTTTTATGAACGGCATGGATTGGGTAGAATTTATCCGAAAAACCGAAGATAAAATGTTTCACCTCCATCGGGCGATTGATGGGATTTGTAACGAACCGGATTATAAAGAATCCGTCTCCGCTCTGACCGAAGTGGTCAGAGATTATCAAGTATTGGTTGAAAAAGCAAAAAGCGAGCTGCGTGGCATCGACTTGCATCGTGATCGTGGCGAACGCGATCGCGACCATCACGATCATGACCGTTACTAGAAGAAACTCAACTCCCCAATCGGGAGTTTTTCTTTTTTTACACGAAGCAAAAAACCTCAATCCATCCGCTTGCGATGGTGAGGTCTTCGTCCCAGTTACCCTTTCATTTTCTTTTCCAGCTCTTTTGCAGCTTTTTTCTTCTGGCACGCCTCTTTTACATCCGTCGGCCATGGCGTACCGCTCATCGATTGCAAGTCCATAAACAGTTTCTTATCAGAAGTGACGTGAACTTTCGAATCGGGAAATGCCGTTTTCAGCTTGCCCGCCACTTCTTTTTCAATCGATTGCAGTTTAAAGCGATTGAAGTTGCTAACCTTGATGGCGAGGTTCAAATCGTTGTCAATCTGGACAGCAACCACTTCATCGATCCCATCCACTTTAGTGGCAATCGCTTTCGCCTGCTCTTCCCACTCCGCATGCCGGACAGGCACAGGTGTGCACAACGGCTCTGCCTTGTTCTGTTGCTGTGTCTGCGCATTGTTTTTTCCCGAGCATCCTGTCATGACCAGCGCGATCGCCAAAATTGCCAGTATCGTACGCATGCAAACACCTCCTGACAAGTTATCCTTACTTTAGGATGACCGGAAATGGAGCATGTATGAGTGCGGGTTCTTTCCAATATAGAGACGCAGAAGACGGACTTGACCGTCCAGGACTATGTAACTATTTATCCCCGCCTGCGATTTTGGCATAAAAAAATGCGGCGGCTCATCTGCATTATTGAGCCGCCGCAGACCCCAAGAACATTGCGAGTCCTCCAATAGGATATACCAAATATGGCTTTGTAAGCGATAGGAGATCACTGGATGGCTTTTGGTGAACAAAAAAAATCCCAGCCGCTGCTTCCGGCCGGGGCGTACGGGGTAGTACGCATATGTCATACGTGAATGATTTCATGATATAGGACAATAGAACTCGCAACAACCATCACTTTTAGGTAATAATACCTATGAATGGAACAAAAAAATAGCGCCGACCTATCTGCCTGAATTAAGTCGAACGCATTCAATCCCCAAGTTGGATTATACTAGCTAGCTTGGATTACTTTTCTATTATCTACCGAATTGGTCGATCATACCATGCGAAAATTATGGTAACAAACGCAATACTTTCCGCTTGATTTTGTTTCGTGTCGCTTTGAATCGTAGCGCTTTTCCAATATTTCGGCGAAAATGCTTTTATGGTATGCTAGTTTTGCCATAAAAAGGAGTGAGACGATGAATCGCGATCAATGGACAGCTGTAGATGAATATTTTACGACGAAACTGGTTTCAGCAGATCCTGTACTCGACGCCGTTTTGGAACACAACGCAGCATCTGGCCTTCCGCCAATCGACGTGGCCCCCAACCAGGGGAAGTTCCTGCATTTGCTCGCCCAGATTCAAGGGGCACGCTCCATTCTGGAGATTGGTACACTCGGTGGCTACAGTACGATTTGGCTCGCTCGCGCCTTGCCTCAAGACGGCCGACTGATCACGCTCGAAGCCGCACCGAAGCATGCAGAGGTAGCAAAAGCGAACATTGCTCGTGCCGGACTCGAATCGCTGGTGGAAATCCGCCTTGGCGACGCTCTGGACAGCCTCGCCGCTCTCGATCGCGAGAATCAAGGGCCGTTCGACCTGATCTTCATTGATGCAGACAAGAAGAACAACCCGGACTACTTCCGCTATGCGCTCAAATTCTCGCGCAAAGGCAGTGTGATCATCACGGATAATGTCGTGAGAAAAGGGGCGGTCATCGACGAAACGAGCACCGATCCTAACATCCTCGGCGTTCGCCAGTTCGCCGATCTCGTTGCCGCAGAGCCAAGAGTGAGTGCGACTGCCATTCAAACAGTCGGCAGCAAAGGCTACGACGGTTTTGCCATCGCCCTGGTGACAGCAGATCCTAACTAACACACATCTCCCAATAAAAACCCGTCCGATGCTGAGCGCACAGACGGGTTTCGTTCATTGCAGACCGATTTGGGATTTGACTTGCAGTTTGCCATCCAGGAATGCCAAACTGGCACTGCTTCCGAGCGTTTCTCCTTCATACATGTAGACGACAGCATGATGCTGCTCCCCTTTGTTTCCTGCTTCCGACAGCAGCTCGCCTTCTCCCCCAATGATCCCCGTTACTTCCTCATACGTCATGCCGTTTTCGATCTTGTCAAAGGCAGCCTTGGAAATTTTCGTTTTTTCATTGGCAGCAGAAGCCGGCGCTGCATTGGTCGGCGAGGAACTCTCAGAAGAGCTTGCCTGTGTTCCCGCAGCGGGTGTTTCTGCTGGTGCAGCGCCAGTCGAAGCCGCATTGGTCGGTGCGGAACTCTCAGAAGAGCTTGCCTGCGTTCCCGCAGTTGGCGTTTCCGCTGGTGCAGCAGCGCAACCTGTCAGTCCCAGTCCGATACTGAGTAGCAATGCACATATTTTTTTCACGGTAACAAATCCCCCTTTTCATCTCTACACCTTAATCCAAAATATTACCAGTTTCATGAGAATATTTTCCTAATTGGCGACCTTTTTCCAAGCAGAGACAAGCAGGGAATACAATCGGAATAATTGTTGACAAAAATTTATTTTTGTGTTATATTAAAATATTTAATCATTTACATCAGCTTTTAAACCTTTCATACTATTCTTTACGCAAGGGACAGCGAAGAACTGGATGAAAGGATGTGCTGTAATGAACACATTGCCATGTCAGGGCTGCAAAGGCTTATGCTGTGGCCCGGTACCCATCACTGACAAGGAACGAAAGCTCATACATAAAAAGCTGAAAGCCATGCCGAAAAAGCTCCGCGAAGGCTTGGCGCATCAGCAGCGCTTTCCCGGCACTTGCATTTTCTACGACGTCAATCACGATCGTTGCGGCATTCATTCGTTTCGTCCAGACGTTTGCCGCCTGTTTGGCTATCACGAAGACCTCGTCTGTTTTCGCAAACCGGAACTGGCGACAAAAGGGAAAGCGCCGATCAAAGAACGGCATGTCGGCTACCTCTCGATCGATTTTACGTGGAAAGATTTTCAGTGACGTATCTAGGCTGGACGTAAGGTGGCACGGCGCAGCGATTGCAAGCATGGAAGTGCCAGGAAATATTCGGGAGGTGCCAGTCAAATGGAACCGTTTATCGGGTTTGTCATTCTCGCCTTTCTTGCCATCCTGCTGTTTCTCGTACTGGAAAGGCTGGTCGAACGCGCCGTGCATCCCCAGCATTTTTGGGCGGGTGCGATCATGAAAACGGTCATTTTCTTGTTGATTTGTGCAGGCGTCTATTTGTCACTGCCTTGGTTTAGCGACCTGTTCTCATCCTGATTTGGCAAGTCCAACAAAAACCCGCCCTTTGCACAGGACGGGTTTGGATCGCAAGCAGACCATGTCGGGCTTGCCTGCTGCTTTTTAGGAAGCTGCTTTTATTTCCAATGCTGCTGAATGTACGCATCGCGGCCGGACTTTTCCCGGTCTTCCTTGTAATGCTTCGGATTTTTCTTGTGGTAGCCTTGGTGATATTCTTCGGCGGGATAAAAAACGGACGCAGGCAAAATATCCGTGACGATTGGCTTGGAGAAGCGACCGCTCGCCGCCAGCGCTTGTTTCGATGCGACCGCCAGCTCATGCTGCTTTTCGTTATGGGTAAAAATCGCGGTGCGATATTGGCTGCCCCGATCGTGAAACTGTCCATCCGGGTCAGTCGGATCGATTTGCTGCCAAAACAGCTCCAGCAGTCTTTCATATGGAAACAACTCGGGATCGAACGTAATCTCGACCGCTTCCCAGTGTCCGGTTTCGCCTGTTTTTACTTGTTCATAGGTCGGGTTTTCCACCGTTCCCCCGGTATACCCGGAGATGATGCCTCCGATGCCCGGCAGCTCATCAAACGGTGTCACCATGCACCAGAAGCATCCGCCTGCAAATGTCGCTTTTTCCATCTGTGTTTCCTCCAGTCCCAGCTACAGGTAGTCTCCATGTTCTGCTCTCATTCATTGTACAAGAGCTTTCGGCTCGCTTCTAGGAAAAAGTGGGCAACAAATCTGCTCGTCCATAGAATCTCGTGAAGCCAATGCTTCCGAGATGTTTTATAATATCTGAGTAAAGCCATAGACAATTAGCTGTTAGGAGGACCATCCATGTTCCAAGTCGAAAAATTTCAAGGAAATAGAGAAGAGCAATACGAACTGGTCATCAAGCAGTTGGAAGCCTTGCTCGCTGGCGAGTCCAATCAGGTTGCCAATCTGGCCAATGCCGCAGCGCTGCTGAACCAGTTTTTTGAGGAAGTCAACTGGGTGGGCTTTTATCTGAACGACGGAAATGAACTCGTGCTCGGTCCGTTCCAAGGACTGCCTGCATGCGTGCGCATCCCGTTCGGAAAAGGCGTATGCGGCACCGCCGCGCAGAAGCAGGAAACGGTTCGCGTAGAGGATGTGCACTTGTTTCCAGGGCATATCGCGTGCGATGCAGCTTCCGAGTCGGAGATCGTCGTCCCGATCGTAAAAGACGGACAACTGCTCGGCGTCCTCGACATCGACAGCCCGCGCAAAAACCGTTTTGACGAAATCGATCAAGCTTATTTGGAAAAGTTCGTCCAGGCGCTCGTGCGTTTTTTGTGATCGCGCCTTCTTTTCCACGCGAAAAAAGAGCAGGCTTCCTTCTGCTCTTTTTTTCATGGCGATTTGTTATTTTCGGTAGTAGTGCTTGGCCCATTCGTTTTGGATTTGCTTTTTTGACTTTGCTCTCACCCGCGGCACCTGGCTCGTTTCCCATTCGCGGATGGCAGCCGCAAGAGTTCGGTAGAAGCGAAAATCGTTGATGTCCCAGGAGCAAAACAGCTTGCGGTACATCGCGCCGATAGAAATGCCTTTCTGGTATCTGCGAACAGCCTTGCTCGCCAACCTTTTGGCATATCGCTTGCCTGGTCCCGTCTGATCTTTGACAACTGGAAAGTGCTTGTAGCTTCTGCTCATCATTAACCTCCTTTTGGAAGCTAATGACCGTAATTTGTCTCCTTCATCGACGCCCTCCTTTCCAGACGCTCCTGGTTCTTACGTGCCCGTTGCTAGTACCGCCTACAGTCTCAGCGGGCAAACAGCTTCCCGCATCACTTGCGCAAATGCTCCGACAGCTGCGTAAGCAGAGTGCCCCATTCTAAAGAAACAGCGCCAAAATCGAGCACACTTCTCGTCTCCTTTCTCCCCTTTTTGCGTTTTCCGTCGCACATCGTTGGATGCAAAGCGTAAAGAAGTTCTTTTTATATTACCACCATCTTCCACGTTTTCAAAATAAACAGACCGCGATAAGCAAAAGGAAGCTTTTTATGATCATCATGAAAATATTTCGCTGTCGCTGGAAAATAGAGATGATTTTCGATCGCTCTTGTTGTAATATTATCCCAACTCCAAATCAACTGACAAAGGAATGATGCTGACGCCATTCGCTCTGCTGCTCGGCGTTCTTTTGCCTTCCCGGCTGACAGCCACACTACTTCGGATGTAAAAAGGAGACTGCCATGTCCAATCCATTGACCAGCCAACACTTGACTCTCACCAAACTGGCTCCGCCCGACTGGGAATTGATTCGCTCCATTTACACCAATCCGGCACTTATGCAGCATATCGGCTCCCCTATGAGCGAGGAAGCGATCCGAAGCAACTTTGCGAAAGAGTTGGCTCCGTGGACTCTCGACTCCACCCACTGGCTCACCTGGATCATTCGCGAAACAGACACCGGAAACGACGTTGGCTTGATCAGCATCTGCACCCGTGATCGTGACGTGCTCACTGCGGAAGTAGGCTTTATTATTTTGGATACGCACAAAGGCAAAGGCTATGCAACCGAAGCGCTTGCTTTTGTCCTGGACCACGCTGCTCATGCATATGGCTTCCGAAAATTCACAGCTGTTTGTTCTGAAGAGCACGCAGCTTCCAGAAAGGTGTTGGAAAAGGCGGGAATGAAGCTGGATAAAATCGTGCCGGAACATACTGAAATTGCTGGCACCATGGTGAATGACTGTTTTTATTCGTTGGAAAAATGAAAGGTTGTTACAAAGATAACGGCCCCGTTCGCATAAGGAGAGGTACTAATGAAGCTCTGGCAACAAATGATCATCGTCATTGGCTTACTGCTATTTGGCAGCCTGCCTGTCTTCGCTGCATTCGAAAACGAGCCAGCAGACAGGAGTGCGTACGAAAGCTATCGTCCATATGAATCTTCCGCAAATGCACAAAAATTCCTTGCCCATACCGTGAAACATCTGTCTGAGGGAACCATGGGCGGCAGCATCCCTTTACAGACGACGCGCGACGAGCTGCAAGCAAACTATGGTTTGCAGGAAAGCGAAATCGTATCGCCAGTCCCGAACGCCCATTTTTTTGAGCGGGACGGCTACCGTTACTTCCTCAATCGCATCAATGGCGAATCGACTGTCATGGTCATCCAAGCTCCCTTTGCCCCGTTGACAAAAGAGGAAATTTTTGAAGTGGCTGGCGATCAGCCTTGGTATGGCGGCAAAAGGCAACACCAGATCATTTACAAGCTGGATCGCTACATGCTCATATTTACCCACACGGATTCCAAGGAGCAAGTCTACTATAATAGCGTTATGATCAGCCCTCTGGACCCTACCAAAAAATAAGCATGAAACGTGACCAACCCCCGTGCTGTTGACGGGGGTTTCTTGTACTTTACATTTGTGTCCACGCACGCCGCCCCATCCATCTGATGCTTGTATAGCCTGCAAACACTCAGTAAAGATAAGCACGGTCATGTGTTGATTCAGCTCTCCGCTTCCCATTCTCGCTTAAACGCAATTGCCTTGCTCTATTTCTTTAATCGGTTCGGGACTGTTTCAGGTTCACCCCACCACGAACCGATTGGACGGGCGCGGCACGCCCAGATGCTCACGCAGCGTACTTCCGCTGTACTCCGTGCGAAAAATGCCACGATTTTGCAGTTCGGGGATGACAAAATGAACGAGATCGTGCAGCGATTGCGGCAGCAGGTGCGGAATGAAGGTGAATCCGTCCGCAGCATCGTTCGTCAGCCATTCTTCCAAGCGATCGGCAATTTGCGCTGGAGTGCCTGTGATCGAAAAATGCCCGCTCTGCTGCCTCACATGCTCGTACAACTGGCGAATCGTAACCAAACCGAGCTGATCCGCTGTTTGCTTCCACTGTCTGTACGAAGCCGTTCCAGCGTCAGCCAGATCCGGTTCGGGAAGCGGATCGTCGAGCGAGTATCCAGATACGTCGAGCCCAAGCGAGGATGAAACGATATCCTTGCGCGCCTCCGGAAGCAACAAACGCTCCTGATGCTCCCGCTTCTCCTTCGCCTCGGCTTCCGTTGCGCCGACTACCACATTCAAGCCCGGCATCAGCAGCAAATCAGACGTGGCCCGGCCGTATTTGGCCAAGCGCCGTTTCAGGTCGAAATAAAAAGCTTGTGCTTCCGGCAAGGTGCGTAAAGCGGTGAACACGACGTCCGCCTGCTGGGCCGCCCGTTCCCTGAAAGTATCAGACCGTCCGGCTTGGATAATGACGGGATGACCCTGAATCGGCCTTGCCACATTCAGCGGCCCGCGCACGGAAAACCACGCCCCTTCATGATGCAACGTGTGAATTTTGGCAGGATCGGCAAAATCGCCCGTTTCCCGGTCAATCTTGATCGCATCGTCCTCCCAGCTGTCCCACAGCGCCTTAACCACATCAAGAAATTCCTCAGAATGCGCATGCCGCTGCTCGTGCAACGGACGGTGATCGTTGCGAAAGTTGTGCGCATCCAGATCGCCGATCGAGGTGACGACGTTCCAGGAAGCGCGGCCGCCGCTCAGATGATCGAGCGTCGCCAGCATGCGCGCGACATGAAACGGTTCATGGTAGGTCGTCGATATCGTCGCGGACAAACCGATATGCGAGGTCGCCCCTGCAAGAGCAGACAGCAACGTCACAGGCTCGGGCCAAATGTTAATCCCCCGGCGAAGTTCTTCCGGGCTGTTTGCTGATATCGTATATTTATCCGGTTGAAAAATATAATCGAGCTTGCCTTCCTCTGCCGTTCGCGCCAGCTCGCGATAAAAGGCAAAGTCCAGTATCCGTTCCGGCTGCGCCGTCTGATCCCGCCATCCCCCGCCAGACGAACCCGGCGTTATAAGCAAGGTAGACAGCTTCAACTGCTTTTTACAATGGAGCATGATCGGCCCACTCCTGTCGTTGGTAAATGGGATAGTAGACGGTCAACCTGGTCCAGCTGCCATTCCAATGTGATCGCTTCATAGGAAGCCCAGCGATGCTCAAGCACATGCACCTGGCCCCTCCGTACTGCTTCATGGTTTTTCCAGCCTTTCGTACGCTGCAATTCGTCGAACCATTCCTGAAATTGTTGTTCTCTCCCGCGGATGACGATCAGCTTATCTGCCTGCAAATCCGCGAATCGAGCAAAGTCAATCGGCACTCGGCGAATGTGTTCATCCTGCTGGACGTGGTTCACCAGCAGGCTTGGAGCAGAAAAACCGAGCACCTCGTAGACGGTCGGAAAAAAACGCGGGGCGTGCAGCCACACCTTGCCATTGTCTATGCGCAGAACAGCAGCCGTTATTTCCGGAGCGACCAATGGACGCACTCGCTTCTGAACAACCTTTTTCTTCAACTCGTAGCGCTCCAGCCACTGGCTGGCTTCCGCCTCTTTGCCGAGCACCCGGGAGATTCGCTGAAGGCGCTCGAACGGCCGTTCGTCCCAAGGTACGACGATAACAGGTGCCAGTCGGGAAATGACGGAAAACTCCGAGCTTACCATAAAATCTGAAGCCACGATCAAATCCGGCTGCAGAGGTTCAATTCTCGCCAGCTCCACTTGGTTGTCGCCGATACTCTTGATACTGCTCGCGATTTCCCGAAGCGAATCGAGCGAAATGTCGAGCGCGCCAATCGGCTTAACGCCAAGCGCCAGCATGTCCCCAACATAGTGCGGCGTGACGATTTTCGTATCGCAGCCACGACTGCACGCATATTGTTTCGGGGGAAGGCCGACGATTTGTTTGAATCGCCGATTGAAATAATGCGTGTCTTTGAACCCGCTGTTGCGCGAGATGGTATGCAGCAGCTCGCCACCGATAAGGAGTTCCTCCTTCGACCGATTGATCCGATAGGTGGTCAAGTAATCGATCGGGCTTTTTCCCGTCGTCCTTTTGAACAAACGGGTATACTGGCGAACACCGAGATTCGCTTGCTTCGCCAATTGCTGCACGGTCAGTTCGTCGGCATAATGATCGTGCAAATATGCAATCGAACGCTCGATTGCAGCGGCCGAGTTCTCCTCCGCATCGACCGTTCGCGTTTGCTCAAAAAGGAAGCACAGCAACTGCTGAAAGGCGATCTGCATTTTGAATTGCTCGATATCATCCTCCGCCGGCCAACGCCGCAGCAAAGCTTGACAGTCGACGAGCACGCGATGAGCCGGCTTCATGTTGAAAACGTGATCGAAACGGAACCGGAACGTTTCCCCGCCCTTATTCCCTTTACTGCGCTCCACTGTCCGAAATAACAGGCGGTACAGCCGCAGCTCCTTTTGCCCCGTATTAGCTATTTCGCAAAAGGTTGCAGGCTCCACCATCCAGCAGGCTCCCTTGGCAATCTGCTCAGCGTTTTCCTGAAGCCAGAGCTTGCCTTGTCCATCTGCCACAGCCATAAGACTAAAGCTGCTTTCCGCCCGAAACCGCCTGGTATCCTTCGCAAGTACGCAAACTTTTTCGACCTCTTCAAGTACGAACAAAGGGAACTGATTCCTCGTGTTTTCATCCGATGCGTTTCCCATGTCCGAACCCCCTTTCGCTTTCGTGCTTATTTCAGCAAGAGCCTTTCCACTTCACCAAACGCCCAATCCAACGTGCTGGCATCGGCTATAGATAACCGTTTGTCAATCACATACACCTGGTTATTTTGAACGGCAGGCAAGTTTTTCCAAACAGCACCTTTCTTCGCGTCTTCAAACGTCTGTTGCGATTCCTCGTCATTCACGATGACGAAAATACGATCTGCCGCAAACTCCGGCAACACCTCCTCCGCCAGCGGTACAACTCCCTTGAAATTCTCTTGCTGCTCCAATTCCTGCAGCTTTTTCGGCGGAATCAGGCCCAGCACCTGATAGACGGTCGGAAACGTGCTTGTCCGGTATGTATAGATTTGCTTTAAGGCAAATTGAATGACGACGCCTGTTTCCCCTTCCTTGAACATTGGCTTGACTTTGTCCTGCAACTGTTTGGCTTTCGTTTCATAGCGCTCGATCCATGCCTTCTCCTCCTGCTCCTTTCCCAAAATGTCTGCGGCGAGATGCAGCGATTCAAATGCGTCCCCGAAGAAAGGGACCGCCACGACTGGCGCGATTTTGCTGTAGGCTTCGATTTCTTCTGGCGCCATGCGGGCGGAGACGAGAATCAAGTCGGGATTTAGCGCCAATACGGCTTCCTTGCTCGCTGTGTCCACAGCGATGTTGGCAATGCCTTGCTTCTCCTCGGCAGAAAAAAATCGCAGTAACTGGTCTGTCGCTCCGATCGGTTTTTGCCCGAGGGCCAACATTTCGCCGACAAAGGCCAAAGCGACCACCCTTTGGGGCCGAACGGGAATCACCACTTCCCGATTCAACGAATCTTTAAACGTTCTCATTTCTCCTTTTTCCGCCTCGGAAGCGGACTGCGCGCTTGAACTCAAGCTTTGCGCTGCCCCAGACTGAGAACTTCTGTTACCATCTGCATTGCTTCCGCAAGCGGACAGTACAACTGTTAGGCTCAAAAGCAAAGCGGCCGCACCGATCATTGTCTTGTAACGAAACAACTACAACCCCTCCGATAATATTGATTATCATTTTCACTTGGCTATTATAATCGGATAACAAAGGCTATTCAATGGAGGAACAGGACTTGTTTCGATTAAACAATTGCGACATGCAATTGGCGCTACCAGGGCGACGTCCCAGTCACTAGCTCCAGTTGCCCATCAATCACCTGCCCCTCTCCTGCTCTGGTGAGACGAAAACATATCATCGTTTTCCCATTTGAGCACTGCCTTCGTCACTCGGGATTTGAACCGTAACCCCAATCACGCAGAAGCGAACCGCGCCAACCTGGCCGCCGACCGATTTATCCAGCGGTTTGCCTACGAAAAGAGCAAGCACCCCTGAAAGGAAGGCACTTGCTCTGATTCAACTGCCTATTTTTTCGCTCCCGTGCTCACCAACCAATCCGCCAGCTCTTCCGTTTGCGACAAGGTGGCGATCGGGTCGAAATACCATGATTTCGCTTTTTTCCAAATGTAGACGCGATCGTTTTTCACGGCGTCGAGCGTGCGCCAGATCGGATCGGCTTTCAGATCAGCCATCGTCCGCTCTTCGGAGGTCAAGATGATATAGTCACCCGCGTAAGTCGGCAACCTCTCGCTGGAAACTTCCACTTCCTGCTTCTCCATGATCTCCTTGGCGATGGCAGCAGGAGGTTTCAAGCCGAGCCCGCCATAGACGGCTTGGCCGCCACGTCCGAAGTTGTCGCCGAAGACGCCTGTTTGCTTGCCCCAATCTTGCATGATGGAAACGGTGGCATCTGCCGGAACGACTTTGGCTATCTTTTCTCGCGCCTGCGCGATTCGCTGGTCATACTCCGTGAGCCATGCCTTTGCTTCCGCCTCTTTGCCCAACAACTGTCCGACAAACGTAATCTCTTCGTGCACATTTTTCAGCTGTCCAAACGGAACGACAACCGTCGGCGCGATTTTCTGGTACTGCTCAAAAGCGGCCTCGTTTCCGGTGAAGATCAAGTCAGGTTGAAGTTCCAGCATTTTCTCCAGGGAAATATTTTCGTAATCCCCGATGTTCTTCACTCCGACAAGGGACTCCGCAAAGTACGGGTTTTTCAAATTCAGCTCCGGCGTGCCGATCGGCTTGAACTGCAAGGCGATGAAGCTGCCGAGGTACAAATCGACGATCACTCGCTTCGGCGCTGAAGGAATCTCAATCTCTCCTTTGATCGTTTTCATGATGCGCACCTGTTTTTGGCTATCTGCGCTCGCGGCACTTTGCTCTTTGACCGCAACCGCTTGCGGATTGCCGGAAGCAGCGCCTGCCCCGCCACCAGTACCTGCACCGCATGCGCTCAACACCAGGGCGAAGCAGACCAGCATCGTCGCGACGATTGACAACTTGCGACTGTTCATCGATGTTTCATTCCTTCCTTTATATCGATAATGATTCTCATAACCACTATCAATATAACGGCGGACGGAAAGCGGAACAATGGACGAACGGCGCAAAGCGTATGGACAAATTTCCGTCCCGAGCGCTTCCCCCTGTTTTTTGAAGCGGATCGGCGACATCCCCACGTATTTCGCAAACAGTCGCGAAAAATAAAAACGATCGGCGTAGCCGACTTTTTCGGCAATTTCCTGCACAGTGGCATCCGAATGCAGCAAAAACGCTTTGGCTTGCTCCATCCTGACCTGGATCACAAACTCCATCAAGCTGTGCCCCGTCTGTTTTTTAAACAGCTTGGACAGATGCTTGGCGCTATAGCCGAAGCGCTGCGAGATCGTCTCCACTGACAGAGGCTCCGCGTACTTGTCTTGTATGTATAAAATCGCTTGCTCGACAACAGAAAGCGCCCCCGTCTTCCCGTCCTGCTCCTGGAGCTGCTGCAAAATCTGGTGCACCCACAGCTGAAACAGCGTTTTGACGTGAAATCGCTGCAAAGGTGTGGACGACTGCCATTCCTCGTACATGGCGACAAGCAAGTCTAGCAGTTCGAGCGGGGCTTTCGGCTTGACTTCGTACGTGCGAGCGAAAGGATTGGCTGTCTCAAGCAGGACGCGAAGCTCTTTTCGCCAAGGCAGAAACACTTTTGCCTGATAGAGGATCAAATAAAAGACGACGGCATCGTCCAGGCAATAAATCTCCACCCGCGAGCCTTTTCCGCTGTGCAAGACGTGGAAAGGACGGGCGTCGTAAAAACGCCCATCCAAGTAGACATGGGCGTGCCCGATCGTCGTGTACAAAAATGCGCTGGCTGGCAAGCGGTAGGAAAACGGGGCTTCATCGCCTCGCAGACGATGCTGCCGAACATCGATCATTTTGATTGTCGCCTGGTTCCACAAGGCGATGTACTGTTCCAGTTGCAGATGAATCTCCCCCTCTTTTTTCCAGCAGACTGGACTGTTCTCTACAACACTCTATCGATAACCATTCTCACTGTCAATTCACGCATCGCACTAAAGGGCCATGAATGCTGCGTGAACGGCAAGCGGCTCTATCCCCTTTTCTTTTCTGGAAAAACAGCGACACGTTTCTCACAAAAAAAAGAGAGATTCGCAATCGAACCTCTCTTCATGAACAGTTCCTAGGAGACGCTGGCTGGCTGACCTCCGCGATGCTTGGCAAACACGAGCAAAGCAACGCACGCCAGCGACAGCGAGCAAACGAGATACGGAATGGACATCTGCCAGCTGTACAGCATCGTCCCCGCCAGCGGGCCGACAAACGAGCCGACACCCTGCGCCGCCCCTGTGTAAGAAGCCACAGCCGACTGTTCTTCCGCCGAAACGGCCAGAGACGCTGCCGTAATATAGCCGGGCAATGTAAATCCGATCCCGATTCCGTGGAAAAGAAAAGCGACGATGTACCAGGCCGGAGCGAGCATAAACAAAGTAAAGGCGACAAACAGCGAGCTCAACCCGATTTTCAGCAGGCGGGCGGGCTGCCATCTGAGATAACGCCCAACCAAAAGCTGCACGACAACGACAATCACACCCGCAACAGACAGGCCGACACCGATCGATTGCGCCGCTGCCTTATCGCTTAATTGAAGCTGATCTTGCATGTAAATCCCGCACGTTACTTGCAGCATGATCATGACGGTGGACAGCAACAGGCCGATCAAGATGTACAAGCGAATGCGCGGATCGGTCATCGAGAGCTTGACCGCTGCTTTCTTCACCTGACCGCCCTTGCTATCCGGCAAAATGATCCCGCTCAAAATAGCGACAACGACAAGCAACGCGGTCGATACATACATCGGGGAAGTGAACCCGATCGGCGTCAAAGCCGCCCCGAGAGCTGGCCCGAGAACAAAGCCCATCCCGCTCGCCCCTCCGAATAACGCCATGCCGGAAGCGCGATTTTGCGCCGTCGTCCATTCCATCAAGTAGCCTTGGGCCATCGTCGGAATCGCCCCGAAGAAAAAGCCGCCAACAGCGCGCAGCGCGAACAACTCCCAATACAGGACAACCGCATTGCCGGGAGTTGCTTTTGCCCAGTCAGCGAGTAAGGCAAAGCTCGCCAAGGTCAGCGTATACCCGAGAATCGCAATGACCATCAAGCGCTTGCGATTGGTGCGCGACCATTTCTCCCATAAAAAACTGCCGACGATCCAGAACAATCCGGTAATCGTCACCAGACTGCCCGACTGGATTTCGCTAAAGCCCAGCGTTCGCGCCAAAAGTCCCAAAATCGGATTGAAGGTAGCGATCGACGTCATCGCGACTAGGACGGTAGCGAAGATCATCCAAAAATGTTTTTTCAATCTGCTTCTCTCCTCTCATTCCTTTGCAAGCTGCAACGACTTGACGCTGCCGCCCATCTGATAGTGATTATCACTCGCGAAGCCGTCGCGCCTCTACCTGTAGCGGTTGTTTTTCTGCCTGCAAAAGAAGAAAAACAACCCGAACGTCGCTCGGGTTGTTGTTAGGAGAACTGCCGTCTTACGTATTCACTTGGGTTCATGCCGTATTGCTTGCGAAAAGCTGCCGTAAAATTGCTCGCATTGCTGTACCCGACAGCAGCGGCTGCCTGCCCGATGGTGAGCTGTTCCGTCTCCATGAGCGCCAGCGCTTTTTCCATCCGCGCCTGCCGAACCTGTTCGAAAATGCTCATGCCGTACATCTCGCGAAAGCCTTGCTTGAGCTTGCTCTCATTCATCCCCGCCATGCGGGACAGCTGGCGAATGCTGTACGGGTTCTCCAAGTTTTGCACAATCGTTGCCTGCACGCGAGCCAGCATCTCCACATCCTGCTTGCGCAAGTTGACGCTGCTGCGCGCTTTTGCCGTGCCGGGACTTTGGCTGACCAGCGCGATGATTTCCATCGCCTTGCTCTCCATGTACAACCGTTTGAGCGGCCCCTGGTACGTGCAAAAGAACATATCGTGGATGCATTTCTGAATCGCTGGTGACGTGTCATAAGGCTCTACGCCGCCCTGATGCCGATTCAAAAACGCTTCGAAAATCGAGCCATCCTCGCTTTGTTCGGAATAGCTGAGAAAATGCTCGGGACTCATGCGAATCTCCACGTGCTGGTTGCGAATCCCCGCTTTTCGTTCCAGGTACACCTTCTCGTCTGCCAAAAAGACGACGCTGCCTTCCTTGCTTGCGATCTGCTTTTCCTTGCCGTTCCAGGCGCAATACGTCTGGCCGCTCAAGCTGTAATTCAACTCCAGCAGCTGGAAGTTTTCCTGAATCGTGTACTTCATGTCTTCTTCCAGCAACAAGTCGGTCATGACGATCTCCATGCCAGGGCGAATCCGCAGCCGAGTGATGCCGCCCGAGCCGATATGCGCGGGAGCGATCGCCTGTTGTTCCCAGGAACGGTCAAGCAAAGTCGCCTGCATGGACGCCAGAAACTGCGGGAAATATTCTTGCATATCCGATAACTGTATATGGAATTTCATCGTCATCTATCCTTCCCCGTAACGGAAGGGAGCGGCTGGTCGTGCCCCTTCAGTCTGCCACTGCTTGTGACAGAGGCTTTTTCATCATGTTGACGTATTGTACCATATACAAATATCGTTCGGTCAACAACTCAACTCCCGCTTTTGCATCGCGCATATAGTGGCCGCCCGCCTCAGCCAGGCGTGCGATCAGCTCGGCAAGAAAGTCCATCCCGTATTCCCGCGCACTCGCTTCGAGCCGGGCGAGCGTTGCCAAGTCAGCAGACTCGAATTTGCGGATGCCTTTGAGCAGCATGCGCTCCACCCAATCTTCCAGTTTTTCGCGAAAAGCAAAAATCTCCTCCATGTGCGAATCCTCACACTCCACTGCCGTTATAAATCAAGCTTCAAGCTCGTCAATGATTTGCCTTGCAGCATGCTGATCGGGTACAGCTCATCCCCTCTGACTTGAACAAGCCAATACACGTCCCGCAGCTCCAGCAGCCGCTTGTTGTTTTCCAGATAGCGAATCGTTTTGTCGAACTCGCCCTGGTATGGAATGACAAGCGGGATGCTCTCGCCGTCGTGCGCTTCGACCGTAATGATCAGCTGCTGCGTGGCTGCTTCATAAAACACTTGCAGAACGGACTTCGTTGGGAGCAAAAAGACGTGCTCTGTCGCCTGCTCAAACAGGACGCCTGCTCCCTCGCCCATGCGCTCGGCCAAATCGCGGCACAGCGTCTCGCCCAGATCGAGTTCCTCGATGTTTTCCCTCGGCAACACGACAAGCTTCGTCTCATCGCTCGATGACAGCCGCTGCTCCCGGTTCGTCTTCGCACTCGTCAGGCTCACCTGGGAATGGGACAGCTCCTCCATCGTCACCAGTCCGCCCCATGGCGCCTTGCTTTTGTAGCTCGTCGCATACGTAAAGCTCGTTCCCTCGTAGTAGACAGGCCGGGCCTCGGTATACGTGTAAATGCGCTTGTCTGCCAGCGAGAAAAAGTAATACGTCACACCCTTGTAGCCGGAGCGCGTCTCCCATGGATTGGCCCCCAGCGCGTACAGCGTCAGGTGCGGCACTGTGTGGTATTTGCTTTTAAAGCTGCCCAGCAACTGTTTTTTCAGCTCTGGACGCTCGCTTTTTTCCAGGGCAGCCAGCCCCAGGTAGACGCGGGCCAGTCTGTCTAACAGCACGTCTTGCGAAAACTTCACGTGGCGCTGGAAAAACAGGCCAAGCTCTCCTTTGATCCCGCGCAAATCTTTTTCCAAGGCAGGCAAGTTCCCGTTATGGGCCGCAATCGCCAAAAGCTCGAAGCGCGTACAAACCGTCTCCGGCAGCTTCGCCAATCCGATTCCGAGCACTTCGGCCAGCAAAGCTCTCGCCTCCGCCGCCACCTCTGCGTCATAGCTGACATCCGTGATGTCTGCCTGCAACGCTTCCCGGTCGTCGATCTCATGGACGAGACGATAGCGCAAGAGGCATTCCAGCTTGTGAATGCAGTTGCCTTTTGCCTTGCAACTGCACATCGCCCGGCTCAGATCGGCTTCCTGGTCGAACGAAACCTCGACCTGTTGAAGCTGCAGCGTCACGGTCAAAAAGGACGTTTCCGCAACTTCCAGCGCCTCGCCGTACTCTAAGCGGAACAGCACTTCCTCGATCTGTGCCGCGGTAAAAGCCTGCAAAAAATCGGACGGATGAAGCTGCAACAACCAGCCAAAGTCAGGCTTGAATACGGCAGGCTCATCACCCGCGTCACCCATGCCAGCTGCTGGCTGATGCTGTGTGGCGTAAGCGACGATCGCCAGGATGACATGCTTGCATATTTTATCTGACGGGCACGAGCAGGAAAAACGCTCGATGTCTCCGTACAACAGGCACACGCTGTCATCCGACAGCGCGCACCTGACATGATCATCCATGAACTCATACGAAACCGTAACGCCCTTCTCGATTTCCTTGCATGCGCGATTGTAAAGGCCCTTGTTGGCGTACTTGATCAAATATTCCTCGTTGCACAGTCCGATCCATCGCTGAAAATCGCTTTTGAAATCTGCCATGATTACTTCCCGGTAGCACGCACGACATCGTAGAGCGTTTCACTGAAAATCCGCGCCGGAAGCGTCGCCAGCTTCAAACGGTCGATCGGCTTGAAGTACATGTACTTGTACTGGCTGTCGTCATTCGGGTAAAAAGCGAGGCTCTCCAAAGTGACGTCATCCATGCCGTCGTAGTACGAAATGCTCGCTCCGCTGATTTTCAGCTCGGCCACGACATTGCCGTACAGCTTGTAAAACTCGTAGTAGAAGCCCGCATCCTGCGGAGTGCCTTTGATCCAGCCGTATTTCTCCATCGTTTTGGCAAAAGCGGTTGGCGTGTAGGCGCCGTCCGGGAGCCGCAGCACTTCGTCCGCTTTCAGTTCTTCTTCTGTCGGCAAGAACAGTTCGCGGTTCAATTGGTCAAACGGCTGGGAAATTTCGTAATCTTCCAGCTGAGTGCGCCAGCCTGCCAGCGTCTCTTCGTCCAGCTCCAGCGGATGCACCAGGCCGATTTGCGCTTGTTCTGGCAACTCGTATTCGTCCTCGTCAACGGTGTTGAACGTTCCGTCATCCATATAGCGGAAAGTGGCCGCGAGCGAACCGTCCTCGTAAACGCCCCAGATCAGGCCAATCGCGAATTTTTGCATCAGCACATTTTCCACAAACAGGCGGTTCCACGCTTCTGTCGTCCAGTAGCGCGACTTGGACAACGATTCTTCCAGTCGCAGCGCCTGCAGCTTGACCATGCTTTTCAGGTCTTTTTTCAACTGGGCAAAAGTCGCTCGTGCCTCTTCCGCCAGCTGCTGATCGTCTTTTTGCGTCGGAGCAGGCAAATTTTTGACCGCCTTGCCCGTGCTGTCGTTGGTCACTTCCAGCTCCAGCTCGTTGCTGACTTTTACCGTAAACGTGCGTTCGCCATAAGAGAAAACTTGCTTGCCGGACGCATCGAAGCCAAGCTGGGTAACCAGCCGATCTTCCAGTTCTTCCGCTGAAATTTTCAGGTTGGCCGCCGCCATGCCCAGCGCTTCCTCTGCCGCAGAGCGGACTTGCTTGTTTTTAATCGTCCGTTTGATCGAATCGATCTGCCGCAGCGCTGCCAAATCTTCCGAGAAGGACAACGCCCGCACTCCTTCTGCGGCGAGCGCTCCGCGGGAGTAGTCCGTCCATTCCTTGATCATCTGGCTGATCGTATCGACCGTCCGTCTGTCACCGAGCGCAATCGCGAGCGGCATGACCCATTTTTCTTTTGCCACCGCTCCCTGGTCGAGCCACGCACGAAGCACTTCGGCAACAAAATCGGCGGCCGACGCGGCGGTGAACTGAGCTTTCAGCAGCAACACATGCGGAGATGGGGCCGTTGGCGATTCCAGCGATTGCGTCAAAATGTACTCGATCAGTTCTTTGCCCAGCTCGTTGCCTTGCTCGTCGCGCAGTTGCGGGAGCAGTTCGATCGGCAGCCATTTGATCCGGGCGAGCTTGCGTTTGTCGATCAGATTGCCCAAATTGGCGATGCTGGCATCTGGCCCTTGGCCGTCTGCCTCGATCAAATTTTCGAGCAGCGCCTTGAACTTGCTGTTTTTCTCCTTTTGCAACAGGTCCGCAAAAATGTCTTTGCGGTTATCCAAGGTGCGAATCGCATCAAGCGCCCATTCCTTGACTTTCGCTTTCTTTTCCGTGGTGTACACTTCTACGCACAGTTCCTCGTCCTTCGCGTGCAACAAAGCCGCATTGGCGAGTCCCGTCACTTTTTTCGACGAATCGGACAGACCGAGGCGAATGGCCTGGTTGCGCACCTCGCGCGACACAGGCTGGTTGGCGTCCAGAAGCGTTTCCAGCACAAACAGGCGAACTTCTGTATCAAACTTGTCGAATGCGTCGAGGCATATTTGCGGATAGGCGCGAACGAGCGACTGATAGTGCTCTGCTTTGACTTCTACGTGGTAGTAGAGAGAATTTTTGATCGCCAAAATTTGGTGAACAAGCTGTTTGATATCTGTCTCAGGATCTTGTTCGTACATGCCTACCAGCTTGATCAAGTCGTTCTGGAAAGCATGGACGTAGCACATATGTCCAACCATGCGCCCCGACTTGCCGACGAATTTGCTCATCGCCGCCGTGAGTCGAGCTACAAAAGGATGCTCCACTGGCAAGAAGCTGAGCAAAATCATTTGCTGTCTGACGCGGTCGAAATCTTCCAGATGGACGTTTGCCAGCGCTTCTTCCAGCGTGTCTTTGCCCTCCAAATAATTGGCCAGCTTTTGCGTTCCTTTCATCCGGCGCAGCGCATCCAGCGCAATCGCTTCCAGCGTCGTGTCCGCAGTGGACAGGTCGACTCCCTGATCGGTCAGCTTTTTGTACAAATACCCTTTCACAATCGGAATCGCAGCGATGTCCAGGGCGCGTCTGGATTTTCCGAGGTCAGCCAGCACGACCTTTTCCAGCTGCTCCCAATTGGTAGGCGGCTGGAGCAAGTGGCTTCGCATGGCTAAAAGCAAGTCGTATGGCTCCTCCATCTTCACGAGCTCGCGCAGGCGGACGTCGTGATCCAAAATGTCGAGCGGGTACAGCTCGAACATCACTTGCAAAGCCGCAAGCAGCTCGCGGTCGCTCTCTTCAGGCTCCGCGAGAAACGCTGTCATTCCGCCCTTGACATGCATCCGGTAATACGCCAGGCTGAGCATGATTTCGAAGTAGCGCTTCAAATGCCTCTGATTAAGCAAAGAGCTTTCCGGTGTAGATTCATCCGGGAAGTGCGTCTCGCGCACCTGCGCTTTTTTCTCCTTGCAGTACGCCGGATAGAGCGACTCGCTGGTCAACGTGTTGCTGTTGACTGGCAGCACGGCAACTTTTTTGGCCATTTGCCATATTTCTGCGACGTATGCACGGGTATCGCCCGTCACCAGGTGATAGTAAACAGGCTCAAGCTTCTCTCCCAATGATTCCAGCAAGTTTGGCGAGATGGCGTAGGCGTAGGCGAGCAAAAGGATGTGCTTGGAGCGCGCAAAGACAGAAGTGTAGTCCCGGCTGATGCTTGCCCGGTAGTCTTCCACCGTTTTGCGCAAAAACTCGCGGAACAACGGCATACCGAACTGCTCCACAGTCTTTTTCATCGCGTCATACGATTTTTGCTCGACAGCCAGAAGCTCTTGCAGGCGGCTTGCATCCACGTCGACGTCGCGCAACTCAATCGCATCCAGGAAGCAGCGCTCCATGACGTTTTGCTTTTCGTAAAAGCGGTGGCTGGTCTTGTACAATACTTCCGCGGCACGATAAAAAGCGGTCTCGTCTCCGCGCTTTTTCAGTTTGTCCAACTGCGGCATGAGCGCATATCCGTAATAGCGCTGATCTTCGACAATCGGCGGGCTTTCGTTTGTCTCTTGCGTCAAGTAGTCCGAGATGCTGTCGA
Source organism: Brevibacillus sp. 1238 (assembly GCF_029892995.1). Classification (NCBI taxonomy): domain Bacteria; kingdom Bacillati; phylum Bacillota; class Bacilli; order Caryophanales; family Paenibacillaceae; genus Brevibacillus; species Brevibacillus sp. 1238. The sequence goes on along the minus strand of NZ_JARXWC010000002.1, from coordinate 654,989 downwards.
TCAAATGAGCGTTCTGCGGGCTGTCTGATTTGTAGCGCTCCAAAAATGTCCCAATGATCGGATGGGCGTCGAGTTTTTTCAGTACCATCTGGCTTCCTCCCTTGTCTTCCCCGTTTATTTGATGATCTTGCCAATCCATTGCGATAGCTGGTCAGGCGTTAGCGCAGCGACGTGCGCGCCCATGTCCGCAAGCACGCGGGCAGCATGCTTGTTGTATGTAGCGTTTCCGTTGAAATCAAGCGCGGTCAGCACGAGAAACTTGCAGCCTGAGTCGATGATCTCTTTGCTTTGGCGGTACATCTCTTTGATCGGATAACCTTCCTCCAGGTCGCTGACCAAAATGAAGATCGTCTTGGACGGATTCTCCAAAAGCGACTTGCCGTAGCGGAGCGCCTGCGCAATGTGGGTCCCCCCGCCCAGTTGCACGCTCATCAGCACATCGACCGGGTCATCCAGCCTGTCGCTCAAATCGACGACCTTGGTGTCGAAAATGACCAGGTTCGTTTTCAGCGCCGCCAGCTTGTAAAAAATGCTCGCCATCACGGCGCTGTAAATGACCGAGTCCATCATGCTGCCGCTCTCGTCGACGACGATCACGATGTTCCATTTGTTGTGGTGCTGGATGTTGCTGTGAAAATACAGCTCGTCGATCACAAAGCGCTTGTTGGCCCGGTCGTAGTTTTTCAAGTTTTTGCGAATCGTTTTGTGGACGTCCAGATTGCGCATCGTTTTCGTGTAGCCGCGCCGGAAACGGTTGCGCTTGCCCACGATGCTCGTCTGGATTTCCGCTTCCAGTTGGCGGCGCAGCTCCTCGACGACTTTGCGGACGATTTCCTTGGCGCTTCTGACGACCTCGCCCTTCATCCTGCCCTTGAACTGGAGGATGTTTTTCAGCAGGGTCATGTTTGGCTCAAGGCTTTCCAGCACTTTTTTGTCTGTAAGCAGCTCGGTCATGTTGTAGCGCTCCAGCGCCTGCTTTTCCAAAATTTCCACCGTTTCTTTCGGGAATAGCTTGCGGATTTTTTGCAGCCAGGTCGGCACCGTCAGCGTGGAGCCTTCCCGGCCGCCTTCTTTGCGGTAGCCTTGCTCTTCGCCGTGCTCCCGGCCGTACAGGAAATCGAGGATCGAATCCAGCTCGCGGTAGGCAAAATCGGAGCGGCTGTAGTCACCGCACTCTTCCAGCGCATCTTCTGCCTGCGCGCCTAACAGAAGCCGCCAGCGGTTCATGGCTTCCCGCTTCAAATGAGGTTCCATCTGGCAAACTCCCCCCTGATCCTGTCGTCAAGCAACCGCGCCCGCTGCAAAACTGGCTCGGCAACGGCTGGAGCCGTCATTTCTTCGGCTGTCGTCTCGAACAACGCCCCGACTTTTTCCGCCAGCATGCTGATTTCCATTGGTCCGAAAAACGCGAAAGCCAGCCGAAGCTGCGGCACAAGCTGCAAAAAACTGTCGTAGTCGAGCCTGATAATCATCTGGTTCAAATCGGACAAGATGCTGTCATCGTCAAACAAATAATCCCGGCCGACGAGGAAAACACCGTGCAAGTAGGCGGCGGTGTGCTGCATCTTTTCCGGTGTGCCGAACATGTAAGCCCGTGCCCTGACGCTGATCTCCCCGCGCTCCAAGGCACCAAGATTGCACAAAATCGCGGCGGCGGCCCCTTCCAGCATCGCTGGCAACGTCGGAACCGCAAGCAGCGTCTCCAGTTGGTCGAGAAAAATGTCCCGGGAAGCTTCCGCCTGTTTTTGCTCGCTGACCATGTACAAAAATTTGAACTGCTCGGCGATTTCCGGGCATTCGTCAGGGTTGGGGCTGCTCAGCTCGGAAATTTTCGCCACAGCCTGGTAGTACACCTCATCGACAAGCGACTCCAGCCGTGCCGTGTCTGTCAATCCGAACAAGCGCCTTTGCTCGTGCAAAATCGACAGTGTTTTCAACGTTTTGCACAAGGACAAAAAGTGTCCGTCTTCCCTGACTGCCGACACGACAGCTGCAAACAACCGCTCGCCAAGCTTCTCCAGTCCCATGACAACCGCCATGAGCAGCCATTTCGCCAACATGTGGCTTTGGTGCTGCGGCAGCTCCTTCATCATTTCTTCCAGCTTTTGCGCCGCCGCTTCTTTCACGGTTCCGCCGTAGACAGAAGCCTCGATCAACCGCGCCTCCACGTAGGAAGAATAGCTGTAGCGCCACGTCTCGCGCACGAGATTGACGTACTTGTCGTTCAGCCAGTCCGGCCCGGCTTCCTTCGTGCAAAACTCCGTGCCCAAAAAGTGGACACAGTGCAAAAAACGGCTCGCTTCCCTGTGCGATCGCTTGGCGTACAATTCCAACACTTTTTGGTTGCGCCCCGTTGTCGTAATCGTCAGTTTGAACGCTTTGCACGTTTCCTTAAAATCGCGGACAATCGGGACGTCGAGGTCGTTGGGCGCCACTTCGCCGATGCCTTCGCCTGTCATCAGCTCGCGCAGTGTCTCGATCGGCTTCGCGGTGGCGATGGAACGCTCGCCTTTTGTAAAGGCAGACAGCACGGAGTCTTGCAGCTCATACGCCCCGCCCTCCGACTTTTCGCGCATCACGGCAAGTCCGCTGATCAGGCTGTACGCCTCAATCGCATCTGCCGTCGAGACGATCTCGCCCTTTTCGCGCAGCCGCTTCACGAGTTGCGCCAAGTACGACAGCGCGCTTTTTGAAAAAGGCGTCTGCTCCTTTTTCCCCATGGCATTCCATACCGTCTCGTAATAGTGGACGTACGGCATGCCGCTGGCGTAGCCATTCAACTGGTCGGCTTCCTGGTAGGTGTACACCATCGGATATATTTTTTCGTCTTTGACTTTTTGGATCTTGTAAGTCGTCTTTCGGCTCTCCAAAAGCCCGTATGTATGAAACCCGCCCGTCACCACGAGAATTTTTTGATACTTCGCTTTGGCTTCTGCAATTTTTTGGCGCATATACGCTTCGCGGATCAAGTCTCCCTCTGCTTCGAGCGTGGCGTCGTCGTAACATTTTCGCGACAAATAGCAGTAGGCGAACACGTCTTTGACAAACTCTCGCGTCGGCTTGCGAATGCCTTCGACCTCGAAAACCCGTTCCCACAGTTCGTCGAAGTTGCGGCATCTCATCGTTTCGCACAGCCGGGCAATAAATTGCGACCCGGCCAGCATCCGCTCATCGTGGTAGGAGAGCTTCTGGTTCTGCTTTTTCAGATCGTGTCCGTCTTCCATGCTCTCCAGCCGACTGCCGTAGCCAAGATCGATGAAAGCGGCGGGAATCTCCCTGCGCTTTGCCTCGACGAGGGCGACATACTCCGGCGAATAGGTGAGAAACGGGAAATAGCAGACGTATTTTTTCTCGCCCGAAGCGTAGGCGTAGTAGATGCTTACGGGCGGCTTCGTCTGCTCAGCCGTCAATATCGGGATGAGATGGTTGCTGTTGTCCGGCCCTTCGATCAAGATGATCTGCGGCTCGTATTCCGCAATCGTCTTTTGCAGATGAAAGGCGCAAGCAGGACTGTGGTGTCTGATCGGAAAATAGACGACCTGCTTCGCCAGATCGTACACTTCCTGCTCGACCAGCCTGTTTATTTGATCCATTTCTTCTCGTTGTAGTACGCTCCCCATAGGCCCTCTTCCTTTGCCCGTTCTTTGACCACCTTCGTGAAGTACGTTTTCAGCACGCCAGCATCCTTCTGGTTCTCCTTGACGACAGCTCCCTGCAAATTTTGCACGAGTCGCTCCATCGTCATCGGCTTGCCTTCGTAGTAATGAGCGGTCATCGCGCTTTGCACGTACACCGATACAGCTTCAGCCGTGCTCATCACCGATTGTGGCGAGTCGATTTTGTAGCCTTCCTTCGTCTGCCCTGTGCGCAGTTCCATGAAAGTCGTCGCCAAAATTTCCACGACATCGCGGTCGATCTCGATATCCACGCCGCTGCGCTGCAAGATCATTTTCGCCTGCGATTCGATAATTTGCGCTTCCATTTTCACGTGATTGATCGGCGCAATCGTCTCGAAGTTGAACCGACGCTTGAGGGCGCTGCTCATCTCGTTGACGCCCTTGTCTCTCAGGTTGGCGGTGGCGATAATATTGAATCCGGGCTTGGCAAACAAAATGCCGTCCGCAAGCTCGGGAATGTTCATGACTTTGTCGCTCAAAATACTGATCAACACGTCTTGCACTTCAAAAGGGCAGCGAGTGATTTCCTCAAACCGGGTAATAATGCCTTTGTTCATCCCCGTGTACAAAGGCGATGGAACCAAAGCTTGCAAAGAAGGACCTTTGTCCAGCAGCATGGCGTAGTTCCACGAGTATTTGATCATGTCTTCGGTTGTGCCTGCCGTACCTTGAATCGTGTTGGTGCTCGTGCCGCTAATGGCAGCAGACAGCAGTTCGCTCAGCATGGTCTTGGCTGTTCCCGGTTCGCCGACCAGCATCAGGCCGCGGTTTCCTGCAAGTGTCACAATCGCTCTTTCGATCAGGGCATCGTCGCCGTAAAACTTCTTCGTGATCTCGATTGCCTCTCCCTCGTAGGGAAGCGGTTTGTCAGCACCCAAGATAAAGTCGCGGACCGCTCGTGGCGACATTTGCCAGTTTGGCGGCTTTGCTCCCGTATCGTTGGCCCGCAACGCATTAAGCTGCGCTGCGTACAAGACTTCCATAGGCGGCTTCATCGTTTCCATCCAAATGCCCACTCCGTTTCCGCTTTTTGTCGTGCAATCATTTCTCGACGTTCTTCTGAAAATGGGACTGCGACTGCTTACAGTCCACAAAATGGCTCATCTAAAAAATAATAAGCAAAATGATCTTGGTAAATGAAGGGTATTTGTGCCCAATATTAGGAAGAATATGTGAAAATTTGCGCTTGGAGTCCTGTTGCGCGGTAATTCGGGGTGGGATGTTTGCACTTCGCGGAGCAGCTCTTCCGGTGAGGTCGCGGTCCATTGCTCTACTGTCAAGTCGGGATGATCATGCAAAAACGTCTGCACCAGCCTGTAGCCTTCGCTGTAGCCGAACACTTGCGGAATGCCATCCTGGCCGCCAAACATGATCTTTTGCTGCAACGCAAGCTGGGTGGAGTCCAGATGCTGTAGCATGGTGCGCCTGCTTTCTACCTGTTCGTCGTCCGGGTAGGTATCGACGATATTGAAAAGAGCCGTTTCAATAGAAACAAGCGTGATCGAACACATCTGTCCGCACGCCTGTATGGTGTAGCCTTTTACAGTTCTCTCCTGGTTTGTCCTACAGTTGCGTGCGCAAGCTCCACAGCTCAGGGAAGAAACGATGGTCCAGCGCTCTGCGCAAATAGCCGACGCCGGAAGAACCGCCCGTTCCCTGCTTTTGTCCAATAATCCGCTCAACAGTCGTCATATGATTGAAGCGCCACTGTTGCTGTTGGCTGGCGATATCGACAAGCTTTTCCGCCAGCTCGTACAAATCCCAATATTGATTCACATTGCGGTACACGGTCAGCCATGCCTGCTCGACACTATGATTCGGCTGGTACGGCTGCGACCAGTCGCGTTCCAGGCACTCGGCGTCAATCGGCAAGCCCCGCGCCGCCATCTCCTTGATCGCCGCATCGTAAATGCTGGGAGCATGCAAAACCGCGTCCAGCTTGGCATGAAGCTCAGGCTGATGCTCGTACACAGCCAGCACATGGCCGTTCTTGTAGCCAAGCGTAAATTCGATCAGCCTGTTTTGAAACGATTGAAAACCGGACGAATGCCCCAACTTGTCGCGGAACTGCAAGTAATCCGCAGGCGTGAGCGTCGAGAGCACGTCCCACGATTTAATCAGCTGCTGCTGAATCCGCGACACCCGGGAAAACATCTTGAAGGCAGGCTCCAGCTCGTGCTTCGAAATACAGTCCATGGCAGCGCCCAATTCATGCAAAATTTGCTTCATCCACAGCTCGCTTACCTGGTGAATAATGATGAACAGCATCTCGTCATGATGAGTGGAGAGCCGCTCCTGACTCGCCAAAATCTTGTCCAGATGCAAATAGTCGCCGTACGTCATTTCTTTTTGAAAATCGGTATGGATTTCCTTTTCCAGCGAGGTCTTGTCTTGTTCGTTGCTTTCGTGTTGGTGGGGATTCATCTGTGATGGCCTCCTTTTTTGGGTGGAGAGGGAATGGATGTGATGTATGCGCTTTCATAAGTTGTGTTTAACCTCTGGTAGCGCTTGTTCTTTCTATAAAAGTTTTATTTCTTCTTGGGCGGGTTTGTTCCTGCTGGTTTTGGCGGATTTTTGCCGAGTGGACTTTCTGGAGGTACTAGGTAGCATGCGTCTTGCAAAAAATTGGTCTTAGACGTTACAAGAAGCGATAAAACCGTTTTTAATGAAGCGAGTATCTTCCATAAAGAAGAAATCGGCATAAAACTTCATTTTCTTGGCTGTTTGCAGTTTATTTAATCTGCCAGTTATCATTCGCTTTATTCCAAGAGAGCTACGTTCGCCAGCCGCGTGAACTTCTACGTAAATCTCCCAGTAATCATAGTTTGGAAAATCCTCTTCCCAAATTTTCGAGATTTGTTTACCTTCTCGCGCTAATCGAATTATTTTTTCAGAATCTCTTTGATCCATTCTGATCCCTCCAAGGAGTCGTTTCTGTATCTCTTGTACTATTCGTTGAATATTTCCAAATACCTACATCATTCGACTGATATAAAACGACAAAACCTCCTGATCAGATGATCAAGAGGCATGGTAAGACCTGCTGCGCACTAGCTACCCAAATATAGTTGGTCGATCAGCTTCAAACTGATGAATGAGCGTCTCTCCAAACAAACTAATGGAATGTTCCCAAGGGTGCCCTAAATATCCCCACTTAAAATCTTTTTGCAAAAAGAAACAATAGTCCCCATCTGGGTAAAACCCTATCCTTGCCCCGACATCGCCGCGCTCCCGATGCGGATAATAGAGGTAGCATTGGTGCTGCCAATCCAGTGCGTAGATATATTCTTCCGGCACAGTGATCGCTCTTAGACAGCTAATGCACTTTTCCTCAAGATCATCGATATCTGCATCCGTATATTCAGTAACATCATAAGTAACGAAAGGGGACGGTAACCGAAAGGAAGGCCAATCACTGCTATGGATACTTGGTTTGAATTTGAAATCCTCGTACATTTTATCCCAAGCCAGACGATACTGATCACTCGTCATAGGAATCCAACTATTCATGTTACATCCCCCCAAAATCGATTCTCCCGCAACAACAAGAAAAGTGGCTCTTAACCAACAACCAAACAACTCCCCAAACCCAACCACTCACCCTCCACTCCGACGCTTCCGCACAAACACCACCAAAAAACCCACCCCTACTACACCAATCCCTATGTACACAAACTTCGAATACACATCCATCACGTGCAAAACCTGCTCCCACGACTCGCCAAGCAGCGCCCCCACCAGCACCAGGGCAATATTCCACAGCAACGTCCCGATCGTCGTAAACAGCAAAAACAACGGCAAGCCCATCCCGGTCATGCCAGCCGGGATGGAAATGAGACTGCGCACGAGCGGAATCATCCGGCAGAACAGGATTGTCCAGTAGCCGTATTTGTCAAACCAGGCGTCCGCCTTCTGGATGTCTGTCTTTTTGATCCGCAGCAAGTGCCCGTACCGCTCCACGACCTTTTCGATTTTGCTCACATCCAGATAGCGGCCAATTGCGTACAGCAGGACCGCCCCCAGCACCGAGCCCAATGTCGCCGCAAAAATGACACCAGGCACCGTCAAGGTCGTGCGCGTCGTCATAAAGCCGCCGAACGTCAAAATGACTTCTGACGGGATCGGCGGAAACACGTTTTCCAGCGCCATCATCAGGAAAATGCCCAGATAGCTGTATTGTTCAATAAAATGCGTCAGCCAGTTTTGCATGCTACCCCTCTTTTATCTCATCCGAAGCTTTTTCTTCAAGTATAGAGACGATTTCCTTCCAGTTCAAATGGAAAGCGAACCGAAGGAAGCAAAAGTTTGTCCGCCTGAATCAGACCTCAAATGAAATGTGTCATATTTTTTGCAAACTGTTTCGAAATGTAGACTTTTCGCATCATTTAAGTATATGATTATATTAGCAAACAATTATTTGTTTGTCGAAATTAGTGGATTCCACTTTTAGGAGGCGTACACAATGTTGAATATCAGGGAATCGGATTTGCCGGGAATCGGGCGCAAATACCAGGTGGAGACAATAAACGGCGACAAGCTGATTATTATCCTCCACGACGACGGGCAAAGGGAGATTTACCATTTTGACAAAGACGACTGGGATGAAAGCATCTCCATGGTCACTCTGGATGATCAGGAATCGCGCCAGCTGGCCGGAATTATTGGCGGGATGACCTACAAGCCAAAAGCGCTGGAAACGATTGAGATGGCTCTCGATCAGCTCGTGATTGAATGGTACAAAATCGAGCCGGGGGCCGCGTGCATCGGAAAATCCATTGGGGAACTGGACATTCGCCAGCGAACAGGTGCTACGATCATCGCCATTATCGAGAAAAACCAAAAGCAAAAAGTGAGTCCGGGACCGGAATGCGTCCTGACGGCAGGCGTTACGTTAGTTGTGGCAGGCGAGAGAGGGCAGGTGAAAGTGTTAAAATCTACACTCATAACAGGGGGGGCTTGATTTGGAACACATCGTCTTTGAAATTGGTCTGGCTATCGGTTTAATCGCAATTGCCGGGTTTATCTCGCAAAAACTCCGCTTTTCCATCGTACCGTTCTACATCCTCATCGGCATGGCCGTAGGGCCGCACGCCGCCTCGATCGGCTTGATCGATTTTCGATTTATTGAAAGCGAACCGCTCATTGACTTCATGGGTCGGATGGGTGTTTTGTTCCTCTTGTTTTACGTCGGGCTTGAATTTTCGGTTGGCCGTCTGATCAAGGCAGGACGCTCTATTGCGATCGGCGGCACTATCTATATAGGCATCAACTTTACGCTTGGTCTGCTCTTCGGCTACTTTGCCGGGGTTCCGTTCAAAGAAATTCTCATCATTGCCGGAATTACGACCATCTCCTCTACCGCTATCGTGGCAAAAGTGCTGGTCGATCTCAAACGGACCGCCAATCCGGAGACGGAAATGATTCTCGGAATGATCATGTTTGACGATTTGTTCCTCGCTGTTTACTTGTCGATCATGTCCGGTCTCGTGCTCAGCGGTGCAACTTCTGTCGTTGGCGTGCTCACCTCTGCGCTGATTGCACTCGGCTATATGCTTCTGTTCATCATTGTCGGGCGCAAGCTGGTTCCGTTGCTCAATCGCGGGCTCAATATCAAATCGAATGAACTTTTCATGTTGACGGTCTTTGCAGGTCTGTTCCTCGTAGCCGGCTTCTCGGAAACCATCCACGTAGCCGAGGCGATTGGAGCCTTGCTCGTCGGTCTGGTCCTTGCAGAAACGGTCCATATGAAGAGAATTGAGCACATGATTCTCCCCTTCCGCGACTTTTTTGGCGCCATGTTCTTTTTCAGCTTCGGCTTATCCATTGATCCGCTTCAGCTTGGCGGAGCGGTCTGGCTTTCCCTGGCAGCCGTCGCCATTACCCTGATCGGGAACTACACGGCAGGGCTTTTGGCTGGCCGCAGCGCAGGCTTGTCGGCACGCGCCTCCTCGAATATCGGGTTGACGATTACCGCACGCGGGGAATTTTCCATTCTCATTGCAAATATGGGCAAGGCAGGCGGACTGTTGGAAATTTTGCAGCCATTTACGGCGCTTTACGTACTCATTCTGGCGATTCTTGGCCCCGTATTGACCAAAGAGTCCAAGCATATCCACAATTTGCTGTGCAAAGTGGTTCCTCTGGAGAAAATGTTCCAAAAAAGAGGCGCAACCGCTCCGGCTGCCGCGCAAAAAACGGAGAACCATTCGGGATAACCACACTTTGACGCCAGCACTCTGCAACTAGCTGTACACAAAAAAACAGGATGCCCCCGCTGCGAACATACACGTCACGGGAGTGATCCTGTTTTTTTGACTTCTCCTTTTCTAGCCATGCAAGCTCCCCTGCAACCGCGCCCGCTGGCGGTAAAAGCCGACAGGCACTTGGATGAGACACGTCTTGCTTTCCTGCGGCAAGCCGTAAATCTCGTCGCTGCTCGCCACATCGTACCCAAGCAACGGATGTCCGCCCAATCCGCAGGAAAAGGCAGCGAGCAATAGCGCGTGCAAGGCGATCCCCGCCTGCATCTGCTGAATGCGATAGCCGCGATACCCCCAGCGCTCCAGCAGATGGTTGCTTTCCCCTGCGATATGAAAGCAAAGCGGCACCTGGTACAGACTGACATTGTCGAGGGTCATTCCGGCTTGCAGTTCTGCCCGCTGGTCGCCGTGCCGCCGCTGTGTCAACAAGCCGCTTGCGGGAGCGCAAAAGTACGCTCCGTCCTCCAGTTCGTCCACCTGGTGAAGACAGACGCAATACGCCAAACATCCGTTGTTCTCGTGTCCCAGGTCATGCTGGTAGTGCAAGGCTGTATACGCACGCCGCACAAGCGTTTCCAACTCTTCTCGCGTCAGCTTGCCCGCGACAAAATCCAGCTCCGGCGAACTTCGGCTGCGGCAAAATTCCGCGAAATCCAGCGCTGGCAGCCTGTCTTTTGCCGCTTCTGTCTCTCCGGGCTTTCCCCGCAGTTTTCCGCCGTCTTTTTCCGCACCAAACGGTCTTTCCCTGACAAAACAGTCCGTTGACTCATACAGCGCAGCCTGGTGCATCTGGCGTAGCAAAGGGTAGTCTTTTCGCGCGTTCGAACCGATCTGATGGCGGTGGCTCAACGGCTGTAGCGATTGCACGAGCTGTTCCGCCGAGACAGGCTCTTGCGCATCCGCGCTGCTCTCAGTCAATGTTAATGCCGAGTCTGCCGTTGTCTCGCCTGTCTGCTGCGGACTCAGCGCAAGCGGCAGGATTGCATACACGCTTTCCTCGTTCCCGTCCAAGCCGAGCAGCCCGTTGACAGCCCGATCCAGAAACAAGTAGTGGACACTGGCCTGAATGCCGTACTCATCGGCCAAAGCCAGCCATTGCCCGAGCAGCACACCCGTATCCAACCCTTGCAAACGGTACGAAAACAGATCGTATTTAAAAGCATTTTTCCAAAAGTAAGTGGACACGAAAACAACTCCAAAGCAGTCGCGGAGCGCAAAACGCTGGCCGAGCGAGCTGGTTACATAGTCATCGAAATCTCCCTCGCGCAACAGGACGAGGCGATGATGCGCCACATCGTAATGATAAATCCCTTGCCTCAAATAGGAGAGCTTCAGATACAAATACACCTCGTTCGGGTACAGCGCTCCGCCGGAAGGAATCGCCCTGCGGTACGACTGAACGAAAAAGCTCTCTTCTTCCGGGGCCCCTTGCCCGAAAGTCATCTGGCTGACTTTTGTCAATCCGTACGCGTAATAAAGCATGCTGCCCAGTTGGACAAGCGACGGCTCCCCTGTGATCTGTTCGCCTGTGAGCGACAAAGCGACTTCCCCGGGCAGCGTTACGGCAGGCAAGCCTTTGTACAGCTTGTATGGCAGTGGCGCATCGTCCCAATTCACTTCCAGATCGGGCGGCCGGACTTTTTCGGTAGCAAAATGCAAGTCGTGCAAAAACGTCGCAAGCTTCATCACTCGCCCTCCCTTTGTGCCATGCTTTTACGGAAACGGGTGAGGATGCGGGTTCAACTGATCCAAAGCAAGCGGTTGTTTGGCATAGCCTAGCGTGACAGGCACGTGCAGCACGCGTTTCAGATTGGTCACTCGCGTCTGATGCTGTCCGAACGTCATGGGCAGCATTCCCGGAATCAGTACGCGCACGCAGGACAACCCGATGCGGCTCACTTCCGGTGTCGTCTGGTCGATGACAATGACGTCGAGCTCCAGCTTGCGAAACACTTGCAAAATGTCCTTCAGGTCGTCTGTCAAATCGGTGTGGCCGCCTTGCCAGGAAAAAGCTTCCGCAAAAGACTGCATCGGTCTGTTGTTCCCAAGCAAAAAGTCGAGACGCTCTGCCGCCTCTGGCAAGCCGTAAAGCATGGCGTGGTCATCCATTTTTTTCACCAGCGACGAGTCGTGGTACATCCGCAAATACGCGGCGCGATTCGCTTCAAATTTGTCGTGCAGCGTATTCAGCATGGCAGCCGTCTCGTGAAGGGCGCCCTTGACGGCGCGAACCGGATCAGGGTGCGCACCACCCGCGCAGACGAGATGCAGTCCTGTCTGTTTCTTATTTTTCGCGATCGTCCACACGCTGGGAATCCCGTTTTCCATCGTCGCGTTGTACAAAAACAGCTCGTAGTCGGTGACGGATTGGAGCCGTGCGATCATCAGTTCCAGCTCCGTATCGCCAGATGTGTGCGGATCGAGTCGCGGCAGCGGCAGTTGCGCATACCACGTCAGCAAAAACGCATCGCGCTCCACCACTTCCATGATTCCGTAAAAGATCGCTTCCTCCAGACTCCCGCCGATCGCACAGCCATTCGACGTCTCAAATACGGTGCCGTCACCGAAGCCAAGGCTGTAGTAAGCCATCCGTTCGGGAACGAGCACGGGCCGCTCGCGGATGCAGGAATAGCCCCAAACCCAGTTTAACGGCCGCTTCGGATCAAACGGTTGAAAAGGAAATCCCGGCAGCGCATACTGCTCTTTTGAATGGACGCCGGCAGTGACCGGATTGAGCGCCTGCTCCCCCAGGTTGGCGTAACAATCGTAGACGACTGTCTTTTTGCCGCGCGGCGTCAGTCCGCAATATCGTTCCAGCCCTTCCAAAATCGCCGTCCCTTCACTATGGACGTAAGAATGGGAGCGGCCTGCCGTCGCTTCGTCATGGGGGAACAAAGGCAAATTGACGCTGACATCGGAAAAGACGGAGACAAGGTCGCGCATTTTCCCGTTAAAAAAGCCTGTTCTCGCATCTACATAGTCGGAGCGGAGCGCTTGCTTCCAATCGTCCAGCGACTTCACGCGGTAGCTTGTCGAGGAAGGCTTGGGATTCGGCTGCCAAGTAAATGTGGCCAGTTCTGGCGCGTCATCCGGCAGACGCCCGCAATGGCCGCAAAGCGGATCAGCCAGGAAAAAGTGCCGGGAGCTTGCCAGCGTCTGTAGGTCGAGCAATTGGATATGTTCGTGCAGACGGGCTTGCTGGCGGCTGGCTATTCGCTGTACCTCGTCAATTACATAGTGACACACCTGCCATAATCCCGTTCGCGACGACCACACGTCGACTGCCGTTCCGCCTTCCTCTGTAAGCTGGAACTGGTACTCCCACATTTCTTTGCGATCGCGCCCAGCCATGAGCCGCCGCATGTCCGCGCACTGGGAACAGCCAGGCACGCCCGGACGAACGAGCGGCCCGATCACGGCTTCGCCAAACGAAACGAACGCCCTCAGCCACGGAATCCCGGATGCCTGGAAAAGCTTTTCGGCTTCCGTATGCTCATGCGGCCGCCATCCGTCTTGCAGCACAAGCGCCAAATCAACCTGTTCGTCGATCGGTTTCAGCGTACGCTGCCGGATCACGCGATATTGTTTCGGAAGCTGCATGAAGACGAGATCAGCCAGCAGTCCTTCGCCCACAATCATAATCTCCATGCTCATGCCCCTCCTCCGCTCGCAATGCAAGGGCGATCACCCTTGACAAATCTTCCTGCAAAAACGTCTCTACAGCCGCATTGCGCAGCACAGGCACCAGCCGTTCCTTGGCAAGGACGTCCCGCGCCTGCTGCCAAAGCGTTTCCTCGCTCTCCGGAAAAGGCGGAAGTTCCACTTGCTGTTCGCGCTCATCCAGAGCAACCTCCAGAGCCTTTACCGCATAGGCGATTTGCTCATCCGGCACTCCTTGGCTGTTTTGCAGCGCCGTTTGCAGTGCCTTGCGCAACGCGAGCGTATCGTGCAAGCCTACGCTGCCGTACCAACCGTTCTCCGTTCCTACCCAGTACACCGGAAATCCGCACAAATCCGCTCCTTTGGCGATTTTATGCCCTTGCTTCTGGAGCGCCAGCGCACGCGTGTAAAACAAACACGGCTCGTCTTGCCCCGTCCACTGCACGAGAGCGGCTGCTGGCGGCTGCTCCCGCACTTCTTTTGCCAATACAGCTTGCAAATAGTGCTCCAAAGCCCGGCACGCTGCTTCTGCCGCCGATTCTCCCGCGCCAATCGCAAAACCGATCTCCCCCGCACTGTCCGGCATAGAGGGGGCATCATCGTGCAGATGAATGCCAGCCGCCCGGATGCCGCACGCACTCATCAGGCGCGAAACGTACATCTCCGTCCCTGTCAAACCCGCTTCCTTGCGCGCTTCCTCATGCGTATACCCCGGGCAAATGCGGACAGGCAACAGCTCGGCGGGGCCAACTGCAACGGGATCGACCGCCTGCACCTGACACTGGGAGAGCGGAAGTTGCATCAGCTCGCCTTCCTCCCACGTGTGAAAAATGCCGACGTCAGGCGAGGTCCAGGACTGAAAAGCCGCAAGCAAGCCGTCCTTTGGCGATGTAGTCTCTGCGAAAAACGACTGTTCATCAACAGGCAAAAAGCGCGGTTTGCTTTTGACGAGAGGATGCGGCATGGCCGTTCGCCAGCTCCCCGTGAGCGTATCCAGATCGAGCAGAAAAAGCTTGCCCGCCGACTCTGCCTTCACCACGCCAGTCACATGCTTGAACCATTCCATGACCGCCGCGTTTGCCAACAGAGCGGCTGACGTAGCTGTAAAAGGATGATCTTCTGCATTCCCGCTCAAAAAGACCCGGTGGAAACGGCGTACGACCGAGTCGAGGCACACGGGCGAAGACGGCTGCATCACCGGGCCTGCAATGCCCTTTTGCAAAAGCAAAAACACAGGAATGAACACAATGCCCCGCTCCTGGCAAAGCGCATACACCAGCTCCATCTCGCTGCGATCCCCGGAATCTGAGCCGTACAGCACCGCAGAAACTGGCGCCAGCGTCTTTTCCCAGCAGGCCCGGCTTTGCTCGCGCACGGTTAGTTCTGTCAGCTTGGCCTCGTCATCTTTTTGCCGGACATGTGCATGCAGCTCGGTCAGACGAGCTTTGTTGACCAGGCTCGCGTCCGTGACGGCGTAATGAACATGCGGGCACCCCGATTCCCACAGCGCATGGATCAGCGCGGGCACAAAGCTCCCGCTTCCTGCAACGAGCGGCTTTTGCTGCCGATACGCCTGGAAAGCATGACCGCCCGAGCCAATCAGGTGATCCAAAAAGGCAATTTGTGCCGAAAACTGCTCCACCACCGCGGGAGAAAGCTCATGCGGCAAACGCTGGCTGACATCTTGGGCAAACCCGTTTTCCAGCAAAAGACTGGCGATTTTATGAATCTGAGCCTGGTACTCCGCTGGCAAATCGTCCGTAATTTCCGCCAGCGTGTGCTCTCCGTTGAAAATGGGCACCAGCTGCGAAACCCATTGATCGATCATTTCTCCTTCCATCCGAAACGTCCCGACGTTATTGCGAAAATACACGCTGCCATCGGGATTGGGCAAAAAGAACGTATCCCGCTTCACTGCAAGACGCATCGCTGGGTTCAGTTTGACCATGCTCCTCCTCCTTGCTTGGCTGCGCTCGCCACTTTATGTGCCATGAAGGTGTCACCGTCATTGTATGAGCGGCTCTTTGTCCGACATGCTATTGCAAATAATGCCGGGAGCACGCTAAAAAAGCCCCAGCCTGGCGCAAGCCAAACCAGAGCTTTGGTTGTGTTGTTGCCGCTGCCAGGATGAGATTCCCCGGCTAAACGCAACGCGCACACGACGTACACGGAAAAAAGCACGGGAAGAAACACGTACCGAAGCAACTGCATGAACAGCTGCACGAACAACTGCAAGAGCAGTTGCACCTTGCACAACCGCCACATCGACCGCAACCGCCGCAGCCTCCACATCGCCCATGACCGCATCGGCCGCGCACCAGCATCGTTTCTTTCTCACTGTTTTTATCCCAGGGGGTCACTCGATCCGCCTTAAATTCAGAAGCTTTCAGTTTCTTCAGCTCTTTTTTGAACTCATTCATTACCAATCACCTCCGCCACTGCATGTAGCTACTCTACATTTATGTGGGGACACTAGGTATTCGTTCCATCCACGACCGCCCATTTTTCGGGTGTGCTGTCGATCCAGGCACAGGCCATGCGTATGCTTCCACACGGACAAGGTGTAAAAATCGGGTCGCTGGCTATAATGTTGTTGATTACCATGCGCTTTCTTTCAAGTGCACGGGAGCGAGGAAAGGGGATCATCATGAAAAAGTGGCTGCTCTTGTTCCTGTATGCGCTCATTTTTGCCATCGGCTTTGTATACAGAGACGTTTTGCTGAACTGGCTCTCCAGCGATTCGCCCGACCTGTTGCCGTTCATGTTTTTGGCTGCCGTTTTTCTCGGCTTGTTTCCCGTTATTCCGTTTGGGATTTTCGCAGGCATGATGGGAGCCAAATTCGGGCCATTTTGGGGAACGCTGATCAACTGGACAGGCTCTGTCGGCTCGGCGTTCCTGTTTTTTCTGTTCATACGCTACGGCTACCAGAAAGCCGGGCGCGATTATTTGACGAAATCTCCCCGGTTGGCTCTGTTTACGCGTGCATTTGAGCAAAACGCCTTCATCGCCGTGCTGTTCGCCCGACTCATCCCGATCATTCCCTCTCCGGTGATCAATATATATGCGGGAATCAGTGCCATCCCGATTTTGTCCTTTGCGCTGGCTACCGCCATCGGAAAAATCCCGACCATGCTGGTGTTCGCCTTTTTGGGCGACCAGCTGTTTCATAATGCCCAGCGCTCGTTCTGGACGCTGTTGTGTTACGCTGGCTTTCTCGGTCTCGCCTATCTTCTCTACCGCGTCTGGCAAGGGCGCAGCAAGAAAGTGAAGGCTCCTTCCTAGTCGTACAGGGCGGCCCACACGAAACAGACTGATTTCCAAAGACGAAACCAGAATCTCGGGCAGTAAGTGATTGGGGCACCGCCACCCTCATCAGACCAGAATGGCAGGCAAGCGGCTTTTGCGCTAGTACATATTCTTTTCTTCCCGGCGTAACGCCGACATCATGGACGAGTCTCGCTAAACGACATTCCTTTGTCAGCGAGCGCACGTCTGAGCTGTTCCAGCGCTTTTGGCCCCATCCCGTGCAGCTTGCGCACATCTGCCTCGCTCACTGCCGTCAACTGTTTCAACTGATGGTAGCCTGCGTTCGCAAGCGCTCTTTTCGCAGGCTTCGCCAGCTCTTTTGGCAAATCGCTTTCCCGGTCTTCCGCATTTGTGCCCGTCATCTCTGCGCCCCCTTCCCCTCGTTATGGATATTTGCCAGAAAGCTCCGCCAAATAGCTTCTCATGCTTGCCAAAAGCTCCGGTGAATGAGTAACCGTCGCTTCCCGCCCCAGGCCGATGAAAAAGGCGGCGAAAAAATCGCGGTCGCTCTCTGCAATCTGGCCCGAAAGCGATCCTGTTCCATCCGGGCGAATCGTCAGCATCGAGGCAGACCAACGCTCCGCTTCGCACTTTTGCACTCCCACCCTTGTCAGTTCCGCACGGATCGCGATGCTGTTCTTTTCTTCTCCCGCAAGTCTGGACTCCCGATTGTCCAAATGAATATCTCGCAAATCAAGCGGTTCTGCCTCTGCACACTCGACAGCCGCTTGAATCCGGTCGCAGCGAAAGACGCGATAGCTGCTGGTGTAAAAGCAATAGGCTGGACAGTACCACAGGCCATTTTGCGTGTAAATCCCGATTGGCTGAATGCGACGATTTGTCTGTTTCTCCCGGGATTCGTATGCGATCGCGAGCACCTTTTGGTTCACGGCTGCATCCAAAAGAATCGACAAGTGCGGAGAATCTGCCTGCCTTTTCGGTGTGACAAAATCAACGCGGTGCCTCATCTCGTCGATCCGCTCGCGGACATCTGGCGGCATGTAAGCGTAAAACTTGCTCGTGGCAGACGCCGCTTCCGCTGCAAAAGGCAAAGCGGAGTAATGGCGAAGCGATTGGATCGCAAAAAAGATGGCGACGGCTTCTTCCTCGGAAAAGGCGATAGGCGGCAAAATTCGCTCTTTCAGGACGCGGTAGCCGCCGTGCGGCCCTACTTCGGAATAAAGCGGCACGCCCCACTCAGATAATTCCTGCAAATCTCGCAAAATCGTTCGCTGCGACACGCCAAATTCTTGCGCCAGCTCGCCGACGGTAAATTTGCGTTTCCGGTTGACCGTCATTAACAGTTCCAGCAGTCTTTGTGTTTTCGCCATATCGGTTTCGTCCTTTTTATCTATGACAGCTTTTGTCATGATTATCTGTTATCGTCAAGATAAAGTCCAGTCAGGTGCTCTTTTGGGCACCCCATTAAGGAGGAATATCCCTTGACCACACAACACCAAGCAGCAACCCGCAAATACTTTTCATCGCAAAACTTGCGTCTCTCTTATCTCGACTTTGGCGGCGACAGCCCCAACGTGCTGCTTTGCTTGCACGGTCACATGAATGATGGGCGTGTGTTTGCGGAATTTGCCAGCAAACTGAGCGGCTGGCGCGTCATTAGCCTGGATCAGCGCGGCCATGGCTGGAGTGAGCATTCGCCGGAATAAGATTACTCCCGCAACGCCTACGTGCAGGACATTCTCGCTTTCGTCCAAAACGAACTTGGCGGGCAGCAAATCGTCTTGCTCGGCCATTCTCTTGGCGGCCTCAATGCTTATCAATTCGCTGCGCGTTACCCGGCGTATGTAAAAGCGCTGATCGTGGAAGATATCGGAACCGAAATTCATGTTGACCTGTCCTTTGTCGAGCGCCTGCCGCAACGCTCCGCTTCCCTCGAAGAACTGAAACAATCGCTGCGGCAAGTTGGCGTGCGCGCCGTGGATTATTTTGCGGAAAGCGTGTTGGAGGACGAGAACGGCTGCGCTTTTCGCTCTGATCTGTCTGGCATGCGCATCTCGCAGGAGCATTGCAACGGCGAATGGTGGGCAGATTGGCTGGCCTCTGCATGCCCGGCTCTGCTCATTCACGGCAAACACAGCTTTGTGATGGACGAAGCACATGCCAAGCTGATGGCCGAACGCAGAACGAACACGCGGCTTGCCGTGTTTGCCGAGTGCGGGCACGATATTCATTCGTCTGATCCAGACGGGTTTCAGCGGGAAGTACAAGTATTTCTGGACGAGATCGCCCGCTCATAAAAAGGATTTGCGCCTCCTCAAACGAAATCGTATGGAGTTCATCCAAGGACGGGAGGCGCTCCATGAACAACCATTCCCACTCGCCCGCTGCCGCAGAAGCGATTTTGGCTGACCTGACAGCAGCGGTCCAGCGCTATTTCGGCTTGCACATCCGGGAAGCCACACCGATCAACCGGGGCTGGCTCAATTTGAAATGGCACATTCGGACAGAGGAAGGCACATATTTGTTGAAGCAATACAACCAAAAAAGGTTTGCTTTATACGATCCGGCTGATTTGGCTGTCGCTTTTTCCGAGCAAGCGAGACTGCATGCCGCGGGCCTGCCCTGCCCGCTGCTGTTCGCTCATGACGGACGATTTTTGCTGGAATCCGCTCACGGAGAGCGCTTTCTGGTCATGGAATTTTGCGAGGGGCAGTTGGTGTCGCCGGGGAAAGCTTCACAGGCGCAGATGTACGATCTGGGCCGAGTGACCGGGCGGATGCACCGTTTGCTGAACGATGGATCGATTGCGATTGCAGGCCGGAAACAGCCGCAGTTCGTTCCCCCGGAGCGGGCACAGCGACTGGCCCATTGGCACTCTGTTTGGCAAAATGTGCAGCATGCGGGGAACACCGAGCTGCAAGGATTCGTAGAACAGCAAATCATTGCGACGGAAAAGCTTGAGCTGTCGCCTTTCGAAGCTTTGCACAGCGGATGGGCTCACCGCGATTTATGGGTGGACAACTTGCTGTTCGCTGCGGATCGCGTCACCGCCGTGCTCGACTTTGACCGGATGAAATACGACTACCCACAACTCGATGTGGCGAGAGCGATCCTGTCTTGCGCGCTGGACGAGCAGCTTGACCCTGCGCTTGCGCGGGCATTCCTATCCGGCTACAAGGAAGTGCACCCAGTGGAACATGGCTATTTGACGACTGGAATCCAGCTGTTGTGGTACTTGGAAAGCGTTTGGTGGATTACGGCAGACATGGATCGGCACAGTGCCCCGCCCGCCCGTTTTGCCAAAGAAATGATCTGGCTCGCTAAGCATCTCGACAGCTTGCCTGATTTGCTGGGCGATTTGTAGTTTACAGAATAAAATTACGGTTAACTAAATGCTGAAAGGAGCTAATTCTAGCAAGATTTTCCGGCGCTTTCAGTTCTTGTGATAAACAAAGAACCTCCATTTGGCGTGGAGGTTTCTTCGTCTTTTTGATGATGGTGTTTTGCCGGGCTTATCTTAACAAGGGCTGGTTTCCTACGGCGTTTTGCTGGCAGTGCCCTCAAGAGGAAGTAACAAACATTGTTGCAAATACCACTGTAATTAATGTTATCCCAAGGGAAATAAGACCCGTCGTTACTTGTTTTTTCTTCTCAGCAACACTTCCTTTCTTATACTGGCTTACTGCTCTGACAATACATATGGCCGTGAAAGATAAAGAAAAGATTAGAATGATGTTGGCCAACTGTTGCATATCTCTATCCTCCTTGTACACCCATAAGGGACAGATGCAAATGGCAAAGCTACCGGATAGTTCTCCCGGCAGCCCATGCTTTTGCTATCCTCTTCCCCTCATTCAGCTATCGTTCCCCGACAGGATCGTGCCTAGAGGTTCCCCCTACAGCTTCGTAAACTCCACTCCATACTGCTTAAATATCGCCTCATATTGCTTTTCAAATATCGTCCATCGCTGTTCTGCCCCATGCTTTTCCTGCAACGCCTGCAAATACTGTTTGGCCGCTGCTACATCATTCGTTTGCAACAGCAAATGAAAGCTCTCTTCGCCCAAATGCAAAAACGGGCCTGACGTGTAGTAATCCACGATGGACCGGGCACTGGTCATCGTACGATAGAATTGAACAACTTGTTGCAATCCACTTAACAGCGTTTTGCGTACGTCATCCATTTTCGTATCAGGAGTGATGGCAAAGCGATCTGGAGCCACCTCGGCAATTTCCCTGATTCTTGCCCTGAAATGACAATCTGCTTCTTTCGGCTCAGTCAAAACGTCCTTCGCTTGGATCTGCGCCAGCTCCGCCGAATAAATGCCGCAGTTCACATAAAACATGAGATGATCAGCTGAATTGCCAGCGGATTTTTGGAAGTTGAGCATGTAAATGAGATTGTCTGTTATTTTGTGGAAATTCAAACTTTTCTTGACAAAGCCATGCTGCGCAAGGAACGGCTTCACGTCCTGCTTGATCATCTCGTTAAAAAGCTGTTGCAACATACTCCCCCCTGGAAGATACAATTTGTCCATATTATAGCATTTATTTGGCAGCTATCTCACGAAAGGTGCAGCGTATGCACCTTTTGGCATTGCTTTGATTGGGGAAAAGTGGAAAAATCGGAATCTGAATCAGGAGAAAAACCGTTCAGGAACGGTGCCCCGCCTGTCCGTTCGGCAAAAAATGATCTGGCTGTGCTGATGCCGCAACATCTCGACAGCTTGGCCGACAAATGAGCAGATCGCTGTCTACAGAATGTTATTATGGTAAACAAAAATGATTTGCAGCTGCCCGCAATCCGTAAAGCGACGCCTGCACTCTTCAACGTATACAATCACTGCTCCATAAAAAACAGCGGTCAACCCGGAGTATACTGCTGTCATTACTCCTTGTTGACCGCTGTTCGTTTTAATCACCTTATGGCTCGCCAATATTGCGTGTGCAAGAAGCTGTCTTCGTGTACAAGAAGCTGTCTCCGTGCACAAGAAGCTGTCTCCGTGCACAAGAAACTGTCTCCGTGCACAAGAAACTGTCTCCGTGCACAAGAAGCTATCTCCGTGCACAAGAAACTGTCTCCGTACACAAGAAACTGTCTCCGTGCACAAGAAGCTATCTCCGTGCACAAGAAGCTGTCTCCACTTCCAAGACGCTACTACCTACTTGCCTTTTGAAAAAAGCACACTCCCCCGCCACTCAAAACTGAGCGGCGTCCCTTTCTTCTCCGGCTCCCACCCTCGCTGCACGGCTTCGGCGATGATCGCCTCCACATCGGAAGGCTTGATCGCTCGCCGCTCCTGTGCAAGCGGCGAATCGCCTGCCTGCTCCGTCGCCGCAGACATTACGGGCACGTCCGCCTTCATGTACACCCGGATCAACTGCCCGGCCTCCCCGGCGCTCTGAATCGTCACGACAAGCATTCCTTGCCCCGCTGAGCTGACGACCCAGCGGTACGCTTTTTGCTGAACCGTTATGCTCCGCGTTCCTTTTTTCGGTAAAGCCATCTACTCCTCCTGACTTTTCTCGCCCGTTACAGACTACGGGCTGTTTTCATGATGCATCTGCTCCTGCGACCGCTCGCCTGCAACCGGCAGCGCAAATGTCAGCGACTGAAACCAGGCGAAAACGATAATGAGCAGGAGCGCGCTGACAACCGGATGCCTTAGTTTGCCAAAGACGCTTGCCTCATTCGCTTGCTCCACTCCATGCCATCGCTCCATCAGCAACAGACACGCCGTATACAGCATCGCCAAGAAAAACAACAGCGGCTCTGCCTGCTCCAGCGTCATCATCTCGCCGAGCATCGCGCCCATCATGCCAGCCATCACCCCGGATAGCGTCCCTTCCACAATCGTCAGCACGGACAAGCGCAAGCCGAAGACGAATCCGGCAAAAGCGCCGCAAGTCATTCCCCACAGCGTGGAGCGGGACAGATTCCCCTGGAACAGCAGACCGAAAAGCAGACCTGTCAATAAGCCCACCAGCATGGCGACAGCCATCGCGCTCACCATTCCGTGCATCGGCTGGATGTGCGCCCTCCTTCGCCAGACCAAGCCGGTAAACCAGACGTACCCGATCAGTACGAACGCAAATATTTGCCAAACGGCGCTCATGATACCACCTCTACGTATATGTCCCTCCCTACACCGTATGTCCACGAGTGGCAAAACAGGACAAGAACGCGCGGCGAATCAAAGAGATAGCCGACAAACCGGGCACGCCTGACACGTCACAGCTCAACCACTTTCGTCGCGATGTTTTGGCAAAACTCCCGGTCATGCTCGACAAACAAAATCGTCGGCGCATGCTCCAAAAGCAGCTCCTCCAACTGCATGCGCGACAGCACATCGATAAAGTTCAACGGCTCATCCCAAACGTACAAATGCGCCCGCTCGGAAAGACTTTTCGCGATCAGCACCTTTTTCTTTTGCCCGCCGCTGAACGAAGCCATGTCTTTTTCGAATTGCGTCCGGGAAAAATCCAGCTTGCGCAAAATGGCTTTGAACAAGCTTTCGTCTATGTCGTTGCTTTTCGCATAGGCCGTCAAGCTGCCCTGCAAGTGCGACGTATCCTGAGAGACGTAGGAGATTTTCAGCTGGCTTCCTTGGCGAAACGTTCCCGTGCAGCTCACGTCCTCGCCGCAAATCAGCTTGAGAATGCTCGATTTCCCCGAACCATTTTTCCCGGACAGAGCAATTCGCTCGCCTTGTGAAATAGAAAAACGAACGCTGCCCGTCACCTGCTTATCTCCGTAGAAAATCGCCACATCTTCCAGTTCGATCAGGCGATCTTTATGATACGTCAGCGGAGAGATTTTCAGTGCTTCGCTCTGCTCCACATTTTTCAGCAGCTTCGCCTTGTCTTCGATAGCCGAATGCTGCCTTTGCTCGATCGATTTGGAGCGCTTCATCATTTTCGCTGCCTTGTGACCAATATAGCCTTTGTCGACCTTGGAGCCGGAATTGGTCGTACCGTTTTTCGTTTTTTCCACCTCATGCGACCAGCCGCTGGTGCGCTTCGCGGACTCGGACAGGCGTTTGATGTCTTTTTTCAGCCGCTCGTTTTCAGCCCGCTCAAAGTGATCCTGGCGCTGCTTGTTTTCCCACCAGGTCGAGAAGTGGCCTTTTTGAATCTCGATGTTGGTTTTGTTGATCGACAAAATATGGTCGACGCAATTGTCGAGGAAGGCGCGGTCATGAGACACGAGAATAAAGCCGTGCTTGGTCTGCAAATAGTCGCTGACCAGCTTCCTGCCTTCCATGTCCAGATGGTTCGTCGGCTCGTCAATGAGCAGGAAGCTGTTTTCCTTCAAAAACAGGGCGGCGAGAAGCACCTTGGTCTGTTCGCCGTTGGACAGCGTAGCAAACGGCCGATACAAAACTTCCTCGTCGATTTGCAAATAAGAGAACTCGCGCAAAAGCTCCCACTCCATATAGTCAGGGATTACTTCGCTAATGACATCCGCTGTGTTTTGCTGCTTGTTTTCAATCAGGTACGGAAAATATTCAAACGTCACCTGGGAAGAGATCGTTCCGCTGTACTCGTGGCGACCGAGCAACAGCTGGAGAAACGTCGTCTTTCCCCTTCCGTTTCGTCCGGTAAAGCCGAGCTTCCAGTCCGTATCAATCTGGAAGCTGACATTTTCAAAAATGTGATCAAAACTGCCGTCGTAGGCAAAAGTCAAATTCGTCACTTTGATGGTCGACATACAATCGTCCTCCTTGGAAAAAATCAAAAAGAGCTGCAAGAAAGTTACTCTCTCGCAGCTCAAATACATATAACAAACCAAACCCCAGAAGGAGTCAGATTGCATATACCGTTTGAGTGAACAGATGTCGTAACTTTCTTGCGTATAAGGAAATAAACATGCGAAATCCATCGCAATTGTTTTCCTTTACTAGCAAGAAAGCTTCCTACATCGGCTTCAACTCCAGTCATCAAAGTAACCTCATCTTACCATATCTGCTAACACCATTCAACCGCAAGCAGGGTTGACCACCACTAGAGTACGTTTCCCATTGCCAGCAAGCAACCATCCTCACGCTTTACTTGCCGGAAACAGGCTCGCTTTCTTTCAGATCGAGCGGATTTTTCTCCAAAAAGTTGGTAGCGAATTGGCCGGAGACAAAATCCGGATGCTCCAGCAATTTTTCGTGAAACGGTACTGTCGTGTGCACGCCTTCGATCACAAATTCGCGCAAGGCGCGCTTCATGCGGGCCAACGCTTCCTCGCGGCTGCCACCCCACACAATCAGCTTGGCGACCATCGAATCGTAAAAAGGCGAGATGTCATAGCCCGGATAAACAGCGCTGTCCACGCGCACGCCGTAGCCGCCTGGAGGCAAGTAATTGGTCACTTTTCCCGGCGATGGCATGAAGTTTTTCGCAGGATTTTCCGCGTTGATCCGGCATTCGATGGCCCAGCCGTTGATCTTCACCTCATCCTGGGTAAAAGACAGCGGATTGCCCGCGGCGACGGAGATTTGCTCTTTGATCAGGTCGATCCCGGTAATCATTTCCGTGACCGGATGCTCTACCTGAATGCGCGTGTTCATTTCCATGAAGTAAAACTGCCCGTGACGATCGAGCAAAAATTCCACCGTACCTGCTCCGTGGTAAGAAACAGCTTTTGCCGCTGCCACGGCAGCTTGCCCCATCCGCTCGCGCAATTCCTGATCCAACGCTGGCGATGGCGCTTCCTCCACCAGCTTTTGATGGCGGCGCTGAATCGAGCAATCCCGTTCGCCGAGGTGGACGACGTTACCGTGCTTGTCGCCCATGACCTGAATCTCTACGTGGCGCGGCTCCTCGACGTACTTTTCCAAATACACGCCCGCGTTGCCAAAAGCGGTTTCCGCTTCTTTTTGCGCCTGGCGAATCGCTTTTTCCAGTTCCTCGGCGTCATAAGCGACGCGCATGCCGCGACCGCCTCCCCCCGCCGTAGCTTTGACGATCACAGGGTAGCCGATTTCCCCGGCCACTTGCACTGCTTCCTCGATGTCGTCGATCAATCCGTCTGTTCCCGGAACGAGCGGAACATTGGCAGCACTCATCGTTGCTTTCGCGACGGCTTTGTCGCCCATTTTCGTAATCGCTTCGGGATCTGGCCCGATGAACGTGATGGAGCAATCTTGGCAAAGCTGGGCAAACGAAGCGTTTTCCGCCAAAAAGCCGTAGCCGGGATGAATCGCATCCACCCCTGTGAGCAAAGCGACCGTCATGATGCGGGGCATGTTCAAATAGCTCTCCCTGGACTCTTTCGGCCCGATGCAGTAAGCTTCATCCGCCAGCTCGACATGCAGCGCTTCGCGGTCAGCTTCCGAGTAGATCGCTACCGTAGCGATTCCCAACTCCTGGCACGCTCGAATAATGCGCACGGCGATTTCGCCGCGATTGGCAACCAATACTTTCCTGAACATAGGAACGCTCCTTCTTACTGTGGCTTGACAACAAGCAACGGTTTTCCGTAATCGACCAATTGACCATCCTGCACCAACATTTCGGCCACAACCCCATTCGCCGTGGAAACGATGTCCGAGGACAGTTGCAAAGCGTCGACCGTGCAGCGGCCGATCACATCATCTGCCTTGATCGTCTGCCCGACCTTCACCTGGGCGTAAAACAGTCCGACTGACGTGGACAGGACGAGCTGAGGTGTTTTTTCCGGCGCGGGAGTTTCCTGCTCCTTCTCGACGGCAAGTGTCGCTGTTTCAGTTGTGGCGGCTGCCTGCTGGTAGCCTTGATCCACCTCGTCTGTCTGAACCGGAAGCGGCGTCGCGCTCACTGCCGCAGGCTCGCTTTTTTTGATGACGATTCGCTCTTTGCCCTTTTCCCATTCCAGCTCCTCGATGGACGACTGGTTGACCAGCTTGATCAATTCACGCAGTTCATGCAGCTTCATGCAAGATGCTCCCCTCTTACAATGGGATGTTCCCATGCTTTTTGTACGGACGGTCTTCCTGCTTGTTTCTGAGCATCTCCAACGCCTGGGCGACCTTCATCCGGGTTTCCCGCGGGTCGATGACGTCGTCGACCATGCCGAGGCTTGCCGCCACGTACGGATTGGCGAATTTCTCGCGGTAGAGCGCGATTTTTTCCGCGCGGGTTGCCGCCGGATTTGCGCTGCTCTCGATTTCTTTTGCGAAAATGACGTTCGCAGCACCTTCTGGGCCCATGACGGCAATTTCCGCATTTGGCCAGGCGTAGACGATATCTGCGCCAATCGACTTGGAATTGAGCGCCACGTATGCGCCGCCGTACGCTTTGCGCAAAATGACGGTAATTTTCGGCACGGTCGCTTCCGAGTACGCATACAAAATCTTCGCCCCGTGGCGGATGATTCCTCCGTGCTCCTGGTTGATCCCCGGGAAAAAGCCGGAGACATCCTCAAAGGTCAACAGCGGGATGTTGAAGCAATCGCAGAAGCGGATGAACCTGGCCAGCTTGTCGGAAGAATGAATGTCGAGTCCGCCCGCCATTACTTTCGGCTGGTTGGCGATGATCCCGACACTGTGTCCGTCGATCCGCGCCAGTCCGATGACGATGTTGCGGGCAAAATTCGGCTGCACTTCCATGAAGTCGCCGTGATCCACGATTTTCTCGATCACTTTGCGAACGTCATACACTTTCGTGCTCTCGGCCGGAACCAGCTCCAGCAGCTCTTCCTGCCATTCTTCGCCGCCCGCAGCTTCGAGGACAGGAGCGCGGTCGCGGTTGTTTTGCGGCAGGAAGCTGAGCAGCCTGCGCACTGATTCCAGCACCTCTTGCTCGGATTCGGCCGTAAAGTGGGCATTGCCACTGACCGTGGAGTGGACGCGCGCGCCGCCCAAGTCTTCCGCGGAAATTTTCTCGCCGGTTACTGTCTCGATCACTTTCGGTCCGGTGATGAACATTTGGCTCGTCTTTTCGACCATAAACACGAAGTCGGTAATGGCCGGAGAGTAGACCGCTCCGCCCGCGCAAGGCCCCAAAATGACCGAGATTTGCGGAATCACCCCGGAGTAGATCGCATTGCGGTAAAAAATCGTGCCGTATCCGTCCAGCGAGCTGACGCCTTCCTGAATGCGTGCGCCGCCGGAGTCGTTCAATCCGATGAACGGAGCGCCGTTTTTCGCGGCCAAATCCATGACTTTGGCGATCTTCATGGCGTGCATCTCGCCGAGCGCACCGCCAAATACAGTGAAGTCCTGCGCGAACAAATAAACAGGGCGACCGTTGATTTTGCCGTATCCGGTTACGACGCCTTCGCCCGGCGCTTCCATCTGATCCAGTCCGAAATGCGTCGCTCTGTGCTCGACGAACGGATTCAGCTCCATGAACGTATCCGGGTCGAGCAACAGCTCGATCCGCTCGCGGGCAGTCAGCTTGCCTCGGTTATGCTGGGCATCAATCCGGGCGTCACCGCCGCCCAGCTCGATTTTGAATTTTCGCTCCATCAAGTCATCGATTTTTTTGTGCATGTCGCTCATCGTCCGACCTTCTTCCTCTCTCTATTTCATGATCGCTTTTTCGAAAATGGCTACAAGCTGTTGTACCGCGCTCGTCGGCGACAATTGTCCGCTCGTCACGGATTGCTCGATGGCCGGGAGCATCTTGGCTACTTGCGGATTGCCAAAAAACGTAGTGCGCAAGTAGTCTTGGGCCATGCTGTGCATCCAGTCGAGCAGCTGCGCCTTGCGCCGGGCCTCGAAGCTGCCCGATAGTCCCGTCACATGGCGAAATGCGCCAACGACCTCCCATATGTCCGCGATGCCTTCTCCGGTCACCGCCGAGCACATGTACGCTTTCGTCTCCCAGCCGGATGTTGCTGGCTGCAAATAGTGCAGCACCCGGTTGTACTCGCCTTTGGCAATCAAAGCCCGCGTGCGGTTCTCCCCGTCCGCTTTGTTGATCAACAGCGCGTCGGCAATTTCCATGATCCCCTTTTTGATCCCTTGCAGCTCGTCGCCAGCTCCGGTCAGCATCAACAGCAGGAAGAAATCGACCATCGATCGGACGGTCGTCTCGCTCTGTCCGACGCCAACCGTCTCGACCAAAATGACATCGTAGCCAGCCGCTTCGCAAATCAGCATCGTTTCCCGCGTTTTCCGGTTGACCCCGCCCAGCGTCCCTCCGGTAGCGGACGGGCGGATGAACGCGTTCGGGTTGCGCGAGAGCAGCTCCATCCGCGTCTTGTCGCCGAGAATGCTCCCGCGCGTGACCGTACTGCTCGGATCGACCGCAAGCACAGCCACCCGATGGCCTTTTTCGCACAGCATCGTGCCAAATGCCTCGATAAACGTGCTTTTGCCTGCTCCCGGCACTCCCGACACCCCGATGCGAATCGATTGCCCGGTGTGGGGCAAAAGCTGGCGGATCACTTCCTGCGCCATGTCCATATGGGCGGCGGAATTGCTCTCGACCAGCGTGATGGCCTGGGCGAGCACGGTCCGGTTGTTTGCCCGCACGCCCTCGACATACTGCTCGACAGAAAGGCGCGGGAGGCGGACTTTGGAAGAAAAGTTCAGGGATGTTTTGCCGTCTCCACCGCCGCTCATAGGCCGGCAGCCTCCAGTCGATGTACGATTTCCTGCAAAACGTGCTGGGCTGCTACCGGAATGACGGTTCCCGGACCGAAGATGGCGGCAGCGCCATGCTCGCGCAAAAAGGCGTAATCCTGCGGCGGAATGACCCCGCCGATGACGACGACGATATCTTCGCGGCCCAGCTTTTTCAGCTCCTCCACGAGTTGCGGCAGCAATGTCTTGTGTCCGGCAGCGAGCGAGCTGAAGCCGATCACATGCACGTCGTTTTCCACCGCTTGTTTTGCCGTTTCCTCCGGTGTCTGGAACAACGGCCCGATATCGACATCAAAGCCCAGGTCGGCAAAAGCGGTCGCGATGACTTTTGCTCCCCGGTCGTGCCCGTCCTGGCCCATCTTGGCGATCATGATGCGCGGACGCCGCCCTTCCCACTGCTCAAATTCATCCGCCATTTTGCGCACCGCTGCCACTTCATCCGCATCGGCGTACTCCGCACTGTAGACGCCGCTGATCGAGCGGATCACCGCTTTGTGCCGTCCGACCACCTTTTCATACGCATCCGAGATTTCGCCGAGCGACGCCCTTGCCCGCGCCGCTTCAATCGCCAGCGCCAGCAAATTGCCTTCGCCCGTGCGCGCACACTCGGTGATAGCAGACAGGGCCGCCTGCACCCGCGCCTCGTCCCGATTTTCGCGAAGCTCTTGCAATCGGCGAATTTGCGCTTCGCGTACCGCTGTGTTGTCGACTTCGAGAATTTCCAGCGGGTCTTCCTTGTCCAGACGGTACTTGTTCACACCGATGATAGCTTCTTTCGCCGAATCGATATGCGCCTGGCGTCTGGCTGCCGCTTCCTCGATTTTCATTTTGGGCAATCCCGTCTCAATCGCTTTCGCCATGCCGCCCAAAGCTTCGATCTCCTCGATGTGCGCCCACGCTTTTTCCACGAGCTGCGCTGTCAGCGACTCGACGTAGTACGAGCCTGCCCACGGGTCCACGACCTTCGTAATCTGGGTTTCGTCCTGCAAAAACAACTGTGTGTTGCGGGCGATTCGCGCGGAAAAGTCGGTCGGAAGCGCAATCGCCTCATCGAGCGCATTC
The DNA here is from genome assembly GCF_029892995.1 of Brevibacillus sp. 1238. Lineage (NCBI taxonomy): Bacteria > Bacillati > Bacillota > Bacilli > Caryophanales > Paenibacillaceae > Brevibacillus > Brevibacillus sp. 1238. The sequence goes on along the minus strand of NZ_JARXWC010000002.1, from coordinate 624,502 downwards.
GTATGCAGCGACTGCGTATGTCCGAGCGCCGCCGCCATCGCTTCCACGCACGTCCGCACGACGTTGTTGTACGGGTCTTGCTCGGTCAGGCTCCAGCCGGATGTTTGCGAGTGCGTGCGCAACGCCATCGACTTTTCGTTTTTCGGGTTGAACTGCTTGATCAGGCTCGCCCAAATCAGGCGTGCCGCCCGCATTTTCGCTACCTCCATGAAGTAGTTCATGCCAATCGCCCAGAAAAACGACAGGCGCGGTGCGAAAGCGTTAATGTCGATGCCAGCCGCAAGCCCCGTTCGCACGTATTCCAAACCGTCCGCGAGCGTATACGCCAGCTCGATGTCCGCTGTCGCGCCTGCTTCTTGCAGATGGTAGCCGGAAATACTGATGCTGTTGAACTTGGGCATGTGCTTCGAGGTGTAGGCGAAGATGTCGGAAATAATTTTCATCGACGCCTCTGGCGGGTAAATGTACGTATTGCGCACCATGTATTCTTTCAAAATGTCGTTTTGAATCGTCCCGGTCAGCTCAGCCTGCGATACGCCCTGCTCCTCCGCCGCCACGATGTAAAAGGCCATGATCGGCAATACCGCTCCGTTCATCGTCATGGAAACAGACATTTTATCCAGCGGAATCCCGTCGAACAAAATTTTCATGTCGAGAATCGAGTCTACAGCCACTCCCGCCTTGCCGACATCCCCGACTACGCGCGGGTGGTCGGAATCGTATCCGCGGTGTGTGGCGAGGTCAAAGGCAATCGACAGCCCTTTTTGTCCGGCAGCCAGGTTGCGGCGATAAAAGGCGTTGCTCTCCTCTGCCGTGGAAAATCCGGCATACTGGCGCACGGTCCAAGGCTGGGTGACGTACATCGTCGGATACGGGCCGCGGAAATAAGGAGGCAGGCCCGGCATGTAGCCCAGATGCGTCATGTCTTGCACATCTTCTTTTGTATAAACAGGCTTGACGGGGATTTGCTCCATCGTCTGCCACAACTGCTGCTCCGCAAACTCAAACGCCTTTGCCCCGGCAGAAGCCTCCGCCGGAAACAGGTCGGAGATGTCCCGCCTGGACGAATACGGCATTTTGGAAAAATCAGGTCTCTTCATCGTGAGCTCACTCCTGTCCGCTCCTGAAGTTCTCGCAGCATCTGATAGCAATTGGAGCGCAGATGAATGCAATCATCCACTCCAGCCGCTTTGTACTGCGCCAGCTGCTCGGCATCCGGCAATCCAGCCAAAAGCACGGTCATATCCGGAGCCGCCTGCTTGATCGCCTGGGCGAGTGGCGGCACCAGCTCGGGATAGCTTGCATCGTCGGAGCAAATGACGGTAATCCGCGCTCCCGATGCGATTGCCGCTTGTGCCGCCTCTGCTGCCGAGCTGTACGCTGCTGTTCGCAGCGCTGCAAAACCGCCGACGGCAAAAAACTCTGCGGCAAAGTCCGCTCGCGCCTTATGCTTGGCGACAGGGCCAAGCGCCGCCAGAAACACGGATGGCCGCTGCCCTGTTTTCTCTGCGTACGCTTCCGCTTGCTTGCGCAATGTTTCGAAAGCTTCAGCCGCCCGGTGAACGCGAAGCGGAGCAATCACCGTCGCTGCTTGCTTGCCTGCGGTCAGCGCCTTGGCAATATCGCCTACGGTCGCGCCGTCAAGCGCTGCTTTTGCCGCCGCTTCCACCCAATCAACCGTATGTTGCGCCAGTTTTTCCAAGGCTTCTGCGGCATCAGCCGGAGTTTTTTGGCTGCGGTATGCGCGCAATTCCGCGACTCGCTGCTTGTGAAGCGCTGGGTTGGCTGGACGCGTGAGCAGTTGCTCCGCAGGATTCGGATACATGTTGGTGCCGACGATGCGGCTTTTGCGCTCTTGGATGTCTTTTTGCTTGCGGGCCGCTGTCTGGGCAATCGTTTCTTGCACGAAGCCGGACTCCAAAGCACGAAGCAAGCCGCCCTGCTCCTCTACTTGCACAAACAGCTCCCACGCCTTTTTCGCCAATTCGTCCGTGAGCCACTCGACATACCAGGAGCCGCCAGCAGGGTCAGCGACTTTTGCCAGATGCGCCTCCTGTTCCAAAATGATTTGTGTATTGCGTGCGATCCGGCGGGAAAACTCGTTGGCTGGACGAATCGCTTCGTCAAAAGCAGATACATGCAAGCTGTCGACGCCGCCAACAATCGCAGAAAACGCTTCCGTAGTTGCGCGCAGCATGTTGACGTACGGGTCGCAGACCGTTTTCGTCCAAGCCGCTGTGCGGGCGTGAATCGCTATTTTTTGCGCCTCGACCGAACCGCCGTACGCGTCCACAATATTCGCCCACAGCATTTTCACGGCCCGAAGCTTGGCAATTTCCATGAACACATCGGAACCGACCGCAAAAGAAAACTGCATCCGGCCCGCCACTTCTTCAATCGAAAGGCCGCGGTCAAGCATCGCCTGAATATACTCGACGCCCGTTGCCAGCGAAAAAGCCAGCTCGGCCACAGCATGACCGCCGCTCTCGCAATACGGATTGCCCTGAACGAGAATCGTTTTGAGCTTGGGCGCATGCTGACTGGCCCAACTCGTCATTTTCGCCATGGCGGCAAAAGCAGTGTCAAGCGAGTGCGGAAGCTGCCCTTCCACGAGCAGCGGCGTCAGCGGGTCTTGCCCGATGCATCCCCGCAAGTTTGCCGGACTGTGGCCGCTCGCCTTCATATGAGCGAACAGCAGGGAAAAGACTGGCAAACCCAATGCTCCCGACTGCACGAACAAAGGCAGCTCTTCCAAATTCAGTCCGCGCAAAGCTTCCCCCAGTTCTTCCAGCGCAAAAATGGACAAGCCGTCTTTACCGATGTCTTCCGGCAGTGCTTCATCTGGATCAAGCCCTGCGCGCACAGCGCGATCGAATACGATGTGCAGCGCCGTTTGCCCGCGCGCCAAATCTGTCAATGCCGCTTCATGAAACGATTTCGCGTCCGGGCCCGCCATTTCCTGGCAGACCTCCCAGCGCCCAGCCTGCTGATCCAGCGGACTTCTCGTTCCCCTGACAAAAGGAGCCTCGCCCGGCCCCCCTCGTCGTGGCAATGTTGCGACATCTTCCGCCCGATAGATCGGCTGGCGGATAATTCCTTCCTGTGTTTTGTTCAACAGCTTGGCATCGAAGGCAGCTCCCTTCAACGATTTTTCGGCTGCCTCCCGCCATTGCTCGTACGTCGGCACAGGAAATTGCGTAAACAGTGTATCTTTATTCACGATCCAGACCTCCCCTCATTCGCCGATTCTACTCGGCAAGCTTCACCAAAAACAGCGGCTGGCCGTGGTCAACCAGTTGGCCGTTTTGTACCAGTATCGAAACGATTTCCCCTTTTACCTCTGCTTCAATCTCGTTGAACAGCTTCATGGCTTCCACGATACAGACAATGCTGGACGGCTCCACGCGATCGTGTACCGCTACATACGGTGGCGCATCCTCGGCAGAAGCCGCGTAAAAGGTCCCGACCATCGGGGAGGTGATTTTATGCAAGTTTTCCGTCTTTTCTGCGGGATGAGCTGTTGCCTCCTGCCGCTTTGTTGCTATAGGTTCTGTTTGGAGCGGTTGAGTTCCTGCTTTTTGCGGCAGGTTGACGACGGATGAAGCTGACTTGGCAGTGACCGCTGGCAACGTCGGCGCAGTCACGGCAGCAACTCTTGCTGTTTGCCCGGCAGTCCGGCGTTTGATGCGCAAACGGGATTCGTCATCGCTGACATCGATAGACTCTATGTCTGTCTGCTCCAGCAGCTTGACCAGTTCTCTCAGTTCATAGATCGAAAACATACGTATTCCTCCCATGTCCCGACTCATTGCGGCTGATTTGCCAACGAACCGACTGGTTGGTCTGTGATGAATGCGCAAGACCGACCAGTTGGTCTTTTAAACATTATAGCAAATGTCTGAATCGTCGTACAGACCAACCAGTCAGTCTGAATGGTACATCGCTGACCGGACCGTGAAGCGACTATGCCTCTGCTCCCATTTTTAGCAATGACGAGTAGTCGCCTGATCCATATTCGTTTACAACAATTTGAACGGCGCTTCGGGCGAAGCCAGGAAAAAGCGGTTGAAGTCCGGATTTTTCATCGCTTCTGGCTTCAGGACGGAATGCAGAACCATGTCGGCGTAAATGTCCGCAATCTGCTCGATCGAATACGTCCCTGTTTTTTGATACCATTTGTAAATCCAGTTGACCATGCCGAAAATCGCCATAGAGACGATTGGCACAGGCAGCTCCGGCCGGAACTCGCCCGATTTGATCCCGTCGGAAATGACGGTAAACATGATTTGCTTGTAGCGGTCCCGCTTCGTTTCAATATCAGTGAAATACTCCGGGGTCAAAAACAGGCTTTCCTGATAAAAGATCGTGACCTGCGAGCGGTACAGATCGATCATCATCACAAACGATTTGACGATTGCTTGCAGGCGCTCGGTTGGCGTATCCCACTTCTCGTACGCTTCTTCCGCTTTTTCCAGCACGTACGTAATGAACTGGTCGTGAATGATGTAGAGCAGTTCATCCTTGGACTTGAAGTTGTGGTAAAAGCCTCCCTTGGAGGTGCCGCTTTCTTTGACGATCTGGTCGACGGTGACCCGGTGGTAGCCATGTGCTTCAAACAGGCGCATGGCCGTATCAATAATTCGTTCCCTGATTGATTTTTCGCTCATTATCTTCACCCGTGATCATTATAGCATAGAAATTCTTTTGCCGAAGGACGTTTGCATGCGCATGTGTATTCGCGCTACAAGAAAAACGCCGATTCTTCCGTAGCGAAAAATCGGCGTCTCCTTTTTTCCGAAAAGCTTAGGTTTAGTTTGACTCAGTCTCATTGGCCGCGGCGGGAACCACACCTGAATACTCCTCCAGCGTGATGCCTTGCTCGCTGATTTGTTTGGCGATCTCCACGCCGACGTAGCGCAAGTGCCACGGCTCGTACATATAGCCTGTGATCGCTTCTTTTCCATCCGGATAGCGGATGATAAAGCCGTGTTCTGCCGCGTGCTCGGCAAGCCACAATGCTTCCTTCGTGCCGCCAAAGCAGCTCGTCGCCGCGCATTTGCCGTCTACGCCGGATACGTCGATCGCAAGCCCGGTTTCGTGTTCACTCGTACCTGGCACGGCGCTGTAAGTGCGCGCTTTTTCCACGCCGTCTTTTTGCACGTAGCGGTTGAACAGCGCTTTCTGGTAAGCGTGAGAGCGGTAGGCCGATACTCCTGCAAGCGCTACTCCGTCCGCTTTTGCCGCTGCAAACAATTCCTCCAGCGCAGCCGCCGCTTCCTTGCGCATTTTCCGCTTCTCGCTCTTTTCCGGGAGCAGGTACGGGACTTTCGGGAATACCAGGTCGTTTGGCGTATAGTTTTCGGGAAGCTTGCGCTGTTTGTTGACCAGGACCGCTACACTTTGCGGTTCAGCGACTACCTCGATATCCGCAAGCAGCTCTTCGTACTTGCCTGCCCCTTCGGCAGACGGCTTTTTCGGCGGTTGGGCCTCTGGCTGCTTGGTTTCTTCCGGTTTCGTTTCTTCCGGCTTCGCCGTCTCGGCTGGCTTGGTTTCCGGTTGTTTGGCTTCCTCGGCAGGTTTGGGCACTTCTGCTGGAGCAGGCTGGGTCGTCTCCTGCGACGGCTTTGCCTGTTCTTCGTTTGGCGCAGCCATGCTGCTGCATCCAGACAGCGCGAGAATCGCGGCTGTTACCAGTATGATGGAATGATTCGTACGATTGGCAAAACGTTTCATCATGACGTCCTTTCGAATCGGGCCCGGCTGTACAGTCAGCCCGCATAGGTGTTAGGTACTTATCCAGCATGGAAGTACGTACCCATTATGACATAAATCGGGCCTTTTTCGTTACAGGAACGTGCCATTTTGGCAAAAAATCAGCGCGCCTTTGCCGCGAGGATGCCAGTCGCCTACTCTTCTTTTTTGGCAAAATAGGTGGCCAGCACAGAGCCGGAAAGGTTGTGCCACACGCTGAAGATGGCGCTCGGCACCGCTGCGAGCGGATTGAAGTGAGCCGCCGCCAAAGCCGCGCCCAAACCGGAGTTTTGCATGCCTGTCTCCAACGTCACCGCTTTGCGCTTCGCCAGATTCAAGCCGAACAGCTTGGCGAAAAAATAGCCGAGCACGTAGCCGAGAATATTGTGCAAAATGACGACAGCAAAAATGATCATGCCTGTCTCGACGATTTTGCCTTTGTTCAGGGCAACGACAATCGCCACGATCAAAACGATAGCAATGGTAGACACGAGCGGCAATGCCTTGGCGCTCGCTTCCGCCTGCTTGCCGAAAAACGCTTTGACGATCACACCGAGTACGATCGGGACAATGACGACCATCACAATATCGAGAAATAGCGACTTCGTATCAATCGCCATCCATTTTCCAGCCAAAAGCGAGATGAGTGCAGGGGTAGCGATCGGGGCGATCAAGGTGGACACAGCCGCGATGGAAACCCCGAGAGCGACATCGCCTTTTGACAAGTACGTCATGACATTGGACGCCGTCCCGCTCGGACAGCAGCCGACCAAAATGACACCAACCGCAATATCCGGCGGAAGCTGCAACGTGATCGCGAGCACAAACGCAAGCGAAGGCATGATCAGGTAGTGACCGACTACGCCGATCAACACATCGACCGGCCTGCGAAACACTTCGCGGAAATCTTCCGAAGACAAAGTCAGCCCCATTCCGAACATGATGACGCCGAGCAGGAACGAAATGTAGCCTTTTCCGCCGACGAACGCTTCCGGCACAAAAAAGCCGAGAATGGCAAACAAAATTACCCACAACGAGAACGTGCTGCCAACAAACTTGCTGATTCTCTCCACAGTATTCATGTTTCTCTCTCCTGTTTTTCGTTTTATGTCTATTTAAAATATTTTTGATTATACTGCACGTTTTTGCATTGTTCTATGCTTTTCGGCAATTCCGTCTATACCAAAAACCTATACAGCTATAGTCTGAGCCAAACAAGTAAAAAAGACGCGCCGTATACACCAGCGCGTCTGTCCCTTATGATCTTGTTCGTCACCCAAGCACCAGCGAGTGCAGCGCCCGTCCGGCAGCAGTTGTCCGCTTATTTTTGAATGCTGACCTGGTCGAGCATGAGATAGCCAGCCGGACTGATGGAAAAGCCTTGAATGTCGATGCTGATGACGGCGAGATTTTCCAGATTGCGAATCGGCACCAGCAGCGCATCCTGCATCTCCAGCTCCTGCGCCTTCGCGTAGATGGCGAGACGCTTGGCCGGGTCTGACTCGACTCGTCCGGCTTCGAGCAGCCTGTCCAGTTCCTGGTTGCTGTACTGAAAGCTGTTTCCAGCCCCGCCGCCCATCGTGTGAAACAGGTTGTACTGGTTGTAGTCCGCGTCACCCGTCGCGTTCCCCCAGCCGCTGACGAAAATCTGGTGCGTCCGCGTCTTTTCGATCGTCGTGACGAAATCGGCGTAGCTGACCACATCTATTTTGGCGTCGATCCCGATTCCTTTGAGCTGGGAACGGATGACTTGCGCAACCATGACCCGATCGTTGCGGTCGTATGTCAGCATATGGATGGAAAAGCCGTTGGGGTATCCTGCTTTGGCGAGCAGCTCGCGCGCCTTGTTCAGGTCGTACGGATAGCTTTGGACGGACGAACTGTAGCCGAATACTTTTGGCCCGAGCGGCGAGTTGGCCTGCGTGCCTACATTGTTGTAGACGCCTTTGATGATGGCTCCTGTTTCGATGGCTGAACTGATAGCCTGCCTGACGCGAATGTCGTTAAGCGGCTCTTGCGCCACATTGAACCCGATAAACTCGGTTCCCAACGCTTCGCTGCGATACACATGCAAGCGATTCGATGCGGACAGCCGATCGATCTCCTGCACCGGAATCGATTCGGCTACGTGGGCCTCGCCGTTTTCGACCATGGCAATACGCTTCTGATCGTCCGCCACGACGCGAAAAATCACATGATCGATTTTCGGCTTGTCGCCCCAATACTGCTGGTTTTTGTCCAGCACGATCTGATTTCCCGGCTCCCAGGAGCGAAACACAAACGGCCCAGTTCCAACCGGATGCTCCGCCAGCTTGCGCCCGTACTGCTCGATCGCTTTCGGGCTAATCATGCTGCCTTCGTGACTGGCTAATATGGAGAGCAGCGGCGTAAACGGCCGCTCCAAAATAAACTGTACGGTGTACGGATCGACGATTTTGATTTGCTTGATCTTGTCAAACATCGCAGCTCGCGGCGAAGCGATCTTCGGGTCCATGACCCGGTCCAAGGTTCGCTTCACTGCGGTGGCGTCAAACGGTGTGCCATCGTGAAAGAAAACGCCCTGTCGCAGCTTGAACTCCCAGACAAGATCGCTGACTTGCCGCCAGGAGAGGGCGAGCTGCGGCACGATCACCATGTTGGCATCCCGTCTGACCAGCCCTTCGTACACTTTTTGATGGACGACACTCGCGGCATTGATCGTGGAGATGAAGTGCGGATCGAGATTGCCAGCATCGGACATTCTGACAATCGTCAGCGTCCCTCCTTCCACCGCTTTCGCGGGAAGGTCTTCCTTTTCGGCAGACGGTTCCGTTGCCATGGAACAGGCCGCAAGCATCGTCACGGCGAGCAGCAGTCCAATCAAGCTGAAAAACCATCTCTTTCGTATCATCATGGACTCTGTCGCACCCTTTCTTTCGCGAGATATACGCCTATTTTGTACAAAAAGACCGCCTTCCCGAATGATTCACAGAGAACGGCGGCCCGATGCTGGCAACGCGCTAAGGACAGGTCAGTCTTTTTGTTTATCAAACAACGACTTGTACTCGCCGAAGCCCTCTTCTTCCAGCTTGTCTTTCGGAATAAAGCGCAGCGCCGCAGAGTTGATGCAGTAGCGCAAGCCGTTTTCTCCCGGTCCGTCTTCGAACACATGCCCCAGATGCGAGTCTGCGTGCTTGCTGCGCACTTCTGTCCGAATCATGTTGTGGGTCAAATCGAGCTGCTCGGTGACATTCTCGCTGGCCAGCGGTTGGGTAAACGACGGCCAGCCGCAGCCGGAATCGAATTTGTCCAAGGAAGAAAACAACGGCTCGTTCGACACGATATCCACGTAGATGCCTTCCTCTTTGTGATTCCAGAACTCATTGGCAAACGGGCGCTCCGTGCCGCTGTTTTGCGTCACTTCGTACTGAATCGGCGTCAGTACCTGTTTCAGTTCTTCCTGCTTCTTTTTGTCGCGCCATGCTTCCTTCACGAACTTCGCTCTTCCCGACGCCGCCCGGTAATACTGGTAGCGCACAGGGTTTTTCTTGTAATAGTCCTGGTGGTAATCCTCTGCCGGGTAAAACGGCTTGGCAGGCAAAATCAAGGTCGCTATCGGCTTTTGAAAAATGCCGCTTTGCTCCAGTTCCTCACGCGAGCGGATCGCCAGTCGTTCCTGCTCTGGCGTGTGAAAGAAAATCGCCGGGGCGTACGATTGCCCCCGATCACCGAATTGGCCGCCTGCATCTGTCGGATCGATCTGTCTCCAAAACATCTGCAACAGCTCTTCATACGAGATGCGCGCCGGATCGTAGGTGATTTGCACGGCTTCATAGTGTCCGGTTGTATCCGAGCACACTTGTTCATAGGTCGGATTTTCGACGTGGCCGCCTGTGTAGCCCGAGACGACCTTGATGATTCCTGGCAGCTTGTCAAACGGACTGACCATGCACCAGAAGCAGCCGCCGGCAAAGGTTGCGGTTTCCCATCGTGAAATTTCGCTGTTCATGCAGTTCGCCTCCTGATCTATACGAAAGCTTCGATACCCTCGATTGTACATGTTTTGCAAAATGAAAGTCCACTCCGTAGCTGCCGCAAAAACAGTTAACCGAAAAAAAGACCCCGCATCGTGTCGAGGTCTTTGTTGGCAAAGCATTTATTTGGTCAGGGAAAGCGCCTGGGCAAATCCGGAAAGCATCACAACCATGTGGGCGATTCCTTCTTCGAAATCTTTCAGCCGAATCGACTCGTTCGGCGCGTGCACCTTGCAGCCGACCCAGCCTACTCCCGTACTGACAACCGGAAGCTTAAGCTGTTCGCCGAAAATGTACATCGGGCCTGTCCCTGCCGAGTTCGGTGCGAGAACAGGCTCGTTCTCGTAGACGACGCGGGCGGTATCCAGCACATGGGCAACGAACGGATGGTGGAAATCGGAGCGGTACGCTTTTTGCCCGTTGATCATCGTCACCGTAATGTCGTCGTAGCCATGCTTCTTCAGATGCGCCTCGATGCAACGCAAGATGTGCTGCGGGTCTTGTCCCGGCACGAGACGGCAATCCACTTTGGCTCTGGCGTTTTTCGGCAGCACCGTCTTCGCGCCTTCTCCGGTATACCCGCTGTCCAGTCCGCAAATCGTCATCGTCGGGTGGAACACCATCGCCTCGCGCGGGTCCACGCCTTTTGCCTTCGTGATCAGCGGGCGTTTCAGGCCGTACAGTTCTGCCGTCGCTTCCTCGCTGAACGGCAGCTCGGACACGACTTTCTTTTCATCTGCTGTCGGTTCTTCGATGCCGTCGAAAAAGCCTTCGACCAAAATTTCGTTTTGCTCATTTTTCATCGTCGCCAGTGCTTGTACCAGACGCCATGCTGCGTTGTCTACATAAGCGCCGACAGAAGAGTGCATGTCGATGTCCGCGCCTGTGCAGGTCAGCTCCAAATACGCCATGCCTTTGATTCCGGCAACCATGCTGATGCGCTCGGATTCGTCTTTTCCGCCAAATTCCCAAATGCACGCATCCGCTGCGAACAGGTCTTTATATTGGCGCAAATACGGTTCCAGGTTCGGACTGCCGATCTCCTCTTCCCCTTCGATCAGGAACTTGATGTTGCACGGCAAGCCGCCCTGCTTTTGCAAAATTTTGATCGCGCTCAGCCGCGCTACCAGGTCGCCTTTGTTGTCGGCTGCGCCGCGTGCGAACAGCTTGCCCTCGATCACAGTCGGCGTGAACGGCTCGGTATGCCATTCGCTGAACGGTTCTGGCGGCTGAACATCGTAATGGTTGTAGTAGAGCAGCGTCTTGCTGGCATCGCCATTGCTGCCTGCTGCAAAAAAAGCATAGACGACGGGGTTGCCGCCAAGATCGTCGAGCACCTTCGTCTCGCCGCCAGCCTCGTGGATCATCTGCACGACGTAGTCGACTGTTTCCGGAATCGCTTTGTGCTGGGCAGAAACGGTGGGGTAACTCAAGTATTGCTTCAGGCGGTCAATCGCCTCCGGGAGTATCTCCTGTACGCAGCCCAATACTTGTTCCTTGTTCATCTTTCGTTCCTCCTCGTGAGCGCTCTTTGGCGGATTTGGATTTGGCATCGATACGACTACTACTGCTGCAAGCTTGGCACTTTTGGCTCCATATACGTCGCGAACCAGTCCTCTGTATACTGCAATCTCAGCACGCGCTGCTCGGGATCTCCGCTGCGGGACAGCTCATGTCCGGCTCCGGGGAAGCGAATGAAGGACACGGGTGCCTTGCCTTGGTGTTTGAGCGTGATGTACAGCTGTTCAGCCTGCTCGATCGGGCAGCGGTGATCCTGTTCCCCGTGCATGATCAGAAGCGGCGTCTCGATGTTTGCGACCAGACGAATCGGCGAATGCTGCCACATTTTCTCCGGATTGGTGAACGGATTGGCCTGAATTTCTTCGGCGCTGAAGTAGTAGCCGATGTCGCTCACGCCGTAAAAGCTCACCCAGTTGCAAATGCTGCGATCCGTCACACCTGCGCGGAATCTGTTCGTCTGCCCTACGATCCAGTTGGTCATCAGGCCGCCGTAGCTTCCGCCTGCCACTCCCAGGCGGGACTCGTCCACGAAATCAAACTGCTGGCACGCGTAGTCGACTGCGCTCATCAGGTCGAGATAGTCCTTGCCGCCGTAATCTCCGCAGCACGCCTGCATGAAGCGCTCGCCGTACCCGTAGCTGCCGCGCGGATTGGTGTAAAGCACCGCGTAGCCTTTTGCCGCCAAAATCTGAAACTCGTGGAAAAACGTATTGCCGTACATGGAGTGCGGCCCGCCGTGGATTTGCAAGACGAGCGGGTATTTTTCACCTGGCTTGTAACCGACTGGTTTCAGCATCCAGCCGTGCACCTTCCAGCCGTCTTGCGCTGCAAATTCGATTTCTTCCGGCACAGCCAGCTCCACATTCGCAAAAAAGTCGCGGTTCAGTTCGGTCAAACGTTGCTCTGCCTTCGTTCCTAGGTCGAATTGATACAAGTCTCCCGGAATGAGCGGATCACTGATCGCTGCGATCAGCGTCTGCTTTTGCTCGTCAATCGTGAATCCGTACACGTTGCGGTTGCCGCTGACGATGTGCTCTTTTTGTCCGTCCAGAGCTACGCGGTAAATGCCGGAATTGCCGCGCTCGCTTACAATCACGTACAACGCGGTTCCGTCCTCCGTCCAGACCGCTCCTGGAGTCGGGTGGCCCGGCGAGCGCACATCGCCAATCGTCGAATCGCCGATTTGCACGTCCCAATCAGCGGTCACGCAAGTCAGCTCGCCGCTGTCGAGATCGCATGTCCATACTCGCTTTTGCGTTGCGTTCAAGTAAATTCCGTCCGCCAAGCTGCCGATGAACGCGAGCTTTTGGCTGTCAGCAGACCAGGTTGGGTGGGAAAATGTCCCGTTACTGCTCGTCAGCTTCTTCCATTCTCCTCCCGCTGTCGGCAGCAAATACACGTCGACCGTGTGCAGCATGTCAGGATTATCGTTGCGGTTGGCTGTGATCGCCAGCCATTTTCCGTCCGGCGACCAGGAGCCGATCGTATGATGGTAAGGCCCGTCTGTCAACGCTTTTACTTCTCCCGTTTCCACATGCACGAGGGCGAGTTGCCGTGTTTTTTCGTACAAATAGCCGTAATCGTCCGATTTGTATTTCATCCGCTCGACATGGATTACTTTCGGAACGACTGCTTCTTTTGCTTCGCCTTCCTGATCGTCAAACGTCTCGCCGCGATCTATCAAGGAAGAAAAGACGATAAGCTGTCCATCCGGCGACCAGAGCGGAGTGCTCACCCCTGTTTTGCAGTGCGTCAACTGGCGCGGCTCGCCACCTTTGGCGTCAATCAGCCAAACTTGTGCTGTCCCGGAACGCTTGGAGACGAAAGAGATGCGCGTACCATCCGGCGACCAGCGCGGATACGTGTCACGCACAGCACCGCTCGTCAGTTGCACCGTTTCTCCTGTCTGCAAGTCGCGGACGAACAAGTGGTTGCGATACGCCCGCTCTTCGTCGATCATCGTCTTCACGTAAACAACCGCATCTCCCTGCGGGGAAAGCTGCGGGTCGCTTGCGTACGTCAGTTGATACAAATCTTCTGCTGCGACTTTTCTTTTTTGGCTGTTCATTTGTCACTCACTCCTTTTCACTGTGGACCGTTTTCAAATGCTCCAGGAAAAAGCGGGTAATGCCCTGATTCAGCGTGATGTGGTTGTCCAGTTTTTCGGTAAAGTGGCCTTCGTCTTCGAAAACGTGCAAAGCCACCTGTTGCCCCCGGCCTTGCATGTCTGCCACAAGCTGCTCCGCCTCGCTGACAGGGACCCGGGTATCGTTACGCCCGTGAAAGACGAGCAACGGTGCCTTGATTTTGGCAGAGTGATTCAGCGGCGCGATTTGTTCGAAGAAATCGTCGTCCTCGCCCAAGTAGCCGTATTCGACTTCGCGCAGCTTTCTCCGCCACTCTCCCGTGTTTTTCAGGAAGGTGCCAAAATGCGAGATGCCGACGATATCGACTCCGGCTGCCCACAAATCCGGGTAATGGGTGAGGGCGGCAAGCACCATGAAACCGCCGTAGCTGCGGCCCATAATCCCGATTGCCTGCGGGTCGACCGTTTCCTTTTGCGACAAGTCTTTGACCAGCCAGGCGAGGTCGGCGACAGAGTCCATCCGCTTGCGGCGATCGTCGAGTTGCACGTACGTACGGCCATAGCCCATGCTGCCGCGCACGTTCGGTGCCACTACCGTGAAGCCCTGGTTGACCAAATATTGAAAGACCGGGTGGTACTCTGCGCGAATCTGGCTCTCCGGCCCGCCGTGGACGTAGACGACAACCGGACTTTTGCCGGAATGGTTTTTGCTGTAGAGAAAATACGGCACCTCCAGCCCGTCAAAAGAACGGAAGCTGCACAGCTCTGGCTCCACGAGGCTGTCTTGAATTTCTTTTGCCACGCCAACATAAGTCACGCGCTCACTCGATTTTTCCGCAAGCGAATACGTCCAGATGTCGCCGGGCAATGTCGGGCTTTTCAGGGCAAAGGCAAGCTGTTCATCCGAGCGGAACGCGAGTCCGCTGATGACGCCACCCGGGATGTTCTCTGCCATTACTTGACGCTGCTCGGTCAAAGAGTAAAAGCCGAGAGCCGAACGCCCGCCTTCATTGATGGCGAAAGCAAGCACTTCCTCGCTGTGCGAAAGTTTCGCTTCCTCCACGTCCCACTTGTCGATCTGGACGAGCTTTTCCAGTTCGGCGCCATCCAGCGCAAAGCGGCAAAGCGCCATCGTGTTGTCATCGCGATCGGTCACGATGTAGCCGTGTTGTCCGTCACGGGTCAACTGCAACGAGTGAAAGCGCGCTTGCTTGCTGCAAATCGGCAGCTTCCGGGCTTGTCTGGTCTGCAAATCCAACAGGTACAAGGCATTGTCGATATTCGTTTCCTGTACGCTGAAAATCAGCCCTGTGCCGTTCGGCAGCCAGGCAATCGGATCGCAGCGCCCGTCATGACGGTACACTTCTTCGTACTGGCCGCTCTCTACGTCCTGCACAAAAATATCGAAGCAGCGTGGCTCGCGACGGTTGCTCGACCAGGCAATTTTCTCGCTGCAAGGCGACCAGCCGCCGAAGTAATGGAAAAATTCGGGCACATCCGTCAATGGCTTGACGACTGCTCCACCCTCTTTCAGCAAAAAAAACTGCTGGCGCTCGTCTCCTTTGTTGTCCATGCCGACAACGGTCTTCGTCCCGCATGGAGAATGGGCGAACTCGACAACCCGGTCAGGCAAAGAAGTCACCTGACGTACGCTCGCAGTTTGCTCATCCCAACTCCACACCTGGGCAATGCCTGTGAGCTTCGTCAAAAAAGTCAGCTCGTTCGTTTTCGGCACCACTTTCAGCTGATAGGCCGACTTGACTTGCAAATAGTCCATAATCATGTGCCATCACCCTTTCCTCGTCATCAAGAAGTGTATGTATAGTGATTCATGGTTGACGAATCGCCAAGAACAGCCAAAAGCAGCTGACTGTTCCGTGTGAAAAGGGAAAAAAGAGGAGAGACTCCTCTTTTTTCTATTTTTTCGTTGCCCAGCGTGCGCTTGGGAATGCATTGACCGGATACGTCAATCCTTCCAAACCTGGTTTTACTAGATAGTTTTGTTGATAGTGGTAGATCGGGATGAACGGCATTTCTTCCATCAAAACAGCCTCTGCTTTGTGCAACAGTTCCATGCGCTTGTTCGGATCTTGCTCCACTTTTGCTGCCATGTTCAGGTCGTCGTACTCTTTGTTTACCCAGCCTGTACGGTTGTTCGGGCTGTCACCCAAGTAGTAATCGAGGTTGAACGCCGGATCGCTGATTTGACCTACCCAGCCCATGCGGCCCATTTGGTAGTTCTTTTGTCTCGTTGTATCGAGGTATACTTTCCACTCTTGGTTGGTCAGCTTCACATCTACACCCAAGTTTTTCTTCAGCATTTCCTGGAGGGCTTGGGCTATTTTTTTGTGGCTTTCATCGGTGTTGTACATAAGTGTTACTTCAGGCAGCGTAGACCAGCCTGCTTCCTGCATGCCTTCCGCCAGCAGTTTTTTCGCTTCCGCCGGATCTTCCTTGAAGTAGTCGCCGCCTTCTTCGCGGAAGTCTTTGCCTGTTGGCGTAATCGCTCCGCGCGGCACCATGGAGTAAGCCGGAGTTTCGCCGCCTTGGCTCACCATTTCGGTCAGTGCTTTGCGATCGATCGCCATAGCGAATGCACGGCGCACTTTTTTGTTGGTGAACGGCTCTTTCGTCACGTTGAACATGTACATGTACGTGCCGTAGTAAGGAACGGATTTGTAGTCAGGGCTTGATTTTTCCTGAGCGAGAATGTCAGATGGCATCTCTTTGTTGAAATCAAGCTCTCCGCTCTTGTACATCTGGTAGGACGTTGTGGCATCGTTCACCATTTTCCAGGTGATCTTCTCCATTTTTACGTCGTCCTTGTTCCAATAATTCTCGTTCTTTTCAATCACCAGTTCGGAGTCATGCTTCCAGGAAACGAGCTTGTAAGCACCGTTGGAAATATACGTCTCGGCATTGGCTGCCCATTTCGGATCGGCTTCCGCCTGCTTTTTGTTGATCGGGTGCCAGTAGCGGGTAGCAAGCATCTTGTCAAAGTAAGAAGTTGGAGCTACCAGTTCGATTTCCAATGTTTTCGCATCGAGAGCCTTGATTCCGACGTCTTCTGCTTTGCCTGTTCCTTTGTTGTACGCTTCTGCTCCCTTAATATAATAGAGGAGATACGCTGTCGTAGAGGCTGTCGCCGGATCGATATGCTTCATGAACGTATAGGCGAAATCTTCTGCGGTTACAGGCTCGCCGTTTGTCCATTTGGCATCGTCGCGCAAAGTAAAGGTGTACTTGAGCTTGTCGTCAGACAGCTTCACTTCTTTGGCTACCCCGAGAACCGGATTGCCTTCTTTGTCTTTCGTGTACAAGCCTTCGCCCAAGTGATCCATGATCCAGAACGATGTCGTATCCGTCGAAGTGAGCGGATTCAAATCGGGTGGTTCGGACTTGGCGTTGAATACGACTTCTTGTTTGACGGCAGCAGCAGGAGTGCTGGACGCCGTACCCGGGTTGTTCGTTGCTGTCCCTGAGCTTCCGCCGCAGCCAGCAAGCGCTGGTACTACGAGCGAGACGGACAGGGCAAATGCAGCTAATTTCTTCACAATGGTTCCCCCTGTATATAAAGATATAAAATCGTACTACCTGTAGAGATGGCAGGCGACCCAGTGATTGGGCGCTGCTTCCATCCATTCCGGCACCTGCTCGGCGCACTGCGCCGTTGCTTTCGGGCAACGCGTCCGGAAGACGCAGCCGCTCGGAGCGTTGGCCGGGCTGGGCAAATCGCCTTGCAAAATGATCCGCTCCCGCTTGATCGTAGGATCGGGAATCGGGATGGAAGACAGCAATGCTTGTGTATAAGGATGCAGCGGTTTGGCGTACAGCTCGAAGCTGTCGGCCATTTCCACCATTTTTCCTAAATACATGACGCCAATTTTCGTGGAGATATGCTTGACCATGGACAGGTCGTGGGCGATGAACAAATACGTCAGCCCTTTGTCCTGTTGCAAATCTTCAAGCAAATTGACGACCTGCGCCTGAATCGAGACGTCGAGCGCAGAGATCGGCTCATCGGCGATAATAAATTCCGGTTCGACGGCAAGAGCGCGTGCGATGCCGATCCGCTGCCGCTGCCCGCCGGAAAATTCGTGCGGGAACCGGCTCGCATGCTGCTTGGAGAGGCCCACCAGCTCCAACAGCTCCTTGACGCGGTCTGCGCGATCTTTGCGAGGAAAGCCGTGAATGTCCAGCCCTTCGGCGATAATGTCCAACACCGTCATGCGCGGGTTGAGACTGGCCTGCGGGTCCTGGAAGATCATCTGCACGTCGCGGTTGAACTGCGCAGAGTCTTTGCCTTTCAGCTGATGCACATTTTTGCCCTTGAACAACACTTCTCCATCTGTACGGTCGTACAGGCGAATCATCGTCCTGCCGAGCGTAGATTTGCCACAGCCGCTTTCACCCACCAGCCCGAGCGTTTCCCCCCGATTGATCGTAAACGTGACTCCATCCACCGCCTTGAGCTGGATGCCGTTGCCGATCTCGAAGTGTTTCTTTAACCCTGTTACTTCTATTAAAGTGTCTCTCATCTACGTCTGCCTCCCTGCCGCCACGAGTTCATCCAGCTTCGGCGCCCGCGGATCATGCAGCCAGCATGCCGCCTGGTGCGCATTTTCGAACACGGTTGCCTCTGGCATTTGCTGCTCGCAAATATCCATGGCAAACTGGCAACGCGCTGCAAACGGACAGCCTTTTGGCGGGTGGAACAAATCTGGCGGCGATCCGTCAATCGGCACCAGCCGCTCTTTTTCTTCGCCGTCAATTCGCGGCATCGAGCGCATCAGGCCCCACGTGTACGGATGCTTGGGACTCTTGAAAATATCTTCGACTTTTCCCGTCTCCACGACGATTCCCGCGTACATCACGACAGCGCGGTGAGCGATTTCAGCTACGACCCCCAGATCGTGCGTGATCATGACAATGGAAAGCTGTTGCTTTTCTTGCAGTTCTTTCAGCAAGTCCAAAATTTGCGCCTGAATCGTCACATCGAGGGCGGTTGTCGGTTCGTCGGCAATCACCAGCTTCGGATTGTTCGCCAGCGCAATCGCGATGACCACGCGCTGCCGCATTCCGCCGGAAAATTCATGCGGGTATTGATCCACCCGTTTTTCCGGATCGGGAATGCCGACCAGCCGCAGCATTTCCATCGCTTTTTTGCGCGCTTCCTCCTTCGAGACGTGGTGAGTCCGCACAAAGCCTTCGACGATCTGCGTTCCGACCTTCATCGTCGGATTCAGCGCTGTCATCGGGTCTTGAAACACCATCCCGATCTCGGTTCCCCGCAGCGAAAGCAGTTCTTTTTTGCTCAGTCGGGTAATGTCTTGTCCGTCAAAACGAATCTGTCCGTCGACGATCCGGCCCGGCGGATTCGGGATCAGCCCCATGATCGCCTGGGCGGTCACGCTCTTGCCACAGCCGCTCTCTCCGACCACAGCCAGCGTCTCGCCACGATCGACGTGAAACGTGACACCCCTGACCGCCTGTACTTCTCCCCCGTACGTTTTGAAATGAACGCGGAGGTTTTCTACTTGCAGCAAATGCTCTGTCATGTCTGGTTCCTCCTATCCTTGGGCGCGGTTACTCACGAATCCGCGGGTCGAGTGCGTCCTGCAAGCCATCGCCAAAAACGTTGAAGGCGAACATGGTCAGCGAGATCATCAGGGCCGGGAAGAACAGTCTCCACCAGTCGCCTGTCAAAATCACGCCTAACGCATCGTTGGTCATCGTCCCCCAGCTTGCGATGGGAGCCTGGACGCCCAAGCCGAGGAAGCTCAGAAACGACTCGGCAAAAATCGCAGACGGTATCGTGAAAGTCAGGTTGACAATAATGACGCCAATCGTGTTCGGAATCAGGTGGCGCAGCAGAATGCGCGGAAATTTTGCCCCGAGCACCTGTGCAGCCATGATGAACTCCTGGTTTTTCAGCTGCAAAATCTGCCCGCGTACGAGACGGGCCATCCCTGTCCAGCCTGTGGCCGACAAGGCGATAATAATCGTCACGATCCCCGGCTCCATGACAACCATCAGCATGATCACGACGAGCAAGTACGGCAGTCCGTACAACACTTCAATCAGACGCATGATGATCGTATCGATCCGATCGCCGCGTTTTCCCCGGCCTGCCATATATCCGGCAATTCCTCCGACGGTAACGCCGATCACCAGGTCGATCAGTGCCGCCGTAATTCCGATGATGAGCGAGATGCGCGCTCCGTACCACGTACGGGAAAACATGTCGCGTCCAAGCTCGTCCGTCCCAAACCAGTGCTCGGCGGAAAGTTCCTGATTGGCTGTCAAAAGGCTCTGATCCGAATAGCTGTACGGCACCAGATGCGGCCCGATGAGCGCCATGAGCACCATCAGTACGATGAGGGTAAAGCCAACCATGGCGAGCTTGTTGCGGACCAGCTTGCGGGTCACTTGCTGAAAATGAGTCAGGCTCGGCCGCATCGCGACGACTTGTCCGTCTGTTTTTTGTGATCTTGGTCGAAACAGCTCATTCGCTGATTGTTCTGCCGCCATTGGCTACCTCCCCCTTCCCGACAATTTGATGCGTGGATCAATGAACATATAAGCCAGGTCAATCAAGAAAATGATCAGTACGAGAATCGCGCTGTAAAAGACGGTCGTTCCCAAAATAACCGGATAGTCGCGGTTGAAAATGCCATCGACGAAATATTTGCCGACGCCAGGGACGGCGAAAATTTTCTCGACGACAAACGTTCCTGTCAGCAATCCCGCAACCAGCGGCCCGAGAAAAGTGACGACTGGAAGAATCGCATTGCGAATGCCGTGTCTGACCACGATCAGAAAAGTCGGAATCCCTTTTGCCTCGGCAGTCCGTATGTAGTTCTGATTCATGACCTCGATCATGCTCGTCCGCATGTAGCGAGTGATGATCGCGAGCGGCCCGAAAGCGAGCGCAAGCGACGGCAACACGGAGTGCTTCCAGCTGGCGAGCGTCGCAACCGGAAACAGCGGCAGCTTGATCGCCAAATAGTTGATGAGCAGCGGCGCCATAATGAAGCTTGGTACAGCAATTCCCAACACCGCCATGACCATTGCCATGTAATCAATCCAGGTATTTCGGTTTAATGCCGCAATTATTCCGAATATAAGTCCAAAAAAAAGTGCGACAGCGATTGCCTGCATCCCGATCAGCGCTGATGAGCCAAAACCGTCCTTGATCATATCGTTGACGCCGCGCGTCTCAGACTTGATCGAAGGCCCCAGGTCAAGCATCGCCAAACTTTTCAGATAAGACAAATACTGCATCGGCAGTGGCTCATCCAAATGGTACTTGGCGCGCAAATTCAGCAAAATTTGCTCCGGCAGTTGATCGGATTCGGATGCAAACGGATCGCCCGGGATCATATGCATCAGCGAAAAGGTCAGCGTCACGATAATCCACAAGGTCACGATCATCATCAAAATTCTTTTTAGCAGATAACGCGCCATGTTTTACTTATCCCCCCTATCCAGGCTTGCAAAAACGACGTATGCTTCGCCCGCTGTTTTTCTTTAACGGAAATTAACCTAAAACATTCCTTAAATCAACAATATAGACCTGTCTGTATTTAATGTCAATTCTGATTTTTTATTTTACTGACTATTTTTGCAACAATTGAAATGATGCCGGTTCCATAGTAAACTACCCTAATACGGAATTTTTCCCTAAAACATCCCTTAAACACTTTTTCGTTGCCTGTTGGATTTCCTTTTCTCTCACCGGCGATATATGGCATTTGCATAAGAAATCAAAACATACTATGATGCCGAAAAGAGGATCGATCCGCTTCGCGACGAATAGAGTAAACCCGTACTTTACCGTTTAGTTGGAGGACATAATGATCATACGAGTCGGCATAGTTGGTCCAAAAGATTCCGTGGAATTAATGAAAAGGGTCGGGCGAGAGTTCGCAGACCGCATCGTGCTCATTCCGTTTATATACCAGCGTGCGGAGGAAGCCGCCACCATTGTCGCAGAAAACGAAATGGATGTAGACATCTGGTTTTTCTCCGGGATTGGCCCTTATTCCATGGCTAGACAGCATTTGCAAAAGCAGAAAGCTTTTTATCCGCAGATCAACGCCAGCGTGCTTACGAAAGTTCTTTTGGAATTGGTATACCGCGATGGCCTGTCACTTGATCGTGTCAGCTTCGATACGGTGTCCGAAATGCATTTCCGCGAGACGCTGGAAGAGCTTGGCCTGCAATGCGACCAGCCTTTTCTCAATCCGTACCAGGAATTTCGCCTGACCAACCATTTGGTGGCTTACCATACCGCGCTCGTGCGGGAAGGAAAAGTAGACGCTTGCGTCACCGGGATGCTCTCTGTCACCGAAGAATTGCAACGCCAAGGCATCCAGGTGTATCGGATGGGGTTCACCCGCTTGACGTTCCGCGAGATTTTCAAGCAAATTTTGCAGGAAGGCGAGACTTTGCACTTCAAGCGCTCGCAAATCGCCGTTCAGCTGCTCGAAGTATCAGAAGTGGAGAAGCTCGCCAGCGAGCCTGCAAACGCTTACGATTTGCGTCGCCTCGATCTCAAGCTGCAAGAGCTTGTGCTCGATTATGCCGAGTCGATTTCCGGCAGCTTTGTCTCCTTGGGCAATTACAAGTTCATTTTGTTTTCGACTCGCGGCTCTTTTGAGGACAATCCGGCGTTTCACCCCACTACCCTGCTGGAAAAAATCATGCTGCTCACCAGCTCTTCGGCCAATATGGGCATCGGGTTCGGCGTCTCTGCTCTGGCGGCAGAACGCAATGCGCAACTGGCTCTCGTGCATGCGAAGAAACACGGGAACGCCGCTGTCCTCGTCGACCACGACGGCTCGATCGAAGGCCCGCTGCGCCAGGCGAAAAGCATCAGCTACGAATATTGGACAGAAGACAAGGAGATCAGCGAGGGGCTGAAAAAGGCGGGCGTCAGCATCACGACGCTGAACAAAATTATCTCGGTGCAAAAAGCTTTGGGCCAAAACTATATCAGCGCAGCGGAGATGGCGGAATGGATGGGCATGACACCGCGCAATGCCCGGCGAATTTTAAGCGATTTGGCGGAGCACAACGTCATCGAGCAAATTGGCGAGGAGACGCCGACCAACCGCGGGCGGCCACGCAAAATATACCGCGTGCTCCCCGCTTTGTCCGAAAGTCCGTAACGCCTGCCATCTGACATGTCCACCTTGCGCCAGCAAACCATACGGGCAACGCCATGGTGGCCTGCGCCATCATACCAAACAGGCACGAACACGTCGCCCTGCGCAGGCGGCCACCTCCCTTTTCAGGAAAAGCATCAAGCCATTTCGTTTTTCACGCAAAAAACCAGTCGCAGGCACGACCATGGCGCCCTGCGCAGACAGCCACATCCCTTTTCAGAAAAAACAGCAAGCCATTTCGTTTTTTACGCAAAAAAACCAGTCGCAGGCACGACGCACTCGGAAGTGCCGTGTCGGACTGGTTTTTTTGTGTGGCGCACAACATTCTAAACGTTGCAGCGATTCGGGCCATCTGCCATCCGCTGTGCTGCCGCCGTCTGAACCGATTGCTTTTTCCGCATGCTGGCGACGACCACCCCTGCGACAATCAGCAGGGAACCGCCCGCCTGAATCGCGGTGACTTGCGAGCCGAGCAGCAAAAAGCCGACCAGCATCGCGACGAACGGCTGCAAATTGAGGAAAATCGCCGCTTTGCCCGTCCCGACGATTTGCAGTTGCGAGTTCCAGACGATCCCGCAAACCCCTTGCATGAGGATAGCCGTGACGATCAGCATGCCCCACGCCCACGCTTCATGGCTGATGTGCGCCGAGGAGTCGAGCGTCAGCAAGGCCGCAGGCGTCAAAAACAGCGTCCCTACTGTCGTCGAATACACCGTCGTAATAAACGGCTGCATCGTCTGCGTCAGCTTGCGAATGATGATCATCGACGCCGAGAAAGTCACCATCGCAATGACAATCAGCAGCACTCCTTTGGAGATCGACAGGCCCGCTCCGATCCCGACGACGAAAAAGGTGCCGAGCAGCGCGATCCCCGAACCGATTTTCATGCGCAGCGTAAACTGCTCCTTTAAAAACATCGAGGCCAAAACCGCTGTCACAATCGGAGCCAGCGACAAAATCAGCGAGGCGGTCGTGGCGTCAGTCGTCAACAGGCCATTGAAATAAGCGGTTTGGTTTGCCAATGTACCGACAAGCCCGAGCAAAACGAGCAGTCCCAGCTCACGCAGCTTGATTTTCACGAACTTTTTCGTCACCCACGCGTACAGGACGAGAAACAGCGACGTGAACAGCAGCCGGACATCAGCCAGAAAAAGCGGAGGAAATTCTTTGACGAGCATGCTCCCGAACACAAAGTTACTCCCCCACAGCGTCACACAAAAAAGCAACAACAAGTACGACCGAATCATTGTTTTTCCTTCTTTCACCCGTTACATGATAGAATCACGTATGCAATCGTACATGAGAAGCCCGAAAAAGTCCATGTGAAGATGCGCTATACTCTGAACTAATTTATGTCTTTCCACATCCTGACGAACCACGGTCAAACACGGAATTGGCGATTAGCTCGTACGAACGCAGTCTCCTGGCGTAATCGGGGAAGTCGGTAATGACCATGATTTCCTCTGCCTGATAGCGCCACGCAATTTCTTCCAGCTTTTCGCGAACATGCGACGGGTCGCCGACAATTGGCGGCCTGCGGAAAGCTTTTTGGCTCAACCGGACACAGGCGTTTGCTTCCTCCATCGTTTCCGCGCAAATAACCCCGACGGCGACGATTACCTCCGGATTTGGCTGATGAACGGACGGCTTGTAGTCTCGCCTGTAGGCAGCAACGACTTCCTCCCCCTCCGCTTCGCTCATGAACAGGCCGTAGACGTATCCGGCCCCGTTTTCTGCGGCGTAGCCCGCGCTTTTTTGATTCGTGCCCAAAAGCCACAGCTTGGGCGGCAGCGGCGGGATCGGACGAGCCACCACAGACTCGCCCTCTACGGTAAACTCCTGACGCAGCAAGGCAGACAGCTGTTGCACCAGCTCCGGCATGCGGCCAACGTCCTGCAAAAAACGGTCGTTCAACGCAAGCGTCGCATGGGCAGAGCCACCCGGAGCGCGGCCCACGCCCAGATCGATTCGCCCCGGATACAAGGTAGCCAGCAAGTGAAACGCCTCGGCAACTTTATACGGCTTGTAATGAGGCAGCAGCACCGCTCCCGACCCGATTCGGATACGGTGCGTCTGCGCCCCGATATGGGCGAGCAAAACTTCCGGTGTGGACGAAGCCAGTCCGGGCATGTCGTGATGCTCGGCAACCCAATAACGGCAATACCCGAGCTGCTCGGCAGTTTGCGCGAGCAAGACTGCTTGCTTCAAGGCGCAAGCAGGATCAACGCCCTCATAAATCGGCGCTAGGTCCAGCACACTCCATTTTTGTATCGGCATAAAAGCATTCCACCTGTTTTTTTAGTCGCAACTGTTTCTTTCGTTCCCTCTAGCATAGCGCGATCCGCCTTGCGTGCACAACCGCTCCGGTGCCCCGAAGCTTTTCCCTTTTCCTTGTCCATGCTCCCCTGATCGGTGACGTAACGACAAAAAAACAGGCCCGCTCCCCTTTCGGATGACGGGCCTGCCTACAGGCTCCTGCTTTATTCCTGTGTATCTTGTGCTTCTTTTGGAGCGGCAGTCTCCTGTTTGTTTTCGTCCGAAGCTGGCTTTTGGCTCTCCTCCGGCTTCGGTGCTGGCGCTGGTGTTGCCTCGTTGGCTGGCTTTTCGGCTTTTACCGGAGCAAAAGTTTTCGCGACGAGCAAAGCATACGCCCGCGCGCCTTCCGAGTTGAGATGCACGCCGTCCTTGTAAAAATACGTATTTTTTCCGGCACTCGCGGAATGCCAATCGATCAGCGTCATGTTCGGATGGGCAGCTGCCACCTCTGCCAACGTCTCGTTGACGACGCTCTCCCACGGTCGCGGCACACGCGTATTGATCAAAATGACCTGGTCAACGCCATCCAGCGCCTTCAACAGCTTGTCGAGCTGACCCTTGCTGAACGAGCCATTCGTTCCCAGTTCGATAATCACCCGGCTGCCAAGCTGTCCCTTCGCTCGCAGCGCCTTGATGACATCGGGCGCTTGCGCCATTTGTCTGCCTACCTTGCCGTCAATGACGATGCCTGGCAACAGCTTCGCCAAGTACGGCTCGATATCGAGCATGACCGAATCGCCGATGGCGGTAATTCCTTTTCCGGAAGTAGCGGCAACATCAGGCTCCTCTGATGCTTTTGGCTGTTTGGAAGCAGCGGAATTGTCCTGATTTTTTGCGGGAGCCGTTCCGCCTTGGACAGGCTTTCCAGTGTTCGGTTTTGACTCGGTTTTCGGCTTCGTCGCGGTTTGCGTACTCGGCTTTTGTGTTGGTTCCGGCTTTTTCTGTGTCACCGGTACTTGCGGGCCGTGCGGTTTGGCATCCACGTCTTGCTCTTGTGAATGGTCTTTTTGTCCCGAATTTTCGGCCGCTGCTGACGCTTCCGCAAGTTTTTGCATGGCAGACGTGTCTCCCGCTGTCGCTCCGGAGGTCAGCGATGCCACCCCAAAGTAGAGCACAGCCAGTGCGAAGGCGCAGCCTGAGGCGAGAATCTTTTTGGAACGCTTGGGAGCGCCCTGCTGCTTGCTTGTGCCGAGCTTCGCCCACAGTTTTCCCAAAGCGCCGTGGCGAATCGGCTCCTCCATGTACTTCCACGACAGGGCTGCGAGCACGATGCACGCCAACACTTGCAGACACGCCCGCAACACGGCGAACGCCCCGCTTTCCTCAGCCGCAGCAGTCGGGCTGGTGAGCACAATCACCGGGTAGTGCCACAAATAAATGCCGTACGAGCGCACGCCGAGCCACTTGAGCGGCTTGCAGCCCATCCATTTTGCCAACGAGCTTGCCGGGTGAGCCAGCACAGCTACCAGTATCGCACTGACAATCGACAACAGGACAAGTCCGCCCTGATACAGAAAATCGTCGTACTGGTTTGTCTTCCAGATCGCCAAGAGCAAAATCGCCAGGCTCACGCATCCGATCACATCCAGCGTGGCCCGCGCTTTGCCGGAGATAGTTGTGGACAGCTTGCGACTCGGCCACATCATCGCCAGGGCGGCCCCGATCAACAGAGCGAATACCCGCGTATCCGTCCCGTAGTAAATCCGGCTCGGGTCCTCTCCCGGTTCATACATGACAGCCATCAACACGGCGGAAACGGCTGCCAGGCCGAGCGTCAAAATCACGAGCGGGCCGCGGCGCTTGATCAAGGAAAGTCCGAGCGCGACCAAGAGCGGCCAAATCAGGTAAAACTGCTCTTCTACCGCCAAAGACCACAGATGTCCAAGCGGCGAAGGCGGACCGAACTTCTCGAAGTACGATACTTCGGAAAAGACCAGCCACCAGTTGCTGACGTAGAAAAGAGCGGCCCAGACGTCTCCGCGCAAGCGCCCCATCTGCTCGGGCGAAAACAGCGCGACACTGGCGACAACCACCACCAGAAGCAACAGCAATGCCGGTAAAAGCCGTCTGGCCCTGCGCAGCCAGAAGTCTTTCATATCCAATCGCCCGTTTCTGCTCCACTGGGCAATCAGCAAATCGGTAATCAGGTAACCAGAGAGGACGAAAAAGATGCCGACTCCAAGGAGTCCTCCTGGCGCCCAATTGTAATTCAGGTGATAAATAATGACTGCGAGTACCGCCAGAGCCCTAAGCCCGTCGATCCCGGGCATGTAGCGGCTGTGGGCAGCCTTGATCGGTTCAGGCATGCTGGCGGCCTCCTCTGCTTGTTGTTTGGCGAGTCCGTACTTCCTTGCGTGTGTTCGTCAGATCCTTGCCATTCGTAACATTCCTTGCTTGCTTCTTGCTTACCGTGCTCGCCATGCAGTTCATCTGCATTCTCCCCTTTAATTTCCGTTCTGTTTTGTTCATGAGTTGACGGGGGCAGTCATTACACATCGGGAATTGCGTGCTTTATGAATGCAAAAACCCCTGGTTTCTTTGGTCCGCTGAAGAAAACGGGGGTTGGTCTCGTTCATTATCTTTATGGAAAATGAATTGTTCCAATCATCATTGCCCGTATTCAGGATGTGGTGCCCAACGTTTTTCCTGTGAAATGTGCTCCTTCTTCTTATGTATGGCTGTTTCCCCTCTTTCCTTCCTTGGATTTTTTCGGCACACTCGGCTTTCCTTTTTGCATGAAAGGAGCCTGGCCTGCCTTTTGGCCGACTGGAAATGGGCTTCCTTCTGATCGACCTAAAAAAATTGCCCGGTCATGTTTTTCTGTCGTCTTGCGTCGTGTCCGGCAACTTCTTGTAACCTGATTATAAGACGCAAAACAGTAAAAACGCGTTACAAATTGTTTACATTCCTTCCCGATTTTTTCCGGGCAGAAAAACGCGGCAAAAGACAGGCGGAAAGCTTCCTCTTCCCGTTTGCAGACAAAAAAAGCCGACGGGGAATTTCCACCGTCAGCTCTACTTTTGTCCTGGATATCAAAAAAGGATGTCCGCTACATATCAGGCCCGCATGGGATCGTCTATTAAATGTGATGAGTAAACAAATAGTTCAGGAAAAATCCCCCACTAATGACGGCAATGGCCATACAGACGATGCCGCTGCGCACCCGTTGGGAGAGCAAACGCATAAAGCCTACACAGAAAAACACACCCGTTACCAAAAAATAGGAAATCCCGACCCAAAACACATTCCAAGGCAGGCTCGCAAAATCCACGTTACCCAAAAGTGAACACCATCCCTGTACCAATCTACTTTTCTTTCATTTTTGCATAAAGGATACTCCATTATAACATTGATCGCCCCTTGATTTGCCAATTTCACTCAGATCGTAACAGAAGTGTCATATGTTTTTGGCCAGAACGCTTCCTGATCGCATTCTGCTAGTTCCGCCAGGATGTTTTTTGCTATAATCAGCGCTAACAAAACTTCCCCTATGAAAAAAGATTGGTGAAATCAAATGATGGCATTCTCACAACTGACGAAGTGCAAACCCCCGATCCCGTAATTTCCCTCTGACCGTTTGAGATTTTTCAACGAATAGGGGGAAGTATTTTGCATACCAAAATCTCAACACCGTCACTGTTTTTGCTCATTTTGCTCGTCGGTTTTCCGCAAATCAGCGAGACGATCTACACGCCGTCGCTGCCGGATCTCGCCAGACAGCTTCACGTTGGCAACAGCACGGTTCAACTGACGCTCAGTATATATTTTCTCGGTTTCGCCTTCGGTGTGTTTTGCTGGGGCAGGCTCTCTGACGCCATCGGACGCCGCCCGGCCATGCTCTGGGGAATCGTCGTCTATGGATTGGGCAGCCTTGGCTGCTATTTGTCCGCTTCGGTCGAGTGGCTGCTCGTTAGCCGTTTTGTGCAAGCTTTCGGCGCAAGTACAGGTTCTGTGGTCACACAGACGATCTTGCGGGAGTGCATGGACGGTCCCAGACGGCATGCCGCTTTTGCGCAAATTTCCGCCGCGCTCGCTTTTACCCCTGCTATCGGACCGTTGATCGGGGGCTGGGTCGACCAATGGTTCGGGTTTTCGGCGGTATTTTTTACGCTCGTCTTGATGAGTGTCGGGCTGTTCTTCGCGACCTTTTTCTCGCTGCCTGAAACAAGGGTGGCGTCCCCGGTCAAGGCAACTGTTCGTACCGTTTTCAAGCAGATGCTTGCGGACCGGAGAATTTGGGCCTTTGCCTTTTTGATCGGGGCGACGAACGGCATTTTGTTCAGTTATTATGCCGAAGCCCCGTTCATCTTCATTGAATTTTTTCAGATGACACCAGGCTGGTTCGGGTTTTTGGGCGTGCTTGTCGCCCTGTCCTCGATCTGCGGAGCCATGTTAGCGAAAAAATGGCTGCCCCGGTTTGCTGCGGAAAAGATCATTTTGATCGGTTCTTTGGTGGCGACAGGCGGTGCAGCATGCTTGACTGTTTTGACTTTGGCTGGCGTGGAGCCGAATCCGCTCTCGCTGTGCCTCATGCTCGCGGCGATTTTTATGCTGCTGCTTGGAATCGGCATCGCCATTCCCAATTGCCTGAGTCTCGCGCTCGTCGACTACGGCGCGGTGCTCGGAACGGCTGGCGCGATTTTGGGGCTAGGCTACTACGTGCTGGTCAGCCTGATTACGACTGGCATGAGCTACTTGCACAACGGCTCGCTCGTCACGATGCCGCTGTACTTTTTCGCGTTGGCACTGCTCATGTCGCTGGTCAGCCAAAAACTTGCCGCTCCCAAAAATCGTTAAACCACACAGACAGATGTAGCAACTAGCCGTTACCCTTTTCAAGCCGATTTTCCTGTTGCGGGAAGATCGGCTTTTTGCGTGCTTGACGCTTGCTCTGCTGCTTCCTGTTGCCGTGCCTTCATGGTTTCTCCACATTCCTTTGCTACGCTTTTTTCGAAAAACATTATGAGGAGGATGCAGAAATCCATGAATCAATCTATGTTGCGAAGCAGCGTTTTTCCCGTGTTGCTTGGCGGTCTGGTACTTCTCGCCGCTTGCTCGCCGGACCAAGCTTCCACTACAGAGCATGCCGGACACAATATGGCGGCTACCCAGGACAACACGCAGGCAACCGCCCCTGTGACCCAGCCGATGGCAGCGGCAAGCGACAGTCCCATGCAGGTGCTGACTGGCAATGCGTTCACTTTGACGGCAAAAGAAAGCATGCTGCATCTCGATGACCAGACGATGAAAACGGCTTGGACGTACAACGGAACTGTTCCAGGCCCGCAGCTGCGCGTCAAGCAAGGCGAAACCGTTTCCGTCACACTGAAAAATGAACTGCCGGAGCCTGTGACGATCCACTGGCACGGACTGCCCGTACCCAACAACATGGACGGCATCCCCGGCGTTACGCAAAATGCGGTAAAGCCAAACGAAAGCTTTACGTACCGCTTCACAGCCGATGTCGCAGGCACGTACTGGTACCACTCGCACCAGAACAGCTCGAAGCAAGTAGACAAAGGACTGTACGGCTCGCTCGTCGTCGAACCGAAAACGTCCGCCCCAGTGGACAAAGACTTTACGCTCGTCCTGGACGAGTGGATGCAGGACGACAGCATGGCAGAGATGCACGGAGGATCAGGCGCGATGGCAGGCATGAATCACGGGACTACTCCCGCTTCGCCGGGCACCTCGGCCGGAAGCGGCCACGACATGCCGGATATGAATGGCATGAGTGATGCGAAAATGATGCCGCTCATGTACACGATCTTTTCCGTCAATGGCAAGACAGGTTCGGCGATTGCGCCCCTGCGGGTGAAGGAAGGGGAAAAGGTGCGCATCCGCCTGATCAATGCCGGGTATTTGTCCCACAAGCTGAATTTGCAAGGACATGCGTTCAAGATCGTCTCCACAGATGGGCAACCGCTGCACAATCCGCCGCTTGTCAAAGATCAGCTGCTCAACATCGCCCCTGGCGAACGATACGACCTCGAATTTGTCGCAAACCAGCCGGGAGCGTGGCTGCTGGAAGAAAAGAGCAGCAATCCCGGAGCCAAATCGTTGGCCGTTCCCATCGTCTACGAAGGTCAGGAGCACGCGCAACGCCAAGCCGAATCGGCGAACCCCCTGCCTGTCGTCGACATCACGACTTATGGCGAGGCAGCGAAAAGCAGCTTTTCACTCGATCAAGCCTATGACGTGACGTACCGGATGGATTTGAACACGGACACGCGCGATGGACAAATGGCGTTTACGATCAATGGGCAAACGTTTCCGAACGTCCCTCCCCTCGATGTGCAAAAAGGCGATCTGATCAAAGTCACACTCGTCAATAACTCGCCGGAGGATGTGCACCCGATGCATTTGCACGGACACTTTTTCCAGGTGTTGAGCAAAAACGGCAAGCCTATTTCCGGCTCGCCGCTGCGGAAAGATACGTTGAACGTGCAGCCCGGCGAGTCTTATGTCGTCGCTTTTGCAGCCGACAATCCGGGCGAGTGGATGTTCCACTGTCACGATCTGGGGCACGCGGCAAAAGGCATGGTGTCCGAAGTCAAGTACGCAGGCTTTCAGCGCGATTTCACCGTCGATCCGACTGTCGGCAACATGCCGGAATAAAAAAGAAGCAGGACGCCGCCTTGGCTCCTGCCTCTTTTTTGCTTTCCTTTTTTCCACAACAGAAGAACGGCGTGCATGCTCCCGTTCCCGTCTCCTGCACACGTCTACACCAATTCGCTTGCCCAGGCATCACGCCACTCGACCCCGGCGGGAAAGACGCTCTGCACATGTTTTCGCAGCTGCTCGTCGTTCCACAGCTCCGGGCTTAAAATCGAGACGATGCCGCTGTCCTCGCGCGTCCGAATCAGACGGCCAATCCCTTGGCGCAGACGCAGCAGCATGTATGGCAAATCGACCTCGGCGAACGGCGACGCCGCGCTTTTCCGCTTGGCGGCAAACACCGGATCGTTCGGAGGAAACGGCAGCGACCAGATGATCACGTTGGACAGCGACGGCCCCGGCACATCCAGCCCTTCCCACAACGTCACGGCGCACAGGATGCTCTCCTCGTCGTTCTGAAAACAGGAGATCAGGTGGCTGATTTCCGCATCGCCTTCGTACCAGAAACGCATGGAGGCGCACTCCGGGTAAGCTCCCACAGCCGCTTTGAACTCCTGCATTTCCTCCATCGACGAAAACAGCAGCAGCGCACGACCGCCCGTTTTTTGCAGCAGCGACACAGCCAAATCCATTTTTTCCGCAAACGGCTGCGTACAGGACAACGGCGGCACGAAAGCTTCCATCTGCTCCGCATATTCGTAAGGCGAAGCGACGGAGAACGACAAATAGTCTTCGATGCCGAGACTGTCCGCGATGTAGTCAAACGAGCCTTCTACCGACAAGGTCGCGGAAGAGAAAATAATCGGCATGTTTTGCGCGAAAACGCGTTCCCGCAAAACTTCCTGCACCATTTTCGGCATGACGACCAACGTAGGGCCCGTCCATTCTTCGCTCATCCAGGAAATGACGTGATCAGGCTTCTGGAACAAGCCGAGAGCCAGCTGCATCATTTCCAGATGCTCTTCCACAATCCGCAATTGGAACTCGTCCAAAGAATACAGGCCGCTCTCCAGCGCCAGCTCCTCTTCAATCGAAGCAATCAGGCTCGTAAAACGGTGGATCGAGGCAATCAGCTGCGGATGGAAGGAGATCTCCTTGCGCGTCGAACCGGCAACCGGCTTGCTTTCGGCGTTCAGTCGCAAAAACAAATCTTCGCTCTGGATAATCGCTTCTTCAATCGCTACGGCCAGCGACTCCCTGATTTCGCCTTGCAGCAGGCGCGTAATGATTTCTTCAAAAACGGAATGATTCAGCTTGTAGGTCAACGCCTTTTGCGCCGCAGGCTCCAGCAGATGCCCTTCGTCGAAGATGACAGAGCTGTGATTAGGCAAAAGCGGCAGTTGCCCTCCCCGCTTTCGCGCCTCATACGTCCAGACATGCTCCATGTAAAAATCGTGCGAGCAAATGATCAGATCGGCAGACTGGCGGTAATGGTTGCGCGACAAGGTCTGTCCGCACCGATGCTGTCTGTCGCAGACAAAACAGTCCTGGAAAGCATCCCAGTTCATTTGCGACCACTGCTGGTCGTTCAGTGCGGAGTAGGCGCTGCGGTCGCCGTATGGAGTAAACGATTGAAGCGCTTCATGCTTGTGGACAAACGATGGCAGCTCCTCGTAAATGTGCATAAACACTTCGTCGCTGTCCAGCTTGTAACGCGCCTCGTCCAGCTTGCGCAAGCAAATGTACTGGTCTGGCGACTTGCCGAGCCTCGCGTCAATGGTCAAGTCGAGATGCTTGGCCAGCTTGGCGATATCTCCTTCCGGCTTCACCAGCTGTTCGATCAACGACTCGTTGGCACAGGCGATAATCGCCGGCTTTCTCGTATAACGCGCATAGCAGATGGCGTACAGCAAATAAGCGAGCGTTTTTCCCGTGCCCACGCCTGCTTCAGCAAAAATCGTCTGTTTCTCCTGGAAGGCCCGCTCCAGCTGAAAAGCCATGTAAATCTGCTCGTCGCGCACTTCGAAGCCAGCCTCAGGCAAAATATCGTAAAACACGTCCGCTACCCAGTCACTTACTTGCGAGATAAACGGCTGGGCGGGATCGTAGGCAAAAGGATACCGTTCCACTTCAAACCTGCCTCCATTATGAACCAAGAATCGTCGAGCAATGATGCCAAAGTGTAATGATGACACGAGTCATGGATAAACACAATACGTCAGGCAGGAAAAAATCGCGATTCGTGGTAAGATGGGAGAGAAACGACGAAGGAAAATAGTAGGAGTGAATGCGACAATGGACAAAGTCATGTTTATCGAAATCGGCATGGGGATCGATCTCCATGGACAAAACGTCACCAAAGCAGCCGTTCGCGCTGTCCAAAACGCCATCCATCACAACTCGATGCCGGGTCTGCGCTCTGTGCTGCCCGGAAATGATATTCACAAAATGAAAGTCAACGTGCGTCTCGCTGTGCCTGCCGACCGCGACAAGCTCGATCTTGATACCGTGCGGGCGGAGCTGCCTTACGGAGAAGTGTCGTTTGAAGTCGTGGACGGCGGCATGCTGACGAGCAGTGGCGTCGTCATTGCGGAAAAGGAAGACAAAAACGATCTGGCGTACGTCGTGATCGCTTCGGTGGAAGTCGGCTACTAATCAGGAAATCGAGCCAGTCCAGGTTCAGGGTGGTGTTGAAACCGTTCCAGATCGATGTCGCCCGTCTTGGACACCGTTACGCCTTCGCCTTCCAGCAACATTTTTTGCAGCGTCATGGAATCGAAGTCTTGCAACCCGATTTTTCCTTTGGCATTGATGACCCGGTGCCACGGGAGCTTGTGCTTTTGCGACATGGAGTGGAGTATCCGCACGATTTGTCTGGCTCCCCGCGGACTCCCGGCCAATGCGGCGATCTGTCCGTACGTCATGACAGTGCCTGCTGGAATGCTGGCGATAATCTGAATGGCGCGCTTCGTAAATTCGGTCATTTCCCGTTCTCCTGTTCTCTTTCATCCAAAAGTCGAAAAAGGCTCGTGATGCTTTCGTCATCACAAGCCTTTTTTCCTGTTCAGCTAAGCTTTGGGCAACTCGTTATTTTTCAAACAGTCTTTCCAGCTCGTCTACGAGACTGCCGACATACGCCACGGCATCGCGGATCGGCTGCGGCTCTGACATATCTACGCCTGCTTTTTTCATCAGCTCCAGCGGCTTCAGCGTGCCCCCTGCTTTCAAAACAGAAAGCCAACGGTCGACAGCTGGTTGCCCTTCCGCTTTAATGCTTGCCGCCATCGCAGTGGAAGCGGTCAATCCCGCCGCATACGTGTACGGATACAATCCCATGTAGTAGTGCGGCTGGCGCATCCAGGTCAGGCTGGCTGCCTCGTCAAGCTCCACGGCGTCTCCCCAGAACTCTGCCAGCACTTGCCCTTTCCACTCCGACAGCTTTTTCGCTGTCAACGGCACGTCGTTTTGCGCGGCTTCGTACACTTTGCGCTGCATGCGGCCTTCCAGCAGATGCGTCACGAAGTTGTGGTAGTACGTGTTCATCAGCTGCAAAATGACCCAGCGCTTGAGGCGCGGATCGTCAGACTGCTCCATGATGTGCTGGGCGAGCAGCAGCTCGTTGATCGTGGACGGTGCCTCGATAAAGTACAAGGACGGACGCGAGTTGGTATAGCTTTGCTCACGGGTAGCCAACGTGAAGTGACCGCAATGTCCCAGCTCATGAGCCAGTGTGAAGGCGCTGCGCATGTTGCCCGACCAGGTGATCAGAATATAGGAATGATTGCTGTACGGCGTCGAGCAGAAAGCCCCTGTCGATTTGCCCACGTTGTCGACGTAATCGATCCAGCGCTCGGACAGCGCTTTGTCCATGATCTCTGCGTATTCCGGTCCCATCACCTGCAAAGCGGACTTGATCAGGCGACCCGCTTCCTCAATCGTAATCGGCGGGCTAAATTCAGGATCGAGCGGCGCTTTCAAATCGCAAAACGTCAGCTTTTCCAGTCCCAGCTCTCGCGCTTTGAGCTTGGCGTAGCGGCGCATGTGCGGAGCCAGCTCTGTTCCGATAATATCGAGAATGTTGTGGTACAGTTCGAGCGATACTTGTTGAGGATGCAGCAGCATGTCGGTGACGCTGTCGAAGCCGCGCAATCTGGACAGGACGGTCTGCTTCTTCACCTCTGTGGCATAGACGGCAGCGAACGAGTTTTGATAAGCCGCCAACGTTTTCGAAAAAGATTCGTAGGCAGCGCGGCGCAATGTCGTATCGGAAGACATTTCATAGTCCGCTTCAAACAAAGCAAACGAAACCGGACGTTCTGCCCCCGCCCCATCTTTGACAGGCGCGAAGGACATGTCGGACAGCTTCCCGCGTTGATAAATCGTGTAAGGCGCTGCAAACACTTCACCGAGTGCGGCAATGGCAGACTCCGTATCCGCAGACAGTCGATACGGCTTCGTTTCCAGCAAGTCGGAAAGACTTCTGGCAAAAGGCGCAAGTCCCGGCTCTTCTTGCAGGTATTTCTCAATCGTGCCATCTGGCAGCGCCAAAATTTCGGAAGGCACAAACGAAAGCGCTGCGTTCAGCGTCGACACGACATCGCCCACCCGCGCAGAATTTGCCTGATTGAGCGGATTGGTGCCATCTTCGGAGGAACGCAGGCGGGCGTATGTCGCCACCAGATTCGCCCGCACCTCCATTGCTTCTTTTGCTTCCAGACATGCGAGCAATGTCTCTGCTCCTGTATGTAGCTGTCCTTGGAATGCGGTGACAATCGGCAGCTGATTGACAATCTCGTCAAGCTCCTGCTCCCATGCTTCTTGGCTGGCAAATAAATCGTCCAGGTTCCACGTATGTTCTACGGCCACCTGGTCACGCATGAGTCTCGTTTTCACTCTGTCTGCCTCCTTGTCATTCCCTCAGTAAAATGTTTTTGATTATTCAAGTTTGATTCTATTTGAATTTTCCTCCAATTCGCGAAAATATACAAGTCCGCTTTGCACGCGAAATCCGCCGTAATCTGTCTTTTCCTGCGCTTTCCGAGGAAATTCTTTCGAAAATAACTAGCAAGCCATTCCAAATTCCCAGGTATAATAGAAAAGAATTTATCGCCAAGGAAAGGGAGGTTTTCTTATGTCTTTTGAAGTGATGTTTGATCGCTATGCCGATCTCGCTGTAAAAGTCGGCGTCAACGTACAGCCGATGCAGACCCTTGTTGTTAGCGCACCGCTCTCCTCCGCTCCGTTTGTGCGCAAAGTAGCGCGCAAAGCGTACGAAGCGGGAGCAAAACACGTACATATCGAATGGACCGACGACGAATTGACCCGCATGAAATACGATCTGGCACCCGATGAAGCTTTTGCCGAGTATCCGCAGTGGAAAGCGCAAGGCATGGAGGAACTGGCGAAAAACGGCGCTGCCTTCTTGTACGTTTCCTCCACCAACCCTGACTTGCTCAAAGGCGTGAAGCTTGAGCGAATCTCCAGCGCGAACAAGGCAGCCGGACAAGCCTTGCAGACGTTCCGCAGCTACACGATGTCAGACAAAGTAAGCTGGTGCGTGCTCGCCGTTCCATCCGAGGCATGGGCCGCTACCGTGTTTCCTGACTTGCCAGCGGACGAGCAAGTCCCCGCTCTGTGGGACGCGATCTTCAAAGCGACTCGCACAGACGCGGCTGATCCGGTTCAGGCTTGGCACGACCACCATGCTACGCTCAACAGCAAAGTCGCGTATTTGAACGCGAAGCAGTATCGTTACCTCCACTACGAAGCGCCAGGGACCCAATTGACGATCGAGCTTCCTGACCGCCACGTCTGGATCGGAGGGGGCAGCGTGAACGAAAAAGGCGTTTCCTTCATGGCGAACATGCCTACCGAAGAAGTGTTCACCGCTCCGAAAAGAGACGGCGTGAACGGAACCGTCCGCAGCACGAAGCCGCTCAGTTATCAAGGAAACATCATCGAGAATTTCAGCTTGACGTTTGAGCAGGGAAAAATCGTTTCGGTCACTGCCGAAAAAGGCGAAGAAGCGCTGAAGCAGCTCGTCGCAACGGACGAAGGCTCGCACTATCTCGGAGAAGTCGCGCTGGTTCCCCACCAGTCTCCGATCTCTTTGTCCAACATCATTTTTTACAACACGCTGTTTGACGAAAATGCCTCAAATCACCTGGCGATTGGCAGCGCTTACTCGGTTAACATCGAGGGCGGTGCAGACATGAGCCAGGAGCAATTGGCGGCACACGGCATCAATACGAGCCTGGTGCACGTCGATTTCATGGTTGGCTCCGAGCAGATGAACATCGATGGCGAAACAGCTGACGGTGTCCGCGAGCCTGTATTCCGCAACGGAAACTGGGCATAAGCAAGCGGCAAGCAAAACGGCAAAGCGGTTTGCCGGATTCACGGAACCGTTCCAGCGCATGCGCAAGAGGACCGCGCGCCCTTTTCAGGTGCCCCGGTCCTCTTTTTCGTTCCTGCTACATATGGGTAATGATCGGGTAAAGCCTGCCTTGCAAGGCAAACGATGCTTTGCCTGTCTCCTCGGAGACGACGATGATCAGCGCGTCGCATTGCTCGCTGAGTCCCAATGCCGCGCGGTGCCTCGTTCCCAGTTTCTTTTCCCCGACGGTAATCTGCGACAGCGGCAGGACGTTGGCAGCCGAGACAATCTGATCTCCGCGAATGTACACCGCCCCATCGTGCAGCGGACTGCCCGGAAAAAAGATCGATTCGAGCAAGGAATGGCTCAACACGGCCCCAATCGGGATGCCCGCCTGCAAAAAGGGAGCTACGGAATCTTCCCGCTCCATGACGACCAGGGCACCTTGACGCTTTTGCGCCAAATGCGAAACAGCCAAAGACAAGTCGGTATATGTAGACGAATACGGAGCGAGATAGCATTGCAAATAAAAGGAAGCCGCTGTCGTCTCCAGTCGGCTGAATCTGCTGCGAATCTCGTCAAAAGTGCCCAGCAAGCAGCCTTCCGCTTGATCGAGAGCGAGCAAGCTTTGCTGCATAACCGCGAGGATGCTGGTCAATTCCTGCTTCAGCTCCGCTTTCAAGGAGGATGTATCGCAGTTCATCTGTACGATGGTCGTCCTCTCCCTCCACCAGCTTTTCCTCTGATTGTTCCCCATTCACTCCGGTTTCATCCTGCCAGTTGCCTGTGCGCCTTTTCCGGAGGCTGACCCGTTTTGATCTAGCTCATCTGCTTACGAGCGCACGGGACGGATGGAAATATGCGCGGCGGCAAGCGCCTGACGAATGCACTGGGCAAACTCCAGAGCGTGGGCACCGTCTCCATGAATGCAAATCGTATCAGCCCGTATCGACACATCTGCGCCTTGCACAGATTGCACGACTCCTTCTGTCACCATCCGCACGACCTGCCGCACGGCTGCCTGATCGTCCGTGATCAGGGCGTTTGGCTCTGTGCGGGGCGTCAATGTCCCGTCTGCCTGATACGTCCGGTCGGCAAACACCTCATGGGCGGCGCGTAGCCCGATTTTTTCCGCTGCCCGTGTCAATTCGCTCCCGGCCAGCCCAAACAGCACCAGCTCCGGGTTAACCTTGAACACTGCTTCCGCTATCGCTTCCGCCAGGGCCGGGCGCGTTGCTGCCATGTTGTACAAGGCTCCGTGCGGCTTGACGTGCTGCATCGTGCCGCCTTCTGCCTGGACAAAAGCTTGCAGCGCACCGATCTGGTAGACCGTCAGCTCGTAGGCGTCCTGCGCGGAGATATCCAGATTGCGACGACCGAACCCAACCAGATCGGCCAGGCCAGGATGGGCGCCGATTGCCACTTCGTTTTCCAGAGCCAGCTTCACTGTTTTTCGCATCGTCGCCGGATCGCCCGCATGCAGGCCGCAAGCGATATTCGCTGAACTGATATACGGCAAAATCGCCTGATCATTGCCCAGGCGATACACGCCGAAGCTTTCCCCCATGTCGCAGTTCAAATCGACAGTCTTCATCGTTTGCTCCTCCCTCCCAAGTAAAGCTCAATTCCCGTTTCGAGTTCTGCGAGCGCCTTTTCCTGCTCGTACCATGCCTGCTGGGCAGCGCGCAAGGTCACTTGTTGAAACTGTACCCGATCATGTGGACGCAGCTGGGCCAGGATGGGCAAATCGACAGTCGCCACATGGCCGATTTTCGGATAGCCGCCTACCGTTTGCCGATCTGCCAGCAATACGATCGGCATTCCACTCGGCGGAACTTGGATCGTTCCGGCAGACACAGCGGAAGAGATCAGCTCGACAGGTTCGTTCAGCGCAAGCTCTGGCCCGTGCAGCCGATATCCCATCCGGTCTGACTGCACGCTGATTTGATAGGGCGTTGTCCAAAAATCGCGGCGGCTTTGCGCGGTGAACAGCTCGCTCTCGGCCCCGGGCATGACCCGTACGACCGCGTCTTTTTGCTGTGGATAAGGGAAAAATGATTGTGGGACAAACCAGTCGGCCTCGCAAAAGGAATCGGCTCTGTTCACGCTCCGGTCTTGCAGTTGCCGGGCAAGCCGTACATTCTTTTTTCCCGGCTTTCCCAGGGACAGCCTGTCTGTTTCCGCAAGCGCTCTGCCCCATGCCCCGCCAAATTTGGCCCGCACGTTCGTGCTTCGGCTGTTCATCACGAGCGGCACGTCAAAGCCGCCTGCGATGGCGAGATAGGCGCGGCAGCCTTCTCTCGCATGCCCGAAGCGGAGGACACTGCCGCTTTGGACCAAGACTGGGCGATTGCGGCGAAGACGGCGCTCATCTAAAACAGGCTGCATGTCCGCCCCGCATACCGCCACGAGCACATCCTGGTGAAAGCGCAGCGCTGGCCCTTTCATGGTCAGCTCCAAAACAGCTGCGTCAGGCTCGTTGCCGACGAGCAGGTTCGCCACTCGCAGCGCCAGCGCGTCCATCGCTCCGTTGACATGGACGCCATGCCGCTGATACCCGTATCTGCCCAAATCTTGTACGGTCGTGAACAAGCCTGGCGAGATGACTTCGACACTCATCGCCCCACCTGCTTTCTCTGTTCATACTCAGCCGCAGAAATCGGAACGAAGCGCACCCGATCACCTGCGCGCAGCAAGCTGGGCGGATGCTCTTCCGGGCGAAACAGACGCTCTGGCGTGCGACCGATAATTTGCCAACCGCCGGGACTTTCCAGCGGGTATACGCCTGTCTGTGCCCCGCCGATCCCGACGCTGCCCGGCGCAATCGCCGTACGTGGCGTCGACCTGCGCGGAGTGGCGATCCGCTTGTCCAGCCCGCCCAAATACGGGAAACCGGGGGCGAAGCCGATCATGTGCACGATGTACGCTTGACCGCTGTGAATCTGGATGACTTCTTCCTGCGTCAAACCGTGGTATTCGGACACTTCTTGCAAATCCGGGCCGTACTGTCCGCCGTAGCAGACCGGGATGTCCACCACCCGTTGCTCCGATGCGGCGGAAAAAGACAATTGGCGCAACTGATTTTCGAGCGCTGCCTGGAAACGATCGTACGCCAACTCTTGTCCAAGCGGATCGCGCCATGCGAGCGGGTCGTAATAAATCGTCACAGTCGTGTAGCCAGGCACGTATTCGGTCATTCCCGACAGCGGCTGCTGCTCCAAATACGCGGAGATCGCCATGATCTTTTGCCGCGTCTGTTCGTCGATCACATCCCCCAGCTTGAGAACAATTCCTGCATCTCCGAGCGGAAAAAACTCCAGTCGCTCCACTCTGCACTCCTCCTGCCCATCTGTGTCGCTACGCTGCTGTGCCACGCGATCTTGGTGTCAGCTGATTTGTCCGCCGCCCTCCACGATGTCGCGTTCGTGATTCACAGCCGTTTCGATGGCAATCTGCAAACCGTTGACAATCGTCTCTACCGACATGCTCGGCTGCCCCGGATGCTTGGCCGCTTGTTCAGGCAAATACGGAATATGGACAAAGCCTCCGCGAACAGCCGGATATTCTTTGTCCAAGGCGTGCATCAGCCCGTAAAACAGATGATTGCAGACAAACGTGCCCGCTGTTTGCGACACGGAGGCAGGTATCCCTTTTGCCCGCATTTCTTTGACGATAGCTTTGATCGGCAAACTCGACCAATAGGCGACAGGGCCGTCTTCCACGATTGGCGTGTCGATCGGCTGCTTGCCCGCGTTGTCCGGGATTCGCGCATCGTCTACGTTGATCGCTACCCGCTCGATGCTAATATCCGCACGTCCGCCAGCCTGTCCGATGCAAAAAACGAGATCGGGCGAAATCTCGCGGATCGCTTGCAAAAGCAGTTCGACCGATTTGCCGAACACCGTCGGGAGCTGCCTTGCCACGATGCGGTACTCCCCAGCTTCCACCTCAGCCAGCCGTTTCACCGACTCCCAGGCCGGATTGATCGCCTCCCCGCCAAACGGGTCAAATCCTGTGACCAAAATCGTTTTCATTTCGCTTCTCTCCCTTTTTTCTAAAAGTAGATTACTCATTCCCGTTTGCCCGCCGATAGCCAAGCGCCGTCGAGATCCGCTCCGCCGCATTCGTCAGGTGAGCAACCAGTTCAGGTAGCCGCGCCTGCGAGAACCGCTCCTGTGGCCCGGCAATACTGATGCCCGCACAAATCCGGCCGAGATGGTCAAAAATCGGTGCAGCAATCGCTACCGTATCGTTTTCCAGCTCGGAATGGCTGATCGTAAACCCTTTGGCCCGAGACTCAGCCAACAGACGGCGCAGCTCGTCCTTGTCCGTAATCGTCCCGCGACCGATTGGCTGCAAATCCACCTCTTGCAAATAGCGTTCGCGCTCCTGTTCCGCCAAAAAAGCAAGAATGATTCGCGAACACGCTCCCGCGTACAAAGGCGCCCGTCTCCCGATCTTCGTATACAGGCGCACCGGATGCGGAGTATCGAGCTTTTCCACATAGATCGCCTCGTCGCCATCCCGCATGATCAGGTGAACTGCTTCCTCTACCTCGTCGCGCAGGACACTCATCACGGGCAAAGCGAGCTGCCGAATATCCAGCCGCTCCGCCACCAGTTGTCCGAACTGCAAAAACAGCAGCCCCAACGCATACTTGCCATCTTCTCCCCGCTGCAAAAAGCCCATCGCTTCCAGTGACCCTGCCATGCGGTGAACAGACGTTTTTGGCATTTGCGCGTACGCGATCATTTCATTCAGGCTAAGTCGCTCGTGCTCGATGAACAATTGGAGCAGCTCCATCGACTTCACAACCGTCTTGTTTTGGTGTTGGTTCATAAAAAGCTCCCGTTTGTCGCGAATTTTGTTCCGAATTTCGGAACATCAGTTTCATTTTTGTTATCTCCATCATAATTTTCTGTCTGCCAAAAATCAATTGCTGCTTTTCGAGTTTTCAGAAAATGAGCACTTCCTTTTGCCACATTAGAAAACGTGGCTGCGTCAAGCCTTTGGCGCAGCCTTAGTTGCACTTGTACTGGATAAGAATCTTGTAAATTCTTATCTGCACGCAAAAAAAGCAAGCTGTTCGCTTGCCGTAACACTTCCCGCTGTTAGTGAATGTTCTTTTTCTTGAACCGTCCGCCTGATACATCGTGAATATGTCCAATTGCGAGAAAGGCAGAAGTGTCGATCTCCTCGACGATCGACTTCAGCTTCGCTTCCTCCAGTCGCGTGATCACACAGAAAATGACTTTTTTATCGTCGCCGGAATAGCCGCCCTCGCCGCGCAAATACGTAATGCCTCTTCCCAGCCTGGCTGACAAGGCATCGCCGATCTCGTCAGGAAAGTCGCTGATGATCCAGACCGACCTCGATTGCTCCAGTCCGACCATCGTCAAGTCAATCATTTTATAAGCGATGTAGTAGGCAATCAGCGAGTA
This sequence comes from Brevibacillus sp. 1238, assembly GCF_029892995.1. Lineage (NCBI taxonomy): Bacteria > Bacillati > Bacillota > Bacilli > Caryophanales > Paenibacillaceae > Brevibacillus > Brevibacillus sp. 1238. Next base: position 581,270 of record NZ_JARXWC010000002.1, on the reverse strand, counting down.
CATCGCCCGATCCCAGCCAAAAATGAAGCCTGCGCTGCCGAGAATAAAAATATTGAAAAACATCACGACCTCGCCGACCGAAAAAGGACTTTTCCGCGTCAGCAAAATGGCGACGATTTCAGTGCCATCCAGCGAACCGCCTGCACGAATCACCAGTCCGACGCCAATCCCGATGATGATTCCGCCGAACACCGCAGACAACAGCAAGTCGTCGGTCAGGCTTGGGACATGGTGCAAAAAATTCGTGCCCAACGACATGACCGCGACGCCAAACAGCGTGGAGATCGCGAACGTTTTTCCGATCTGCTTGTAGCCGATCAACAAAAACGGCAAGTTGAGCAGAAAGAGGAAAACCCCGAGCTTGATCCCGGTCAGGTGCGACATCATGATCGACAGACCCGTCACGCCGCCGTCGATAATATTGTTCGGCACGAGAAAAATTTCCAGTCCGACTGCAACCATCAGCGCCCCGATCACAATGGCGAGCGCCCGGGTGACAATCCTTCGTTTTTTCGCCCGCCTGTGGGTAATCGGACTCGTTTTTGCCGCTTCCATGAAAATCATCCTTACCCGTTTTTTTCTTTCTGCATCAGCTTTCCCCGGTTGGCAAAAAAATAGCCAGCCGTTTTTCCTGGCTGGCTGGCGAATCCGCCCTTGTTTTCCTGCTAAAATACGGGCTATCCCCAAAACGCGATCAAAATAATGCCGACGGTAATCACAGACGACATCGTCAGTCGCCACACCCATCCCGCCAAAAAATGAAGCTTCTTTTCGCAAATGGAGGTACATACGTGTTAGCGAAGGTTTCTTTTCGCCATGAATCCGAGGAAAAAGAGGTGTTGCATCATGGCCCCCTACCCTTCGCTGCGAAACAGCCCGATCGATCAACTTTTCCTCACGTATACTGGCTACAGCATCGGCACGGACGGAACGCCGCACTATCAGTTTTGGGAGTGTACCGACTTTCTTCCTCTGCTGTTTCACACGGACCCGGCAACCGGGCTGACAGATGGTGTCATGTTCACCGATTTTCTCTTTTTGGCTCTCGGCATTTTGAACCAGTCGGGAGAAGGACGCTTTTTGGCGCGACATGACAAGGCACCCGCCAACTGGAACGAATGGCTGCGCTATATGGATGAGCTGTTTTTGTGCGACCGGAACCTGGATGCCTTGTGCCAGGCGGTGCGCTGTTCGCCGTTGTCGCGCACGAATGTGTGGATTGCGCTGCCTTACCCGAATCCGCAAGTTTTCGGTGACGACGAGTGCCGCATCCAGGCTGTCGTCGACTGGATGTGTCTGTTTCTTGAGCGCTGGGCGACAAAGCCGTGGCAAGATTGCCTATGCCTGAGAGGTTTTTACTGGCTTCAAGAAAGCTTGTACTTCCAAGGGCCAGAGTACGACGATCGGCGGGTGATTCAGGCTGTCAACGCGGCGATCCACAGTTGCAAAATGGCTGGGCAACCGCTCCGCAGCATCTGGATTCCGTACCAGCAGGCCGCTGGCTGGAACGAATGGTCACAGCTCGGCTTCGACCTCGCCTTTTTGCAGCCCAATGCTTACTTCAATCCGAAAAAAAGTCTGGATGCGGCGGCGGTTGCCAGCTACGACCAGCAAATGGGCGTCGAAATCGAATTTGACCTCGGCGTGACTTATGATCAGGACAAACGGGCGCGACTGCTGGAATATTTGCGGGCCGGAGCTGCTGGCGGAACAGATCGGCAAGGCCAAAGCTACGGGCCGTTCCAATACGATTCGCCGCTCGCCTGGTACACGGGCGGCTGGTTTTTTGGCAAAAACGGGCGCAAACAGGCAATGGTCAGCCTGTACCAATCGGGCGATCCGCTTTATGAGCAGCTTTTCTACTTTTTAAATGGAATGACGCCACCGTAAATACGCTTGTTTTTTCCATTCACCCGACTTTTGCGTTATAATGGAGGGATGACACTTCGTTCGGAGGATCAAAGCAGATGTTGCAAAGAGAGTTGACACGGGAACAGGCGATAGCTGTTGCAGAGCAAGTCCTGCAACATGTGGAAGGCACGATTATCGAGCGTGGGTATTCGTACTTTTCCGATGGGGTTGTTTTCAATACGCGCGTCGAGAATAACCGCACACTATGCAGCGATGTGCAAGGATCACAAGTGTACCATGTGCGCCTCGATTTGGAGGAAGTGCAAGGCAGCTCCTGTACCTGCCCCTACACCCGTCTTTGCAAGCACATCGCGGCGACTTTTTTTCAAATGTATAGCGTCTTTGAAAACCCGCGCCATTTTTTGGGCAAAGCCCAGCAGCCACGCCGGGCGACATTTTCACCTGCCATGCTCATCCCGAACTATCGGCCAGCGGTCAGCCCGCCGCAAGGAAACGAGACCGCTCCTGTGCAATCAGGGCTTACCGCAGCCAGTTCCGTTCACGACTGGTGGGCCTTTTTCGAGAGCTGGACGCGCAATTTGTTATCGGCGATGGAATCGTTCCGCGCTTCCTCCGAGATTTTTTCCAGCTACCAAAACGTGTTGTCCGTGACCGCTGGCTGGCCGACCGAACGCGCCCAACTGTTCCACATCCACGCCAATTTGTTTCACCTGCAAAAATTGCAGCAATACGTCCAAACGTATCGGCAGTCCCACTGGTACCCGGATCTCGCCCAAACCGCGGAACGATTGCTGGAGCAATTGGAGGGCGCGATCTATTTCTCCGATCGGCAGGCTTTGTGGAGCAAACATCGGCCTGCGCTGGAAGAGACGCTCACGATCATCCGCCGTTGGAAGGAAAACGACCTCTCCTCGCTTTATTGGATGTACGCCTATCGCCTGGTCTGGTGGTCGCTGCTTGACGCCCCCGAGTGGATCGAGCAGGAGAAAGCGGAGCTTGACGAGACGATCGCTTCGCCTAATACGTCAGAGGCGGTGCTGGAAAAAGCTCGCTTGCTTCGCGCCCACTTTTCCGTGATGGATCGGCAGGACGATCTCGCCTTGGCGGTCTGGATGCCCATGCGTCGCCTGCCCCTGGCTTTTTATTTGCCGTACATGAAAGCTTTTGCCCGCGAAGCGCAGTGGCAACGTTTCCTGGACTGGACAACAGCCCTTACCGGACGGATCGGCCAGGCAGAAGCGCAGCAGTACCGCTTTGTGCTCACGGTCTGGCGGGAAGCGATGAAACAGGTCGGTCGAGAAGCCGAGTGCGGAGCGATGCTGAAAACGTTTTTGCCCAGCAGCTATCCCGAATACGCGCTCTATTTGTATGAGGAAAAGCAGTTCAAGTCATGGATCGACTTGCAGATGTCTTTTCGGGTCCCTTTTGCCGATCTCTCGGCTGTCCAGTTGAAAGAAATCGAGGAAGCCGATCCTGCCCTGTTGTATCCGTACTATGTGCGTGAAGTGAATCGGCTGATTCGCGAGCGCAATCGCACGGCTTACAAAGAAGCGATCAAACTGTTGAAAAGAGGGCGCGCCACTTACGCCAAGGCAGATCAGGAGGCCGACTGGGAACGCTTCGTGGACAGACTGTCTGCCAAGCACAACCGCCTGCGGGCTTTCCAGGAGGAGCTAAGGAGAGGAAATCTGAATCTATGAACACGGTTACAACCATGGTGCTAACAGCGGAGCTTTTGGCAGACGGCCGTTTTCTCATCGCCGGATGCGATCAAGAAGGTCAGGCAATCGATCCGGAGGAGGTTGCGGCAGCGCTTTTTGCCTGGGATGAATCATCCTACTACGGCACATTTGTGGAAAAAAACGAGCAAGGCTTGCTGCTCAGTCCGCTGGAGGCCCTGTCCTTTTTTTCCGATCCGCCATGGCTCTTGCACGGGAGTTACTCTGTGGACGAGCGTTTTGCGGAGTACCGCGATGCGGCTGTCACACTGACGCATACGCTTGCCGCCGGTGCCATCCTCCCCGATTTTGCCGAATGGAAACGGGGGCGGTTTGGCTGGAAAGCGGAGCCTGCTCCTTCGACGCTCCCCTCCTACGGCGACAGGTGGCTCTCGCACGTCCTCGAAGAATTGGTCGATGCGCCTGGAGAAGTCGGTCGTGCCTGGGATCAGCTTGTCGCCCATTTTCCCGCTCTGTTGGTTGCGGGCGACGAGCTTTCCGTCCATTTGCAAGAAGGAGAATGGCTGCAATCGATCGGCTGGCTCCCGGATGTGACGCCGTTTCGCACTTGTTTGCAAATTATCGAGCCTGCCCATTCGGAAAGCGACTGGCTGCTGCAAATTTACTTGCAGGACCGGGAAGAACCGGATCGGCTGTTCGTGATCGAGCCTCATTTGTTGGGGGCGGCTACTGCGCAAATGGCGAAAATCCCGCTGGAATGGAAAGAGCATTGGCGGCGCTTGCAGAGCGATCTGGAAAAATGCCGCGAGATTTTTCCTTGGCAACGATCCGGTGCAGGTGAACGGTCTGAACTGCGCACCCAGCTCACGAATGAGGAGGCGTGGATTTTTCTTACCTCTTGCAGCCTGCAACTCGTGCAAGCGGGCATTCACGTCTTTTTGCCCGCCTGGTGGGAGCAAGTACGCCGGGTCAAACCAAAGCTCAAGGCAAAAGTTTCCTCGTCTGTCGGTGCGAGCAGACAGTCTTTTCTCGGCATCTCCCAAGTCATGGACTTCGAATGGAAGCTCGCCCTCGGCCCTGTCGAGCTGAGCGAAGAAGAGTTTGCCCAACTGATTCGCCAAAAGCAACGGCTGCTGAAAATAAGAGGGCATTGGGTTCAGCTCACGCCCGATCTGTTTGCTGAGCTTCAGCAAGCGTTGCAAAAAACGAACGCCAAAAACGGCCTGACCTTGCGCGACGTGATGAGCATGCATCTCACCGCCAATACCGAGGTCGAGGAATCGCCTGACGACCACGATCCGGATGAACCGTACCCGCTCACCGTGGAAATCCAGCTCAATGCCCATCTGCTGGAGCTGATGCACCGTTTGCAGGAGACGAAGCGCATCCCGATTTTGCCCCAGCCGGACGCTTTTCACGGGACGCTGCGCAACTATCAGTTGGAAGGAAGCTCGTGGCTGTTGTTTTTGCGGCAATTCGGCTTGGGAGCGTGTCTCGCTGACGACATGGGGCTGGGAAAAACGGTGCAGTTCATCACGTACTTGCTGCACGTAAAGGCTTCCGGCGCGAGCCAGTCGCCTTCGCTGCTCATCTGTCCGACGTCGGTCATCGGCAATTGGCAGAAGGAATTGCAGCGGTTTGCCCCTTCGTTGAAAGTGTTCATTCACTATGGGAACAATCGTCCCAAAAAAGCAGAGTTCGAGCCTGCCATCGCGGGGGCCGATCTGGTCATCACGTCCTATGCCCTCTCCCATCTCGACGAACAGGAGCTGTCCACGATCACCTGGAGTACGATTTGTCTGGACGAGGCGCAAAACATCAAAAACGCCTACACGAAGCAGGCATCCGCCGTCAGGGACTTGAAGGCGTGGCACCGCATCGCGCTGACGGGAACGCCGATCGAAAATCGATTGAGCGAGCTTTGGTCGATCTTTGATTTCCTCAATCCCGGCTATTTGGGCAGTCTGGGCGAATTTACGCACCGCTTTGTGCAGCCGATTGAGCGCGACCGCGATCAGCAGCTGATTCAGACCGTGCAGCGGCTCATTCAGCCGTTTTTGCTGCGCCGGGCCAAGACCGATCCAGCCATCCAGCTTGATCTGCCGGAGAAAAACGAGAGCAAGGAATACGTTCCGTTGACCGCCGAGCAAGGTGCGCTCTATGAAACAGCGATTCAGGAAATGTTTTCGCGGATGGAAAACGTCTCCGCCATGGAACGGCGCGGTCTGATTCTCACGACATTGACCCGGTTGAAGCAGCTGTGCGACCATCCCGCGCTGATCTTGAACGAGATCACGACTGCAGATGAAGCAAGCCGCTCCCACAAGCTCGAAAGACTTCTTGAGTTGATCGAGGAAATTCGGCAAAAAAACGAGCGCTGCCTGATCTTCACGCAGTATATCGAAATGGGCAATTTGCTCCAGCGCGTGTTGACACGCGAAGGCTACGGTCCGGTGTTCTTTTTGAACGGGGCGACCAAAAAGGAAAAGCGCGACGAAATGATCGCCCGCTTCCAGGATACGTCCCTGCCCGATGAGGAACGCGGCGCTATCTTTATTCTTTCGCTGCGCGCGGGCGGCACAGGGTTGAACCTGACCGAAGCCAACCACGTCATTCACGTCGACCGCTGGTGGAATCCGGCTGTGGAAAACCAGGCTACCGACCGGGCGCACCGGATCGGGCAACGCCGCAATGTCCAAGTGTACAAGTTCATTTCACTCGGCACCATCGAAGAGCGGATTGATGAAATGATGGAGCGGAAGCTGTCGCTCAGCCAGCAAATCGTCAGCAGCAGCCAGGAAGCGTGGATTACAGAGCTGTCTACGGCTGAGCTGCGCGAGCTGTTCGCCCTGCGCCACGATTGGAACGATACGAAAGGACTGTGACCATGAAATCTCCAGATGAAGAAAAAACTTCTGTTCCCGTGTCCTCTGACCAGCAAAAGGCAGACTTGCCCGACGTCTGGAAACGGTTTTTGCAGACGATCCAGACCCGGTTTGCCGAGCAAAAGCGCCCTCGTCCATGACAATGCGAAAAAGGTCCGACCTGCCAGCCTGGCGTTCGGACCTTGCTTTTTCAGTCTATTCGCTTCAAGCCGTATCCGGCGGCCGATTCAAAGGGAAGTACACTTCAACCGTCGTACCTTTGTTCGGCGTGCTGGAAAAATGAATGTACCCGTCGTGATACTGAATAATTTTATAAGTAATCATTAGGCCAAGCCCTGTCCCCTTTTCTTTTGTACTGTAAAAAGGCTCACCCAGCCGCTGCAATCTCTCTTCCGACATGCCGCAGCCTTTGTCCACAATCCGAATCAAGATGTGCTCGTGCTCTGTCCGCAAAGCCGTGATCCGAATCGGGCCTCCATCTGGCATGGACTCTACGGCATTGGACAGCAGATTGATGAAGACTTGCCTGATTTGGCTTTGATCGCCCCACAGACGTATCCCCTCCACCTCTTCCACATCCAGCAGCAGTTGATGGTTCGGTGCTTCTTCCTGAACCATCCGGGCAACGCCGCGCAGCAAGTTCGCGATGGACAGCGCTTCAAACTGATGCGATCTTTTCTGGGTCAAAAACACAAACTCGCGCAAAATGCTTTCCAATTGGTGAAACTCCGCGAGCATGATATCGAAATATTCGTTCTTCCATTGATCGCGTCGCAACAGCTGGACGAAACCTTTGATCGAGGTAACCGGATTTCTGATTTCGTGCGCTACTCCTGCGGCCAGCTGACCAACGACCGTCAGCTTGTCCATTTTGCGCAAAAACTCCTCCGCTTGCACCTGGGCTGTACTGTTGCGAATGATGAAAACGACTTGCGACACTTCTCCTTGCTCGCTCTGGACGGGCGTTCCTTTTGCCTCCAAAATGAGTTTGCTGCCATTTTTATGCTGGCAGGAGAACGTAATCAGCCGCGGCAGCTTCCACTCCATAATTTCCTGAAACGTCTGCCAAACCCGTTTCAACTGTTCGGCTGGCAATAAGTTTTGCAGGTTTTGATGCAGGAGAACCTCCGGAGCTACCTCCAGCACGGCGCGAACGGACGGCGACACGTATGTAACATATCCGTGGCAATCGATGACCACGATCATATCCGATATGTTTTCCGCTATCAGACGGTACTTGGCTTCGCTTACCCGCTTTGCTTCTTCTGCTTTTTTCAGTTCGGTGATGTCGACACAGGAGGCAATCACTTCCTTCACACGGCCATCGCGAAAAATCGGCCGCATGGCTGCCAGATAGCAGACGCCATTGACGACACCTTCGTATGTGACATGTTCTTCGCCACTCCATGCCCGCTCGTAATACATCGTCTTGCGCAGAGCCTCCTGCATCGGTAAAATATCGCGCAACTCGCTGCCTACCACTTGCTCTGGCGTCAAGCCGATGCGGTAGATCAATTCTCCGGCGCAAAACGTGTGGATGAACGTCGCGTCCTGTTTGCGAAACGTAAATGTCATTCCTTGCTGATTGCGCATCACCTCTCGCAAGTAGACGAAAGGCTCGCCCCGCTCCTTGTGTGCATGCACAGCCAGGTCAAGCATGGCTTTTCCTTGTTCTCGCATTCGCACTTCCAGCTCGTCGGCCGAAAGCGGTTCACAAAAATAATGACCTTGTGCGAGATCGCAATCCAGTTTCAGCAAAAGCTCCACTTGCTCGCGATGCTCTACGCCATCGACTGTCGCCTGAATATCCATGGCTCGTGCGACCGCCAAAAGCGATTTGACCGCCATCTCCTGAGCAGAATCTGTCGTCGCTTGCTGGATCAGGGAGGAATCTATTTTCAACTTATCCAAAGGCATGCGCGAGATAACCGAGATAGAGCTGGCGCCTCTCCCAAAGTGGTCCAGACTTACCTGGACGCCAAGCTGCTTCAGTTGGGAAAGCACCATCATCCTCTCCCCATGCGTCTTTGCCTCTTCCGTAATTTCCAGTTCCAGATAGCGGGCAGGCAATTGACAATCGCGGAGAATTGCCTGGACGGTGTCCGCCAGTCCGACAGACTCAAAAGCATGCGCGGACAAATTAACCGCTATGACCAATGGCCCAAAACCGGCATCAATCCACTGCTTGCACTGCTCGCACGCTGCCCGCAAGACCCATTCTTCCAGCAGATGCACCACTCCGCTCCTTTTGGCAAGCACAAGCAATGCTTTCGGCGACAAAAATCCCCGCTTTGGGTGGTGCCATTGGACAAGCGCCTCCACCCCCCTCATTCCTCCCGTTCTCAAATCGAAAAAAGGCTGGTAATGGAGCGTGAGCTTGCGGTTCACAATCGCTTGATACAAGTCTTCATCACTCTGCTTTTGCTCATCCTGGTCCATTGTTTGAATACGAACCACTTCCCTCCTATTGGTTAGTCATCAAGCACGATCAGCCATTTCAAGCTTTGCAATTCCGAACTATTCTGACTCTTTCTCTCTTTCTACTTTATAGGAAGAATGCATACCCTGTCCAGATATCCGCAACAACGACAAACACCCTCTCACAAGAAGAGGGTGCTTTTTTGCCATGCTCTTTCGCTTGCTCAAGCTTGCAAGGCCGCTTGTCTGCGAACGGCGCGCGCGTCTTCTTTCAGCCGCGGACACGTATAGCAATATTGTCCTTCCCCGGTCTGATAGTACAAACAGCATTGATTTTTCAGGCGTACCTTCTTGCTCGGATCGCGCATGTCTTCCACCCAACGCACTTTTACGTCGAACGGATTTTTGTCCAGACCGAAGCACGCTCCTTCGAGCTGCCGACAGAGCGAGTCGTAGTCATCGCGCAAATGCTGCCGGACGCGCTCGTCTTGACTCTGCTCGACGAAGTAATCCAGATAGTAATTGAATCTGGTCGGCAACTGCCCCCAGATCAGCTTTTCCGGGTTATCCGTAGCCTTGGCAAGCGACTGGATCAACGGTCGCAAACTATGCTGGTAAAACGCGCGGTATTGCTGATCCAGCCAAGCTGCACGCCCGTTTTCCGGTGCCTCGACTTTGTTCCATTCGTCTACGACAAAGGAAAATTGGGCGTAGTCATCTGCAACGTAAAGCTGCACAGTCAGTTGATCGAGCGACAGGTGGAGCGAAACGTTCCACACCGACTGCATGTACTGCAATCCGAGCGCCACGCCGCCCAGCCAGCCCCCGATGTACGTGCCGACAGGTTTGCTGTCGTTTGCCTTGATGAGCGGAGCGTACAGGCTAACCAGCTGATCCATGTTTTCCGGCTTCACCAGGTCGCTCGCTTTCATGGAAAGCAACGTATCCGCTCTCAGCTCTGACGTCAGGCGAAAATGCTCTGCTAAAAAATGTTCGTTCCAGCTTAACAAGCATGATCTTCCTTTCTTTTTTCGGTTGGGGAAAACGGCAAGGGCGACACCCATGAAGGTGCCCCTTCACCGCAGTACACGAAAAATGGCTTATCTGGAAAAAGCGCTCTGCGTCTGCTCCAGGTACGAACCGAACTGCGCGTGGTACAACCGGCTGTAAATGCCGTCCTGGGCCAGCAGCTGCTCATGGTTCCCCTGCTCTGTGATGCCTTGCTCTGTCACGACAACGATGCGATCGGCATTTTTGATCGTCGCCAAGCGGTGGGCAATCACCAGTGTCGTCCGGCCTTGCGACAATTCCGCAAGCGATTGCTGGATCGCTGCTTCCGTCTCCGTGTCCAGCGCCGAGGTCGCTTCGTCCAGGATGAGAATCGGCGGGTTTTTCAAGAACATGCGGGCAATCGCGAGCCGTTGTTTTTGCCCCCCGGACAGCTTCACGCCGCGCTCGCCGATAACAGTATCCAGGCCAGTCGGCTGCGAGCGGATAAAATCTTCCAGCTTGGCTCGCCGTGCTGCCTGCCAAATCTCTTCTTCCGATGCCTGCTGCTTGCCGTAGGCGATATTTTCACGGATCGTGCCAGAGAACAAGAACACGTCCTGCTGTACGATCCCGATCTGGCTGCGCAGCGAAGCCAGTGTCATTTTGCGGATATCCAGCCCGTCGATCGTAATGCTGCCATCCTGCACCTCGTAAAAGCGTGGCAGCAAGCTGCACAATGTCGTCTTCCCAGCGCCAGACGGGCCGACAAAAGCTACCGTTTCCCCTGCGCGAATCTGCAAATCGATCTTTTGCAACACATTCGCTTCGTGCTCGTAACCGAACGAAACACCCTTGTATTCGATATCGCCCGCAAGTGCCTCGACCTTGACGGCATCGGGAGCATCGGCAATATCAGGCGCCGTATCCATGATTTCTATGTAACGCTTGAAACCGGCAATGCCTTTCGGGTAACTTTCGATGATCGCGTTGATTTTCTCCAACGGGCGGAAAAAGACGTTCGTCAACAGCAAAAACGCGACAAACTCCCCGTAGGAGAGCGAACCTTCGATGACGAACCAGCTTCCGCAAATCAGCACGAACAAAATGACCAGACGCATCAAAATGTAGCTGACCGAAGCGTTTTGCGCCATGATTTTGTAGGACAACAGCTTGGTCAGGCGAAAGCGCAGGTTGTTTTCCGCAAAGCGCTCCTTTTCAAAGCTTTCGTTGGCGAATGCCTGAATCACGCGCATACCGCCCACATTGTCTTCGACGCGGGCATTGAAATCAGCCATGTCGCCATACAAGCGGTGGAAAGCTTTCGTCATTTTGCGGTTGAAGTACACGACAAAAAACGTCATGATGGGGATCACCACAAACGTAAGCAACGCCATTTCTTCATTGATGCTGAACATCAAAATAAAGGCTCCAACCAGCGTCATGATTGCAATGAACAAATCCTCCGGCCCGTGGTGGGCAACCTCGCCAATTTCCATCAAGTCATTGGTCAGGCGAGACAACAGATGTCCTGTCTTCGTATTGTCGAAAAAGCGGAAGGACAGCTTCTGGATATGGTCATACAACTGTTTGCGCATATCCGTCTCGATGTTAATGCCTAGCATGTGCCCCCAATACGTCACGACGTAGTTCATCCCGGCATTGATTGCGTACAGGACGAGCAGCCCGAGACAGGCCCACATGATCAGCTCCCAGTCTTTGCTTGGCAAAAGCTGGTCGACAACCATGTTCACAGCAAGCGGGAATCCCAGCTCCAGAAGAGCGACGAAAATCGCGCACGTAAAATCGAGCACAAACAATCCGCGATAAGGCCGGTAATAAGAAAAAAATCTGCGAAGCATCGCAGCCACTCCTCTCTCGTTGACAAGCTACATAAACACAGCTCCCCAATGTTTTTGAAAATCATTTTCATTATAGCTGGATTTCTTTTGAAGATCGATCAGGAATTTGCCAGTGATTTGCTGAAAGTGCAGTTTGCCAGGTGGGCTTGTCTGCTTTGGAAAAGCAAAAGACCGGACGGCCTTTTGCGCTCGCTGTCTCATTTCTTCCTGTTTCGATAGGCGCGTGCCAATCGTCTTATATTGCGATAAGGCGCTTTGTCCTTCAAGCGCAAAAACAGGACATGCGAAGGAACCTCATGATTCACTTCGATCAAATAAATTCGCCCCGAACGATCCACGGCGAAGTCGATGCCCAGCTCAGAGCGGCGCTTGAACTGGTTAAAATGTGCGCTGATCTCGTATCCAAGCTGGATCAGCCGCTTCGTGACACGCTCGATTTGTGCCTTGGACAGTGTCGGAGCCAGAGCCGTGCTGACTTTCAGCGCATAACCGCCCCCGCGGCGCACATTCGTAATGATGCTGTCCTTCCCTGCCACTTTTGCCAGCATCGCGGCAAATTCCCACTTCCCGGCGGCATTGCGCATCATCATGACCCGGATATCAAACCGTCTGCCGTGTACTTTGGCGAGCGGAATGGTTTTTTGGATAATATGCCGGGTGCTGCCGCTTTTTTGGCGAACCTTTTTGTACAGCTGATCAATCGAGCTGGCGTGCTTTTGGGAACCCTTTTCTTTCACGAATGTGTAGCGGCCCTTTTCCTTCCACGCCTTGATTACGCCCCTGCCCATGTGCTCGTTGTCCGGCTTGATGAATACGGAGGAATAACGGGACATGTAATCGCGCAGCGTTTTGCGGCTGAATATCGCAGTGGGTGGCAAATACCTTCTCAAACTTGCGGAACGGGAGTAATAGTTGTGCAATGCCCACTTGGAGGAGTGAAACGGCATAAGCGTTAATCCCCTTTCCTGTGCAAAGTAGCCTTGCCAGTGTCTCTTTTGCCAATATATCTTTCCGGCGGCAAAGCGGCACGGCACTTCGCCAAAGACGGGACGATCGCCCCTATCCAAAGAAAGCCCGAAAAAGCATCCGCTTCAAACAAGAAGAAACGGCCAGCCATTTCGAGCCGTTTCGTTTCTGGCCATTGTACGCTTTCCCGGTTGGACGCGAGCTTCCTTCTGCTAGGCGCGACAGATCGCGATAAGCAGGAACCCCTCCGGCTGCTTCTGCTGCCCTTGTCTGCACCTGAACAAAAAAGGCTGGATATCGTGAGGGGTTTTTCTTATAATAGTGACTTGTGAAAAACGGCCCCGACTTTTCTGAAAGGGGAAAGTCACCATACTGAACAGAAAAGAGGTACCGTTTTGAATCTTACCCAATGGAAACTGGACTGGTTCGCAAACGTCCGCGCTGACGTGCTGGCTGGCGTTACCGTCGCGCTCGCTTTGATTCCCGAAGCGATTGCCTTCTCGATTATTGCCGGGGTCGATCCGATGGTCGGCTTGTACGCGTCTTTTTGCATTGCCGTGACGATTGCGTTTGTCGGGGGGCGTCCCGGGATGATCTCGGCTGCGACGGGTGCCATGGCCCTGCTGATGATTACGCTCGTCAAGGAACACGGGATCGAGTATTTGTTTGCAGCCACTATTCTGACCGGACTTTTGCAAATCGTATTCGGCGCCTGTAAAATCGGTCGCCTGATGACTTTTGTCCCGCACACTGTTGTGATCGGGTTTGTCAACGCGCTTGCGATTCTCATTTTCATGGCGCAACTGCCGCATTTTGTCGGGGCATCATGGACGATGTACGCCATGCTGGCAGGGACGCTCGCGATTATTTACTTGTTGCCGCGCCTGACCAAAGCAGTACCGTCTGCTCTCGTCGCGATTGTCTTCATGACTGCCCTGACCATCCTCTGTGGACTGGATATGCGCACAGTCGGCGACATGGGCGAGATCACGCGCCAGCTCCCGCTGTTTCACGCCCCTGTGGTGCCGCTCGACATGGAAACGCTTTTGATCATTTTGCCGTACTCGCTTCCGCTCGCACTGGTCGGGATTTTGGAATCGCTCATGACTGCGGCGATTCTCGATGAGATGACGGATACGCGCAGCGATAAAAACAAGGAAGTCAAAGGGCAAGGAATCGCCAACATTGTCACCGGATTTTTCGGCGGGATGGCGGGTTGTGCCATGATCGGCCAGTCTGTGATCAACGTCAAATCTGGCGGGCGAGGCCGCTTGTCCACATTGGTAGCCGGCGTGTTTCTGCTGTTTTTGATTCTCGTCTTGGGCGATGTCGTGAAACAAATCCCGATGGCCGCGCTCGTCGGCGTCATGGTGATGGTTTCCATCGGCACTTTCAACTGGAAGTCTGTGCTCGACCTGCGAAAAATGCCGCTCGGCGATGCTGTCGTCATGGTCGCAACGGTTCTCGTCGTCGTAGCCACACACGATTTGGCAAAAGGCGTCCTCTCTGGCGTCGTGCTCAGCGCCCTGATTTTTGGCTGGAAAATGGCCCGGCTGCATTCCACTTCGTACAAGAGTGAGCTGGGCGAAAAAGTGTACGTCATTTCCGGGCAATTGTTCTTCGGTACGATGACGCATTTTATCGAGCAATTTGATTTTCAGGATGATCCAGGGCAAATTGTCATCGATTTTTCCCGCTCGCATGTCTGGGATATGTCAGCTGTAACCGCTATCTCCAAGGTCGTCGCCAAATACCGCGAGCTGGATAAATTCGTCGTGATCACAGGTTTGAACGAAGAAAGCAAACAGCTCGTGGATCAGCTCGGAATCAGCGTTCCGGCTGGACATTAACCACCGACAGCCCCCTCTTTTTGCAGGCAAAAGCGCACAGCTCGCTTGCGAAAAGAGGGGTTTTTTATGCGACTTTTTCATGCTTGTCGAACGTCAAGGTTTTTTGCTTATTTCAATTTTGCAATAGTCCGATCACAATTCTTGATTGGTCAGTACGGAAAACCAGTGCTAGAATGATCAATATTAAATTCCCCTGCTTCTATGCGGCAAAGGTTGTGACAGAAAGATGGAATTTTCATGGAAGCGCAATTTGTTTGTACTATGGGTCGGCGTCTTTTTTTGCAGCACGGCCTACTCGATCTCCATACCATTCTTGCCCATCTTCCTCCATACATCTTTGGGTGTTCACGAGCATTTGGAAGCCTGGTCTGGTATCTCGTTCGGCATTACGTTTTTGGCCAGCGCCCTGATCTCGCCGTACTGGGGCTCGCTGGCAGACAAATACGGGCGAAAACCGATGTTGATCCGCTCCGGTTTTAGCCTGGCTTTGCTGTATTTCCTGACTTACTTTATTACAGATCCTTACCTTTTCCTGGTACTGCGTGTGTTTCAGGGCCTTCTGGCTGGATATGTTCCGGCAGCAATTGCCCTTGTAGCCACCAATACTCCGGAAAAAAACGTCGGCTACGCGCTCGGCGTCATGGCTACCTCCGGCGCAACAGGCGGGATTGTCGGGCCGCTGGTCGGCGGAGTCGTCAGCCATGCATGGGGCAATGCGGAAGCCTTCCTTTTCTCCGGCTGCGTGGTGCTCGTAGCGGCGCTCATCGCTACCTTCCTCGTCAAGGAGACGAATATGAACCGCTCAGGCAGCCGTTCCAATGTGCGGGAAGATTTGCGCTCGGCCATCGCCAACCGCTCGCTGATGACGATTCTCGGGCTTAGCCTGATGGTGACGATCTCCGTCATGCTGCTGGAGCCGCTGTTGACGGTGTACGTCTTGCAGCTTGGCGCATCGCAGCAGGAAGCATCGCTCAGCGCCGGAATCATTTTCGCCGCGGTCGGAATCGCTACCGTCATTGCTGCGCCGCAGTGGGGTAAGCTCGGCGGCAAAGTCGGCTACACGAAAATTTTGTTCATCGGCTTGCTTGGCGGCGCGGTCGGCAACCTGTTGCAGTTTTTCTTCACCAGTCTGTCCGGCTTCGGGATTTTGCGCTTCGCGTACGGCTTGTTTTTTGCCGCGGTGTACCCTTCGATCAACGCGATGATTGTCAAGGTGACCGACCCTGAGTTCCGCGGCAGAGCGTTCAGTTTGAACCAATCCGTCAACCAGCTGGCGACCATGCTCGGCCCTGTGCTGGGCGGCGTGCTCGGCGGAATCATCCCGATCCGCTACGTGTTCATCATCAACGGGGTCGCTTTGCTCGCTACGGCTATCGTCATTCGCACGAAAAGGCCGGGCCAGCTCGGAAAGCAAGCGTCACCACAATCCTCCGACCCGCAGCTTGCAGCCAAATAGCGCAAAAAACTCCCTTCCGCTTTCGTCCGGCGAGATTGTCCGGTGTTAGCAGGAGGGAGTTTTTCGTGCTTTTTCATGCTGTCGCACTGTGCAGTTGCCTTGCCAGCAGCTGTGATGGCTCTAGCGACCGCGAACATGCGGCTGCGGCCAACCTCACTTTTGTTGCAGAGCTACTTTCAAGCCAAGCAAAATGTAGACGGAGCCGATGATTTTTCCGCTCCAACGGCCGAGCCAGGAGATGCGCTTGACCAAGTGCCCCAGCGGACGAACCGACAGGGCGATCAGCGTCGTGTAAAAAAATCCGAGAATCGCAAAAATCAGTCCCAGGATCAAAAACTGCACCACAGATGCTCCCCGCTCGGGATGGACGAACTGCGGCAAAAACGCGAGGAAAAACAGGGCTGTCTTCGGGTTCAGCAGCTCAGCCACGATTGCTTGCATATACGCCTTGCCCGGCGGCAAAGGCGACACTTTCGGCAGCTGCGGATCGCTCGGCTTTTCCATGATCGCCTTGATGCCCAAATAGACGAGGTACACAGCCCCGGCGATTTTCACGATGTTGAACGCCCATGCCGATGTCATCAAGATCGCCGACAAACCGACCGCGGCAAAAATCGTGTGAATGAAATCGCCCGTCGCGATCCCGAGTCCCGCCATGATGCCCGCCCGACGGCCGCCCTGAACAGTCCGTGTAGCCGTCAGCAGCACCGCAGGGCCGGGAATTAAAAAAAGGCCGATCACGACCGCCAAAAACGTGCTCATTGTCGCCAGATCAAACAAACAGCTCCCCTCCTCTTTCTCTCTCGTTGTCTATGGATGCTCTCATTATATCGCGCCGCGAGATTCGTGGCGACAGGATCATGTGCTTACAACCGTCTAGCGCACCGGAAACAGCAGCGTAAACACAGTCCCTGCACCGAGACTGCTTTCCACCGTAATCGTCCCGCCGTGCGCCTCCATGATCCCTTTGGCAATCGTCAGCCCCAGACCGGCTCCTCCCCGCTCTCGCGCACGTGAGCGATCTCCCCGGTAAAACCGTTCAAAGACGTGCGGCAGATCAGCCGGAGCGATTCCAGAGCCGTTGTCCCGTACGTCCAGCCTGACGGAATCCGCTGATTTTGCAATCGTCACGGCTATGCGGCCGTTCGGCGCTGTATGCTTGCAAGCGTTCGTCAACAGGTTGGTGATGACTTGCGCGATTCGTTGCCTGTCGCCCGTAATCCACGCGTCCTGTCCGCCTTCCAGTTGAAACTGAATCGCGGAACGGGCAAAAGCGACATGCATCGCTTCGCTGACTTCCTCCACGATGGCCCGCAGCAAGACTTGTTCGCGGCGGATCGGCAACGCTCCCGCTTCTACCTGAATCACCTGATCCAAATCGTTCACCAGCCGAATCAACCGCAAAACTTCCGCACGCGTACGCTCCAGATGCTTCGGGCTCGCTTCCCAAATTCCGTCGATCATCCCTTCCGTTTGCGCAAGCAGCGTATTGAGCGGAGTGCGCAGCTCATGGGCGATGTCCGAAGTAAGCCTTTTGCGCAGCTCTTCCTGCTCGTTCAGACTCGCCACCAAATGGTTGAACGCCAGCACGAGGGAAGCCATCTCGTCTTTTTGTTCAGGCGCAGGCACGCGAACCTGCAAGTTCCCTCTCGCTACTTGCTGCGCGGCCGCACTCACCTGCTCAACCGGACGGACCATGGAGCGAGCCAGCGGGATACAGAGCAGCACAACGAGCACGAGCAGGACTGCCGTCGTCCAAATCGCCGTATTTTTATGAGCCCATTGGAAATGTCCTTCCAGCGCCTTGTACGCATTTTGATCTTTGTGGCTGATGCCGATGCGCCCCACAACTGTCTGCTTGTCATCGTACAGCGTAATCGATTGGGTCGCACGGTCGAAGTCCGCTCCGGCACCCGTGACTTGCCCCCATTCCCCCAGCTTGCTTCCCTGCGGATCGTACAGGACGAGATGCAAACCCAGCACAGAGGAGATCGCTTCCAGCTGCCAAAAGGCTTGCCTGTCCCAGCCTTTGCTGTCCCGGTAGGCTGTCAAAGCTGCCTGGACAATCTCCTCGCTCTGTTGGCTCTTTACTTCATCCGTGTACATCAAAAAATGATCGTCCATCTCTTTGACGGCAAGCAGCGTCGTGATCAGGACGGCCCCCACGCCTACTGCCATGAAGGCGAGTGCCAGCTTCAGCCAAATCCGTTTCATCCGAACCTCATTTCTTCACCGGAACGTCAAACCGATAGCCCAGCCCGTATATCGTTTTAATGTAGACAGGCTGCTTCGGGTCGTCCTCGATTTTTTGCCGCAAATTTTTCACATGCGTGTCAATCGTGCGATCGTACCCTTCAAAATCGTAGCCAAGCACCTCGCGCACAAGCTCGTCCCTGCTCCACGTACGCCCAGGATAGCGAGCCAGCGTCGTGAGCAAGCGATACTCGTTCGGAGTGACGTCCAGCGCGATGTTGTTTTTGCGAATCGTTTTGTCGCGAATGGAAATGATGAGCTGCCCTGCCGCAAACTCATCGCTCAGGGCTGAATAATCACCCGCTCGCCGCATGACAGCACGCACACGAGCAACCAGCTCGCGCGGACTGAACGGCTTGATCAAGTAGTCGTCCGCACCGATCTCCAAGCCATGAATCCGGTCTGCCTCCTGACTTTTTGCGGTCAGCATCAAAATCGGGACGCGGGAATGCTTGCGAATCCGCCGACAAACCTCTTCCCCGCTGACATCGGGAAGCATCAAATCGAGAATGATGCAATCGACCGCAGCCGAATCGGCGATCTGAATCGCGGTTTCGCCTGTCATCGCAGTCAACACGTGGTAGCCGTCTTTTTGCAAATACGATGTTAAAATTTCCAGAATTTGCGTCTCGTCATCGACCAGCAAAATGGTTGACATGCCCTGTCCTCCTTTCCTCTCTTTTACGGCTGCTCAGATTGCCCGGTTTGCTCGGATTGCGCTGGTTTTCGCCGCCAGAAAAGCAACAGGACAAGGGCGCCCGCCACGAGAGCAAGCAAAAGCCGCAGCTTGTTTTCCCCAAAGTAGATGAGATCGTGTCCGACGAACGTCTCAAACACCATCGAAGGCACTTTTCCGAGCAATGTCGCCAGAAGAAAGTCAGCGAACGACATATTCGTCATGGCTGCGCCGAGATTGATCACACCCGAGGGGATCAGCGGATTGAGCCGCAACAAAACGACAGCGAGTGTCTTCTTGCCTCTCGTCGCGCCGTTGATAGCCGACACCCATTGGAATGACGCCAGTTTCTGTTTTTTGTCAGCTTTTTTGATCACATAGCGGTAGAAGAAAAAGGCGATCCCCGCACCCAGCACCTCCCCAGTCAAAGAGATGAAAAAACCGCCGTACAGGCCGAAGACAACCGCATTTGCCCCGGACAAAAAAATCGATGGCAGCACGCCTGCCACGCTGATCACGATATTCAGCGCGATGCTGCCGACGATCGCAAGCACGCCCCAGGAGCGAATCCATTCGGCCAAGCCTTCTATATTCATCAACCAATCCATCTACGCATACAGACTCCTCTCACATACTGTTCCTATAAGCGTATACGAAACTTGTGAAGAAATCATGGAAAAAAACAAACAATCGCTTCCGACGGGGGAAGCGACTGAGCGAAGAAACCATGTGCAAAAAACTACTCGTCGGCGATGCCGATGTAAATATCGATCTGCGCCTGATTCATGTCCGCGCAGCGCACGCCATCGTACAGCTCAAAGTCGGCGACAAACGTCCGTGTTACACCCGGCTGCTGGGACCATTCCCATATATGCTTCCACGCTTCCGTGATCACTTCCACCGTCGGGCCGACTCTTGTCGTAAAGACGGCATAGGTGGAAGCAGGAATCTCCTTCACAGTCAGTTCAGCAGGCAACGGCGCTTCTGCCTCGACTTCTTTTCCGACGAGCAGGGAGTAAGCCCCGTTCTCGTCGCTCTCGTAGTCAGCGTAGACGCCAAACACGACAGCAGGGTCCTTTTGTCCTGGCGTACTCGCCGGATAACCTTCCTGGTAATAGCGATTCCATAGCGCTCCAATTTTCGCGTTTGGCCCGCACTCCGCTTCATTGGTTGTCCGTATTTGCAATCCTGCTACACGCATGTGGCCCAGTTTGACGATTTTGGGGTTCATATTGTTGCACGCTCCTGTCCGGAAAAAGTAGCTTACATCGTCCAGTATAACTGCCCTACCTTGACAACTGTTTGTCAACGTTCCGGCTCATCCACATAAAATGCCGCTATTTTTTTGGCGCTATCCGCGATTCTTTGCCGGATGTGAGCTGGCTCCAGCACCTTCAGACTATCCCCGTAGCTGAGCAGCATGCCTGCCAGCCACTCATCGTCTGTCATCGTCGTGCGAACCGTCATTTTCCCATCAGGAGCCGTCTCGATCGATTGCGGATCAAACATGTCTCTTACCCGGACGTGAGCGCGCGGGGCAAATTGCAGAACCAGCGCGATTCGTTCCCCGCAATTCCACTGCTCTTCCCATTGCAGCTTTTCCAGCTGGCAATCACGGGCGGCAAACTCCTCCGGCAAAAGCGCCAGATCAGCGATGCGCGACAGCCGAAACAGCCGAAACTCTTGCTTGCTTTGGCAAAAGGCGTACACGTACCAGACGTAACCTTTGATGATCAGCCTCACTGGCTCGATGACCCGTTCGCTCGACTCGCCCTGCATCTTCGTATAGACGATTTTGACTCGCTTGCGGCACAGGATCGCCTCGCGCAAGCTGCTCACTTTTTGCTCGATGGCCGGAGTGCTGCCCCACGGATTGAAGTCGTACACCACCGGATGCTCCCCGCCCTGAAAGGCAGACGGAGCCGTTGCGAGCAATGCCTTGATTTTTTCCAGCAGTTGACCGATTTGCTTGTCGTCTGTGGAAGAATGCACGCCTTTCAAAGCGGCAATCACGGCAACCAGCTCGTCGGCCGAAAGGTATTGCCGATCGATCGTAAAGTTTTCCATGATTTCGTAGCCTCCGCTTGTGCCCGGATAGGCAACAATCGGGATGCCCGCCGCATTGATCGTCTCCAAATCACGGTATACGGTGCGCAGCGACACTTCAAAATGGTCGGCAAGCTCGCGAGCGCTCATTCGCCTTTTGTTCAGGAGCATCATGACGATCGCCAGCAATCGTTCTACTTTCAAATCTCGTTCCACCTTTTTTCGCTTCCAGAGGAGCCTATTTAAAAAGGAGAACCCGCAGCAAATTGTCCTGCTGCAAATTCTCCTTTGTTCGTTCTTTCGTTTGGAGGAAAAACTAGACACCCATACGTCTGCGCTGATTGTTTGGTTTCTTGGTCAGCTGGCTTTTCATCGATTGGTTTTTCGCTTTTTGGTTCACAGGACTGTTTGCTTGCGCCTGTGCCTGTTTCTTTTCCGCCAATTTGCGTTTCATCGCTTCCTGGAGACTGATTTTTCCCGGTTTTTCTTCTTTCGTTTCCAGTTCGTTTTGGTTTGGCTCGGTCATGCGTAGCAACTCCTCATAGAAATTGGTTATCTTCTATGTATTCTAGTGCAAGACCGGAGGATTCGCCAGTAGTAATCTAGCCGTTTTTGGCGCGAAGCTGCATATATTTTACGCCGCTCGCCTGATACTTCAAAATTTCCTCCAAAAGCTCTGCAAGATAAGCTCCTGCTTCAATCGGCAGAGTCCCGCCCCGGTGAATATTAGAAATAACCGTACGATCCGATTCTACCGTATTCGCATCCGGTTTGTAAATCATGTAAGCGCTGAGACTTTCTGCCGTCGCGAGTCCCGGTCTTTCCCCGATCAGGGAGATGACGACTTTGCAGCCGACGATTTTGGCGACCTGATCCTGAATCCAGACGCGGCCTTTGTTGATGAAGATCGGCTTGCCCACGCTGATGTTGCGCATCGCCAAGCCTTGTTGCAGAGCGGGCAGCAAATCGGGAATGGTCGCTTCGCAGGCAGACGTGCTAAGCCCGTCGGAAATGACGATCTGCACGTCTTTTCCTTTGTCGCCATGCTGTTCCAGCCACTTCGCCGATTCATCGGACAGCATTCGCCCCGAATCGAGGTTCATCAGGTACTCCTGCATGCTTGTCGCCCTGGAATGCAGCTCAGGAAGTTGCAGACGCGCAAGCCATTCCGGGCTGATTGCTTTCATCACCGCGTCATGTGCTGCCGCCTGGTCGATGCGGAACTGCAAGTAGCTGGTTGTCTTCATCCGCGTGCCTGTCCGGCCGATCCCGATCCGCGCCGGAGTTCTGTTCATCGCCCGCTCCAGCGCTTCCGGATTGTGCGGATTGTCTACCCCGCGCACTTTTTGCTCCGGGAAGTGAATGACTTCCTGCGTCTTTTTGGAAAGCTCATCCATGACCCGCTGGACAAGGTCATCCATGTTGATCTGTCTCATCGTGTTTGCCCTCCCCCAATCGTTAGTCGAACACCGATAGATCGCCCGCACGCTCTGTCAGCCGCCCGTTTTCCATCAGTCCCATTTTTTCCATCCATTTTTCAAACTCGCGCAACGGACGCAAGCCCAAAAGCTCGCGGTAGCTGGCATCGTCGTGATAGCTCGTATCCTGATAGCTCAGCATGACGTCGTCTCCGCCCGGCACACCCATGTAAAAATTCGCTCCGCCAAGCGTGGTGAGCATTCCGGCGATCTCCTGGTCGTTTTGGTCCGCGTACATGTGGTTGGTATAGGTAGGGGCAATTCCCATCGGCAGGCCGTGCAGCTTGCCCATGAACAAATCTTCCAGATCGGCGCGAATCATTTGTCTGCCGTCGTACAGCGTTTCCGGCCCGATGAAGCCCGAGACGTTGTTGACCATGAACGGCTTCCAGTGACGGCAAAAACCGTATGTGCGCGCCTCCAGCGTCTGCATGTCCACTCCTTCGTGCGAGTCCAGCGACACTTCCGAGCCTTGCCCGGTTTCAAAATACATCACGTTCGGTCCCGACGCCGTACCTTTGCGCAGCATCAATTCCATTGCTTCATCCAGCAAATCTTTAGAGACGCCAAATGCGTCATTCGCCCGCTGCGAGCCAGCCAGACTCTGGAACATCAAAGAGATAGGAGCACCACCGCGCAGCGCCTGCATCTGGGTCGTAATGTGGGCGAGCACGCAGTTTTGCGTCGGGATTTCCCATTTTTGCATAAAATCGTGGGACATTTTCAGCAGCTTGATAACGCTTTCAACGGAATCGTTATTCGGGTTGATTCCGATAACAGCATCCCCGGAGCCGTAAGACAAGCCTTCTTTCATCGAGGCGAGAATGCCTTCCGGATCGTCAATCGGGTGGTTGGGCTGACAACGGAACGCCAGTCTGCCCGGCTCGCCGATCAGCGTGTTGCAATACGCCTGGTGCTTCATTTTTTGCGAAGCCATCACCAGGTCAATGCTGGACATCAGCTTGGCTGTAGCAGCAATCATCTCGCTCGTCAGACCGCGACTGATGCGGGTAAGCTCCGGCATGCCCGTCGAGAAGGACAAAACGTACTCGCGGAGCTCGCCCACTGTCCAGTTTTTGATTTCCTCGTAGATCGACAAGTTCAAATCGTCGTAAATAATCCGGGTGACCTCATCCTTTTCGTACGGAATCACCGGATTTTCGTAAATGTCCTTGAGTTGGAGCTCGCTCAGTACGACTTTGGCTGCCATCCGCTCCAGTGCGGAATTTGCAGCAAGTTTGCTCATGTGGTCGCCTGACTTCTCCTCGCTCGCTTTGGCCAATACATCGCGAACGGATGTGAACTGGTAATGTTCTTTACGGATGACGCATGCCAATTTCATCTCGCTTCACTCGCTTTCTTTGGTGGAACTTTTTGTCCGCCCGACATTCTTTGAGTGAACACGGCCATCCTGCATACTTTCGCGTTTCTCCCCGGAAAAATTCGTGTGAGACCAGCTCATCATTGAGCAACCGCGTTCGTGCGGATGATATTACCCAAAATATGCCTGGCGGGGATATGCTTGCTGCTTTTCGAGCGCGTCGTTGCGCTTGTTTCTTTCGTCCATATACGTCAAAAAGACGCCTGGAAAAGGAGACGGTCATCCGTCTTCATTCAAGCGCCATTGCTTTTGTTGCGATTCACTTTTCAAGCGTATGCTGTTTTTCCAAAAGGAGCGTTTCCACCGCCGGGAGAAATTCCTCCTCCATGACCGGCTTGACCAAAAACGCGCAAACTCCTTTTGTTTTCGCTTTTGCTACCACGTCTTTGTGACTGTATGCCGTTAACAGGAGGATGGATGCATCCGATTGTCCTCTGATGATCCCTGTTGCCGTCAATCCATCCATAACAGGCATTTTTACATCCATGATGATGAGGTGCGGGTCCCACAGTTGCGTCAGAGCAACGGCTTCCTCGCCGTTCTTCCCGTCAGCCACAACGTTGTAGCCTTGTTCCTGCAACATCTCGACCAGGTCCATTCGCGTGATGGGGTCGTCGTCTATGATTATGATTCGGTAACGCTGACGCAATACTCCACCTCCCGCTAAGAGAATGGACGTGCCAACTGCTCATCATACGGTCAAACCTGCAACCGACGCCGTTGTCGGGTTTTTTTGCAGCTTTTTGAATACTCTCATTATATCTTATTACCGTTGGCTATTTCTACCCTTAATCCCGTCCTTTGCCGCCTGCTGTCCCGTTTTTTCAAAGCGGCTTGCTGACTTTCTATCGATCCTCGCGACCGCAGAAACGATCTGGGCATTCCTTCCGTTCACCGTCGCACTAGCAGACTTTCTACCTGGCCTGCTCCGTAATCTTTTGCCGCAAATCCGAGACTAGCTCCTGCATCGTCACGCTTTGCAAAATCGCTTCCATCGCATGCTCGGCACGAAGCAGGATCAATTCCAGGACGAACTGGATGTTCGCCCCCACCGGACAGGCTGGATTCGGCTGGTCATGAATGTGAAAAAGCTGGCCTTCTTCCACGACCTCAACCGCCCGGTAAATGTCGAGCAAGGTAATGCTCGCAAGCTCTTTGGCGAGTGATGCGCCGCCTGCTCCGGCCCGGACGTTCACCAAGCCCGCCTTTTTCAATTGGCCGAGTACCCGGCGGATAATGACCGGATTCGTATTCACGCTTCCGGCGATCCACTCGGACGTATGATGGGAGTTTGCATCGATAGAGAGAAGTGATAGTATATGAACCGCAATGGAAAAACGGCTGCTGATTTTCATGTCGGTCACCCTTTCGTTGTAATGATTATAGTTACACCTTCATTTGGAAGTCAAGTTAACCGTTCCGTCACATTTGCTGCTGTGGCGCATTTGTGAATTCTACTATAATTACGGTGTCATAAAATCCCATATTGTTGATGAGGAGTGTTGACTGTATGATGCATCCACAGATCGATGTTTCACCAGCAACGGCCTTGCTCGATGTTCCTGTCCATATTACACTAAGCGGTTTTCAGCCGCATCAGTTAATCACGCTCAACGCTACCCTGACGAACGGATTGCCAGGAGGAGAACTGACAGCGTCTTCCCATGCGATTTTTCAGGCAGACGAGAACGGCTCTGTTGATCTCGTCTCCCAGGCTCCCTTGTTCGGAACGTACGAAGGAATCGATCCGATGGGGCTTTTCTGGTCGATGAACGTGCAAACACTGCGCTTTTACAGTGCCTATTCACTCGATGACTTCCAGTTTACTCCCCGCTCTACCGAGATTCACCTGACGGCAGAAGTCAATCAAAAACCAGTCGCCAAGGCTGTTGTCAAACGCGTTTTCGTTTCCCGCGACGTCTCGATTACAAAAGTCAAGGAAGACGGCCTGGTCGGTCTGTTTTTCAGCAAGCCTCACCCTGAGCCGAAGCCTGCCGTGCTCGTCCTGGGAGGCAGCGAGGGCGGGATCGGCTCCTGTTCACAATTTGCCGCCTTGTTCGCCTCTCACGGCTATCCGGCGCTTGCTCTCGCCTATTTTCAATGCGACGACTTGCCGACGGACATTCAGCAAATTCCGGTTGAATACGTCCAGCGCGCCGTACATTGGCTCAAGCAGCAGCCAACCGTGCATCCTGACAAAATAACTGTGTTTGGCCGCTCCAAAGGCGCCGAGCTGGCCTTGGTCACCGCTTCGCTCGAACCGGATATCCACGCCGTCATCGCGTCCAGCCCCAGCTCAACCGTCAACATCGGGACAGACAGGGCTTTTGCCGATTCCGAGATATTTTCACCGCAATCGTCCTGGTCGTTTCGCGGCGAACCTCTGCCATTCGTTCCATGGACAGAGGAGCAATCCCGCCAATTCCGCGAGCTGCTCGATGCCGGACAACGCATCGATCAAATTCACAAAGACGCGTGGCGCGCCTGCGAGTGGCTTGCGGACGCCGAAATTCCTGTGGAAAAGATCAACGGCCCGATTTTGCTGCTTTCCGCTGACGACGATCACTGGTGGCCTGCTGCCGAACATTGCGAGCGCATGGTAGCACGGCTGAAGGCCAAGCAGTTTGCCCATCCGGTCGTGCATTTGCGCTACGCCGACACGGGTCATGGCATTCGGTTTCCGTACATTCCTACGACGCGAATCGCCCAGAACGGAGGAACGCCGAAAAACAATGCGCAAGCGTCCGAGCATTCGTGGAAAGAAGTGCTCGCGTTTTTGGAAGAAACGTTTGCATAACCGCATAAGCACATGCTTTTTCTTGCCCGCTTACATAAGCTGTAAAGAACAGCTAGTCATGACTTTTCATAAACGGCGGTGAAGCCATGTGAACTGGAGAAGGCAAGGACAGCTCAGGCGATTCACAGCAAGAATCGGGCAAACTTTTCGCATGACGCGCTGGAAGTTGACACGCTCATGGAGCAGCTTCCGGCATCCTGGCAAAGTTTTGCTGCAAAAATGCTATGCGCTCCTCAGAAGAATGTATAAATAGATTTCCCCTCTTCCCGCAATGGGTGGAGGGTTTTGTTTTTTCGCAAGCAAGATCGCAGCATAAGCGTCGGAAGCTTCCCTCCCAAAAACTTCCGCCTCTCCAACAGGTAAAGCCTACTCCCGTGACGAAGTAGGCTTTAGACATGTGACTATTCAAATTTCAGAGAGGATGAAAAAACAAATGGATTGCCTTTTTTGCAAAATCGTCAACGGTGACATTCCCTCCAAGAAAGTGTACGAGGACGAGCATGTTCTCGCTTTTCATGACATCAACCCTGTCGCGCCAGTCCACGTGCTGGTCATCCCGAAAAAACATATCCAGTCCGTAATGGCGATTGAACCGGAGGACAAAGAGCTGATCGGCCACCTGCACCTCTCCTTGCAAAAGGTAGCCGAGACCATGGAGGTAACCGAGTCCGGCTTCCGCGTCGTGACGAACATCGGAAAACACGGACAGCAAACGGTGTTCCACCTGCACTACCACCTCATTGGCGGCAGACAGCTGGAGTGGCAGTTCTAGCACGAATACATTTTTCGTCAGGCGTTGTTTTGCGAGACGATGTGGCGGGCGATCCCTTCGCCGTGAAATCTGCCGTTTTCGATGAAAATGGCATTGGCGTGGTGGCCCGCCGCAATCACGCCCGCTATGTACAGACCCGGAACGTTCGTTTCCATCGTTTCGGGATCATGGGCTGGCACGCCTGTCTCCTCATCCGTCTGCACGCCGAGCGACCGCAGGAACGTCCGGTCGGGACGATAGCCGATCAGCGCGAAAACGTGATCGTTGGCAAGCGTAATCTCACCGTCAGCCGTATTGACGTGAATCGCCCGTTCCTCGATAGCAGAAACCGTCGCTCCGAAAAACATTTGGATGCGGCCTTTTTTTATGAGACTTTCAAACACCGGACGAGTCCACGCCTTGACTTTGTCTGACAGCTCGGTTCTGCGGCAGATGACGGTGACATGCGCCCCTGCCCGTTCCAGTTCCATCGCGGCGTCTACAGCGGAGTTGTTGCCGCCCACAATCGCCACTTGCAAGCCGGCGTACGGGTGCGCTTCCTTGTAAAAAGAAGAAACTTTCGGCAAGTCTTCCCCCGGCACGTTCAACCGATTCGGATTGTCGAAGTAGCCAGTAGCGATGACCAGCTTTTTCGCTTCGTAGTGATGTGTCTTGGAAAAACGGTCCGTCGTCGTAACGTGAAAACCTTCTCCCACGCGCTTCGCTTCTGTCACGGTTTCGTATACGTGCACGCGCAAGTCCTCGCGGGAGGCTACCAGCCGATAGTAATTGAGCGCTTCTTGCCTGGTCGGTTTATCGTTGGCTGTGGCAAAAGGAATGCCGCCAATCTCCAGCAAGTCCGGCGTGCTGTGAAAAACCATGTACGTCGGATAGCGATAAATGGAATGCACAAGCGACCCTTTTTCAATAATGAGCGGATCAAGTCCGGCTTTTTTGCAAGCGATGGCTGCTGCCAGACCGCAAGGCCCGCCGCCAATAATCAGTACGTCTTCCATTTCTCTTCCGCCTCACTTCTTCATTTCTCTCTCTTCTCTTTCCAATCCTTATCATACCATATCGGAATTTCCGCAAAAGAGTTCCCGGCTGTTCTCTTACCAATAAATGACCAATGAAAGATTGGTTATGTCTCCTTATACTGGATGTATGATGAAAAAACAAAACATACATATTTGGTTGGTTTCTCTGGCATTTCTGACATACTGCCTGACTCTGGCTGTCGGCGTCCCTGCCTCCACCGCTTCCACAAAAGCGTTGAAGGACATTGCCAACAGCTACGCCAAAGAGCAAATCCGCTCCTTGCACGAGGCAGGTGTAATCGCAGGAGATGAAAAAGGCTATTTCCATCCGACTCGTTCGGTCACTCGTGCCGAGTTCGTCGCGATGCTGACACGCACGCTGGGCATCCAGCCTGTTGCGAGCAACATCCCCGCTTACACCGATGTCGCGAAAAATTCCTGGGCGTACGGCTCGGTGCAGGCAGCGGCTGCGGCAGGCATCTCAAGCGGGATCAGCGCTACTGCCTTCGGGCCGAAACGCACGATCTCGCGCGAAGAAGCAGCGACTTTTCTCGTGCGGGCTCTCGTGCAAAATGTTCCGGCACAAGCCAATCCAGCCGTCAGCGACGCCGCTTCCATCTCCAGCTGGGCAAAAGCTGCGGTCGCCAAGGCGCTCCAGAACAAGTGGCTCGTCGGCTACGAAGGCAACTTCCGTCCGAACGATGCCTTGTCGCGTGAAGAGACAGCCGTCATTTTGCAGCGTATTTTGACCGAGCTGAACAAAAAACCTGGTACGTCAGCGCCGCTGGTTTCGCTTGGCTGGCAATACCAGTCCACTACGGACGAGTTTATTGCCCAAGTCAAGAAAAGCGGTGTCAAC
This sequence comes from Brevibacillus sp. 1238, assembly GCF_029892995.1. NCBI lineage: Bacteria > Bacillati > Bacillota > Bacilli > Caryophanales > Paenibacillaceae > Brevibacillus > Brevibacillus sp. 1238. Next base: position 552,017 of record NZ_JARXWC010000002.1, on the reverse strand, counting down.
ACGCTGTCGCCACGCTGGTACTTCCTGCAAAAAGACGGTACGGTCAGCGACTTTTCCGACGCTGCCCTCGTTCACTGGGCACACGCAAACGGCAAACAGATCTGGCCTTTGTTCGGAAATCGCTTTGATTCCGCCGCCACACATGCAGCGCTGTCCAGTGCGGACAAGCGCAAGGCAATCGTGCAAAAGCTCGCTGCCTTTGTGGACAAGTACGAGCTGGATGGCATCAACGTTGATTTTGAAGGCTTTTCACCTGCTGACCGCAACAACTTCACGCTGTTCATCCAGGAGCTGTCAACTGCGCTGCAAACCAAAGGAGCTGTCGTCTCCGTCGATATTCCACCTGATACCAAAACCGATTGGAGTGAACCTTACGACTTTGCCAAACTGGCAAAAGCCGCAGACTATTTGATCGTCATGGCTTACGAGGAGCATTGGGTGGGTGGCCCGAAAGCCGGCTCCGTCGCTTCGCTTCCGTGGTTGAAAAAAGTGACGGAAGATTTGTTGGATGATATTCCGGTGCAAAAATTGATCGTCGGTTTGCCGCTTTACACCAGAGACTGGTATCAGGCAAAAGGCGGCGTGCAATCGACCGATATCAGCATCCCCGAGTCATATCAGCTGCTCTCGCAATACAGAGCGAGCACCAAATGGGATGCGAGCCTCGGACAGTACCGCTCTGCGTACAGCAAACAAGGGGTGACCCATTCGATTTGGCTGGAAGAAAGCCGTTCGCTGGGCCTCAAGGTTCAAGCAAGCCTGCAATGGCAAATCGGCGGTCTGGCTTACTGGTATGTAGGCTCCGAGTCTACCGATGTGTGGCCGGCCATCGCCAATGCGATCAAGCTGAAACAGGTGCGAGCCAAACTTTCCTGACGGACAACAGCAAAACCGCCTCCGCTGACGATACGTGCAGCGGAGGCGGTTTATTTTGTGAGAGCGGGGGTGACCACGATCATACGCAACCTCTAGCCTAGCGCACTAACGCAATTTTCGCTCCATGAACATGGCGCCTTCCAGCGGGTTGTAGATGTAAGGCGTCGTCTCGGAAAACCCGAACGCCCGATACAACGCCTGCGCGCTCGTCATCGTCGCCAGCGTATCGAGCCGCATGAAATCGTACGGAAGCTGTTCCGCTGCCTCAATCACTTTTTGCACGAGCGCCCTGCCGATTTTCAACCCGCGATATCGGTCGCGCACATACAGTCTTTTCATCTCGCAAATCCGTTCCTCGCTTTTGCGCAGGGCGATGCAGCCCGCTGCTTCTCCGTCTACCAGCGCGAGGATCAGCACCCCATCTGGAGCCGCATACTTCCCAGGTAACGATTCGCATTCTGCTTCGAAGTCCTGAAAGCCCAGGTCAAGCCCGAGCGACTCGGTGTATTCGCGGAAAAGCTGCTTCACGCTCTCCAGCTCTGCCTCGTGTTCTTCTGTCACATAACGAAATTCGATCATCTGTTCTTTCCTCTCCTGCCTGTCTGTTTTGTCTGTCTCGATGTGAAAAATCGCTGCTTATTTTCTTGCGCTGTGAACGATATACGCCAACCGTTCATCGCTTTGGCAAAAGTCTGCCAAGTTGCCAACGCCCCATTTCGCACTCACTGCTTTCAGCGTCATATCGTGGCGAATGTACTCCTTGGCAAGCAAAATCAGCATCGGGTCTGTCGTCTGAATCGCTTGCGGCACGCGGCCATCGAGGAAGCTGGCGATCAACACCTGCTGGTCGTCCTGGATCACGATGGTCAGTCGCTGGCCCATGCGCCGTTTTTCGATCGCGGAAGTTTCTTCGTGATAGAAGGCGTTGCCGAAAGAAGCCGTTTTTTGATCGGCAAACAACAGGGAGAACAGCCTGATTCCTTGCGCTTGTGCCGCTTCGGCCGCCCCCTTCAATTCATCCAGCTCCTCGTCCCACGCCGACAGCCACACTTCCTCTTTTGCATGTGTGAGCAAGCTTTGCATAGCGGACAAAATTTTCGCCCGCTCCTCCATATGCCTGATCACGTGAACCTCCACCGGCTTTTCCATCGCTTGCAGCTCTTGCTCCAAATAGTCAATCGTCTCGACATGCTGCTTTTTCAGATTCGCCATCAGTTCCTTGATCGGCACAGGCCGATACGTTGGCGGCTCTGTCCGCAGTTCGATGACAGCCTGCTTGCTCACCAGCTTGGCAATAACCGCGTACACCATCGACCTAGGAACCCCGCTCTTTTTGCTGATTTCGTACCCGTTTTGCAGCGGTTCTTTCAGCAATGTCACGTATACTTTTGCTTCATTTTTGGAAAAACCGATTTCCTCAAACTTGTCCAGTAGCAGCTCCATAACAACACCCTTTTTAGTTGTAATAGATATGACTACTATAACTCAATCCGTTTGACGAAGCAACCTGATTCGCGCTGCTCCGGCCAATGCCATAAAAAAACCGCCGCTTTGCCTGTTACGCAAAGCGACGGTTTCCTCTTTGATGCTATTCGTTTAGCCAACCTGCTGTAGCAGCTTTCCCCGCAGTTTGGTCAGCATGTCTTCGGTCATTTTTTCGAGATCAAATTCGGCTTTGAAGCCCCACTCATTCATCGCTGCTGTCGCGTCAATCGAGTTAGGCCAGCTGTCGGCGATCGCCTGACGCACCGGGTCTACGTCGTACGAGAGCGCAAACGTCGGGATGTGCTTGCGGATCGCTGCCGCTACATCTTCCGGCTCGATGCTCATCGCCGTTACGTTGAACGCGTTGCGGTGAATGAGCTTGGATGGGTCTGCTTCCATCAACGCGATGATCGCGTTCAAAGCATCGGGCATGTACATCATGTCCATGTACGTGCCTTTGCCGATGTAGGAAGTGTAAGCCCCGTCGAGAATCGCTTTGTAGTAAATATCTACCGCGTAATCGGTCGTTCCCCCGCCTGGAGGCGCCACGTAGGAGATCAGTCCCGGAAAACGAACGCCGCGCGTATCGACGCCGAACTTTTGGTAGTAGTAATCGCACAGCAGCTCCCCGGACACTTTGTTGACCCCGTACATCGTCGTCGGGCGTTGGATCGTATCCTGTGGCGTGTTGTCTTTTGGCGTGGACGGCCCGAATGCGCCGATGGAACTAGGGGTGAAAAACTGGCAGTTCAGCTCGCGAGCTGCTTCCAGTGCGTTGACCAGTCCGCCCATGTTCAGGTTCCAGGCAAGCAGCGGTTTCGCTTCAGCGGTAGCCGAAAGCAGTGCAGCCAAATGCATGATCGTATCGACCTGATGGGTTTTCGCCAGCTCGAACATGCGATTTCCGTCCGTTACATCCAAAATCTCGAATGGCCCGGAATCCACCACAGGGTCAGCTTCTTTTTTGCGGATATCTGTCGCGACAACCTGATCGGCTCCGTAAACTTCGCGCAGCTTCATGATCAGCTCAGAACCGATTTGCCCCAATGCTCCCGTAACTAATATCTTTTTCATGACAGGATCCCCATTTCTTTCCCAACTTTTTCATAGATGCCAAGGGCGCGATCCAGCATTTCCTTGGTGTGAGCGGCAGTCGGCATGTTGCGTACACGGCCTGTTCCTTTTGGCACGGTCGGGAACACGATCGCCTTGGCGTACACGCCCGCTTCGTACAGGCGTTTGCTGAACTCCTGTGTCTGTTGTTCGTCGCCAATGATGCAAGGCGTGATCGGTGTTTCGCTCGCTCCGATGTTGAAGCCAAGCTCTTTCAAGCCTTTTTTCAAATAGTGGCCGTTATCCCACAGCTTGTCGTGAAGCTCTGTGCTGCTTTGCAAAATTTCAATAGCGGCGATGCTTGCAGCCACGTCGGCTGGCGTCAATGCAGTGGAGAACAGGAACGGTCTGCTGCGTACTTTGAGCCAGTCAATCAGCTCCTGGCGTCCAGCGACATAACCGCCGACTACCCCGATCGCTTTCGAGAGCGTACCGATCTGGAAGTCAATTTTATCGGACAAGCCAAAATGCTTGACTGTTCCAGCGCCTTTTCCGAGCACGCCGGAACCGTGAGCATCATCTACATACGTAATGAGGTCAAATTCTTCGGCCACCTCGACGATTTCCGGCAGCTTGGCAATATCGCCATCCATCGAGAAGACGCCATCGGTGATGACCATCAGTTTTTTATATTTACCGGACTCTTTCGCTTCTCTCGCCTTGGTGCGAAGGTCGTCGATGTCGGAGTGGTTAACGCGAATGATTTGCGCGCGCGACAGACGGCAGCCGTCGATGATCGACGCATGGTTCAGCTCGTCTGACAAAATCGCATCGTCCTTGTCCATCACGGCAGAAATAGCTGCCATGTTGCAGTTAAAGCCGGACTGATAAGCGATGGCTGCTTCTGTATGCTTGAAGGCAGCGAGTTTTTCTTCGAGTTTGACATGCAGATCAAGCGTACCATTGATGGTGCGAACCGCCCCTGCTCCAACTCCGTATTTTTGCGCAGCAGCAGTCGCCGCTTCGATCAGGCGCTGGTCTGTTGCCAGTCCCAAATAGTTGTTGGAAGACAGGTTAACCAGTTCTTTTCCCGCAATGGTGATGACAGGGCCGTTTGCGCTTTGCAAAGGATCGATGACGTTGTACAGACCTTTGCTTTTCAAATCAGCCAGATTTTCGTGTAAAAAATGCTCCAATGTTTTGCTCGCCAACGAGAATCCCTCCAGCATCCAGCCATCGGGCCTTACATCTGACCATCGTGGAAGTAATTCCCACGAAAACAAATGTGCACCCTACGCGGACATATTTTTCTTATGAAAATCCCTTTAAATCAACCTTATTTACTAATAGGTTACCACCATTTTCTTTAAATGTCCATATCACAAAGACATATTTGATGACGCTTTCAGGCAAATCGCAGAAAAACCTATTCCTACATAAGTTCTCCTTTTGTTGGAATCTTAGACAAAGCCGCGCAACAAAAAACCACCCTCCTCTTTTCCAGTGGAGCGTGGCTCTTGCTTACTTTTTCGCTTTGGCCGATTTCAACATCCCCGGTTTGGCATCGGACGTGCGGGCAAATCCATCCCCTGCAAAGCGATGCGTCATCAAAGCTTCGATCGGTTGACCCAGGCGAAAATGCTGATCGACCATCTGCTTGGCGTCTTCCGGGGTCACGTTCTGATACCAGATGCCTTCCGGATAGACGACTACGACACAGGCATCCTCACAGCGCCCGTTGCAGCGCGTGCGGCTCGTATGTACATAGTCGTCCAGACCAGCCTCGGTGATCGCTTCCCGCAGCGCTACCGTCACTTCCTCGCCCCCGTTGCGCATACAGCTCCCGCCATTGCAGAGCAACACATGGTGACGCGTTTGAGACAAATCCCACGTTGCCAATGAACATTCCTCCCGCGAAATAATCGTAACGATTACGTTTTATTTACTTTTCTACTTTACTTTTTCTCATCATGACTGTAAATAGCGCAATTTGCAATTCCCAGAACGTTTCCTTTTTGCTAGAATATATGTTCGTATACAACTATTCCAATCTTTGGAGGGCGGTGGATCACATGTCCGTAACCAAGCAGCGAGATGCCTTGCAACTGCTCCAGACAATCGGGTCTTTTCCCTGGTATGTAGAAAAATTTATCGACCATAAAAAGACGAAAAAAAGCTCCCCTTCCACCTTGCTCGGGTATTTGCGCGACATCGCCTTTTTCTTTCGCTGGATGATGACAGAAGGTTTGACGCAGGCGACAGAGCTCAAGGACATGCCCCTCTCTGATCTGAACGAGCTGAAAAAGGAGACGATCGAAAGCTACGTCTTGTACTTGCAGGAATCGCATCTGTACGAACGCGCCGCCCTGCTGACCAACCCGACGCGCAGCGCGAAAAAAGAGTACAGCGACCGGACGATCAGCCGAAAAATTTCCAGCCTGAAGTCGTTGTTTCATTATTTAGCGGCGCTGGCGGAAGACGAGCATGGCGAGGCGTATTTGAAGCGCAATGTCCTGGCCAAAATCGAGCTGGACGCAACAGAGATGACACCGCTCGCCCGCGCCCACGCCATCCGGGCAAAAATTTTGATCGACGATGAAATTTATCAGTTCGTCGATTTTGTTTACAACGGCTACCTCGCCCACTGTGACACGGAAAAAAAGCGGCAGTACCACCTGCAAAATCGCGACCGGGATACGGCAATGATCGCGCTGATTCTCTCTGGCGGGTTTCGCGTCTCGGAGATCGTCAGCCTGGACTTGTCCGACATCGTCATGGAAAAAAATCAGTTGAAAATGATCAGAAAAGGCAAGAAGGAAGACGCTCCTTTTTTCAGCGACTGGGGCAAGGAGTATCTCGGTCGTTACCTGGCTCTGCGCGACAAGTATCATCCTGGCTCCCAGGAGGACGCTGTTTTCCTCGCGGTATCGCCAACGAAGCCGCACGGCCACCGAATCGAAGTGCGCTCGGTACAAAAGCTGGTCAAAAAATACGCGAAAGCATTCGGGATCCCTGATCTGTCCGTCCACAAGCTGCGGCACAGCTTTGCCACCCAGTTTTTGCGGCTGAATCCCGACCCTCACCAGCTGCAAGCGCAGTTGGGACACTCGAAAATCGAGACGACGATGCAATACGCCCACGTCCTCGAAGATGCGCTGGAGAAAGCGGTCAATCGCACAACCTGACCTGACTCCCCTAAAAAAGCAATCGACCAATCAGCCCTCGCCCTGGCGAACTCAAGCTGATTGGTCTTTGTTTTGCCTTTGCGTTCATCCTCTTTTTCCCCTACAGCCCGGCTGATCGCTGTAACCGTTTGGCAATTTCCAAAAAGTCTTCCCGCGACACCCCTGGCGCAAACTCCTCCGGCAATTCATCCAGATCGGGAACAGGCCCGCCATCCGGGACGCCTTGAATGACCTCCGCGGTTGATCCGTCCGGCAAAGGTCCGCGCCAGATCATCGCGATATCCTGATAGTCCTGGTAGCTGAACGTAAACAGCTTGCGGTTTAGCCCCATGGCAATATACGGATGAGTCGCGTCAAACTGCTCGTTGTCCAAATCCGGGACAGGAAGCATTTTCGTCAAATCGACTCCCGTAGCAATTTCCAGCGCCTTGGCGTAGGCCACCACATGCACGCCGCCTCTGACGAGCAAATAGCCAATCATCGCTCGTGCCGTCGGGTGATCGGTCATCTGGTACACGCGCATTTTGTGGGTGCGCGCCCCGCATTCGAGAAAAAAGTTGTGCAGCAGATCGAGCACGAGATTGCCGCTGGTGAACACGTAGTCGCCCGTCCACGATTTGCCCATCGAATCACCGGGCAGCGCGGTCTGTGCCGAGGCAATGAAATGGTATGTGTTGCGCTTGTTCAAGCCGTTTGCGAGCGGTGTAGTGTCGGGATCGCCAGGCCGCGTAATGCCTTTCATGCACAAGTTGATCGCATTGGATACCAGCTCGACGTGTCCTACCTCTTCTGCCGTGATGCTCGCGACGAGGTCGTAAAACGGCTTCAGCTTTCTTTTCCCGCGAAAATTGAACGATTGATACAAATAGTTGTTCAAAGTCGACATCTCGCCAAAACGGCCGCCCAATAGCTCCTGGACGGCCGCAGCGGCGTTGGCGTCTCCGTATTCCGGCTCCGGAAGCTCGATAGCCAATCGGTTAATCCGTGTAAACAACGCGATTCCCTCCCCCGTCATCCTCCTGTCTTTACTGTTTTATGAGGGGGAAAGGTTGTATCATGTCACTAACTCGGCATGACCCAGACGATTTGCTGTATGCGCACGAAAAACGTAGAGCCGCCGACTCGCAAAACGACGTGGTCGGGCAGGACGTTGACTACGTTTCCTCGGAGGTTTCCTTGCGTCGTTTGGATGGTAACATCACGCTGCACAACGCCTAACAACGTTTGATACACGAACGGGTCAATCAACGACGTCATCGACGGGGTGTTTGATCCCGGCTGGGACTGGGGCTGATACGGATACGCATTCATGACACTCGTGGCTCCTTCCTGTAGTTCCTCCCCTTACTTTATGCAGCGTTCGGGATATGGGTGAGAGCACAGCTCATCCATGCCGCACGCTCTGCGACAGATGAGTGAACAGCTACAACCCCTACTGCCTGCCCTGTGACTGATGAGCAAACAGCTACAACCCTACTGCCTGCCCTTCGACAGATGAGTGAACAGCAACCCTGCCGCCTCCTCTGTAACTGACGAGTGCCCCCCGCAAAAAAAAGCCCGGCCCCCTGCCTTTCAGACAGAAGACCGAGCCTCGCTTCATTAATCGTGTAAGGATGGAGTTACAGCGAAGACTTGCCCTTGCTGTTCTTCGCTCCCGTAACCACTACGTTTTCCAGCTTGGCCGCTTTGAGCGTCTCTTGATCGATGACGTTCAGCTCCGCCATTCTGTTCAGGACAACCGCCTGACGGGACTTGGCCTTTTCCCAATGCTTCACAGGCGAATACGCTTCCGGCGCCTTTGGCAAAGACGCGAGGATCGCTGTTTCCCCGATCGTCAGCGGAACTTTTCCCCCTGCTGTTGCCGCAGATTTGTTGAAGTAAAACTCGGCAGCTTCGCCGATGCCGTAGTGCCCGTGTCCGAAGTAAATCACGTTCAGGTACATTTCCAGCAGCTCTTTTTTGCTGTAGCGCTGTTCCAGTTGCAAGGCAATCGCCATTTCCTTGACTTTTCTGCCCATCGTTTTGTCATGGGTCAAAAACAGGTTGCGGGCGAGCTGCATCGTGATCGTGCTGCCCCCCTGCACGTAGGCGCCTTCGCGAACATCGATCCAGATCGCCCGGGCAAGCCCGTACGGATCGACTCCCGGATGCTGCATGTACCGATGATCTTCAATTGCCACGAACGACTTCCAGACATAATCAGGCATCTCGTCGAGCTTGACGTAGGCACCGTGAGCCGGGTGCTGCACGGCCGCCAGCTTTTGGTCATCGATCCACCAGTTGCCGGCCCAGGTCAAGACAACCGGAGTCAAAATCGTAACAATCAACATGAAAACAAGCAAAATGCCCGCTCTTTTTTTCCACGACCATGCCCGCTTTCGCGCTGGCTGGTTTACGGTTGCTGCTGCATATGGATTCGCGTTTCCCCCTACCGGGACGGAAAGCTGGTTCATGCTACATTCCCCCTTGCCTTGCAGTACACCTTCATTGTAAGGAAGGGGGATGTTATCTCCCATCGAATCCACTTACAGCAAGCTTACAATTTCGTAAGGCTTGCCCCGATCAATAACGATGCGTTCCGGCCTCCTGCTGGCGCAGCTCGATCCGTCTGATCTTGCCCGATGTCGTTTTCGGCAGTTCCTGGACAAATTCGATCTTGCGCGGATATTTGTACGGCGCAGTCAATGTTTTGACATGATCCTGAAGCTCGGCAACCAGCCCGTCAGACGGCGTCTGGCCTTTTTTCAAAATCACAAACGCCTTCACCACATGTCCGCGTTCCGGATCGGGACTGGCGACCGCCGCGCACTCGGCCACTGCCGGATGCTTGACCAGCGCATCTTCCACTTCGAACGGCCCGATCGTATAGCCGCCAGAGATGATGATGTCATCCGAGCGGCCTTCGAACCAGATGTAGCCGTCCTCATCCATCTGCCCCTGATCGCCCGTGACGTACCAGTCGCCACGGAAAGCTCTCGCCGTGCGCTCGGGATCGTCCAGGTACCCTTTGAACAGCGCCACCAGATTGCGGTCAATGGCAATATCGCCGACTTTGCCGACGGGCAGCTCGTGCCCTTCCTCGTCAATAATTGCAATCCGCACGACTGGCGAAGGCTTGCCCATCGAACCAGGCTTCGGCTCCATGCCGACAAAGGTGCCGACCAAAAGCGTGCTTTCCGTCTGTCCATAGCCGTCGCGCACCGTCAACGCAAATTCGCGGCGGAACGTGTCAATCACTTCCCGATTCAACGGCTCGCCTGCCGAACATGCCGAGCGCAGCGCTTGCAGCTTGTACTGCGACAGATCGGATACTTTTGCCATCAGCCTGTATTCGGTTGGCGTGGCACACAGCACGGAAACGGGGTAATTTTGCAAAATAGTCAAATAGTTTTCGGCAACGAACCGTCCTTTGTAGACGAACGCCGTCGCTCCCATCCCCAACGTGGATACGAACGGACTCCAGATCCACTTCGCCCACCCAGGGCCTGCTGTCGCCCAGACCAGGTCGCCTTCGCGCACATCGAGCCACTGCTTGGCTGCTACCGCCAGATGGGCGAACGGCCAGCCGTGGACGTGCATGACGCCTTTTGGCCCGCCTGTCGTCCCGGACGTGTAGGACAAAAACGCAAGCTCGTCAGCGTCCGTATCTGCTGCGGTACATTCTTCACTCTGCCCTTCCATCAGTCCGGCAAGCGATACCCAGCCGTCTTTGCCTGCTCCTGTTGTGATGTAATACGTCAAGCTTGGGCAGTTGCCGCGAGTCGGCTCCACCTCGTCCATCACCCCGTCAAAGCTGATGACTGCTTTCGCTCTGGCGTGGTTCACCCGATATTCGATGTCTTTGTAGCGCAGCATTTCCGATCCGGGCATGATGACGGCGCCCAGCTTCAGCAAGGCGAGGTACAGTCCGTAGGCAAGTGTGCCGCGAGAGACGAGCACCAGCACCCGATCCTTTTCGCCAATCCCGATGGAGCCAAGTGCATTGGCGATGCGATTGGAATAGCGGCGCAACTCCTCATAGGTCAAAATGTGTTCGTTTCCTTGCTCGTCCAACTCCCAGACAGCGCGTCTTTCCGGGTTCTTTTTCGCCCACTCATCGACTTGCGCCGCGAAGTTGTATTTGACTGGCATGTTCAATTTCAAATGACACACCCCCACTTTGTTTACGTATGTAAAAAGACACTTCGACGTTTTTTTAATTTTTCCTCTTTACACTCTATTCAAACAAAAGAAAAACAGCGTCATGATACAAAAATTGGCACGCCATACGGGCGAAACGATTATGGCACTTCCTACGTCATACATAACAAAGGCCCCCATGCAGATGCACGAGAGCCGATTCGAACTGATGACACTGTATGAAGGTTACAGAACGCGCTTGACTTTGACAACACGCTTTTCCCAGTTCGTCCCATCGTACTTGGAATACGTCACACCAGGACTGCCGTACGTGTGCAAGATTTTGCCGTTTCCAGCATAGATCGCCACGTGCGTGATCCGGTCGGAGGAGCTGTTGGCGGAAGCCTTCATGAAGAGCAGGTCACCTTTTTGCAGGTTCTTCTTGGACACAGTCGTACCTACTGTGGATTGCTGGCGGGAGTCGCGCGGCAACGTGATTCCCGCTTCCTTGAAGACGCGCTGCGTGAAGGAAGAGCAGTCAAACGTTTTGGTGCTGCTGCTGGAAGAACCGTACTTGTATTTCGTTCCCATATACTTTTCACCGATCTTGATTACTTTGTTGGCAAGATCGCTTGGAGCTTGCTGTGTATCGTCTCCGGAATTATCCGAAGAGCTTGTCTCTTCCAAAATGCGGCGAGCCCCTACGAATTTGTCGCTGTACTCGGAATAGCTTTTCACGACAACGGCATCCTCGCCTTGGGAGGAATAGACGAATTGATCATTGCCTATGTATATTCCCATAAAAGATGCGCTTCCGCTTCCTGTCGATGAGAAGAATACCAGGTCTCCCGGCTCAACGCTGTCTTGGGAGACTTTTTTGCCTGCCTTGGACAAGCTTGAGATCGTGCTGCCGATTGTGATGCCGACTTGTTTGTACGTGTACGTAGCCAGCTCTGCGGAACCGAATTGTTTTGGACCTTTTGCTTTATATTCATAATCTTTCCCAATCAGCGATGTGGCAATATTGACTACATCAGATTGTTTTGAATCTTGCGTCTTAGCGGCCGCCTGTCCAACTTGACCACCCATTAACAGGGACGTACTCAGTAGGACTGCTATTGTTGACTTCATTACCCAATCTCGTTTCGTCACTTTCTTTTCCTCCTTGTTATGTTGTGGCACCCGTCTTGGGTACATGGACAGATTACCGCAGGAGGAAACAGGAGGATAAGACCGTAAAATTTACCAATTCAGGAATTAGTAGCATCGGACTACTCAGAAAACAAGCGGCAAAGTAGGCTGTTCTTGCCTTTTAGTTCCATAGCACCAGAAGCCATTGAGAAACGATTTCAATGGCGCGATGCACGAAAAAAACCCATCTTCTGCCTGATCATGTCAGAAGATGGGTTTTCTCTTGGCGGAGTAAGGCTCGTTATCCTTTCAATCTGGCGGTAAACTGGCCCCACTCTTCGTCGCCCCATTTGAGTGTCAGCACATCGCCGTCTGCCACTGGCCCGACACCCGCTGGTGTTCCCGTGTAAATGATGTCGCCAGCTCCCAGACCGAAATGTTCTTCTACATAAGCCAAAATCGTTTCCAGATCAAAGATGACGTCGCTAATATTACCTCGCTGAACTTGCTCGCCGTTTTTATGCAGCGAAAAGTCGGCTTGCTGCAAGGCAGACAGCCCCGAGAACGGCTGAAACGGCGTCAAGATTGCGGAATTTTTAAACCCTTTGGCAAGCAACCACGGATGGCCAGCGCTTTTCAGCTCGCTTTGCACATCGCGCAACGTAAAATCAATGCCCAAGGCGACTTTGTCAATCACCTGCTCAAGCGCACAGCCTGGCTCATACGGTCTTGCGATATGCACGACAATCTCCGCTTCATAATGAAGCTCGCCGCGCGTGCCAGGCAGCGCGATTTCCTGCCCGTTCGTCATGGCCAAAGCGTGTGTCGGCTTGGCAAATATCATCGGCTTTTTCGGTACGTCATTCCCCAGCTCAGCCGCGTGCAGTCGGTAGTTGCGGCCCACACAGTATATATTGCGGATTTGTTCCATTTTTGTCCTCTCCTTATGAAAGCTTGTCGCTCCCATTTACTATATCATGGCAGAGAGGACGGCAAAAGCCGCTCAATACTCGTCAAAGCAGTTGTCATAGCCCGGCCACAGCCTTGCGTTTCCTCTGGCCTCCACTTCAAATACGGTATCGCAAATCGCTTCCAGCGCGCTCTCCAAATCCGTTGCTTCATCAGAAGCCCACATGAACCCGTAGCGGAGTCTGACCATTTGTTCGTTCTTTTCATACAGGACGAACTCCAGCTGCTGGTGCTGCTCAATGACCGCTTTGCGCGCCAGAACGGTTGCGTCGAGCGAAAACAATCCATCCCACTCCGAGATGACATAAGTGGAAGTCACCTCGATCCAGAGAGCGCAAGCATCGTTTTTCCGGCGAAAGACAACAGAGTCTTCGCGATAAAATCCGTATCCAGAAGGAAGGGCGCCTTGAAGCTTGAATGCAATTCCTACAGGCAAGTCTTCCGGCTTCAGTGCTCCGACAAACCTTCCCGGCAAAAGATAGTATTCATCTTGCTGGCAAGAGCTGAGAGGCTCCCCCATCACGAGCACGCGCTGGTTCTTTTTCTCGCCTGTCACCTGTACGTACATTGCGGCACCTCCTTTTCACACAGTATGGTCACGAATGCCTGCCTCAAAACCAAATTGTGTGTGGCTCTATCCATTATTTTACTTTTCCTGAAGACAAAAAAACAGAGAGGTACATCCCAATTTGATGTCCTCCCCGGATTTGCCTGGCTATTCGCGATTAGGCACGCACGATGGCGATCACTACATCGCTGTCTTTGTATGTTTTGGCTTTCACTTTAACGGGAAAATCGTACGGATTTTGAAATTGAAAATCAAGCACACCGAAGGCAACGGTCGCATCCTGGCCCGCTGGCACGTAGCCCACAGACTTGCTGTGATTGTGGCGCTCGACGATCGTCATTCCCGCCTCCGCTGTCGCGTTGTACAAGGTGCTGGAGACTTGGCAAATCCCGCCGCCGAAATCGTCTGTAAGCTGTCCGTTCAAGATGACGCCAGCCTGCTTCCAGCCGTCTTCCTCCAGATTGGAGTTTCCGACTTCTTTATTATAAGAAAAGACAGCTTGTGGCGCGATCTTCTCGTTGTTGATTTTTTTCATCGCCTTTTTGATGTTGTGCTTGCGTGCATCTGTGCTGTCTTTCATCGTCGTATGGTAAAAGCCGAGGACGTCTTTGTCTTTGATGTCCATTTTGTCCAAAAAGGCTTCGCGCTGCTCAGTCAAGGAAAGCTCAGCCGTATCCAAGGCAAAGGCAGGAACGGACAAAGCGTGCGTCCATCCGGAAAACAATAAAGCCGTCATCACACCTACTCGCCAAAGCCGAAGTTTGTTCATGCTCCTCTTCTCCCTCGCTTCCATTCATGCTGTCTGTGTATCAGTCGGGCTTGCAAGAACCAAGCCACAACCTCGCTATCCTACTGTAGCCCATGCATGAATGAGCGAGCAACCTGCAAATCTTGGACCGCTTTCCTAGAAAAAGGAAGACCGCTCCCATCCGGGCGGTCTGTCCTGGCTATGTGGCTTTTCTTTTGCACAAACGGGAATGATCGCTCAGCCCAATGCCTGGACGACCTGCTCCAGCTTCTTGGTGTTGGCAATCATTCCGTTGTTCATCCACGTCAAAAAGTCGACCTCGTAAACGTGCTGGTTGCGAACGGCTGGAAGTGCGCTCCACATAGGATCAGCGAGTATGTCACGCTCCGCTCCGGGCGCTTGCGTATGCCACTTGTCAAAGGTCACAAACAGATGGTCAGCTTGCAGATGCGCTAATTGCTCCCTGGTCAGGCTGACCATCGGTGCATGCTCCGTCTCGGTAAAACCAGGGTATTGCCGATACGGATGCAGCCCCAAATCACGATACAATACAGAGCCGCTGAACCCTTTTTCTGCATTTGCGTACAGAAAAATATGGTCGGCGGAAATGCGCAGGCAAGCAACCGACTGCTTGTCCGCGATGCCTTGCAAATCACGGCGCGCGCTGGGCTTTTGCTTCATAGGCAGCAATCTGTTCCTCCGCCTGCTCTGTCCGCCCGAAATAATCGGCTACTTTGCGCAGCAAAAAGCGCCAATTCTCGCTTGATTGCGGCAACACGCACGTGTGGGAGATGCGTCGGCACTGCTCGTACAAGTAATATTCGTTGTTGAATCCCATATGCGCAGCGATATCTTGCAAACGGTCGTCGGTTTGCGCCAGCATTTTTTTCGTGCGCTCAATCCGCACGTCGTTCAAAAAATCGAGCGGCAGCTGCCCTGTCGCCTGTTTAAACAATCGTGTAAACCGCCAACGATCCACCTGGACGATACGCGCCAACTCTTCTACGGTCAACGTCTCCTGGCAATAATGAAGCATGTGCTGGATCGAGCGCTTCACGGCTTCGCGCTTGTCGGGCACGCTTGCGGACTCGGCAGACAGCCGCTTGTTTTGGAACAGTAACAAAAGCAATTGCTGAAACCGAACCGGACAGGCAAACGCCGCTGTCTCCTTCTGCGCGAAACGACAGCGCATCATTTCATCCAGCCATTCCAGACAGAGCGAAAACGGAACACCTTGCACCGCTCCCCAGCAAGGAAAGTGCTTGTACGGCTCCCCTTCTTCGCCTGGATCATCGGCGCTGTTCGGCTTCTGCCTGTGCATCGAAAAAGCGAGCCAGTAAACTGATTGCTAGGTATCTACCATGAGCTTTTTCACATTTTGAAAATGAAATTCATTATCATCAACTCCGATTGTAGCGAAAAAAAGAAAGCTCTTCAACCTATGTTGAAAAACTTTCTTCTGCGTCAATCGCGCTATTGTTTTAGCTGGCAAACAGCTTCAGCAGCTCGTCCATTTTTTTGTGGTTCGCCATAATCGCGCCCTTCTGCCAGTAAGAACGCTCCACCGGATAGACGTTGCCTTTTTTCACCGCAGGGACCGTCTGCCAGACCGGATTTTTCAACAGCTCCTGCAATGCCTGCTCGTTGCCCGCCTCTGCCCACGTTCCATTCGACGGCAAAATAATCAGATGATCGGCGTCAAGCTGCGGCAACGAGTCGCTTTGCACTGCCTGTCCGCTCGCCCCTTCTTTTGCCGCGCAGCCTGTCAGCGCAATCGCCGCTGACAATGCGAACACCAGCAGACCCGTTTTTCTGGAACTCAACCGCTTCACATCAACCACTCCTACAATACAAATAATTCTCATTATCACTGATTCACAAGCATTGTATCCCATGCCTCCCCTTCCCTCAATGCACTTTCTCGACAGTGGCGTTTATACAAAATTTGTCTGTTGCTGGTTTCCATAAAAGAAACAGCGGCGAGCCAAGACCTGAAACGAAGTCCTGGACTGCCGCTGTTGTGAGGAATTTGGCCAAGGAAATAGTTTCCCCGTTGCGTAATGCCTGGCTCAATTCCAGAAATATTTCATCTCTCTAAATCCCACATCCCATAGTTGTTCATTTCCCTCAATGGTGATCGTCAGCTCATTTGCTTGTTCGAGGAAAATTTCAAACACTCCCGGCTCATGGAGTTGATCTTCTGCAGCCGCGAACAGAAACTCATGTCCATCGACGGCAACCCTTATGCTTCCAGTAAAATCCTTTTGGTCGGGAATCCCATAATACAAGGAGAGAAAAAGCTCCTTGTTGCCCAACGTATACGTGTACGTTTCCCTGTTTTTGCCTTCGACGCTGTACACATTGTATGTGGGTTCTACCTGTTGACCGCCGATTTTAAAGCTGTATGGTTTGCTTCCCGTTGCTGGATTTCCGGTGCTATCTGTCAGTTCATGTAACGCCACAAAAGGTCCTGCTTCTTTGGTGAACACTTTGTCAACAATCGCGCAAAATCCCCACACCCCGATCATCAGGACGGCAATAGAAATGCCTGTCGCAGCTATATTTCTCCAGACGTTTTTGGTCCGTATGCCAAGTTTGTACGCCCCGAATCCGATTGCTGCCCCTGATGAGTTTTGAATGACGTCGTTCACATCGAAGCTGCCGAGCAAAGTGAGCGCCTGAATGGTTTCCAGCACAAGAATGGACAGCAAAAACCATGCGATGAATCGAACAAAGCTGGTCCGGTATAGCAACGGAATCAACACGCCAAAAGGGATGAAAGCGGCAATGTTGCCAAAATCCACAAAATCCATCAGTGTAGGATGAAGCAAATCTGCTATACTTGGCAGCTTGAAAAAACTGTCCGGTACAAAAAGAAAGGTGTAGTCGGTCATTTGCCCGATCGTATCTAACCTGCCGAAAGCGAGAAAGATAAAATACAGAATCACCATGGTATAAAGTATGGTTAGGGCAAGAATGATCTTGCGCTGCTGGGTAGTCATGGTTTGCTCCTCCAAAGACGATTGCCTATCATGCATGCTCTTGCTTCAACGCATCGATAATGTTTTCCCCTTTTACTTTCGCGCCGGCATACAGCATGGCGGAGCCGACGATGACAAATACGGCGACAATGACAGACAAAATACTCATCCAGGGCAGGGCGAATCCATAGCTGAATTTGTTCGCCAATGCTCGATAGATCAGATACATCACGACGAAGCTGACGGGAAGCCCAAACAGCAGCGCCTTGACCCCGTAAAAAATACTTTCGTAGTTCAGCATCTTCGCAAAGCCTTTTGGCGTCATTCCAACAGATTTCAGCATCGCAAATTCTCGCTTGCGAAGGGCTACACCCGTCGAGATCGTGTTAAAAATGTTCGCAATGGAAATCGCTGAAATTAATACGATAAAGCCATAGGAAAAGACGGACATCAACAAAATCCGTTGTTCTTTGCTTTTTCTGGATTGATACAAATTGTAGACGTGCAGATTGGTCTCATGCAGCTCTTCGATTTCTTGCTGCGTTTTCAACGGTTCCGTACTTTTCAAATGGAGAAAGGTCTGAACGTGAGCCAGCTCCTCGGCATCAGCGAGTCGATTCATGACGCGTTCCGAAACGACGATGTTTAACCAGCCTATTTCTGGCGTGTTCATCCCCATAGGAGCTTGATCCGTCAACGCAGCAACGGTCACTTTGTTTCCCTTCGTTTTTTCTCCCGTTTCTTTATCGCTTTTCGCAAACTCGATACTTTCACCGACTTGCGTATAGATCGCTTTCGCTTGGACATATTTTCCCGTAGCCATCTCTTTGTAATGAATCGTATCCAGCACAATCGCGGCAGGCTGATCCGGATTCGTAAGCTGTTCGTAATCTGCGCCGACCGCTTTGGCATAAGCTTGCAGACTCGAATCGTCTAAGGCGTGAATTATTATATCGTAAGCATATTTTCCGTTCCGGAGCAAACTCCTATCCTGCTTAACCTTCTCTCGCAATTCATCGGCGATGAGCGCTTCGTCGACCCAAGCGTTTCGGTACAACGCGTGAATCACGTTGTACTCCGTTACGTTATCAAGGGAGGCAATGGATTGAACCAGCCTGTCGTCGATTCTTTTTCCATCGCCGTACGATACTTCCATATCGTAATTGACGCCTTCCTGCGACAGTTCGATGGATTGCTTCAGACTGGCGGTAAAAAACGATACCGATAAAAACAAAACGATGCTGACGACGAGCGAAAAAACGATGGCATGGTATCTCCGTTTGTTCCTTTTCAAGTTTTTCAAGCCGATCTCCGCTTCGATGCCAAACAGCTTGCGAACGAGCTTTGACGTTTTCACCGCTTTGGCCGTAAGCTTTACATCGGTAGTTTGGCGAATCGCGTCCATGGCGGAAATCTTGGATGCTTTGACTGCCGGGAGATACGTGGAAATGAAAATCGTCAACATCGAGACAACACAGGTAATCACAAGCGATAACGGTGTGACGACGAGCGTCAGCTTTTCCGCCGTCCATAATGCCCCTTGAATCATGGAGTTTATGAACCAAATCGTAATCCCAATCCCGGCAAGACCGCACAGGATGCCAACGGGAATGCTGATCAAGCCGATGACGACACCTTCAAAAAGCACTGAATTTCTCTTCTGCCTTTTCGTAGCCCCCACGCTCGCAAGCATCCCTAAATGGCGGGAACGTTCCGAGACGGATATGGCAAAAGCATTGTAGATGAGCGACACCGAGCCGATCATAATGACCGCCATCAGAATCGCCGTTAATGAAAACATCATGCTGTACGACGCTTCGCTTTTGGACAAGCCGTAATAATGAAGCAAGTCGTTATTATAGTGAACGGTTTCGATCTGGTTGCTCTCAGCCAAATTTTCCGCATGAGCGAACAAGGTCGGATTGACTTTCTGCAAAGCTACCGCTGCATTAACCCGATCGTTTGCCCCCATGATGGTTTCATCGACATAGCTAATGACCGTATACCCCGGTGCCAACGCCGTTTCCCATTGTGGACGCTTGATGAAGCCTACCACCGTGTACTCTCTCGTCTTTAGATGCTGCAACGTTTCAGTCAATTGGTTTTCTGCCCTGCGCAGCGGTTCGGTTTGATCCAGGGGATGATCGCCCCCATTTTCGAAGCGTTCGCCGACGTGAAGGGTGAGACGATCGCCGATTTCGTACTTCACTTTGGCGTTCGTGGCAACGGCTTCGGAAATAACGACTTCCTTGTCCGTTTGCGGAAGACGCCCCTTGCTCAATTCAACCGGAAATTGCGCGAAGCCTTGCGCATCATATTGCTTGATGAACAAATACGGCTTGTTTTCATTTTGGCTCCCTGCCAATCGGGAATAGCCGAGATCTCGTGTGATCGCAACGGTTTTGGTTGCCTCATCGTCGCGGATCGCCGCAAGCTGTTCTTTGTTTACATCTTGATATTGGACGTGCCACTCCCCATTATCTGCGATGGCTTGCCTGATCATTAAATCCGCAAAGGAAAAAACGAGCGTAGCAACAGCGGTCACCATCGCGACGGAAATGATGACGCCGATGATCGTTACGAGCGTTCGTCTCTTGTTTTGCTGCAAATG
Organism: Brevibacillus sp. 1238; assembly: GCF_029892995.1. Taxonomy (NCBI): domain Bacteria; kingdom Bacillati; phylum Bacillota; class Bacilli; order Caryophanales; family Paenibacillaceae; genus Brevibacillus; species Brevibacillus sp. 1238. Next base: position 532,291 of record NZ_JARXWC010000002.1, on the reverse strand, counting down.
CCGGATGGTTAGCGTATGGACAATGTTCATCGCCGGATCACCTCGTCTTTGGCAATCCTTCCGTCTTCAATCGAAATGATCCTGTCGGCTTGCAAGGCGATGCGTTCGTCGTGCGTGATGACGATCAGCGTCTGATGATAAGTTTTATTCAACATTTTTAACAAGTCGACGATCTCGCTGCTGTTTTTGCTGTCCAGATTCCCGGTCGGTTCGTCTGCCAGCATGATCGCAGGATTGCTGATCAGCGCGCGGCCGATCGAAACCCGCTGCTGCTGCCCGCCGGATAATTGATTGGGCAAGTGGTTTAAGCGATGCTGCAAATTCAACGTATTCACAAGACTGTCCAGCTGCTTTTTATCTACCTTTTGTTGATCCAGCAAGAGCGGCAGTGTCATGTTCTCTTCCACCGTCAGGACGGGAATCAGATTGAAAAACTGGTAGATCAGACCGATTTGTCTGCGCCGAAAGATGGCGAGCTGCGTTTCGTTCAAGGCATACATGTCCGTCTCTTCCACAAAAACGTTGCCGCCAGTCGGACGATCTACGCCGCCCAGCATATGCAGGAGCGTTGATTTTCCCGAGCCGGACGGTCCGATAATCGCGACAAATTCGCCTTTTTGGACCGAAAAAGAAACATCGTCAAGCGCCTTCACCGCCGACTCGCCTTTGCCGTATGTTTTGGACAAATGCTCAATCTTTAAAATTTCCATTGTCAAACCTCCATAGCTGTGCTGATGGCTATCATTTTAATGGGCTAAAATGACTTTCAAGTGACGATGAAGGTGACAATTTAGTCACTTACGGACTGCCGCTAAATCACTTGCTTATAAAATTTAATCCGAAACTCGGTCCCCTTCTCGCTGCTGCTCGTCACATCGATCACGCCGTTCTGGCTGGCAACGATGCTATGCGCCATCGCAAGCCCGATGCCGATGCTCCCTTCACTGGCGTTCTTGCCTTTGTAAAAACGTTTAAAAATATACGGCAAATCTTCTTTCGGAATGCCTTTTCCGTTGTCGGCAATGATTATTTCGGTAAACAACGCGTTTTCGAAAAAGGTGATCGCGATTGCTCCGCCTTCATGCGTGTGCTCCACAGCATTTTTCAAAATGTTGATGATTGCTTCGGCTGTCCAATTGAAATCGCCGACAAAAGAGACGTCGGCATCGCCTGCGATGGAAACCGTTTGTCGCTTGATGTCCAGCGGAATCATCACCGGCTCCAGCGCCTTTTCGATCAGGCTGTTCACCGGGATTCGATCTTTTTTGAATGGGACCGTCTTCGCGTCGATTTTCGACAGCTTTAATAAGGAAGAAACAAGCCAATCGATGCGTTCCAGCTGGATGCGAATATTGTGGGTGAACTCCGTTCTTTTGGCCGGAGGGAGGTCGGGGTCGCTTACTAAATCCGCCATGACCGTCATAGAGGTGAGCGGCGTTTTGAGCTGATGCGAAATATCGGAAATCGCATCCGTCAGTTGCCTTTTATCCCGTTGCAAAAGCGAGCGGTGCTCCGAGAGCATGAGCGTCACTTTGTATATATTGTTTTTTAAAATGCTCAGCTCGCCTTCTTGATTATCGCGAACGTCAAGGGAGTCATTGCCGTTGCTAATTTCCCGCAAATAGACGGACAGCTTGTCAAGCTCGCGATATCTCCATCTGGTAAATAACAAACTGCTGCCCATGAGCAAAATCGATAAAATGAACACGAGCGCTGCGGCGACAGGCGAAATAAAAGCGGCGGCAACGAGCGCCGTTACACTGATCAAGCCCATGACGAACAATAACATTTGAATTTCCCGATTTCGCAGCATCTACTCACCAACCTTATAGCCGAAACCGCGGACCGTTTTGATCAATGTCGGATGTTGCGGATCATCCTCCAGCTTTTCCCGCAGCCTTTTGATATAAACGGTTAACGTATTATCGTTCACGAAGTCGCCAGCCACGTCCCAGATTTGCTCCAACAACTGATTTCTTGTGAGCACTTGTCCAATATGGTTTCCAAAAATTAGCAACAAGCGATACTCCAAGGCGGTCAACGGAATTTCAGTGCCGTTTTTATGCACTTTGCCCTCCAACGTATTGATGCGGACATGGTCGATGTCTATGATCGTTTTCGTTTGAGACAGCTTCTGGTATCTGCGCAAGACAGACTTGATTCGGGAGAGAAGCTCGCGAATCCGAAAAGGTTTGGTAATATAATCGTCGGCCCCCATGTCAAGCCCCATCACGACATTGACTTCATCGTCGATCACCGTCAAAAAGATAACCGGGATGTCTCGGCGGTCTTTCACCATTTTGCACAGTTCATAGCCATTTCCGTCCGGAAGCGATAAATCAAACAAGCATAAAGCAAATTGATCGATGTCTTCGGCGAGCACCTTTTTCGCTGAGGCGACATCATGGCAAAGCACGGTGGAAAAACGATCTTGTTGCAGCGAATATTCCAGACCGGACGCGATCGTTTTGTCATCTTCGACTACTAAAATTTTCATCCGCAGATCATCCTTACGATAGAATCACATTCATTTTCCGACTTAATTTCGGCATTATAACAAATTTTTTCAGCAACAGGCAAAAAAATGGCCGTTTCGACGCGCGTGAATGGCGAAACGGCTGTTTTGGTTGCTTGATTCTGATTGCGGAATGAGTTATCCGACCTTCCACCAGAAAATTCCTAATTCCTAAGTTATTTGTTATCATGTTGATAGTTAGCATGTTGCGTTGTGTAACTTCATAGGCAGGGGGAAACTCATGACAGTAGAGGAACGGATTCATCATTGGTTCGAGTCATACGAGAGAAATGGTTACCTGAACGGGTCAATATTGGTTGCTTCCAATGGAAAAATTCTCCTAAACAAAGGATTTGGTATGGCGAATCGGGAACATCAGGTACCGAATACGCCTAACACGAAATTTCGCATCGGTTCCATTACGAAGGCTTTTACAGCTATGTGCATTTTTCAATTACACGAGAAACAAAAATTGAACATAACGGATTATGTCAGCAAGTATCTCCCCTATTATCCCAATAGGAACGGCGTCACGATTTATCATTGCTTAACAAATACATCTGGCATTCCCAATTATACAAGTCATCCAGACTTTTGGTTGCGTACCATGAGACTTCCCTCCTCGTTGCATCAACTTATCGATTCATTTAAAGAGCAAGATTTGGACTTTGAGCCTGGAAGTAACTACGGTTACTCAAACTCTGGCTATGCGTTATTGACTGCCATCATTGAAGCTGTTTCAGGCATGTCCTATGCTGAATATTTACAGCAGCATATTTGTCTTCCGTTGGGTATGTATCATACGGGATGTGATGATGGCGTAAAAGTTATACCTGGTTTGGCTTCCGGATATTCATTTTGGGAAGAACCGATTCATCCCGCCCATCCAGATATGTCTTTTCCGTTAGGAGCATATGGCATGTACTCTACTACGGAAGATTTGCTTATTTGGGATCAAGCCTTACAATCAGCGAAGCTTCTTAACCAAGAACTATCGGAGAAAATGTTTACTCCGAATCTCGGCTCCTATGCTTGTGGTTGGATGATCACTGAATTATTCGGTAGAAAATGTATGCACCACTTTGGAGATATTAGCGGATTCTTTAGTGATTTCCTCAGATTTTTGGAGAATCAAGTTACGATCATCTTTTTGAGCAATTTAAATGTTACCCCTGTCACACATTTAAGTAGAGAAATAGCAAAAACCATATTTGAGGAACATGTCACTTTCCCACCCCCCGCTGACCGTATTGAGTTCACAAAGCTGGACTTTCTAACGGGAAGCTATTTCATTGAAAACAAGATCAATATATCCCTGGAAGTTTCTGCGAAAAATCAGGAACTTTATTTAACGGTTCCGAAAATGTATGGCGTGTTATATAAATTCAAGCTTACTCCGGTCAGTCATGACTCTACCAAGACAACTTTTATCACGGAAACCATTTATGAACAGCTTACGTTTTATCATTCAGCGTCCGGCGAAATAACACAGCTGGAGTACACCGACTATTACGGCGATATTCATAAGGCGTGTAAGGTAGAATCGTTGGGCCATACATGACCGGATAAAGCACTCCCTTTCCGGTCAAGCCTCCCCTTAACACCTCGGCTGGCTTATCCAGCGAAAAATAAAAAGGAGCTTGTCACAACATGACAGCTCCTAGAAATCCAATAGGTTCATACGACTTGTGCTCTAGCCGACAAACGTGCCAAGCAAAGACGGCCATACAGAAATGTTCTCGCGGCAGTGTGGACATACTGTTTCCCCCGCTAAATAATGCAGCTGCCTCACCAATGTTTGCTCCCCGATCGCTTCCGCCTGCTCCGCTAATGTTCGAATTTCTTCCTCTGCAAAAGACGGGGCCGGAACGATTTCATGGGGTGTCTGCTCCGTGTGAAAGACGGGATCTTGTTGAAACACTTGCAGGATTTTTGCCGGATGATCTTCCTGAGGCCATATGTATACATCTTCTGTGCAGGCCGGGCACACGGCCACATACTCGTCGCCGTTCATAAAAGTCATCAACATATTGGCAACAGCATGCGAACCTCGATAAGCGGCATCCGCCACCAAAATATAACGCTTCTCCGTCTCATCCAGGGAAGAATCGGCTGCATAGGAGAATACTTCTTTTGTTAGCGCCTTGAGCTTCGCAATGGCCTCTTCATATTCACGATACAATTCCATACAGACAGAGCTGCCTGCATCTTCAGCCAACTCCGCCCAAGATTCGGGAAATGGGTCCTCGTCGCGCTCATCGCGGCTTGCCTCGATGACACCGCAATTGATAAACAGCTCTTTGCGCACTTCCGCATCAGATGTAGAGCAGGCTATTTGTGCCAAAAACGGCATCGCCGCATATGTAGCCGTATAGATCGTATTTTGGTGGAACAAGTGTTCCTGAAAAAGTTCGTCAAAAATGCCCTGGTCATATTCCTGTATCAATTGCTGTAATAACACAGGTACGTTGTCTGCGGTACTGTAAGGTCCTGTCAGCTTTCCCCATATATCGCTATCCCACTTTAGCAAGTTTTTCCTCCGTTGGTGAGCAGGCTCAAGCCTCTTCCTTTTCTCCCATGAGCCTGCCTCTATCGTTTATTGGCTGACGAGCAAATCCAATCGCCCTTTCCATTGTTGTTCCAGCGCAGTTTCTCGTTTTCTCGCAAAAGCAGTGCGTTTCAGCCGGAATGGTCTGCAAATCAATCTGGTAGAGCTTTCCTCTTACCCGTTCAGCTTATTGTATCACATGAAAAGATTGGCAACAGGGTCAAACATCCCAACTCTTGGAAATCATACAGGATGCTTCTTTGCTTAATGGATTAATCGGGTGATACTGATACTGCTACGGCACGGCACAGCGCGCCCCACTGCTCTCACTTCCGCCCGCGCAGTATCGTGATCGTGCGAATCGCCGTCTTTTGGGAGCTGTGGATCGTGCCAAGATCCAAACATTATTTTGTTAAAAGCACGCGATGAACACCCTTGCTGCCTCCCGGTGCCGTTCCTATATATAAATATCCGTTATGGCTTACAGCCGTAGTTACGCCATACAGTTTGCCTTCCGGATCATGCCAGCTTCCGATCAGCTCCCCCTGCGGGCTGAGCTCTACAGCAAGCCCATGCTTTGCCGGTGCGCTAGCCCCGCTAAGCAGCGACTCCGGCAATTTGGCCATGGTACTGGCTAGCCAAGGATTGCTATGCATCTGATCTACAAAAGAAATGCGAGTCGTGTAAATACCTACCCAGAAATGACCTTGATCATCACGCGTAATGTTGTCTGGAAAGCCTGCGAGATTATCTGCGAAAATATCAGATGTACCCTTCTTCGGTCCTTTAATCCAGTATCTGGTTAATTGATAACGATACGATTCGGCCACTAACACAAAATCTTCATCCGCAGACAAGGCAACTCCGTTTGCAAAATAAAGGTTTTCTAACAAGACGGTCGTTTGCTTGGTTTTTGGATCGTACTTCAGCAAACGACCATGCGGCTTGTTCTCGGCAATTTCTTTGAAAGTTACACTACCATAATTCGAAGTATCCGAAAAATAAATGGAGCCGTCCTTGGCAATATCAAGCTCGTTAGCTAGATAGATCGGCTTACCATCCACTTGATCAGCCAATACCTCTATGTTCCCGGATGGATTAATGGAAAGTAGTCCTCTCTTGATGTCAGTAACGATCAAATCGCCTTTGGCATCGAATATAAGCCCATTAGGGGTTCCTTTGGTGTCTGCAAAAAGTTGGGCTTTTTGCGGATTCCCCTCTGCATCGAAAGGAACCTTGTAAATTTTCCCATCCGAATCTCCTGTATATAGCTGACCTGCTTTATCGAATGTAATAAATTCAGGGAATTGCGGAGCATCAGTCACAAGCTGAGCCGAGCTGAGTTTCCTGTTTTGTTTCCACGGACCCGTTTCCTCAAAAGACGGAGCCGTCGGTGCTAACCATTTTGCAGGCTGGATCGGTGAAGGTACAAGCAAGAAAACGAGTATTCCTAGAACGAGCACTGCGAGCAGCGATAGCCCCCATCTGTATATCCTCGCACGTAATCGTGAGCGTTTAGGGCGATTCACTTCTCCAGCAGATGTAACGGATCGAACTTGTGTATTAGGCATTAGCGTGACTCCTTTTTTCATTTAAGCGTGATTTTAGATTTTGACTTCCAAAATATTGCTTTTATCAAGCTAAGAGCGTGAATGCTTCTCCAGTTTCGGCTAAAGCTGGGTTCCCTCTCTCGCAAGATCCATAACTATAGCCTCGGCTTTGATGCTAAACGTTTTTCTTGTTTGGCCAGTTGCCTCGCGAATGGCTCTCCAATACCGAAGAAGCTCCCATGATGCGCGTCCATTTACCTTAAATCTTCATAACGCCACTCTCCCTTTAGATACTTCGTTTTATTTTGGAAACACCGTTACCGAATGAGCAAAAGTTACTATTGCCGATGCTCAAGGGACGCAACAACAATCTTTTCATTTGGTAACAGTGTTTCTATTCGATCTCATTGTATCCGTGCTTTATTAGAAAGTCAACATGCTCTTTGAATATCGTTGAACATCTGCCGTCTCATTGACAATCGCTTAACAACTGTATAAAATTCCTTGCAAGAGCGTCAGAAACTTTGTTTCCTGACGAAAACCTGATAACCGAAGGTGATGATTATTAGCGATCAAGATATCTCCTCCACTGCGAACTCACGAGTGTTGAAAACTTACCAAGAAGCCCGCTTGCAAAATATTGAAAATCTCCGCAAGCTCGTTGTTGACGCTGCTGCAATGCTCTTGCAAGAAGAAGGTCCGGAAGCCGTTACGGTACGTAAAGTAGCGCAGCAAATGGGTTGCTCGACAAAAATCATTTATAACTTGTTTGTCAATAAAGAGGGATTGGCTCAGCAGTTGTATCTGGACGGTTGTAAACTTCTCGCTAACGAATTAGACGGAACGCCGCAAGCTGCTGATCCTGCACAGCATTTGCAGAATTTAGGCGAAGCCTTTTGGCAGTTCGGGCAGCGTTACTCAAGTTATTATAAATTGATGTTCGGAGGCGCATTCGCGGATTTCAAACCGGATGAGGAAAGCCTAAATGGTACCAAAACGGCCATGCAGCAATTATTGACAGTGATCAACAATGCACAAAAGCAAGGTCTCATCGCTGGCCAGTATGCCCCTGAATTAGTTATACGCGTATTCTGGGCTTCGCTCCATGGTGTCATTCATCTTTACATGGGGGGACATTTGGGAGATGTACAGTCTGCACATGCGGTATATAGGCAAACATTGTCTTTCATTGTAAACTCGTTAATTCCGAATAAAACTTAAAAAACGGCAAGAGGCTTTTTAAAAAAGGCAGATTAGCTAACATTAAGCAAGCGGAAACATTGATTTATCAACGTTTTTGAAATGAATAAGGGGCGTCCCTCAGCCGAAAATCGACTTTTTGGGACAGCCTCTTGTCTTTTAAGCGTACATTCCATGATAATTTCAACTTCCATTCTTTGCTTTACCACTATTTGTGATACGGTTCACCTCAGCGGGCTGCTGTATCAGCTCTGCAAGATGGTCAAGCTCACTCCGAGAATAGTTCCTGTGGACAAATCTGCTTGTGGATTTGAACTTTTCCGCTGGCAGACAGGTTGCCTCTACCTTTTTCACGGCTTCAAGAAACGGCTTCAAGAAAAGAGGATTGCTCCACCTCGATTTGGAACCCTTTCACCTCTCTCTGCACACATAAAAAAGCAGCAGTGCAAGACCTTGCGCATAAAGTCTTAGACTACTGCGATTATATGCCGTTTTACTCACGTTACATTTTCGGGGCTTCCATCCCGAAAATCGCCCATTCTTCTTTTGCCGGGCCGTAAATCCCTGGAACGGTTAAACCTGCCTGTCGCATCAAAACGGTCATTTGTCCGCGATGATGGCTTTGGTGCAAAATCAAAAACATCAAGAGCGCTCCATTGGGCATTTTTTGACCGAGAAAATCTATCCGTTCTTGCAAAGCATCGTCGCTCCATTGCGTTTGTACAGCCTGCACAAAGGCATGACTGGCTTGCTGGTAACGCTCTGCTATGAATGACGCCGAAGTAGGAACAGGCCAATCTTTTTCTGTAGCTTCAAATGTTAAGTCGGTATTGGAAGTAATGATGCGAATGGCCGCTACCGTATGCCAGGCCGTGCGTCCCAAATTCCAGTTCTCCGGAGTGATTTCCTGTTTCAGCGACTCATCCGTCAGATGATTGAGCACTCTTTGTGTTGCTGCGGCTTCGTACTCCCACGATTTTACAAAATGGTCCAAGGTTTGGAACATAGCCAACCTCCACCTCCCTGATCGTTATTGATGATCAGTTCGCCGCACAAATGGATAATCCTCCCAAACACGAAAGCGAACAGATTGGCGATCATTTCAAACTTGTACGTATCTCCCATTGTTGCCTCCCAATCCGCTTATGCTCTCGATTATGAAGCGAAAGTCGTCACGAAACCAACGTCTACTTTCTCCACAAAGTTTTGTTAATATCCGCTAGCCTACTTAACGCTTCTTCTCTGGTATTGACAAACATCAGCTTACGGTCAAAATCGGGAATTTGCTTCGTCAGTCTCGCAATTTGAGATTGGGCGATTGCAGAGGTTAATTTGGTCATAAATCTATGTTTGAACGAAAAGTCGTCCGACACATAAAGAGTCAAGGCGTTGACGAGAGCGGTTTGTACCTCTGTAGAGGATGGTTTGACGTCCTTGACATCCACAATCAGTGCGTATTCGCTTTGGTTCGGAATTTGATTGGCCGTATTCATAAACTCCATGCAGAAAGCCCCGCCCTGCTCCAAATCAAAAAGCCCCTCGGCAAAAGCAATAAAGATACGAGTCTCTTTGTCCACAATCATCCGATACGTCCCTGAACCTTCTTTCATTTGTTCTTCCTCCTTGGTTTGTGAACAACGCTGGTTCACCTATTTAGATTTCTTTGAACTCTTCTACAACTCGGCGCATCTCTTCTGCCATATTGTTCAGTTCTTGAATTTTGATACTAGCACTTTTGATATACCCAGACTGCTCCGCTATGGTACTTGACACTTGTTCCGTAGAAGCAGCCGTTTCCTGAGAAACTGCCCCAATATTTTCGAATAAAGCTTGCACATGCTGCATATTTTCATTCAAGCTTCTCATTTCGCGCATCGTGTTATGGATATCTTCATCGATATGAATAACGGAGTGACCAATGGTAGCAAAAGAAGCAGTAACGTTAGCCACTACTTCATTCTGATCATGTACAATCTCATTAATGGTTTCAAACTCCGAATACGTAATGCCAATTGCTTCATTAATGTCGAAAATGATCTTATTAATCCCAGTCGCTTGCTTCTTAGAATCATCCGACAGCTTGCGGATTTCACTGGCTACCACAGCAAACCCGCTCCCGTTCTTCCCAACTCGTGCAGCCTCAATCGAAGCATTAATGGAGAGAAGATTGGTTTGCTGAGCAATCTCATCGATTAGTTTGGTAATTTTTTCGATTTGACTGGCTTTTTGCTTCACATTACTCATGGAAGCGACCAGATTTTCAATGACCATCATGTTTATTCTCATGGTTTCTTTTTGCTTCTCAATCATCAAGTTGCCTTCCTCAATCGCTTGATTCACTTGCCTGACCATGATGGCAGACGTTGTCAAATCGCCTGAAATCTTTTCAATAATATCCAGAATACTCTTGCCGGAAACAGCAGCCCGCTCAATGGAATTGCAATTATTGACAGCTCCTTTGGCAAGCTCCGAGGTAGCCAAAAAGATTTGATCGATTCCATTTCGAACGCCCTTGATTTCCTCCAGTAGTTCCGAGGAAGAGGCAAACACAAATTCGTTAATTTCCTCTGTACACGCCACAAACTTTTCGATTCTTTCATCAAAAGCGGAACTGGCCAATTGTGTTGAGAAAGGAACTATTTCCGTCTCTGCAACGATGCTCTTTTTCGAGCTCATTGAAACTTTGCTCCACAGGCTTCTTGTTGTCTTTAACAAGGCGCTTTCCCTCCTGATCTTCTAAGCCTGATACTTCTTAATCTCTTACTTACGCAAAGCCGCTATTACGTTGCATCATCTTCTGCCTTAACCGCAGACATAACTAGGAATAATTACTCATTGTTTCTCAAATGATTGCGTTATATGGGTATTTTATACCAGTATCGTTAAGCTTCTTGGCATTTTGTGTTAAAATTTGTCGAAAAAATAGACGCCCCTCACTAAACAAGGGGTGTCCCTCAGCCGAAAATCGACTTGTGGGACAGCCCCTTTTTATTTTGTACAGATGCATTTTTGTGAAAAACCCATAAAAAAACCTGGACCGCGTCCAGGCAATCTGTTAGAGAATGCGAAAGTTGGTGTGATCAAGACTGTTTCCGTCTCAATCGCCTTTGTTATTGTAACACAAATCGTTTTCGAGTCAAAGAAAATTATCGGACAAGCGCCACAATGTAGATGCACTCGTCTTTTCTACGAGTTCTACAAACTCCACCTCCGTCCAACAACAAAAGATAGAACGGCACATAGAAGCAGATATATCCGATTATTGGAAATAATCGTTATCAAATCAGACTGCATCTGCGCGGACTGTCCTTTGCTCGCTAAATCCGCAGGAAAGTCAGCCAATTGGTGAACGAAACCACAGATCCACTTCTCAGCTCTTCCACAACGGACAACGCTTCCTCCGGCTCATCCGTGATAATCCCATCCACGCCCATACTGAAAAAAAGCTCCATATTGTCCCTGTCGTTCACCGTCCATACGTAGAGAGGTTTGTTATGTTGTTTGGCAGAAGCGACGATGGATTCGTTGACCATATATTCTTCCATGACGACAAAATCGGCATGGAGCTGTTCCAGATCAGGGACCCCGGCGAACATGATGAACCCGACCTGAAGCTCTGGAGCCGCCTCTTTTAACTCCTGAACGATTCCATAATCCAGCGACTGGACGACGCATTCGTTCTGAAAATCATTGGCGCGGATGGTCTTGATAAATGTGTTGACCAGGTCGCGTTCTTCCCCGTGTGTTTTCACTTCTATATTCAGCTTGATTTTTCCGCGAGCGACCTGCATGACTTCTTCGAGGGTGCTGATCCGGCTTGTGAAAGTGCCTTGCTTGACCTCAAGCTGCCTTAGCTCATCCATCGTCAACTCATACACTTCTGCGTTGCGCCCCGTCAGTCTTTTCAGATTGGTGTCGTGAATGACAGCCAGTTGCCCGTCTTTCGTTTCCAGGATGTCTATTTCTGCATAATCCGCGCGAGCATTTATCCCGCCTTGAATCGCTTCGATCGTATTCTCGGGGCCTTCCGCAACATAGCCGCGATGGGCCATCACCGTCAACTTTTGCTCGCCAGGGGCCACTTCGCTGAGGGCGGGAGCCAGCACCATTGCCGTTCCGAAGGCGATGATCGACCCGAACGCAATCAGCTTTTTTCCATGCCTGTGAAACAGCTGATAGCTCTGGGGTGAACGGTTTTCAACGGCGCTTCCTTCCGGCATTTGCAAGACGGCATGCCGCGGGTCCGCTTTCGCCATGTATATACGGGTCAGCGTGGTGATGTAAATGGGCGATACAAACAAAATCGCCAGGTACAACGCAATGACAACGCCCTTCGATACGACAGATCGCGCCGTTTCGGCAAAAGCTTCCCCTTGCGGCAACATGACGTAGAGGAAAATCACTACGGCCAGGATCAAGACTACGACGATGATAAACAACAGAAAAACGGACAGCAGCACCACAAACATTTTCAGGTAGCTCTTTCTCAGGATCGCTGCGCTTCTTTTGGCGGCCTGCCGGAAGCTGCTCGTTCCCTCGATGACGATCATATGCAACAGGAAAGTCCACCTGATATTGAAAAAGGTCAGGACGGCAAACACCCCTGCATAAAGCAGCGTTCCCCAGCCCGTTTTCAACAGCTCTCCCGAAATAAAGTTCGGAATTTGCAAGGAAGGCAGCAAGGTGGAGCCTCCTCCCGCGCTCAACAGGGGCAAAAACAGCAGCAAGTAAACGGCCCAGCCAACAAAACCGTACTTGAAAAGCGAAGGGATATACGAAACAGATTGCAAAAATGCCGGAATCAGTCCGATTCTCTGTCTCTTTTGCCCATAATACGAGATTATAATCTGCACCGAGAATTCCAAAAAGATCAATATCGTAGCGGCAGGAATTAATATCAGCATGCATAAAAAACCGTACCTGCTCATAACGAAAGACAGCAGCTCGTAATTCGTCGCACCAGCGTATCCACCCAACCGAAGCAGACTGTGGAAGACGAACGAAATCGCCGGAATGAATATGAATATCGTGATGACCTTGTACAGCAGCTCGAAAAGGAAAATCTCCCGGTACGTAAAAGCCAACGTTTTGAAAATATCGGCAATCAGACTATGTACAGGGGCTTTCTTGGTAGTGCTCATGTTTTGGTTCCTGCTTTCAAAAAAGATATCAGGTCGCTTCATTTTAGCATAAAAGCCTTGGCTCCGCCGCATGACGGCTTGCTCCCGCACTTCTACGCCGCCAAATCCCCGATCTTTTTGACCAATTGACAGAAATGGTAGAAGGATGGAAAGAAAAAATTTGTATTAGTAGGAAATATTAGCTTCAAGTAACCCTGCGTAGCAGCGCGTGTATTGCCAAGCTTCCTGTAAGTTGTTCGTTCTTTCAGCCTTGGCACCAGTCACCCTTCCAATGTTCCGCGTATGGACGAGCCAGTTGCTGGCAAGCTTCTGGAACGTCGACGCACGTAAGCGTAGACCGTCAGCAAAACGATCAGCTCCGAAAGCGGAATCGCCAGCCAAATCCCCGATGTGCCGAGCCAATGAGGCAGCGTGAGCAAAATGGCGACCATCAGCAGCATTTCACGAGCTACTGTAATCCAGGTTGCCATCCGCACCTGATCCGTCGCCTGGAAATACGTCATCATGACAAAATTGATGCCCATAAACAAATACCCTGCGAAAAACAGGCGAATGCCCGTAACAGCCAGCTCTTGCACTTCTTCGGCGAACGAACCGAATGCTGCGACGATGCCGTGCGCGGCGACCAGCCCGATCAGAAATACAACAAGCCCGGTTCCAAAAGCGGTGCGAACGGCGATCCTCATTGTCGCCTTTTGCCGCTCCACCAGCTTCGCTCCCCGATAATAGCTGATCAACGGCTGGATGGCCGAGCCCATCCCGAGAAACGTCATCAGCATGACGCTATGTATGTAATTCAAGATCGAGAACGCAGATACGCCAACGGTTCCTGCCCAGCGTACCATCGCCATGTTATAGCCTGCGGTAAAGACGGCGATGCCGATTTCCGCCACAAAACTGGGAAAGCCAATCGTAAACGTTTCTTTCGAAAGTTCCCGGGAAAAACGGGGAACGGCGAAGCGCAATGCACTATCCTTGCGTAAAAAATGCAGCGACAACACGACAGCTCCCAAAGTCGCGGCAATGACGAGGGCAAGTGCTGAGCCCGCTACTCCGTAATCGAGCACAAACAGAAACACATAGTTCAAAAGAATATTGAAAAATGCGGTGACGAGTAGCGATATCATCGCCAGATTCGGGTTTCCGTCGTTGCGGACGAAGACACTGAACGTGTTTTGCACAGTAATGGCGAACCCGCCGACCAGCAGTACGTTCATATATTCCTTCACATAAGGCAACGTATCGTCGTTCGCCCCGAGAAAGACGGCCAACGGCTCGCGAAACAGGAAAGCGAGCGCTGCCAGCAGCAACGTCAAGCCGAAAATCAGCGTCAACGAATGGGTAAATACGGAGCGTGCCTCCTTGATTTGCTTGGCTCCCAAATGACGCGAGCAGATCGTCGCCCCTCCGATGCCGATCCACAACGATAAGGCAAAATAGATGGAGAACAGCGGAAATGTAACGTTGACACCGGCAAGCGCCACTTCACCAAGCCGTTGCCCGACAAAAATGCCGTCCACGACAACGTTCACTGACATCATGAGCATACCGATGACAGAAGGAACCAAGTAACGGACAAATACTTTCCCCACAGAATCGTTTTCCAAAGACAACAATTGGTTATGATCTTGATTGGTATTCATGCCTGCACCTCTATTCGATGAGCTGAAACTGGCCAGACTCACTCTTCCCGCCCGTCGCTGCCGGGAACAAGTCCTCGCCAAAGCAAAGAAAAGGTCGTATTTGTCACATGGAGAAAATAATCCGGATTTTCGAAAATGAGCTTGGCGGTCGCCCCTTCGTAAATGGTATGCACAGCCAAAGCGCTCGCCTTGGCGTCGGCCTGAATAGTCGAGTCTCTCCGGAAAGCAAGCTCCAGCAAATGCAGCAGGTGATACGAGTACAATTCATACATTGTAATGAACAGCTCCCGCAATTGCTCCGGGGGCATAAAAGCCATCAGAAACATCAGCTTGACATTTTGATTGTCCAGATAGCGGTCTTTCATTTCGATCACAAACCGATCAAGCAGCGGGCGCATCGGCTCCCCCTTGTGCTCATCGAAGAAAGAGGTCAGAAAAGCCATCTCCTGCTTGGTCGCTTCCTCGTGAATCTCTATGACAAGCTCTTTTTTGCTGGCAAAATGCGCGTACATCGACTGCTTCTTAATCCCGACCGCATCGGCAATATCCGCAAGCTTCGTTCCCTCGAACCCGTACTGCAGAAGATGACTGACCGCGACTTTTTTAATCTCTTCTCTTCGGCTCACAAACGTCCCACCTTTCGAATGACTTCTCTCAATACCTGACCACAGTCAGTTTTTGGAACAAAAACATAATACCATGCGAAAATGTAAGCAGCAACAAAAAACTGACCGCAGTCAGTTTGAGGTTATTACTCTTTTTGTTGTACGAATCATCTGACCATTTTGCTGAGCTTGCTGTCTTCCCATCATGAAGATCCGCTCTATCGTAAAAATCCTTCGTCTCTAGCCTTGCTTGTTGATGAGAAAATCCAGCCACCAGCCATCTTGCGGATGCAGGAAAGCAGGGCTATTGCCGACGTTTACAGCCGAAATCACAAGCTCCACTGCTCGCGCTTCCTCCGATTCAACAAACAGCACTTTGTTCGGTCCCGGAAAATCCTGTTTGCTGGACGTTGACTGAAAAAAGGCTTGCGCTCCCCGCACTTGCACTCTCAGTCGTATACTCCGGTTTTGGAAATGAAAACGTGCAGCGTTCAGCACGAGAAAAGCCGAAGAAATGATCCCGACTGTGATCACTTGAATGTTCCTTCGTTGCTTCGGAGCGATTTGAAAGGACTTGGCCCCACCTACATTGCCGCTCAAGGAGAATCTTTCGAGACGAATCACTCGCGCGCGGATTCTCTTAGGTTTATGCTTCAGTTTCAGTTTCTTGACAGGGGAAGATTTTTTTACTGCCATCGCTTGTCACCTCCTCTATCAACAAATGCTGGAAACAAAAAGTCGGCAACGGACAAGTGTACCCTGGAACAAAAATAGCTTCCTGCCCATCGATCATCTCGCTCCTTTTCTTTCCTTTGCCCCGCGAATGGGGAACAGACCAATTACGATTCATTCGTTTTTTTGTCCAATCCCCCATCTGCATTTTCGAATAGATTATCGCATGGAGGTGAAATAAATTGAGCAAAGACAAACTAAAGGTAAAATATACCGATAGCTCTTTAAAGGAACCTTTATCCAACGAAGAGTATAGACAGACTTACGCTGATATGAATGATTTAAATGAAGCGGCAAGCGCGTTTTTTCGAATCCCTGTTTTTTTTAGCCACCAAAACCTGTTTACTCTTGGACCATCGCAGCCACCGTTATCACCGGAGCAAAAATTCATCATTCGGATGTTTAAGGAAATCAAAAAAGTTCTGCTTTTTCCTAGGACGATACCGAACACCGACCAATATCCGAATACAACCTTGGAAAATATCCGGACGATGATCAACTCCAGTTACGGTGCGGCAGCTGCTTTATTAAAGCCAACAAGTGCAACAGGTCAAGGAGAACCTTATACCCCCTTCTTGCAGATTGAACCTTCCATGGCACTGCAATACGGGCTCCCTTTGCTCCTTGTGAAACAAGATACGATTTCAGCAGGAGGAATTTGGGGTGATGCCGGTCCGCTTGCTCCCTACACGCCACTGACCTGGCACTCTTCAACCGGTGTAACCGTGAATGAGTTTTTTGATAGTGTCCAGTGGAAGGAAGCTTTGCAAAACTGGGCAGGGCAAGTGCGCAGCGGTTACTTTATTCAAACAGGCCCTGAATTTAAATATACTTGCCGTAACTAAATGCAAGATTGCAGGGGACTACAAATGGCGGTTACATTCCCCGTTACAAGTCCCCCTATTTAAACTTGCCTGCCTATTGTTGAATTTTCCGTAACAGGATCAGGTCTGTTGCCCCACCCTTTGAAGTGTATTGGATACTAGAAAGGAAGCGATCCAAACGATGGCAAATCCAAACCTCAATCTGAAAAAAGGAGAATGCGTCGGAGTCGTGTACAAACAAGCGGGCGTTTGGAAAGTGCATGACGGAGTTTTGACTGCGCCGATTGCGGATGGCAACAAGCCGCCGAATACCGTTACAATCATTCATTTCGTCGTGAATCAAAAGACTGGCAAACTCGTACGGCAAACACGCAAATTGCAAAATGTGAACCAGGTGCTGCGGACCATCAATAACCCGACGTTCGCCTTAAAATGTCCCTCTACTACCAATCCGAATCTGCGTGTAGGCGATTGTGTCGTTGTCAAAATAAATAAAGCGAACACGCCATCTGGATTGGATGCGAAAAATGGTCTATTAGTCTGTTCTCTACAAAACCGCCTCGCCCCAAAAGGGAGAGTTTGGATTAATCATTGGAAGATCATCACAAAAACTCGACCTCGCGTTTTCCTGGAAACCAAAGAATATCCGAACGCGCTTTTTGTGCGAAAAGTAATGGTCTAAACACACAACGCTTCGCTCCGTGACACTGGCAAGCAAATTCAATGGTTTGCAATGATCAAGTTGTACATCATTATTGTTAATTACGTACAACACTTATGTTCATACACACGATACGCAAAGTTGTGAAGTGAAAAAGATCCCGGCCAATGACAAACTTTGGCTGGGATCTTTCCATTTTAAAAACGATAAGCACGTTGAATTTTTCAAGCATACAGGTCATGAGCGGTCACATCCACTTTCCTAAAAACGCCGAGACGTTTTTCACAGAAAAAATCCCGTAGTCACCTGTTGGTAACGTACGACATTGACCTCATACCAAGCAACGTCGAGCTGTCCGTCTCAGAAATTAACCTGCGGGATGAAGAAACGTCTGTAACGCATGCGGATGACCCGGTTTTATTTGATGACAAGCTCTTCCAGGTGCACCTTCAAGCGCTCGTTTAACATCGACTTGGCAAGCGTCTCCGACACGATCGGGTCAACCAGAACAACGTTCTTGAGAAAAAAGAAATCGGCGTCTGCCGCGCACTTCTCATCAATAACTACGGACCGGACTCCCTTGACTAAGAAGCTATCGGGATGCTCGCCCTGCGCAAGCCGCTCCAGAGCCAGAGCCTTGCCCGCGTATTCCGACTGCTGATAGTCAAAGCAGGACAAGCGTTGCTCTGCATGAACGAGAAAATATGTTTTCTCGGTATTTTTGCCGTTGGAGTAGCGCGTATCTGCTTGTATGATCTGTACGTCACATTTATGAAGCTTCAAGAGCGCAGCCAATTCAACCGATGCAAAAAAAGCCCCTGAGGTCGTTACTGCATGCCCCGACTTGGTAGTATGCTTCCAGCGGAGGGTCAAATACGACATCGCCATCGATGTAGCCGCCGTCCGGATAGGTATGTCCGAGCAGAAAATATTTCATCCCTTCCCTCCCTCATAGAATAAGCCAACATGTCTATTTTAACTCTAATTGCTCATAGGTTCACCAGTATTCTCCAAAAGAGTACAGGCAGCAACGGAATCGCCGAGGAATCTAGCCGGAGCGGTGACGATAAATAAAAGACCCTTAAATTACGAAACTAAGCAATTTAAGGGTCTTTTATTATGTTCGCAAATGATGCGGTCGAGAGGACTTGAACCTCCACGGTGTTGCCACCACTAGAACCTGAATCTAGCGCGTCTGCCAATTCCGCCACGACCGCATATGAAAATATGGTGCCGGCAATAGGACTTGAACCCACAACCCCCTGATTACAAGTCAGGTGCTCTACCAATTGAGCTATACCGGCATGTTTGCTGATTTGCTTTTCGCCGTGCTTCTCGTAAAAGAATGGCGGAGCTGACGGGACTCGAACCCGCGACCTCCGGTGTGACAGACCGGCGTGAACTCCAACTTCACCACAGCTCCATGTGGTTTTTCCATTTTTTGCTCACTCTCGTGGGCACTCTTGTAATATAGCATGTTCCCTATCAATTATGCAATAGTTTTTGAAATCTTTTTTAAAACATCATTTTTTCATAGATTTACCATTGAAAATCCGCTAGAATTTTATCTAGATATGCAGAAAATAGTAGATTGGTGGAGACGATGATATGAAACTTACTTCGAAGCTACTCACCTCCCTCGCCCTCTTCACTCTGCTGCCTACTGCTGCCCACGCCGCCTCAGGAGTGTATGTGGTATCAGCAGGTGATACGTTGAGTAAAATCGCCCGCGAGCACCAGACTACCGTGAGCCAGCTCATGCAAGTCAACCAACTGCAAAGCGACCAGCTGTCGATTGGTCAGACGTTGTCTTTGCCTGATGGCAGTCTGTCGACAAGTGGTGACTCCGACGCTCCTCATGATGTCGTAACCGCGCCTTCCGACTTCGCGCAGGAAGAACCAGCAGAATTGACCGCTGGCGAAAAGGCTCGTGTGACGGTTGACGTTCTCAATGTTCGCAAAAAAGCGTCCACCGATGCAAAAGTATTAGGCAAGCTCAAATTTGGTGATGTAGTTGAGGTCGTCCAAACTGGCAGTGAATGGACAAAAATCGAATTTGAAGATGATGAAGCGTACGTCTTCACCTCTTACCTGAGTCCAAAGCTCACTCCGGATGTTACTTTTTCTGGTGACGTTGATTCCGCCAGCCTGAAGCATCTGGAAACGATTTTTGAACCTTTGCTGAAAACTCCGTACGTGCTTGGCGGGACCACGCCGGACGGATTTGATTGCAGCGGCTTTACTTCTTACGTTTTTAACCGCCTTGGGGTTACACTTCCTCGCACATCCGAAGAACAATTCCGCGGCGGGACATCGATTCCGCTGGATCAAGCCCAGCCGGGCGATCTGCTCTTCTATGATGCGCTTGGAAAAGGACGCGTTTCCCACGTAGCGATTTACTTGGGGAACGGAACGATCGTCCACGCAAACGGGGATGACGTTCGCTACGGAAAAGTGGAATACATGCACAAGCTGTATCCATTTTACGGCGTCAAGCGCTACATCGATCTGCAATAAGGAATCCACGCATACAGCCCACACCTGTCATCAGGTTGTGGGCTGTTCGCATGTTGGATCGGCTCAGTGAATTTCGGTGTTATGTCCTGCCTGGGGCGGCTGTTGGTTCGCCCCGATTTCGATCTTGCCCAGAGCTTGCTTCATTTTGTCGAGCTGAAGCTGGTAATCGCGCACCACTACGGTGAGAACGCTGACCGATTCCTTGAAATCCGGTTCGCTGCTGACCCTGTCGATAGCTCTATGTAGATGCAGCATTTTGTTCTCTGTTTCCCGTAGTAGGTCGAGTAACTGCAATCCGTTTACCACGTGATCACCTCATTTGTTTTTTCTTACTTTCTCCCTGTCAGCAAGTTGCTATGCGCACAAAAAAAAGCCCGATGCTCAGATCGGGCTTTTTCCTGCAGCTAGGCGCGCGCAGCCGCCAGCTCTACAAACGTATCGATATCTTTGGCAATCAGGGCGAGCGAGTTGCGCCAGAAGTCAACGGAGCGAACATCTACGTCCATAATCGCAGCGACGTCGGCGATGCTCATTTTTCCGGTCACGGACAACAGCTCGTCATATTGCTGCACAAACGCTTCACCGCGCTTCACATACTCGGCGTATAGCCCTTTGGCAAACAGCAGGCCAAATGCGTACGGGAAGTTGTAGAAGTTGAAATCGGCGCTGTAGTAGTGCGGTTTGCACACCCACATGTACGGATGCAGCACGGAAGAATCCAGCCCTGCTCCATATGCGTCTTTTTGCGCTTGCAGCATCAGTTCCTTCAACTCGCCAACCGACAGGGAGCCTTCGGAACGGCGGGCAAACACAGCGCTTTCAAACAAGTAACGGCTGTAAATATCGACGATGACCTGGCTTGCACCGGAGATGTCATTTTCCAAAATCGAAAAGGCTTCTTCCGGGGTTGCCTGAGCCAACGCCGCTTTGGCGATGATCGTCTCGCACAAAATCGACGCGGTTTCCGCGATCGGCATCGGGTAGTCGCTGTTGTAAAACGCTTCCTGCACCAGACATTCTCCGTGATAGCCGTGGCCCAGCTCGTGCGCCAATGTGCTCACGTCGTTGTAGCTGCCCGTGTAGTTTGCCATGATCCGGCTTTCTCCTACCATGTGCAAGTTGTAGCAAAATGCTCCGCCGCGCTTGCCTTCGCGAGTCTCGGCGTCAATCCACTGGTTGTCGAACGCGCGGGCAGCATAATTCGCCAGTTTTTCGCTAAAGCTACCAAAGTGCTTCACGATGAAATCACGCGCTTCCTGATACGTAAAGCGCATGTCCGCTTCGCCAACCGGAGCGAACAAATCGTAGAACGGCAGACCGTTCTCATGGCCGAGCAGCTTCGCTTTGGCCTGGAAGTATTTTGTAAAAGCTGGCAAGCTTTCCTTCATTGCGGTCAGCATCGCGTCGAGTGTAGCCTTGTCCATGCGCGAGTCGAGCAGCGTTTTTTCCAGAGGCGATTCATAGCCGCGCAGCTTCGCTACCGTAATGACTTCGCCCTTGATCCCATTCAGGCTCGCCGCAGACGATTCCTCGATCTTCTTGTAGGCTGCCAGTTCAGCCTCGTAAGCCGTTTTGCGCAGGGCCGCATCTTTTTCATGCGCCATGTTGCGAACGACAGGCAACGGCAATTGCTTCGCCTCTCCGTCGATGGTAATGTCGACCAAAAGCGTCGACGTCAGCATTTCTTGCAGCTTCGTCCAGGCATTGGAACCTGTGTTTTTCATTTTGGCCAAAATGATTTCTTCTTTTTCGCTGAGCATGTACTTGCTCTTCTCGGACAGTTCCGTCAGCATGTAGCGATGGGTTTCCAGCAGGTCGGACTGGCTGATCAGCTCGCTCAGATTGTCCAGTTGGCCGAGCCATTTTTGGAACAGGACGCCCGGCTCCACCAGTTCAACAGACTGATCCTGGATTTTCTCGATGAATTGCAGCGCTTTTTCATTTTTGGCGTCAACGCTCGCGGTCAGTTCGCCATAAGCGTACAAGCGATATTGCGTCTGCAAAATCGAAGTCATCTTCGCAATGTATGTCTCCATCTTTTGCACAGCGCCATCTGCCGTTTGCAGGCTCGCTTGCGCCCAGCTTTTTACCTCGTCCATCTCCCGGCAAAGTTTCTCCCAGTCTTGCTTGCACTCCGGCGAATCAAACGATGTGTACAACACATCCAAATTCCAGCGCATATTCATAGGCCCGGCCTCCTCTTGCGTATGTATCAGTCTCTATTGTAAAAAAATTTGGATAGATTAAGCAAGTTTTTATCAAATTGCAACGCGAAAAAGACTTTGCCACACGCTTTGGCAAAGTCAGCTTTTTCTCACGCACGGACAGGCTGTGTCAAGAAGGTCAAGGCAGACAAGGCAAACAGCTGAGTCGATTCCACCAACTCATCAATGTCCACGTACTCATCGGCATGATGCGGAATGTGGCGATCGCCCGCTCCGGTCGTCAAGATCGGGATTCCGGCCTTGTGCAAAAAGGTTCCGTCCGTCGCTCCCGGCACTCCGTTGTAAATCGGTGCCTTTCCGGTGATCTCGCGGTAGGCGCTGGCAACGGACGTGACGACTTCCGCTTCCATCGCGGTCAACGTCCACGGACGCTCCTCGATGACTTCCAGTGTCGCCTTGAATTTGTCGTCCTCTCTGGCCAACGCTTGCAAAATCGCTTGCATCTCTTCGTGGAGCCGTTCATGCTCTTGTCCGGGAACAGTCCGAATATCCAGCGTCGTCATGCACTGATCGGGCACGACGTTGATTTGCGCATCGCCTTTGACCGGCGCCTGAACAATCGTTGGCGTAATGCTCGGCCAGCCAAGCATCGGGTGCTCGCCCAGTCTCGCCATCTCCCGGCGCTCCAGCTCTTCCAGGGCCACGATGGCTCGGGCCATCCGCGTATTGGGATTGATCCCTGTCAGCGGCATCGCGCCGTGCGCCATTTTGCCATATGTACGCAAGATCGCCCGCATCGCTCCTTTTTGGGTGATGCACAGCTGGTTTTCTTCCGGCTCGCAGATGATGGCGGCATCGACGCCTTTTGCCCAGCCCCTTTTGATAAAGTCCTTGATCCCGATCATCATGCCTTCTTCATCGCACGGGATGCACAACAAAATTTTGCCCGCAAACGCTTCCTTGGAACGTTGAATGGCCTTGACCGCGCAAATCGCGGCGGCGAGGTTTCCTTTTGTATCGCACGCGCCCCGTCCGTAAATCCGCCCGCCGGAAATAGCCGCACCGAACGGATCGTAGCTCCAGGCATCGCGATCGCCTTCTGTCACGACGTCGGTATGCGCTTCGAACAGCAACGTTTTCCCCGGTCTGCCCGAGTCGTAAAAAGCGATGACATTCGGACGTCCTGGAACGACTTCTTCGTAAAAGACTTGCAGCCCCATCTTGCGCAGGTAATCGGCCACAAACAAAGCGACCCGCTCCTCGTTTGCCCCCGCCTGCTCCGGGCGAAACACGCTCGGAATCCGCACCAGCTCCTGCGTCAAGCGCACAACCTCTTGCTCGTCTACAAAGGATATTACCTGATTCATCAGACCGTCTCCTCCCCTGCGTCCCTATGCGTGATCAATAGGCTGTTTTCTGTTTTCGTCAGTTGTGAAAGCTGCTGTAGGCCGGAAGACCGCCCGCTTCTTTCGCCGCCTTGACCGCGTTCACGACAGCCGCAGCCAGCACATCTGCCGACAAGGCTCCCACTACATCTACCGCAGCTTCCATCTCTCCTGTCGCGACGGAAAAAATCGTGTCGCCATCGTACATCGTATGGATCGGCCGAATGGTGCGGGCAAGCCCGTCGTGCGCCATTTGCGCGACTTTTTGCGCCCCGGCCTTGGTCAGCTTCGCATTGCTGGCGACGACGGCAATCGTCGTGTTCGTGCCCGGGGGAATCGGGGAAAAAGCGTGTTGGAGCATCATGTCCACGCTGTCGCGAATCTCGCGGTGCTCATCCAAAGGGCCTGCGAGAATCTCGCCCGTCTTTGGCTCCATCACATGCCCGACCGCGTTGACTGCGACGAGCGCACCGATGACCAGACCGTTCGGCAAGCTTAGCGAAGCACTGCCCAGACCGCTTTTCATCGCGTTGGCAAACCCGTTCAGCTTGCCCACCGAAGCGCCTGTACCCGCGCCGACATTTCCTTCGCTGACCGCTTCCGAAGTCGCCGCCGCTGCCGCCTGATAGCCCATGTGGCGATCCGGCCGCACCCGATGATCCCCGACGGCAAGATCAAACAAAACCGCAGCAGGCACGATGGGCACGACCCCGTAGCCAACATCCAGACCAACGCCTTTTTCCTCTAGATACTGCATAACCCCTGTGGCGGCGTCGAGGCCGTACGCGCTGCCTCCGGAAAGGCAGATGGCATGCACGACGCTCACGAGATTGAGCGGGTCAAGCAAATCCGTCTCGCGGGTGCCCGGGGCAGAACCCCGGACATCCACGCCGCAGACAGACGGCTTGTCGAGCAAAATGACGCTGCAGCCTGTCAATGCTTCTTCGTTTTGGGCGTGCCCGACTTTGACGCCTGGCACGTCGACAATCGTTCCTGTCATTGGCTAAAAATCTCCTGAAATTTTTGATTTTTGTCTCCCGGAGCTTCCAAGCTTTTTCCACGCTGCCACGACCGCCAAGGTGACGATCACGGAAACGACCGCTTCCGGCAAACCGTTCGTAACGGCAACCGTCGCCGCTACCCCGAATGGCATGTAGCCGCGAATTACGGCCAGCCCGAGCACCAGGACGGTGTTCGTCAACGCTCCGATGAATCCGGCTGCGCCAATGGCGAGGTACTGGTTGACATTTTTCAACCCGACGTAGGTCAAATACGCCGTCACCCCGATAAACAAGCGCGGGAGGATCGCTACCAGCGGATCTTTAAAGAGCGGAACAGTGGCGTTCAGGAAGGAAGAAACTCCAAAAATGAGACCAATGATCATTCCAACGCCCCAGCCCTCCATGATGCCGCCAATGACTGCCGGGATGTGCATGATGGTGGCATTGCCTGCCGCCGTAGGAACAGGAATGTAGCCGAGGCGCGTCACCCCGAGCAAAATCGCAATCGCTCCGAGAACCCCGGCAATGACGATCTTGCGTACGGTCAATCCTTTTTCCATGCTTACTCCTCCTTTTACCTGCGATTGATATGGAACCCTCTGTAGGGAGAACTCCCGAATACTACCACGGTATCCCCAGCATGACGACGGAAATGACTACGCTTGCAACCAGCGCCGCATAGTCGATGCCTTTGGCCTTGTACTGCGTATAACGCGTCCGGGATGCACCTGGCATATAGCACCTTGCTTCCATCGCCAAAATCAGATCCTCGGCGCGGGACAGCGCGACATTGAATAGCGGGATGATGATCGGGAACATGTCTTTGGTGCGCTGCACGATCCGCCACCACTCGCCCGTGCCGAAGTCTGCGCCGCGCGAAGCCTGCGCTTTCATCATTTTTTCCATTTCCATCGCAAACGTCGGGACGAAGCGAATCGCGATCGTAATGATCAAGGCAAACGCATGGACGGGAAACTTGACTTTTTCCAACGGCCCCAAAAGCCGCTCCATCCCGTGTGTCAGCTCGGTCGTCGAGGTGCTCAGCGTCAGCACGCTGGAGAGGAAAATCACTTCCACGAAGCGCATCGCCGAGACGATGACGAGCCGGATGCTTTCGCTGGAGATCGAGATAATGCCGTACTGGAAGTAGACTGTGCCGCCATTGGCGATCTCGCCGTAAAAAAGCAATTGCATGATGGCCAAAATAATGATGAACGGAATCGCTGGCTTGATGCCGGAAATGCCGTAGTGCAGCGGGATTTTCGATACCTGGAACAGCCACAGGCACACCGCCAGCGCAAACAGGTTGCCGACGTATGTGTTGCAGATGGCAATCGCTACGATCAGGATGGCAAAAGCGCCAAGCTTGAACCGGGGGTCGAGGCGATGCACGACAGAAGCAGTCGGCAAATACTGGCCGATGGTAATATTGCGCGTCAATTCAAATTCCGCAGACATGGACTCCCCTCCCTAGCGTTGGATCAGCTTCAAAATTTCGCAGGCGGTTTCTTCCGGCAAAAACGCTCCCGGATTGATGTCGTAGCCGCGTTCGCGCAGACGGTACAAAATATCGACCGATTCCGGCGTGCCGATATGATGCTCGCGCAGCAGCTCCTGGTTTCCGAAAATTTGCCGCGGCGTTCCTTCGCAGACCGCCTTGCCATTTGCCATCACGTAGACGCGGTCCGCGAGCTGCGATACCTCTTCCATGTTGTGGGAAACAAAAATTACCGTCAGTCCTTCTTCGCGATTCAAGCGTCTGATTCGCCCGAGCAGTTCCAGGCGGGAACGGGGATCGAGACCAGCGGTAGGCTCGTCGAGCACCAGCACTTTTGGCTGCAAAGACAGAACGCCAGCCAGCGCGACCTTGCGCTTTTGACCGCCACTCAGTGCGTAGGTCGGCCGATCCTTCATTTCCTGGAAGTTCAGGCCAACGAGGTCCATCGCCCATTTCACGCGGTTTTTCACTTCTTCCAGCGGAAGTCCCATTTTAAACGGACCGTAGGCCACATCGTCTCCGACCAGCTTTTCGAACAGCTGGTCTTCCGGGTTTTGAAAAACGAGGCCGACTTGTCTGCGCAAGGAACGAATGTCGATTTTCGGCTGGGAAACATCCATGCCGTTCACGATGACTTTCCCTGATTGCGGCCGAATCAAGCCGTTGAAATGCTGGATCAAGGTTGATTTGCCGGAGCCTGTATGACCGATGATCGCCAGGCACTCGCCCGCTTGCACTTGCAGGCTGACTTCATTCAGCGCCACATGCGACAGCGGGGTTCCTTGCATGTACACATGGGACAGCTTTTGCACGTCTACAATCGGCTGTGTCATGACCCGCTCGCCTCCGCCTGTCTGACGTACAGGCGGTCGACTTCCGCCACGACTTCCGCATTGTGGATCAGATCGGGGGCAAACGCTGGCAGCTCCGCATGAACCAGTGCGGCGATCCGGCTTGCGTCCGGAACGTCCAGATGCAGCTCGCGCAGCCTGTCCTGATGCGCGAACACTTCTCGCGGCGTTCCTTCCAGCACGATTTGGCCGCCCTCCATCACAACGACCCTGTCCGCCTCCGCCACCTCTGACATGTGGTGTGTGACGGTCACAATCGTCATCCCTTCCCCGTGCAGCTTGCGAACGACTGCCAGGATGTCCTGTCGGCCGTAGCTATCGAGCATACTCGTCGCTTCATCGAGAACGAGGCATTGCGGCTTCATCGCGAGAATGCCGGCAATGGCGATCCGCTGCTTTTGCCCGCCGGACAGATGATGCGGCGGACGATGGCGAAAAGCACTCATCCCGACCGCTTCCAGAGCGAAATCGACCCGCTCCTTCATTTCCTCCAAGCCTACCCCGATGTTCTCCAGGCCAAATGCGACATCATCCTCCACAATCGTCGCCACAATTTGATTGTCAGGATGCTGGAACACCATTCCTACGCGGCTGCGCACTTCGTGAATCCGCGCTTTTTCCTTCGTGTTGATGCCATTGACCAGGACATCGCCCTCTTTTGGCGTCAAAATGCCGTTGAGGTGTTTGGACAACGTCGATTTTCCAGACCCATTGTGCCCGATGATCGCCAAATACTCACCGGGGTACACTTCGAGAGAGATGTTTTGCAGCACCGGGATTTGCTGGTCCTGACTCACCTGGTAGGCAAACGAGACGTTTTCAACACGTATGATAGGCTCCATAGACATGTGCTTCCCTCCCTTTCCACGGGTGTGCGTATGTATGCTATGCCTTGAAAGTAAGCAACTCCCGTGCCAAGTCTTTATGTTTTAAATTTTCTGTAAATTACACAAATTTTGTTGGCTCACCTGTTGCATCCAGCATCATTTCCGTTGCGTTTGCAACATTAGTTCCATTCCTCATACTTCTTCATCTTTCTCCACAGCGTCGTGCGATCCATTCCCAACATCTTCGCTGCTTCTCGCTTGTTTCCTTTTGTCGCTTCCAGAACCTTGCGAATCATCTCTTCCTCATCATCCTGCTGCTGTCTGAGCGCTTGTTTGCGGGCGAGTTTTTTGGACAGAAACTGCGTGTCTTCCAGCCGCAAGTAGTCGCTTTTGCACAACAGCACCATCCGTTCCACGACATTGCGCAGCTCGCGCACATTCCCCGGCCAGTCGTATTGCCCGAGAAAATGGTACACCGCTTCATCGACGCCTTGCAGCCGCCTGTCTCCTCGCTGTGCGATTTCCTCCATGATGGCCTCCATCAAAAGCGGGATGTCCTCCGTGCGTTCGCGCAAAGGCGGCAGCTCCAACGTCAGCACGTTCAGCCGATAGTACAGGTCGGAGCGAAACAGCTTTTCTTCCATCATCTGCTCCAGATTCCGATTCGTTGCGGCAATGATGCGCACATCGACAGGCACGATTCGCTCGCCGCTGACCCGGCGCACCTTTTTTTCCTGAAGGACGCGCAACAGCAATGCCTGAATCGTGATGGACATTTCCCCGATCTCGTCGAGAAACAGCGTCCCTCCGTGAGCCAGCTCAAACAGGCCGGGCTTCCCGCCTTTTCGCGCTCCGGTAAATGCCCCTTCTTCGTAACCGAACAGCTCGCTCTCCAGCAGATTGCCCGGAAGCGCGGCACAGTTCACCGCGATAAACGGCCCTGTCGCTCGCTGACTGCTCAGATGAATGCCTTGGGCGAACAACTCCTTGCCTGTCCCTGACTCCCCTTGAATCAGCACAGTCGCATCCGTTCTGGCAAACGTTTCGGCCCATTCTTTCGCCTCTTGCATCGCTTTGGAATGCCCGACGATATCTTCCAGGCGGAATTTGGCTTCCAAGCCGCTTTCCATGCTTTGTTTGCGAATGCGCATCTCCATTTTTTGAATGTCCGTAATCTCTTTAAAGGTCGAGACAGCTCCGACAATCTCTCCGTTCACGACAATCGGCAGCCGATTGATAATAATTTGCCGATTCAGCACGGTAGCAATGTCACCGATTTCCTTTTTTCCGGTCGCCAAAATGCGCAACATGTCCGAGTTCGGGATGTAACGGGTTATTTTTTCGCCGACGACATGGGACGGCAACCCGAGTATTTCTGTCGCGTTCTGGTTGACCCAGATGATCGTATAGTCGTGGTCGACTGCGATGATCCCGTCATGAGAAGCATCGAGGATGGCTTGAATGTGAATGTCGCTAATCATTGGCCTGGCTCTCCTTCCTCGGCACGGTCCACGAGAGCAGCCACTTCTGCTGGCGGCCGTCTGGTCCGGCGCTTCGTTTTTCGCTTCTTTTTCCGCAAGACGAACAGGGCGAGCAGCATCAAAGCGAGCATCGCAAGCTGGATGGGCTGAGACATTTTCGCGCTGACCCAGCCGCTCATGAGCAACAGATGGAGCAGGACGGCTATGTAGAGAAGAATGGATGCGAGGTTTGGCGCATTCACTCTCTTCCCTCCTCTATGGACAATGTTGGGGGCGGTAGAAGAAAAACTCCCGTGAAGCCACGATGAATAGCCCCACAGGAGTGTCGGTTCTTGCTGTCAGATCGTTTCGTTTAGATCGGCAAAAGCTCCACGCTGTCTTTGCTTTCAAGCTCTGCGACCATGTCCAGCCAAGCTTGCGGCTTTTGCGGGAGGACGGCGTAGTAGCGCTTGAGGAAAGTGACGATCAAATCAGCTTCCAGCGTGGTTTGCTCTTCATTGGTCGGCATGAAGCCAAGGTCCAGTCCTGCGACTGCTTCTCCGTCGTTTTGCCAGGATGGATGGACGTATTGGAAATTGGTGCGCTTGTAGCCGAGATGGGACAGCACTTCGCGGCGAACGAACGGGTCCATCGGCTTGATGCCGCCGAAGCTGTGCTCTTCCACGCGGTACGGGTCGTAAATTTCCGCAAACATGCCGTACAGTTCTTTGCCGTTTTCCGCAGCGAGCGCGAGCAAGTCTTTTTGGCGCTCTCTCGCCAGGAAGCGGCCCACTCCCAGTCCTTCGCGGCCAATGATAGTGAAGTCGGTCATGGCGACGTTCATGTC
This sequence comes from Brevibacillus sp. 1238, assembly GCF_029892995.1. NCBI lineage: Bacteria > Bacillati > Bacillota > Bacilli > Caryophanales > Paenibacillaceae > Brevibacillus > Brevibacillus sp. 1238. The sequence goes on along the minus strand of NZ_JARXWC010000002.1, from coordinate 502,321 downwards.
CGGGTAATAACGGTATTCGGTAGCGCCTACCACTTCTCCTTCATGAACGGCCACAAACACGCGGATGGACGGGTCTTCGAGCGGTTCTTTCCACAGATCGTAGTCAAGCACTTCCTCCGGCGGAAAAACGTCCTGCATCAAGCGGTGCATGTTGGCGAACAGCGGGTTGTCGATATGTTGAATGCGTACAAATTCCATCGGTTTCGTCCTCCTGAAAAATGATTCTCTTTTGGCTTATCGTGCCAGAAACGGGTTTTTCCATTCCATCAGCACGGCGTAGTTGCGGGATTCCTCGTCCTCCAAATAATCGGCCACGATCTGCACAGGCACGCGCCCGCAGCGCATCAGAAACGTGATGACGGGGTCTTTCACTTCGCCCGAAACCACATGCTCCACGTATTGCTCTGGCGTCCATTGGTTCGCATAGCGTCCGTAGCCCGGCATTCTTCCGCCGCCGAGCAAGCGCGTCAAGCCTTTTTGCACAACCAGCTCATACATCGCCTGCATCATCAGCTGTCCCAGTCCGAGCTTGCGGTGGCTTGGCCGAATGCATATGTCCACGATGTACAAGGTGTCGCCGCCAGGATTGTGGCTCCTGATATAGCCGTCGTCCGTCACGTCCGCCCATTTGTGCTCGGGGTGCGCCGGATCGAACGACACGAGCAGCGCCGTCATTGATCCGGCCAGCACTCCGTCTACCTCAACGCAAATCGCGCCCTCGGGAAACAGCGTGATATGGTTGGTGAGCTGCTCCTGGTTCCACCACAGTTCGGATGGAAACGGCGGCGGGAAGCTCTCCGCCTGAATCTGGATCAGCTCGAAAAAGTCGGAGCGGTTGTAGTTGCGGATCACAGCCTTGCGCGGCTTGTCCCCTTCAAACACATACAGCTCTTTGCGGTACATTGCCATCCTCCTTACGTGCGCTGATGCTAGTTCCAATCGGTGTACAAGTCTGTCCGGCGGTCACGCCAGGTCGTCACGGAGCCTTTTTCCCGCACTTCATACAAAAGCGACAGGTCGAGGTCGGCAGTCACGAGCATGTCGTGGTTGATCTCCCCTTCGGCAAGCACTCCGCGCGGCGGGAACGGCACATCGTTTGGCGTCAGAATCGCTGCCTGGCCAAAATTGGCGCGCATAAAGTCGACAGTCGGCAGCGAACCGATTGTGCCTGTCAGCACGACGTACACCTGATTTTCGATCGTGCGCGCGTGGCTGGTGTAGCGCACGCGATGGAAGGCGTGGCGGTCGTCTGTGCAGGACGGACAGAAAATGACATCCGCTCCGCGCGCTTTGGCAATCCGCACCCACTCTGGGAACTCGATGTCGTAGCAAATGATCATCGCGACTTTGCCTTTGTCGGTTTCAAAAATTTGCAGGGAGTCGCCCGCGCCCATGTTCCAGCCTTTGACTTCCCACGGGGTGATGTGGATTTTCTTTTGCTGGCCGACTCGTCCATCCGGGTAGAACAGAAAAGCCGTGTTGTACAGCTTGCCGTTCTCCTCGATGATGTGCGTGCCCCCGATCAAGTGCATGTTGTACTTGGCCGCCAAGGAAGAAAACAGCTGGACGTACTGCTCGGTGAACGAAGGCAGCGCGGTAATCGGCAAAGCGCGTCCCTGCTCATCGCCAATGGACATCAGCTGGGTGGTGAACAGCTCGGGAAACAGCAGAAACTCGGTTTCGTACTCATCGGCGTTGCGAACGTAGTGCTCGACCTGATTCGCAAAATCTGCAAAACTATGTATCGTGTGCAAGTGGTACTGCACAGCGGAAACGCGCATTTTCATTGCATTCTTCCTTCCTGTTTTCTTATCCTTAAAATATATCAAAAACGATCGGCAAAGTCTTCCTTTCCATGCGCCGCAAAGGTTTCGCTTCACGAAAAGTCGCCTGCCAGTGGATCGGCAGGCGATTTTTTATGCGGCCGCGGCGCGGTGTCCGTCTAGCTGCTCGCGCTCATGCGCAGCGCCGTTTGGTACAGCAGCTCTGTCCCGAGCGCGATATCCTCGTAGGTGGAAAACTCTTGCGGGTTATGGCTGATTCCGTCTTTGCAGCGGACAAAAATCATCCCGTAGTCGCATACGTACGATAACGCCAGGGCGTCGTGAAACGGGCCGCTCATCAATTCCCGCGGCTCTAGGCCGAGTGCGCGGCTCTCTTCGTGCATGATCGCCTTGATCCAGTCCGCACAGTAGCGAGGGTCGCTGTTCGTATCTTCGGTAATCGTGTATTGCAAGCCGCCTTCTTCTGCTGCCGTCGCGATCGCCTCGCGCAGCGCCATTTCCCGCTCGTCGCGCCGGGCCAGGTCGATGTCGCGCAAGTCGACGGAAAAACGCACGCGCTCCGGGATGATGTTGCGCGAATCAGGAAACACCTGCAAATGCCCTACCGTGCCGACAGTAGGCGCCGCAGGGTCGAGCTTCGCCAGCTCGTTGACCGCGAGAATGACCTTCGCTGCGCCGACCAAGGCGTCTTTTCGCATCGGCATGGGCACCGATCCGGCATGTCCGGCAAAGCCCGTCAGCTCCACCGTCCACCAAAGCGGGCCGGAGATCCCGGAGACAATGCCGATCGGCTCGTCCGCGCCATCGAGCACAGGGCCTTGCTCGATATGCAGCTCCAGGTAAGCCCCGATGCTGCCTTCCGGATAGACAGATTCGGCCAACCGATCCGGGTCGCAGCCAAAGGCGACGAGCGCTTCCCTGCGTGTCACGCCATCTTTGTCGGCTCGCGCCAAATCTTCCTCAGCCCATTGTCCCAAAATTCCTTTTGATCCGAACAAGCCTTTTTGAAACCGACAGCCTTCCTCGTCGCAAAACGCGACCACTTCGATCGGTTGCTGCGGCACGATCCCTTGTTCGCGCATCGTCTGCACGGCTTCCAGAGCGCCCAGCACGCCGATCACGCCGTCGAATCTGCCGCCGTACGGTTGGGAGTCGATGTGCGAGCCGATCATCAGCACAGGCGCTTCCGGGCTTTTCCCCGCCATTCGCCCGATCAGGTTGCCAAAATGATCCACCCGGGCAGCAAGTCCCGCTTCCTCCATCCACGAGCGCACCAAGTCCACCCCTGCCCGATCCTCTGCGGACAAAGCCAGCCGACATACGCCCGTCTCGCCGATTTTGCCGATTTGGGCCAGCGCCTCGATCCGTTTGCGCAATCGTTCTGCGTTGATCGCAAGCGTCCTCGCTTTTTCAGTCATGCCTGGATAACCTCCTCGTCTTGTCTTTGGTAAACCAGCTTGCCGTCGATCATCGTCTGTTCGACCTTCAGTTCCTTGATCCGGTCATGCGGAGTGGCGAGAATATTGCCGCTGAGCACGACGAGATCAGCCAGCTTGCCAGGTTCGATGCTGCCTTTTTGCCCTTCCTCAAAGCTGGCGTACGCCCCGTTCCAGGTGAACATGCGGATCGCTTCCGGCACACTCACTCGCTGGTTGGCTCCCACCGATTGGCCCGTTTTGCTCTGGCGATTGACCGCCGCATGAATCCCGATCAGCGGGTTAAAATCGGTAACAGGGCTGTCCGAAGCGCCTGCGGCCACGATTCCGCACGCAAACTGATCCTTGGCCGGAAACATGTGGCGAACCCGCTCCCCGATATTTCGCACGTACGAATCGCCATGGTCGTAAATAAACGCCGGGTTCGGGATCGGCACGACACCGAGTTTCGCCATTCGCGCAAGCAAGTCAGGAGAAGAGACGCCTGCATGCTCGATCCGGTGGCGGTGATTTTCGCGCGGATGGGCAACGAGAGCGGCTTCGAAGCAAGTGAGCAGCATGTCAATCGCACGATCTCCCTGTGCATGGGCAGTAATCTGGAACCCTTTTGCATGGGCCTCTCCCAAAATCGTATTCAACTCGTCCTGCTCATAGTAGAGGATTCCGCAATCGTCGGGGCGACTGGTGAACGGCTCGCGCATCGCCATCGTCGGCGCAATGCTCGCTCCATCTGTAAAAACTTTCGCCGGGCCGATGCGAAAGCGCTCATCGCCAGTACCTGTCACCATTCCCGCGTCGATCATCCGCCGCACAAATTCCTCCGACTGATTCAACGAGCAGACGATGGCGTAGATGCGCACCTTGACGTCTCCGGCGAGCACCGCCTTTTGCATCGCCCGGAAGTTTTCAGGGCCATACCCGCCCGCGTCGTGTATGCTGGTGATCCCTGCCGCCACAAAGTCTTCCGAAGCCAGCCGCAGCCCTTCCCTGTATTCCGCTTCGGTAAAAGCAGCCTGCTCGAACATTTTCATGTGTGCCGTCTCGACCAAAAAGCCTGTCAGGTTCCCATGCTCATCGCGGTCAATCCGTCCGCCCTGCGGGTCAGGCGTGTGCCGATCGTAGCCGGCAAGCGCCAGTGCCCTGCTGTTGACGACACTGTGATGGGCGCAAGTGCGCATGACAAAAATCGGATGATCAGTCGAGACGTCGTCCAGCTCGGCCAATGTCGGATAGCGCTGCTCTGCCATCCCGTTTTCATCGAATCCGCACGCCCGCACCCACTCGCCCGCCAGGGTTTTTTGCGCCTGCTCTTTGAGCGCGGCGAGCAGTTCGTCAATCGAGCGAATGCCGCGCGCCTTGCAGTCCACCCCCAATTTGTTCGTGCCGTAAATCGTCATGTGCAAATGCGCGTCAATAAAGCCTGGCAAAAGGCTTTTGCCTTGCAGATCAATCACGTTTGTCTGCGGGGTGATCCAGCGCTTGATCTCCTCCGTCGTTCCGACCGCGACAATGCGGTTCTCTCTGACAGCTACCGCCTCTGCGATCCGATTGTTTGCATCCACTGTCACTACATGTCCATTGAGAAACACCGTTTCTGCCATTTCATTTCCTCCTTTTTGTCGTCAGCCGTGTTTGGGCCTTTTGCTTTATTTGAACGTAGGCGTTCCTTCCGTATTGGCCGCCTGCTGTCCGTTGACGAACAGCGGTTTGGTGATAAGCGTCACGCCGAACATTACGACGATGTTCACCAACAGCGCCACGACCCCGATGTTCAGATCCTGGATGACGGAAGGCAAGTGCGGAAACAGCGTCGCGAGCGTCGCCTGCGAGACCGTCGTATAGGCGACCGTCAACACTCCGGCTGCAATTCCGGCAAACGCCCCGTATTTATTGACGAGCGGCTGTTTGCCCAAGCTGAACAGCAAAGCGGGAAACAACTGGGTCACCAAGCTGTAGCCCATCAACAGCAAGGTGACGAGCGTGTCTCCGCCGCTGAGCGTAAAGTACAGCGAGATGAGCGACAAAACCGGAACAAGCAGCTTGGCGACTTTGGCGATCTGGACATCCGAGGTGGCTGGCGCCATGACTTTGTAGACGTTTTTCGCCAAAAGGGTCGCTCCCGTCATCAGCAGCATCGAGCCTGGAACGAGAGCCGTCAGCAGCCCAGCCGCGCCGATGATGCCGACGATCCACGGGTCAAACGTCTTCAGCGACAAACGCAAAAGCGATAAATCCCCATCTGCCCCTTTCAAGCCGGGCACTTGCAAAATCGCCGTAAAGCCGACGAAGAACACAAACAACAGCATCAAGGTGTACAGCGGGAGCATGATCGTATTTTTGCGGAACACGTTTTCGTTTTTGGCGGAAAACACGGAACCGAACGTGTGCGGCCACATGTAAAAACCAAAAACCGTGATGAGTACGGTAGAAATATACCAGGAGGTGCTAAGCCCTTCTGTCGGGAAGGTCAAAAAGCCCGGATTAGCCGCATGCACGGCTGCAAACATCGGCTGGATGCCACCGTAATAGTGATACGGCAAATAAATCCCGAGAAAAACGACCACGAAAAAAATCATGATGTCTTTGATCGCCGCCGTCCAGGCCGAGCCGTGAATGCCGGAGAGCATGACGTAGATGGTGACGGCAATGACTCCGAGCCAGACAGCGGCTGCTGGCGAGATCGTGCCGTACGAGGCTTCGGAAACGATGATGCCCAGCCCTTTGAATTGCAGCACGAGGTAAGGAATGATCGCGATCACGCCAACGGCGGCGACGAGAATCCCCAGCATCGGGCTGTTGTACTTGCTCACGAAAAAATCGGATTGGGAAACGAGCTTGTGCTCTTTGGCATAGCGCCAGATCGGGGGCAACAGCCAGTAGGAGATGACGTAGGCAAGCGAAATGTAGGACAGGACGTAGTAAGATGGCGCTCCTTTGGAGTAAGCCCAGCCGCTCCCTCCGAGGAAGGTGAACGTCGTGTAAATCTCCCCGGCGACCAGCAGGAAAATAAAGATCGAGCCAAAGCCTCTGCCGCCTACTGTCCATTGCTCCATGTCCATGTCTTTGCCTTGGCGTGCGCGAATCCCGGAGTAGAACGACAACAGCAGGAAGGCAAAAATGATCAGCAGAGCAATGTTCATGATGAACTCTCCTCCTCTTTTGTAGCCGGATCGAGTTGATGGATGACCGCCATAATGACAGAAGTCAGCACAACCCACAGGACAATCCAGAACAAGACAAAAGGCATGCCCAGCACATAAGGCTCCACCCGGTTCACAAACGGCACTCCGCCAAGCATGCCGATAAACGGCACGACTCCAAGCCAATCTCTTGCTTTCATGCAGATCCCCCTGTTTACTCGATTTGTCCCATTGCCTGCGCGCGCTTTGGACATGTACTCTATTATTATCGAAAAATTCAATTTTCTCCTTTGTCCTGCTGACCAGAAAACATCGCGTTCTTTTGTTTCTTGAGCCAAAAGCATTGAAAGACGGAGGGAAATGGCGTGATAACAGTCCGTGAACTGATCGAAGTTGGAGGCTTTACGGAAGAATCCGTGCTTGCCGGGGAAGACTTTCTCGACAAAGAACTGCTTGGGGTTACCTCGTTTGACTCGCCGGATGGACACAGATGGCTGCGCGCAGGTGAATTTGTGCTGACGACAGGCTTTCCTTTTCTGATCCGCCAAAATACGTGTGAAGCTACCTTGATTCAATTGATCGACGAGTTGGCTGCCATCGGAACGCCTGGTCTGGCGATCAAACTCGGCCGCTACATGGCGAGCGTGCCTGCTGCCGTCCTCGCCCACGCCGCGAAAAGGCAAATGCCGATTTTGTCCTTTCCGAAGGATAAAGCGTGGTCGGACGTCATCGTGCCTGTCACGCAGTACATCAACGACAAACAGCGCCTTGAGCTGAATCGCACACATGCGATCTACGAGCGGTTTCACCTGCATCTGACTGCCAATGATCCGGTGTCCAAGCTCGCGGCACTGCTCGCAGACTTGCTGCAAACGCCGATCAGCATCGAAGTGCCGAGCCTGAGATGGAAGTGGGCCGCTTCGCCTGACGCTCCCCCTGGCGGCTTTGGCTTTGCAACCGACGAGGGGCACGACATCCCGTTCGGACAAGCCGCATCGCCTTCCATGCTGAAAAATCCGCTCGTCAAAAGGGCAGATGGCCGTCACGTGCGCTGGCTGCTTCAGGAGCGGAACGTACAAGGCGCGATCTGCACCGGAATCATCGAGCGGGATTTATACGCCTGGGAAAAAGTCGCGATCGAGCAAAGCGCCGCCCTGCTATCGCTGGAAATCGAGCGGCAGCGTTCCGTAAACGAGACGTACCAGCGGTTTCGCAATGACTTTTTGCAGCTGTTGCTAAGCGATCAGATGCACGCGCGAGACGTGCTCACGCGCAAAGCGGATGAGGTAGGCTGGAAGCTCGCCGATCACTACACGGTCGCTGTTCTCGGCGTCTCCCCTCTGGAGCGGACAGGGATCGAGAACTGGAACGACAACCGCGACTTGCTTTTGGCTCTGACTCCTTCCCTGTCCGCCCTTGATGACGCCATTTTGCTTGGACTCGATCAGCAAAACCGCATCGTGCTGCTGATCCCGACAGCCAGTGGCTCTAGTGATTCCACTGCTTGCCTGACCAGCACCAAACAAGTTCTCGCTGCTTTGCTCGCTTTTTCGTGGCAACAGCGCGTGTTTGTCGGTCTGGGGCGGTTTCACGCCGGATACAAGGGCATTGCTGCCAGCTATCGCGAGGCGCAAATCAGCTTTCGTGCGGCGATGCGCGGGCTTGATGCCAAGGCAGCAGCGAATACGGTCATCGTCGATTTTCACGACCTCGGGCTGGAGCGCATCCTGTTTGCCGAGCAGCCGGACAGAGAGGCACGCTTGCTCGCTCAGGAATACTTGGACAAAATCAACGAATACGATCGCGAAAAAAACGGGCAACTGCTGGATACGCTTCACGTCTTTTTGCAAGTGGACGGCAATCACGCAGAAGCGGCGTCACGGCTGTACGTGCATAAAAATACGATCAAATATCGGCTGGCGCTCATTCGCGAACTGACGGGCTTAAACCCGGATCACGGCCATGACTTGCTGTTGCTGCGCATCGCCATGACGGTGCAATCGATTGGTTTTGCCAAAGGCTAAGCTGGTATAATGGCAACAGAGCGACTTAGGGGGAATGTAGATGGATGAGTGGCTGAACAAGCCGGTTAAGACGAAGGAACGGCCCAAAAAGCGAGGAATCGTCGAATACATAGATGATCAGTACATCGTTGTTTTCTTTACGTTGCCGCGCAAGGAACGCGTCATTTTTTCGAGCAAGGAAGCTTTTTTGAACAAAATCGAGTTCGTCGAAGAAGTAGCACCCCCGAACTGACCCACGCAAAAAATCCCGTGTCTGGCATCTGACTAATGCCTTTGACACGGGATTTTTTATGGAAACAAGCAGGTTTACGCGTAGTGTTCGTCGCGAAGACGCTTGATCTCGTCGCTTTCGAGGTACTCGTCATACGTCATCATCTTGTCGATAACGCCTTTCGGAGTGAACTCGATGATGCGGTTGGCGATCGTTTGCACGAACTGGTGGTCATGGGAAACGAACAGCAAGGTTCCGTCGAAATCGATCAAGCCGTTGTTCAAGGCTGTGATGGATTCCAAGTCCAAGTGGTTCGTCGGCTCATCCATGATCAGGACGTTTGCGCTCGCCAGCATCATTTTGGACAGCATGCAGCGAACTTTTTCGCCTCCGGACAGCACGTTTGCTTTTTTCAGCGCTTCGTCGCCGGAGAACAGCATGCGGCCGAGGAAGCCGCGGATGAACGTTTCATCCTGCTCTTTCGAGTATTGACGGAGCCAATCCACGAGACTCAGCTCGGAGTTGAAGTATTCAGCGTTGTCTTTCGGGAAGTACGCTTGCGAAGTCGTTACGCCCCATTCGAAAGAACCGCTGTCTGCCTGTACTTCGCCCATCAAAATTTGGAAGAAAGTCGTTTTTGCCAGCTCGTTTGGTCCGACAAACGCTACTTTGTCTCCCTTGTTGATGACAAGGTGCAAGTTTTCAAACAGCTTCTCGCCTTCGACTGTCTTGCTCAAGCCTTCGATAGCGAGCAAATTTTTGCCTGCTTCGCGCTCCGGCTTGAAGTTGATGAACGGATATTTACGGCTGGACGGACGAATGTCTTCCAGTGTAATTTTTTCCAACAGCTTTTTCCGCGAGGTCGCTTGCTTCGACTTGGAAGCGTTGGCGGAGAAACGCGCGATAAACTCCTGGAGTTCCTTCATCTTCTCTTCTTTTTTCTTGTTCTGATCGCGAACCATCTTCAGCGCCAATTGGCTGGACTCGTACCAGAAGTCGTAGTTCCCCACGTACATTTGAATCTTGCCGAAGTCGATATCCGCAATGTGCGTGCACACTTTGTTCAGGAAGTGACGGTCATGGGATACGACAATGACGGTGTTCTCATAATCGGCGAGGAAGTTTTCCAGCCAGCGAATCGACTCGATATCCAGGTGGTTCGTCGGCTCGTCCAGGAGCAGGATGTGCGGGTTGCCAAACAGCGCTTGCGCGAGCAATACCCGTACTTTTTCCGTACCGGATAGGTCTTTCATCAGCTTGTCGTGCAGGTCTGTCGGGATGCCCAAACCGATCAAAAGGCTCGCTGCATCTGCTTCCGCCATCCAGCCGTTCAGCTCTTCAAATTCCCCTTCCAGTTGGGAGGCACGGTTGCCGTCCGCTTCGGAGAAGTCTTCTTTCATGTAGAGCGCAGTCTTTTCTTCCATGATCTCATAGAGGCGCTTGTGGCCCATGATGACCGTTTTCAGAACTTCATACTCGTCAAACTCGAAGTGGTTCTGTTTCAACACAGCGATACGCTCGCCTGGTGTCACCGAAACGTGTCCGCTTGTCGGCTCGATCTCTCCGGAGAGAATTTTGACAAACGTAGACTTCCCGGCACCGTTCGCACCGATGAGGCCGTAGCAGTTACCAGGGGTAAACTTAATCGATACATCTTCAAACAGTGCGCGTTTGCCGTAGCGCAGCGTCACGTTCTGAGTGCTTATCATCGTCGCAATACCTGCCTTTTTTGAATCGTTCAAACACTTATCTTATCAGAGATAGCTGCATTTTGCAAAAAATATCGGGCGAAAACGCCGCGCGCTTCTCCGGCGTCGGCCGACAAATACGTGACAATCTCCCCTCCTCCACCTTGTCTATTTTACCAGAAAATCCCTGATAAATAAAAATCAGGACGCTCGGGCACATTATGTGATGTCTCTGTATCTCGAGCGAGGGAGGTTGGGGTTATGTCCAAGAAAAACGGCGTGAAAAATGAGATGGGAAACAAGGAAAATCCTTCGCAAACCAGATCTTCCACTACTGTAGGCAAAGAAGAAACCCGCTCCAAGCAGCGCGGCGAGTAAAATTCGTTGAGGTTCGTTTCCTCACACAAAAACCAGTCTGCTGATGAGTAAACGGCAGACTGGTTTTTGCCATGACGAATGGCGAAGTGCGAAGTGCGAAATCAAACGGTGACGTGAACGGGAGTCAAGGCAGGTGTCGGTACAGATTGCAGTTCGGATTCCACGTAGATGGACAAATTGTTCAGCGTGACATATACGACGTCGCCTTCTTCCACGAGAAGTTCGAGGAAGCGCTGCCGGCCCATCTCCGCTTCAAACACCTCTTTCGTATCGAGGCGTCTCAACTCCAGACGCACGAGCGGGCCGAGCAGCGTAATCCGCTCGATATGCGCCTGAACAGCCGTAGCGGCTGCTGATTGTGGCGGATGCAGCGACACTTCTGCATCATGCGGACGCATGTAGCCGATCGCCGGGCCTTCGCTGACACCTTGCTCTGCTGTGAACTCCGCCTCGCCCAGTTTGATCCGCCCGTTTTGAATGCGTCCGCGAAACAGATTGACGCGCCCCAGGAAGCTGTACACAAACGGGTTGGCTGGCTTGAGATAAATTTCTTCGGGAGAACCGACCTGCTCGACGCGCCCTTCGTTCATGACGACGACGCGATCAGCCAGCTCCATCGCCTCTTCCTGGTCGTGGGTGACGAACAAAATCGTCAAGCCGAGCTTTCCATGCAAGTGCCGCAACCAACGCCGCAACTCCTGTCTGACTTTTGTATCCAAGGCGCCAAACGGTTCATCCAGCAGCAAAAACTTCGGCTCGACCGCAAGCGCTCTTGCCAACGCCACGCGCTGACGCTGCCCCCCGGACAGCTGCGACGGATAGCGGTGCGCCAGCCCTTCCAATTGCACGAGCCTGAGCAAGGAATGCACTTTTTCGCGAATTTCTTCCTTGCTCGGTCTGGTTTTGCGTGAACGAACCGTCAACCCGAACGCGATGTTGTCAAAAATGTTCATGTGCCGAAACAAGGCGTAATGCTGAAAGACGAAGCCGACTTTGCGCTCGCGGACATCGCGGTTCGTATTGTCCTCGCCGTTGAACAGAATGCTTCCTTGCTGCGCCTGTTCCAGCCCGGCAATCAGCCGGAGCAAGGTCGTTTTGCCTGAACCGGAAGGTCCCAGAAGCGCAACCAGCTCCCCCTCGGGTATGTGCAGATTGACATTTTCCAGCGCGGTAAAATTTTTATACGACTTGGTAATGTTGACAACTTCTATGCTCATCCTGCTTTCTCCCCTGACGCGTCAAAGTAATAATCCTCTTCCGCCTTGGACTTCCGCTCGGTTTTCCATTCGATCAAGCTTTTCAGTACGAGCGTGACCAGCGCCAGCACAGCGAGCAGCGTTGCGACGGCAAACGCAGCGGCGAACTGGTACTCGTTGTACAAAATCTCCACGTGCAACGGCAGCGTATTGGTCATGCCGCGAATGTGGCCGGAGACGACCGATACCGCGCCAAACTCCCCCATCGCCCTGGCGTTGCAGAGGATCACACCGTACAAAATCCCCCATTTGACGTTTGGCAGCGTGACGCGCCAAAACGTTTTCCAGCCGCTCGCTCCCAGCGATACAGCCGCTTCTTCCTCGTCTTTGCCCTGCGCTTCCATCACCGGAATCAGCTCGCGGGCCACGAACGGAAACGTCACAAAAGTCGTCGCAAGCACGATCCCGGGCACCGCGAAAATGATTTTCAGATCAAGCGCAGCCAGCCATGGCGCAGCAACCCCCTGACTGCCGAACAACAGGACGAAAATCAGCCCGGCGATGACAGGCGACACGGCAAAAGGCAGATCAATCAGCGTAAGCAGCACATTTTTGCCGCGAAACGAAAACTTCGCAATCGCCCAAGCGGCGGCAATCCCAAACGTGACGTTCAGCGGTACGCTAATCGCCGCTACGAGCAAGGTCAATTTGACCGCAGACAGCGTTTCCGGCTCGGCAATCGCAGCCAGAAAAACACCCGCCCCTTGCTTGAACGCCTCAGTGAACACGGCGATCAGCGGCAAAATGAGAAACAGGCCCAAAAACAGAAAAGCGACTGCGATCAGGCTCCAGCGAACGTAGGCTGGCTCGGTTACATGTTTCATTTGTCCCACCTCCTATCGTGCCGCATCGAACTTGTTGATTCGCCATTGCAAGTAGTTAATGAGCAGAAGCATGACAAACGATGCGACGAGCATGACGGTTGCAATGGCGGTAGCTCCCGCGTAATCGAACTGCTCCAGCTTGGTCATGATCAAAAGCGGCACGATTTCCGTCTTGAGCGGCATGTTTCCGGAGATAAAGACGACAGAGCCGTATTCGCCAAGCGCCCGGGCAAAAGCGAGGGCAAAGCCCGTAATGATCGCCGGCAGCAAATGCGGCAAAATGACGCGGGTAAACGTGGCAAACCGCGTGGCTCCCAGCGTCGCAGCCGCTTCCTCCATCTGCAAGTCCCAGTCCTGCAAGACAGGCTGCACGGTTCGCACCACAAACGGCAGCCCGATAAAGGTCAAAGCAACCCAGATGCCGATCGGCGTATACGCCACTTTTACGCCCCACTCGGCCAAATACTGCCCGATCCAGCCGTTTTCGGCGTATATGGAGGTGAGAGCAATCCCGCCTACCGCTGTCGGCAAGGCGAAAGGCAGATCGACGATTCCGTCAATGATCCGCTTGCCAAAAAAATCGTACCGGGTCAACACCCAGGCGACCAGTACACCGAATACCGCATTGACACAAGCGGCGAAAAAAGACGTGAGGATGCTGACGCGAATCGAAGCGATCACCCTCGGATCGAGGATCGTTCCCACGAACTGCTCCCAGCTCATGGTAGTGGCCTTCAAAAAAAGGACAGACAGGGGGATTAATACCAAGAGGCTCAAGTAGATGATGGTATAGCCCATCGTCATGCCAAAGCCCGGCAGGAACCCCCTGCGCAAAAATGATTTTCTCATGGAGCTAACTCCTCTGATGGCAGGATAGGTTATGGACTGGATTACGGTTTGTACAGCTGATCAAAGACGCCCTGGTCGGAGAAGTGCGTTTGTTGAGCTTTTGTCCAGCCACCAAAAAGTTCATCTATTGTGAACATTTCGATTTCAGGAAACGCAGGCGTATGCGCTTTGAGCACTTCCGCGGAACGTGGGCGATAGTAATGCTTCGCCGCAATTTCCTGCCCTTTTTTCGTGTACAGGAATTGCAAGTAGGCGTCGGCGACTTCTTTTGTCTTGTGCTTTTCCGCATACTTGTCGACGACGGTCACCGGAGGTTCTGCCAGGATGCTGAGAGACGGGTTGACGATTTCGAATTTGTCTTTGCCCAGCTCGTTCACAGCCAAGTACGCTTCATTTTCCCAGGCGATCAGCACATCGCCAATCCCGCGCTCGACAAACGTCGTCGTCGATCCGCGCGCTCCCGAATCGAGCACAGGCACGTTTTTAAACAAGGCTCCCACGAACTCTTTTGCCTTGGCTTCGTCACCGCCATTTTTCTTCAGGGCGTATCCCCATGCGGCGAGGTAGTTCCATCTGGCGCCACCGGAAGTTTTCGGGTTCGGCGTGATGACGGAGATGCCCGGTTTGACCAGATCATCCCAATCTTTGATCTGCTTCGGGTTGCCTTTGCGCACGAGAAAAACGATGGTAGACGTGTAGGGAGAGCTGTTTTCCGGAAGCTTTTTTTGCCAGTCTGCCGCAATCAGTCCCTGCTCGGCGATCGCGTCGATGTCGTACGCCAAAGCCAATGTCACCACGTCCGCTTCCAAACCGTCGATGACGGATCGGGATTGCTTGCCGGAGCCGCCGTGCGACTGCTTGACGTTGAGCGTCTGTCCGGTTTTCGCCTTCCACTCCTGGGCAAATTCCGCATTGACTTCCTGATAAAATTCTCTGGTCGGGTCATACGAGACGTTCAGCAGCTCGACGGTCTGTGAGCCGCCCGCTTCCCCGCTCCCGTTTGTCCCTGTTCCTTGCGACGCAGCCGAGCATCCTCCCAAAGCGATAGCTACGGCAACGATCCCGATGCGTTGCAGGATGGATTGAATATTGCCCTTTGTGGTGTTCATACTGGTGACCTTCACTCCCCGTTTTTAATCTATACTATTTTACTCGGAATACTTAGTTATCTACGATTATACCTGCCTTTTTATCGCTGTCAATCATATTCCCATCCACTTTATGCCCACTAGCTGGGCGAGGTGAGAAATGGCGGCGCAAAAAAGACGTATGGCGTGTGGCTGTACGTTCGTTTAGCTACTCGGTAAGCAGGGGGAGCAGCTTCCTAATCCCAGTGATTTGTTCCCCGCTGTCGTTGTTTCGCTTCTCGCTATCGGTTTTCCGCTTCGTACAGCCGTTTTTTTTGCTTCGCACACCGTTTTTTCGCTTCTCGCCGCCTTTTTGCCATTCCGCACTGCCGCTTTTTCCATCCGCTCGCAGCATATTCCGCGCAATCCCAGCCAACACTCTCGCGCATTTTTTGGCTTTCGGTTATGATGGGACAAAAGGAGTGAATGATCGTGATCACCGTTTATGTCAAACGTCCGCATGAGGACGCAACGATTGCTGAAATTGCCGATACGGATGCTTTATCCGAGCTGGTCGATGGGGATTTTGAAGTGGTGACGGACGACCATCTGGAAGGAATCTCGCTGATCGTGAATGAAGACGGACGAGGTGTATTGGCCAACAATTTTCCGATTACCGCAGACGGCTACCTCGACTGGGTATATGGCCCGTGTGTGTTCGTCAAGGCAGACGGCCGTTCTCTTAGCGAGGACGACATTCGTGTCATCGACCAGTTTCTCGCCGCCAAAAAATAGCAGCTGCCAAAAACAAAAAGACCCCTCCTCCGTCAGCGCATGTGTCTCGCACACTTGCCCGGAGTCAGGGGTCTGTTCTTTTTTAGGGCTGTCTTATCCGTTAATGCCGCTGCTGCCGAAGCCGTCAGCGCCTCTCTCAGTCTCATCCAGCTCGTCTACCACTTCGAAACGGGCAACAGGCACGACACCGATTACGCCTTGCGCGACGCGGTCGCCTTTTTTGATGAAATAGCTGTGAGAATCCACTTCTGTGTCTACCGTCACTTCTTTTTCTCCCGCATCCAGGCAGACGTTGCCGATCTTGCCGGACGGAATGCGGATGTTTTCCATCAAGACGCACACTTCTCCGCGGTATCCCGCATCGATCGTGCCCGGAGCGTTCGGCAGGCGCAGTTTTGTTTTCGCGCCAATGCCGGAGCGCGGACGCACTTGCAGCTCGTAGCCCTCTGGCAGTGCAAAAGCAAGTCCGGTCGGGATTTTGACGGTTTGCCCCGGAGCAATCAACACGTCTTCGACGGCAACGAGGTCAAATCCCGCGTCCAAGGCACGGGCGTATTGGGGAATGACTGCCTCCGGGTGCAGTTTTTTTAATTTGACCTGGGCAACCAGGCGATCATTTGTCTGATTCATCAAAAGTCTCTCCTCATCTATCACCATTCTGCTAATGTCCTCCCATAGTGTACAAGATGGGCCACCATCCAGCAAGTTCAGCCACTTGCCCGCGTTTTCATAGAACGATCACAAATTCCTGTCTTTTTCTACACTTTTGTTTGCGGATTATGATATAATCACCGTTGCGTCATAAACTACAATTGAAAAAAGAAAGGTGGATTGTACCTTGCAAGTACAAAAACCATACCGCATTTTGCTCTACTACAAGTATACTCCGTTGGAAAACTACGAGGAGTATGCTGCTGAACACTTGCAATTTTGCAAGGAAAACGGACTCAAAGGACGGATCATCATCGCTCCGGAAGGAATTAACGGAACGGTATCCGGCACTGTCGAGCAGACCGACGCTTACATGGAATACGTGCGAAAAGACCCGCGCTTCGCGGACATGTGGTTTAAAATAGACGAATCGGAAGAACACGCATTCAAAAAAATGTTTGTTCGCGCGAAAAAAGAACTGGTGACCTGGCGTCTGGAAAACGACGTTGATCCGAATGAGAAAACAGGACACTATTTGAGCCCGAAAGAGTTTTACGAAATGATGCAGCAAGAGGACGTTGTCATCCTCGACGGCCGCAACTACTACGAATACGACCTCGGACACTTCCGTGGCGCGATTCGTCCAGAAGTGGATTCTTCCCGCGAGTTCCCTGAGTGGATTGCGGAAAACATGAGCCAATTCAAAGACAAAAAAGTCCTCACCTACTGCACAGGCGGCATCCGCTGTGAAAAGCTGACAGGCGTGCTTTTGGATCAAGGCTTTGAAAATGTGTACCAGCTTCACGGCGGAATCGTCACCTACGGAAAAGATCCGGAAGTAAAAGGCCGCCTGTGGGACGGAAAATGCTACGTATTCGACGAGCGTATCTCCGTACCGATCAACCATACCGAAGAAGATGTGGTTATCGGCCGTTGCCACTACTGCGGCACTGTGGAAGATCGCTACGTGAACTGCGCCAACCCTTTCTGCAACAAACAGCACTTCTGCTGCACAGAGTGCGAGCAAAAATTCAAACGTTCCTGCTCCGACGAATGCCGCGAGCATCCGCGCAACCGCTTCGTTGAAGAGGAAGAAAAAGCGAAGCTGCAAGCCGCTGGAGCGAACGCATAACCATACGAAAAGGAAACAAGCTGACCGTGCCTTTGTGCCAGTCAGCTTGTTTTTTATTTGCCGCTGTCTGATTCGGTGCGAAACGCGGCGAGCTGCACAATCGGTGTTCGGTCATCCCACTCTTCCCCCTGCTGCTTTCTTCTGATTTTTTTGTTTGGTCGTTGCCAAAAAGCTCCCTCACTCGTATTACTTGGCGAAGTGTCAAAAAAACAGGAGACGTATGCCATGGAAAAAAAGCTCAGCATCATTCTCGGCTTCATTGTCGGGCTTGTGTTCGTCAACTTCGACTTTGACTATTCTTTTCTGCTCGAAATGAATGTCGATCCTGCTTTTGTGCGAGCGGCCGTCAAGACAATCGGTTTTGTAGGCGCTTTGTTCTGTGGACTCACCTTGCTATTCGACGCTTGGAAAGCCATTCGGTCCAGTTGATAATGGAGGGAACAACGCTTGTGAATGACTATATCTCGACCATGCGAAAGCTCATCGGCCACGAAACGCTGCTCACAGTCGGCTGCGGAGCCATTTTGGAAGACGAATCGGGACGCATCCTTTTGCAACAAAAACACAACCGCATCTGGGGCATTCCCGGCGGTCTGCTGGAGCTTGGCGAAACGTTCGTGGAGACGCTCAAACGCGAAGTGCTGGAGGAAACCAGTCTGACTGTCTTGCAGTGGCAATTGTTTGGCCTCTACTCAGGAAAAAACGGCTTCGCCCAGTATGCCAATGGGGATAAAGTGTTTAGCGTCCAGCTGATCTTTCGCGTCACAGACTACGCAGGCGTGCTCCAGACAAATGAAGAGAGCACCCGCCAACAGTTTTTTGCCAAAAACGAATTGCCGGACAGTCTGAACCCCCATCAGGCTCCGTTCATTTTGGACTGGGTACATGGAGTGACCCCGCCGATTGTCAGGTGAAGCCTGCGCCTCTCCCCATCTGGCCTTGAAAAGACGGAAGTACCCATGCGCTGATCTCTGCCAAATCGTCAATGACGACATGAGCCTCGGCAACTGCTGCATACTGGGGGCTGCGTTTCCATACCGCCTTCATACCGACCGCCCTGCTGGCGCGAACATCGTTGTCGGGGTGGTCACCTATGTACATCGCCTGTTCAGCAGGCACTCCAAGCTTGTCCAATGCCCGGTGAAAAATCGCCGGATCAGGCTTGCGCAAGCCTTCCCATTCCGACATGAGCACCTCGTCAAAATAAGGCGCGATGCCCAGTGCCTTGACATTGTCGTACTGGAACTGCCCGAAACCGTTTGAGATCAAGCCCAGCCGGATGCCCTGCTTTTGCAGGTCGGCAAGCATTTCATGCAGATGCGGGAACGCGACACAATGCTTTTGAAAATGACAGAGGTAGTCTTGCAGCAAAAAGGCCGCTTCCAGCTTCGCAATGGCCAGCTCCTCAATGAGCTGCGCGTACACTTTGTCCTTCCATACGTATCCGTGCTGATCCAGCTCGATAAAACGCTGCACGAATGTTTCCTGTCGGACGTGCTGAAGCTGGGAAATTCGCTCATACTGGTCGTGGACAAACCGGATGAGCGAAGTGTCGCGGTCGAGCAAAGTGCCGTCCAGATCGAATAGTACCGCTTGTATCATCTGCATCACGCTCCTTTTTGAATGATACGAACATTCCCGCATGTAATTGTTCCACAACCATTTGCCCGCTTCCCTGCATTTGGTAAACTAAGAAAGATCAAATCAAACAGAAAAAGGTGAAAATTATGTCGCCGAACCATGAAGCAAGCATCCTGGAATGGCAAGCTGCATTAGAAGCAGGACAAACGACGTCCCGTGAGCTGACCATTCTGTTTTTGGAACGGATCGCTGCCTACGACAAACAGGGACCGACCATTAACGCCATCAGTGAAATCAATCCCGATGCCTTGCATATTGCCGAAGCTCTGGACAGGGAGCGGGCGATATCCGGCAGTCGCGGGCCGCTTCACGGCATTCCGATATTGATTAAAGACAACATTGCGACCGGAGACAACATGCACACGACAGCCGGGTCGCTCGCCTTGGCCGATTCGTACGCGTCGGCAGACTCGTTTGTCGCCGCACGTCTGCGCGAAGCAGGCGCCGTCCTGTTGGGCAAAACCAATCTGACCGAATGGGCGAATTTCATGGCTGACAACATGCTGAACGGCTACAGCTCGCGCGGCGGACAAGTCCTCAATCCGTATGACCCTGCGTTCGATGTCGGCGGCTCCAGCTCCGGTTCAGGCGCAGGAATCGCGGCAGGCTTTGCCGTAGCGGCTGTCGGAACAGAGACTTCCGGGTCAATCCTCGGCCCTGCCAAAAAAAATTCGCTCGTCGGCATCAAACCGACGGTAGGCTTGATCAGCCGCCAGGGCATTATCCCGATTTCCCACAGCCAGGACACGGCAGGCCCGATGACGCGGAACGTAACGGACGCGGCCATTTTGCTCGGCGTCCTGACAGGTGTCGATCCGCAGGACGCGGCGACCGGAAAAAGCGCAGGGCTGGCCCACCGCGACTATCTTCCCTTCCTCGACGCAAACGGACTGCAAGGTGCCCGAATCGGTGTCGTGCGTTCCGGCTATTTGGCTGAATGCGACGAGGAAGAAGCCGCTCTTTACGAAGCCGCTATCTCGCAGCTGCGGCAGGCTGGCGCTACTGTCATCGATTCCGTAAGCATTCCTTCTGAAAATGCCGATTGGAACTCGCAAGTTTTGTATCACGAGTTTAAGACAGGTGTAAATGCCTATTTGAAAACATTGCCCGCCTCTTTCCCAATCCGCACCCTGAAAGATATTGTCGCCTTCAATCGCAAGCACGAAGCAAGAGCGCTCCGGTTTGGGCAAAGCGTACTGGAGCAGTCCGAGCAAACCAGCGGCACCTTGACCGATCCTGCCTATTTGCGGCAAAGGCTGTACGATCTGGAAATGTCGCAACGCCAAGGGATCGACGCCGCACTCAAGGAACACGACCTGGACGCTCTGCTGTTCCCGGGAGACACGGGCTGTGACATTGCGGCGAAAGCGGGCTACCCGTCCATTGCCCTTCCCTCCGGCTACACTGCGCAAGGAAAGCCTTTTGGCATCATGCTGACTGGACTGGCCTTCTCGGAGCCTGCTCTTCTGCGCATGGGCTTCGCCTACGAGCAAGCGACTTTGCTGCGTGTCCCGCCTGTCTTGACGGAGCAAGCTTGATAGCTTAACTCCTTGTTGAGAACCTGGCGAGCGGCACAGACGATACACTGCTCTCGCCCATTCGTGTCGCAAACCAATCGCCAGAACGCCAATCCCAAGCTCAGTAGGATCGAAGGTGAATTTTTGTTGGAAAACGTTCGTTTGCGCCCGACCACTGCGGAAGATTTGCCGATTTTGTTTGAGCAGCAGCTCGACCCGGAGGCAAACCATATGGCCGCCTTTACCGCTAAAGACCCGAGTGACAGGCAAGCTTTTACCGCCCATTGGAACAAGATTTTGGCAGACGACTCGATTGAGAAAATGACCGTACTTGCCGATGGACAGATCGCGGGCTACATCGTTTTCTTCGAGCAATTTGGCAGCCCTTCCGTCGGATATTGGCTCGGCAAACCATTTTGGGGCAAAGGGATCGCGACACAGGCGCTTACCGCCTTTCTCGCGCTTCTCCCCGTCCGACCTGTTTACGCCCGCGTCGCCAAA
The DNA here is from genome assembly GCF_029892995.1 of Brevibacillus sp. 1238. NCBI lineage: Bacteria > Bacillati > Bacillota > Bacilli > Caryophanales > Paenibacillaceae > Brevibacillus > Brevibacillus sp. 1238. Next base: position 481,427 of record NZ_JARXWC010000002.1, on the reverse strand, counting down.
GACAACGTCGGTTCGATCCGCGTCCTGCACAAATGCGGCTTCCGCCAGGCAGGAGAAGACGCGGGATTTTCCAATGCCCGCGGCTGTGATGTCGAGGAGCTGATCATGGTGCGGGAAGGTTGACGGCTTGACGGCAGCATAAGTGACGCCAACGCCTCGAAACGCTCTGAAACCCCAGCATCTTCCAATCGTATACACACATAGAACCGAGAATGTCTCCACAGGAGGGAAGTGCCGTGGCTCTTTTCGGCAACATACTGGCTGCCATCCTCTTGTTCGCCTGGGCTGGCGCAGAATTTCTGTTCGGCCCTGCCCCGGGAAAATGGCGGATGCGTCTCGGCTTTTTTCTCGGCCTGGTTGTCATCAGCGGTGTGCTCTACTGGGGCGGGTACTGGCTGATTGGTTGACAGCCTGAGCGCCCTGACTGCCCTTTCTGTTTCCGCCCACAAAAAACGCATGTACCCCGAATCGGTGCATGCGTTTTTCTTTACATAGTCGTTTGCTGTTCTGCCTTGCCCAGTCGGTCCTCGAAAAGCTTGCCGAGCTGGCCGATGTCCACTTCCCACTTGTCGTCCTTGTAGTAGACGGTCGCCTTCGTCTCGCCTTTTTTGCCTACGATGCGAATGCTCGCCGTCTTGACCTCGTAGGTGCCGTCCGGCTGAAACGTAATGTCTGCATCTTTCAGTTCGCTGTCGAGCACAGGCGTGATCGTCTTGTCCACCACTTCCTGCGTAGCCACCGCCGCTTGCCGTCCCATCTGGATGACTTCCTCCGGGCTGAAGTGAAAAAACAACACCAGTACGACTCCGATGATGGCTGCAAGCGAGATGATCCGAATCAAGCTGCGCACGACCCATTGAGCTGCCAAGATCAGGACTATGATACAAACCGCGACGGGCCAGTAATCTTTCACGAGTTGAAGAACTTGCTCCATCCTCATCACTCCTTCACCATTTCATTTTCGCCAAAAAAGGGCGGTCCCTAATCACAGACGACAGAGAAAATGGCGCTTTTTTTTGAAAAGTAGAAAAAACCGCCGCAAAGGTGCGGACGGACTCTTTCGGCACAACTTTTCAATCTGTAACACCATTCGACAACTGCCGCATCGAGTCCTGCCACGAAGCGCAAAAACGGCGACAAATCAATGACAAATGCGGGAAAGCTGATGGTGGAGACAAGCGCAATGAAGGCTGCCGTACGGATAACCTTTCCAGTCCGTACGGCAGCCTGTTTTTCTTTTGGCTCAGTGCCTGCTTAGTTCCTTTTGGCGAAGGCTACTGCTTGTGCTCTGCCCGTCGACACCCGGAACCCGCTGACCGCTTGATTGGCTGCTCGCGCAAAAGTGAGAGTTACGCCATACAAGCTTCCTCCGACTCCGGCGATAAACTGATCGGGGGCCGTGCGCAGCAGCAGCTGCTTTTTGTTCCGGCGATGCGAGAGATAGAGCGCCCCGTCCTCGACCAGCACCTCGTAGGCGGTTCCCAGCTCCGCGCTCTCGTACGTGCCCGCATATGCCAGCCCGTCTGCCTCGCATTCCTGATCAGGCTGCCATTTTTTCAGTGGGATACAGCGCGTTCCAAAGCGAAATCCGGCTGTTGAACCGAGATACAGCTCGTAGTTGGCCGTTCCCGCTTGATAGCGGTTTCCCTCCACCTGAACAAGGGGCGCAGCTCCGTACTCTTCAAGCAAATACAGCTGATCTCCCTTGCCCACCACTTGCGCGATGAGCGCGTACGTTCCGTCGGAATAATACGTCCCTGCCACGTCCTCGTCTGCAAAATCGGCATCGTAAAAGTCAGGCAAAACCTGCGGCTCCACCTCGCTCCGCTCCACTCCCAGCAGCAAGTCGACGATTTTCTCCGCAGCCCTGCCGATTACTACCGTATCCGTGTTGCTGAAAATGGCGATATCGATATCCTCTACAGGAAACCGGACGGTACAACTGCGGAATGCCGCGTCTGAACCGTCGTGCCCGATAAAAGGACGCCCCTGGTACAGAGCAGGATCATTCACGATCAATCCGCCCGCGTAATGAATCTTCGTTCCGTCCAGCAGTGTCGGGCAGGCAAACATCTCGGAAAGTGTCTCCCGTTTGCAAATGACCGGCTCCTTGAAGTTGGCCATCCACTTCATAAAATCAGTTGCGGTCGTGTGCAGCGAAGTGGCGCCATACGTGCCGTAGTTCAGCACGGCATGAATCAGCTCCCCGCCGACGCGCTTGTAAGAATCCGCGCCATTTGGAATCACCTGCCAATACCGATCCTTGAAGCACGTTTGCGCCATGCCGAGCGGGGCAAAAATCCGCTCACGGGCAAACTCGTTCAAACTTTTGCCGGACACTCTTTCAGCGATTTCGGCCAGGAGGGTAAAATTCGAGTTGCAGTACATATAGCGGGTAAGTGGCGGAAAATTCAGCTCCGTTTGCGTGGAAATAACGTCTTTGGCGTCAGACTGTGTGATCGTGTCATCAAGCCGGACTCCTTGCAGCATGAGCAGCTCCCACTGATCCCGGATGCCGCTCACGTTGTTCATCAGATTGCGCACCGATACAGGCTCGGCGAACGAAACCATGTCCGACACGTAGCTGCGAATGTCGTCATCTACGTTCAGTAGACCGTCTTCCTGAAGCAGCAGTACACACATCACTGTCACTTGCTTGGACACCGATGCAACATGAAACACCGTCTCGCCCGTGATCGGCAACCTATGCTCCACGCTGGCGTAGCCAAAGCAGTTTTCGTAGACGATTTCCCCGCCTTTGCGAACCACAACCTGTCCGCCCGGGCATACGCCTTGCTGCCAATCTGCGAACAAGTCATCGATTTTTGCCGCTATCTCCGCATCATATCTACTCACAACCTTGCCTCCTCTGGCTCAGCAGACCAGCTTCCTGTTACATCAGTCGACCTCTGCCTCTTTTTCCCAACTCTACCACTTCTGCCGAAAGCTTTCAATGAAAGCGACGAGGAGTTGAACCGCGTTTTCCAGATCGTCCAGATGCACGAGTCCAGTGGCAGAGTGAATGTAACGGGACGGGACCGAGATGCATCCGGCTACCGTTCCTTTGCCAGCGAGGCTGATCGAGTACGTGTCTGTCACGCAGTTCAAATACACGCCACGCTGGTACGGGATGTGATTTTCTTCTGCCGTTTGCACCAGCTTTCTCGTCAGCTTTTTCGGGACGCTGCTTCCCGCCCAGTTGTCGGTGACCCACTCGTAAAACAGGATGACCGGGCCGCCGCCAAGCGTCAGCGGAATCATTTTCTCTTCGATCTTCGGCGTTCCGCCAGTGAGCGCGACATCGAGCGCCAGCGCAACGTCCGGCTGAACGGCAAAAGCGGCAGGGCCTGCGCCGCGCATCCCGACTTCTTCCTGAACCGAGCCGACCGCATAGACCGATGCGGTGAGCTGTTTGCCCGCGAGCCGCTTCATGACTTCGAGCATGACGGCGCAGCCGGAGCGGTCATCGACTGCTTTTCCGGTAAACACTTTGCCGCCGTTCAAAAATTGCCCCTCCCGCGAAAAGGTGACGAAATCGCCGACCGTGACGCCAAGCGCTTCTGTTTCCTCTCGGCTCGCCGTCCCTACGTCCACATACAGCTCGCTAAGCGGAATCGCCAGCTTCGCCTCTTCCGCCGTCACGATATGGGACGGCTTCGCTCCTGTGACTCCCTTGACGACGCCTTTGTCCGTATGAATGTCCAGCACCTGGTTGATCACCATGCGGCTATCGTGACCGCCGACCGGGTGAAACCAGACAAATCCTTTTTCGTCAATGTAGCTGACGATAAAGCCGATCTCGTCCATATGCGCGCACAACATGATTTTCAGGTCGGGATCGCTCCCTTTTTTAATGAAAAACTGGTTGCCTAGCGCATCGCTTTGGTGCTCGTCCACCACATCCAGCAAATTTTCCCGCAAGTAAGCGGCAACCCGCTCCTCATCCCCCGCCACACCGGGGATCGCGTCCAGTTCGGTCAGCCATTTTTGCAAACTCATGTCATTGCTCCTCTCCTGATTCTGCTTTGGGCAACTGGCGCTGCATCATGTTCCCTAGCTCTGCCACCACCGTGTCCGGGCTTTGTGCCAGCGCGTCCGCCACCCGTTGGCGAATCGGCAGCGGCTTGTCCTGGCTCAGCTTGAACGCCCCTTCGATTTTCGTTACCTGGATCTCGAAAGCAACCAGCTCTTGTTTCAGCTTTTCTGTATAATCTTGTGGAATGGCGTCAAAATGCTTTTCATAAGCAGGCTCGAACGTGCGGATCGTCTGCAACAGCGTCTGCGCGACGTCTTCTGCCTGCGAATAAATGACAGGCTTGCCGTAGACGTGCACAGCCGCGTAGTTCCAAGTCGGCACACCGTAGCGGCTTTCATAATATTGCGGCGAAATATACGCATGCGGCCCTTGGAACATGACCAGCACGTCCTGCTCCGCAAACGTTCGCCATTGCGGATTCGCCAAAGCCATGTGGCTGACCAGCGTGATCTTCGCCTGCTCGTGCTCATGCTCCACCAAAAAAGGCAAATGGGTCGCCAGCGGAATCGTCCCGTCGAAGCTGACGATGGTAGCAAAATGGTACTTTTTCATAAAGGCTACTAGCGTCTCTATATCGTTTTCGCGATAAGATGGGGGAATAAACATCGTCGACCTCCTTGTCTGTCAGGTGTAAAACACGCGTTTCAGCTCGGCAGCCGTTTCGGCCAACGCTTCTTTGCTCGCGTCTACCTCGCCGGAAAAGTTGAAAAAGCTGTGCACCATGCCAAGGTAGCGCTTTGCTTTTGCCGCGACACCGAACGAAGCCAGCCGCTCGGCATACAGCTCTCCTTCGTCGCGCAAAGGATCGAACTCGGCCGTGACGATTACAGCTTGCGGCAAGCCGCTTAAATCGGCAGCAAGCAAGGGAGAGGCGAGCGGGTCGTTGATCTGTTCCTCATCCTGCAAGTAATGAGCGCGGAACCAGAGCATCTCGTCGTAAGTCAAGTTGTATTGATTCCCGCATTCCCGACAAGACGCCGTATCGAGGGCAAACGAGACAACCGGATAGATCAGCAGCTGGCAGCACAAGCCAAACTCGCCGCGATCGCGCGCCAGCAAGGAGACGACAGCCGCCAAGTTGCCGCCTGCGCTCTCTCCGCCAACAGCGATTCGCTTGCTGTCTCCGTTGAAGGAAGCCGCATGCTCAACTACCCACTTGGTCGCCGCATACGCATCCGAGACGGCTGTCGGGAACTTGTGCTCAGGCGCGAGGCGATAGTCGACAGAGACGACGATGCAGCTCGCCGCTTGTGCATAATAGCGACAAATGCGATCGGTTATCTCGATATTCCCGAGCACGAAGCCGCCCCCGTGAAAAAAGACGAACACAGGCAGCAGCTCCGGCAACCCTTCCCCGCCTGGGGTGTACAAACGAATCGGCAGCTCTGCTCCCCCTTGTTCTGCCACCGCAATCACCCGATCCTCTACCGCTGCTACAGACGTCTCAAGCTCCGAGAGATTGGCCCGCGCTCGTGAAAAAGCGAGACGCGCTTCTGCGGGCGTCATAGATTCGGTATCTGGCAGTCCAAGCAAGCTTTGTTTGCGAAATACTTCCTTTACTTGCGGATGTACACTCATGCCTTCCTCCCCTTCTCTTGACGAGTCCACATGCGAAATCCGAAAAAGGCCGCCCACGCCTGCTCGTCGTCATTGGCAAAAAACCGGATCGGGTACTCGTCCTTTTCCATGACAAGTGTCTGACTGTCGCTGGCGCGCAAATCGTAGCGCTCGCCGCCAAAAACGAGAGTCGGCTTGTCTTGGGCAAGCTCAATCTGCAAGCTGCCCCCCTCTCTGGACTGATACGTGCCTGCGAGCTTTTCCAGTTGTTCCTTTGTCGCCGTATAGTGCGGCTCCTGGCTTGCTTTTTGCGTGAGCGGCAAGCCGAGCGCCTGGTTGACCGCCGCCAGCCAAATGTCTCCTGCTGGCATATCCGTCGCGTTGATCAGGACAGCTGCGACAAGCCCCTGTTCCGGGACGAAACCGAAGCAAGACGATACCCCTTGCTGACTTCCGCCGTGGCTGACGAGCGTCACGCCCGAATAATCGGGAACGATCTCCAGCGCCAGTCCGTAAAATTGCTTGCGGCCAACCTGATGAACAGGCTGCCACATTTTGCGCAGCAGCTCTTCGCTTGCGACCGGATTTTCGCCGCCTACAAAAGCCGCGCCGTAGCGCAACAGATCGTTGACCGTAGAGCGCAAGCCGCCGCCCACCTCGTAATTTCCCAGACTCGGCCACGGCACCGCTTCCAACTTGCCTGTCTCGTTGTTTTTCATATACGGTACAGAGACGTCAGCCATTTTCGCAATTTCTTCCAGACTGTACGTGGAGCGGTGCATGCCAAGCGGAGCGAGGATCGTTTCCGTGACGAATCTGCGGTAGAGACGGTTCGTCAGCCGTTCGATGATCGCGCCTTGCAGCAAAAAGGCATCGTTCGAGTAGCTGAAATACTCGCCCGGTTTGCCCAACAGCTCGTACTCCTGCCCCGCGATGTACGTGAGGTGGTCTTCCAGCCTGTTGATTTCCGGTTTGCGGGGAAGAGACGGCAAGCCGCTCGTGTGCGACATCAAATGATGGACTTTTACCATGCCGGGGTCATCCATGCCGCACAGCTTGAACTCGGGAAGATGCGCGCATACCGGATCATCCAGGGATAAGCGCCCTGCTTCCACCAGCGAAAGCAGCGCCAGCACCGTCAGCGACTTCGTGACGGAGCCGCACCCGAACAGCGTGTCGGGGCCAATCGGCCGCTTCGTTTGCAAATCGGCATAGCCAAAGCCGCGCTCGTATACAACCGTTCCGTTTTTCGCAACAGCGATGGCGATGCCCGGAATTTGCTCTTCGTCCATCCGCTTGGTGACGTATGCTTCGAACTCAGGCCAGTTTTCCACTGCCATCTGTGTCACTCCCCCTTCTCCCCATACAAATGGCATTTGACATAACGCTGCGGAAGCACTTCCGCAAAGCTCGGTATTTCCTTGGCGCAAATGTCGAACGCTTTCGGACAGCGCGTGTGAAAGCGACAACCGCTTGGCGGATTCAGCGGATTGGGAATCTCGCCTTGCAAAACGATTCGTTCTCTGGACTGCTCCTGAACCGGGTCAGGCAAGGGAATGGCGGACAGCAGCGCTTCCGTGTACGGATGCAGCGGTCGCGCATACAGCTCATCGCTTGCGGCAAGCTCGACCAGTTGCCCGAGGTACATGACGGCGATCCGGTCGCTAATATGCTTCACCATGGACAAGTCGTGAGCGATAAACAAATAGGTCAGCTGTTTTTGCCGCTGCAAATCCATCAGCAGGTTGACGATTTGCGCCTGAATCGACACATCGAGGGCGGCAATCGGCTCATCCGCCACGATAAAGGAAGGCTCGACTGCCAACGCCCGGGCAATCCCGATCCGCTGACGCTGCCCGCCGCTAAATTCGTGCGGGTAACGATTCGCCTGTCTGGAACTGAGTCCGACAAGCTCCAGAAGCGCGCTGACCTGCTCTTTCCGCTCTTTTTTCGCAAGATTCGGACGATGGATCATCAGCCCTTCGGAAATGATCTCGGTGACAGTCATTCGCGGATTCAACGACGAGTACGGGTCTTGAAAAATCATTTGCATCTGGCTGGTGTACGCCTTGTGCCCCTTGCGCTCGGTCATGTCGCTTACACGCTCGCCCGCAAAGCGAATTTCGCCGCCAGTCGGCTTGTACAGCTGCAACAGCGTCCGGCCCACCGTCGATTTGCCACACCCGGACTCTCCAACCAGTCCCAACGTCTCTCCTTGCCAAATGTGAAAGCTGACATCATCGACTGCGCGCAGCGTCTGATTCGGCCCGAGCTGGAAATGCTTGCTGAGATGGTTCACTTCAAGTAGTACGCGGTTGTTCATGGCCTCATTCACCCTCCTGCGACTCCTGCCAGCCGCTCTTGCTGCTGCGCCCGCTGATCGAGCAGCCAGCACTTGGCTGTATGCCCGCTCGACACTTCTGTGAGTGGCGGCGAAAAATGTTTGCACACCTTCATCACGTGCGCACATCTCGGGGCGAACGGGCAGCCTTGTTGCTGGCGGGCGAGATCAGGCGGCGTACCCGGAATCGGGATGAGCGGCTCGGTGCCAGCGGCATCCAGACGAGGCATCGAGCGCAGCAATCCCCACGTGTACGGATGTTTGGGACGGTAAAAAATTTCCGCAATCAGCCCTGTCTCCACTACCTCTCCGGCATACATCACAGCCACTTTTTGCGCCATGTTGGCGACAACGCCCAAGTCATGCGTGATCAAAATGATGCCCGTCCCCGTCCGTTGCTGAAGCGACTTCATCAGCTCCAAAATTTGCGCCTGCACCGTCACGTCGAGCGCAGTCGTCGGCTCGTCGGCGATCAGGACTTTCGGGTCGCAGGCAAGCGCCATCGCAATCCCGACACGCTGGCGCATTCCCCCGGAAAAATGGTGCGGGTACGCCCTGATCCGCTCCTGCGCGTTCGGAATGCCGACCAGTTGCAGCATGTTGACCGCTTTTTCATAGGCGGCGGCTTTGTCGAGCCGCTGGTGCTTGCTGATCCCTTCTACCAGTTGCTGGCCGATCGTCATCGTCGGATTCAGCGACGTCATCGGGTCCTGGAACACCATGGAGATTTCCGCTCCCCGAAGCGACTGAAGCTCTCGCGGAGGCAACGCCAGCACGTTTTGTCCTGCATAGGTGATCTGCCCGGCGGGGATGCTCGTGCTCTGCTTCGGCAAAAGCCGCATGATCGCTTTGGCCGTGACCGATTTGCCAGAGCCGGATTCACCCACGATGGCGAGCGTCTCCTGCTTTTGCAAGCAAAAGCTGACCCCTCTTACCGCATGCACCTCGCCTCGCTGGGAATGAAACGCAACATGCAAGCCGTCTACTGTCAGGATCGGTTGATTCATCGACATCCCCTCCTTATTTCGTCATTTTCGGATCGAGCGCATCGCGCAGCCCGTCCGCAAGCAGGTTGAAGCTGATCATGATCAAACTGATCATCACGGCGGGAATCACCAGCTTGTAAGGGAACAGCCGCATCCCTTTGTAGCCGTCGTTGATCAGAACCCCAAGCGAGGCGAGCGGCGCCTGTAGACCAAGCCCGATAAAGCTCAGAAACGCTTCAAAAAATATCGCGGTCGGCAGTGTGAACATCAAAGTGACGATGATCGGCCCCAGCGCGTTCGGGATCAAATGCTTGAACATGATCCGGCTGTTGGAAACCCCGAGCGACCGCGCAGCCAGCACAAATTCCTGACCTTTTAGCTGCAAAATTTGTCCGCGGACAATCCGCGCCATCCCGACCCAGCCTGTAATCGCCATCGCCAAAATGATCGACGTGATTCCCGGCTCCAAGATGAGAATGAACAAGATAATGACGATCAGATTGGGGATGCCGACGAGCACTTCAATGATGCGCTGCATGACGTTGTCGATTTTTCCGCCGTAATAAGCCGAGATCCCGCCATAAAGGACGCCGATGAACAAGTCCAGCAAGGCAGCTACGAGGGCAATCAACAGCGAAATTTGCGTGCCCTTCCACACCCGCATCCACATATCCCGGCCAAATTCGTCCGTGCCGAACCAGTGCGCCTCCGTTATATTCCGTTTCGCGTACAGATCGGCTCCGTTGCTGTCCAGCCCGTCAAACCCGAGCCACCCCAGCCCGCTTATTTTCGGCGGCAGGTTGGAATGGGCCACATTTTGCCCGTCATAAGTGTATGGGGTCAGCAGCGGCCCGACAAAAGCCAGCACCGTAATGACCATGATCAACACGAAGGCAGGGACGACTCCGCGATTTTTTCCCAGCCGTTTGAGCGCAGCCTTCCAGGGCGAATCCGCAGCTGAAGCCGCAACCTCCATCGCTGCTTCTGCTGCAAATGGCTCGTGCACAAACAAATCGTCTGTTATTTCATGCGGGGACGTCCCGGTTGCCGGCAAAGTCCTCATGTGCTTTCCCCCCATTTTTCACGAATGCGCGGGTCCAAAATCCCGTAGATCATATCGACCAAAAGCACGACCAGAATGAACAACGTGCTGTAAAAGAGCGTAATGCCCATGATCACACTGTAGTCGTTCACCATGATGGATAAAATGAACTGCTCCCCCAGCCCTGGCACCGAAAAAATTTTCTCAATCACCAATGTTCCGGTCATGATCGACACCGCCATTGGCCCAAGCATGGTCACGACCGGGATCAGCGAATTGCGCACGACGTGCTTCCACACCACGGCAAACTCCGAAATCCCTTTGGCCCGCGCGCTCAAAATATAGTCCTGCGTGAGCACCTCCAGCATTTCCGTGCGGATGAACCTGGCGACTGCCGCTATCACCGTCACGGATAGCGCCAAGGAAGGCAGGATGGAATAAGAGTAATCCTCCCAAAGTCCGGGCGGCAGCCAGCCGAGCTTGACGCCCACGTAGTATTGCAACAGCGCCGCGAATACGAACGAAGGGATCGACATGCCCAGGACAGCCATCGTGACGGCTCCCAGGTCAAACAGGCTGTTCTGACGCAGCGCCGAGAGAATCCCCAGCCCCAGTCCGACAATCGAGCCGATCAGCATGGCTTGAAAGCCGATCAAAACAGACGGACCGATCCGCTTGAAAATGATGTCCGTGACCAGGCGCCCCTTGAATTGAAAGGAGACGCCCCAATCACCTTGAACCAAATTCCCCAGGTAGCGGGCGTATTGAACGGGCAGCGGCTGATCCAGTCCGTATTTTTGATTCAACGAAGCCAATTGCTGCTCGGACAGCTTGTCCGGGTTGCTGTACGGGGTGCCTGGAAGCAATTTCATCAGGAAAAAGGTCACGGTCGCAATGATGAACAAAGTCGTCAGCATGACTCCCAGTCGTTTCAAAAAATACAGTCTCATTCGCATGCCTCCCATTTCCGCGCCTGGCTTTTCAAACTTACTCCATATGCGTCCATTTGTACGTAAACTCCGGACCGCTCGGATGCCAGATCAGCCCTTTGATTTTTTGGCTCTGCAAAATGACTTCCCCGTATTGATACAGCGGGACGACCGCCGCATCTTTTTCGATGATGATTTTTTCTAGCTGCAGCAAGATGTCGTACCGTTTCCGCGGGTCCAGCTCCTTGTTGGCCTGTGCCACCAGCTGGTCAAACTGCGGGTTGGAATACTTCATCCGGTTCGCCGGTCCGCCCGTCACCCACATGTCCAAATACGTCATCGGGTCGATGTAATCCGGCCCCCATGTGGACAAAGCGATCTCATACTCAAACGCTTTTTCCTGTTTGATCCGCTGCTGGAACGGAACGGTTTTCAGCTTGAGCTTGAAGCCGGGCAAATTCGTTTCCAACTGCGCTTTCAAATACTCGGAAGTTTGTCGCATGTATTCCTGATCCGCCACAATCATGGACGTCGCAAGGCCGCTTTGTCCGATTTCAGCCAAGCCTTTTTGCCACAATGTTTTCGCTTCTTCGACCGTTCCTTTGTTCAATTGTCCGTTCAGCACACGATAATCTTTCATGTCCGGCGAGAGCGAGAACGCTGCTGGCACCAAGCCGTACAGCGGGATTGAACCATCGTTTAACACGACATCTGTCAAGCTTTCCTTGTCAATCGCCATGCCGATCGCCCGGCGGATATTTTCGTTTTGGAAAGCGGCAACATCGGGATTCAGACGCATAAAAATGGTCGTCGGAGTCGCTACTTTTTGGTAGTCTTCCTTGCCTTTGTAAGCGTCAGCCAAAGAGGAGGTCAAACCTGTCACGCGATCAAGCTTCCCCGTTTCATACAGGTTGACGGCTGCCGAAGGTTCCTTTACGATATAGACATTGATCTCGTCCAACTGGACGTTCGCGGCGTCCCAGTAGGATTCGTTTTTCTTGTATTGCCAGCTTTGCTCGTGCTTCCAGTCGTTCAGAACAAAAGGTCCGTTCGCCAGCACCTGGTCGTACTCCAGGCCATACTTGTCGCCTGCTTTTTCCACGAATTTCTCGTTTTGCGGCAAAAACGGGGCAAGTGGCAGAAGCGGCAGGAACAGTGGATTCGCTCTGTCCAGCTTCACTTCCAGCGTCTTCGCATCAATCGCCTTGATGCCCAAATCGTCCGGCTTCTTCTCGCCTTGCAAAATCTTGTCGGCATTCGCAATCCCGGCCATTTCGAAAAATACGCCGAATGGCCCCACTTCCCGCAACACCCGCTTCCAGCCGTATTCAAAATCTTGGGCCGTTACCGGATCGCCGTTCGCCCATTTCGCATCGCGCAACAAAAACGTATGCGTCAAAGCGTCCTCGCTCGTTTTATGCTCCTGCGCAATCGCGAGGATCGGTTGGTGCTTGTCGTCGAAGCGGAACAACCCTTCGTTGATGTTGTTGAGCACCGTAGAGCTGACCGCATCGGAAATCTGGGCCACATCGAGCGTGGCGATCTCCGCGCCTTCGGACACATTCAGCACTTGCTTGACGGCACTCGCTTCGCCCTGCTTTCCTTCACTGGCAGGAGAAGTGTCATTTTTCCCAGCCGACCCGAAGTTGCATCCTGCGAGCGCCACACCGCTTACGAGAGCGGCTGTCACGAAACAAAGGAACCGCTTGCTTGCTACCCTCATGATTCTTTTCCCCCTTATGCTCCTGTCTGTTTACCGTTTTTGTGGTCTGTTGCGCATAAAATTTTCCGAAGCAAACCCGCGCACTTGCTCGTCTGTATAGTACCGCGAAAGCTCGTGCAGCAAATTTTGCATCATGCCTGCATGGGAAAGTCCTTCGATGCGTTCGGGAATCGAGATGCCGTCGAAGTCGGAGCCGATTCCGATGTACCGCTCACCGCCCAACCCGCAAAAATGTTCGATATGGCGGATCAAATCCGGGATCGCAGCCTTTCGTCCCTCCTTGACGAAGGCGGGAGAAAAAAACACGTGGACCAGACCCCCTTTGGCGAACAGCGCCCGCGCCTGTTCATCAGACAAATTCCGCGGATGGTCGAGGATCGCCCTTGCATTGGAGTGGCTTGCGATAGGATGAGCTGCCAGCTCGATCACGTCCCAGAAAGCCTGTTCATGCAAATGCGAGACATCTGTAAAAAGTTGATTTTCATTCAGAAAATTCACTACTTTTACGCCGAACGAAGTCAATCCCGTAGCCGTTTTGTCCAACGTTTTGTCCAACGCTCCGCCCGCAGCGAGATTCCCATGATTCCAGGTCAATCCGACAGAGCGCACCCCCAACTGATACAGCGTCGTCAACATGGACAAGTCTTCTCCGATCGCATCCACTCCTTCCAGCGAGAGCAGCGCTCCGATTTCTCCGTCTCGCAGCCGATCGATGTCGTCCCATTCCTTGATTTGCTTCATCTCGGGATTTTTCCCCAAGACGTCCTCATGGAAATAATCCATTTGCGCAAGCACAGACGAAAGCTTTTGCTCCACAGACAAGTCCGGCGGCGGAAACAGCGCGAAAACTTGAACTTTTACTCCGCCTTGCTGCAAACGCGCTTTGTTCGACTCCAACTGTGGCGCACTGGCGAAAGCAAGCTCGCCTTTTGACAGCCACATTTTCAACAACGTGTCGCAATGCAGATCAACTACGTGCATAACAGGCTGTCCCCCCTTACAAGTCTACATACATGCCCTTGCCCGTCTCCTTCGCCTTGCGATACACAAACGCGGCAACGCTCAAATCTTGAACGGCGATCCCCGTCGAGTCGAACAAGGTAATCTCGCTCGCCGATTGGCGTCCCGGCTTTTCCTTGCTCGTAATTTGTCCCAGCTCTGCAAACAGACTGTCGCGGGAAGGCTGCCCTTGCAATTCTCCCAGGTGCGAAGCTTGCTCCCACCAATCGCAGACGAGCTTGTCCGGCAGCCGATCCAGCTCGATCTCCCTTTTCCCGCTCGTATCGCTTCCCATCGCATTCACATGAGTTCCCGCCTGCAGCCACGACGACTTGAGCACGGGCGAAAAGGCAGGTGTCGTCGTGACGACAATATCGGCTTGCTCGACCGCTTCCTGCGCCGAAGCGGCTTGTCTGGCGCCGAGTCCCATCCGCGTGATTTCCTCGGTCAGTCTGGCTGCCGAAGCATCTGTGCGGGAGTAGACGGAAACGGTTTCAAGCGGAAACAGGTGCAGCAGCCCTTCCAGCTGCGCTCTTGCCTGGACGCCCGCGCCAATCAGTGCGACCGACTTGCTCTTTTGGCGGGCTAAATATTTGGCCGCAATCGCCCCTGCCGCCGCTGTGCGGATCGCCGTCAGCAGATTGGCGTCCAGAAGGCACGTCGGCTCGCCCGTTTGCGGACAAAGCAGCAGCATGACGGATTGATGGTTTGTTTTGCCGCTTTGCCAATTGTCGCTCCAGAAGCCGCCTGTCTTCAGGCCAATCGCTGACTCCTCGCTCAAATACGCTGATTTGATGCTGTAAATCCCGTTGTGCTCCCCGATTTTTTCGCGAACGGACGGGAAAACGGCGCTTTTGCCTTGAGCAAACTGGGAAAAGGCCAGCTCCACCGTCTCCATCGCTTCACGGAAGCTCAACATCTCCGCAAACAGTTCCTGATTGATTACGAGCACTTTTGCCATGACTACACCCCTATTGATTGCATCCTCGCGCATGGATCGGAAACACGGTTTCGACTTTTCCGTCGCGTATTCCGTAAGCCACCTGGTACAAATTGACGGTTGGACAAATGTGGTTCGGAATGATTTCGATGCGCTGGCCGATGGAAAAGGACGTTCCCGGCACCATAATCGCATGCTCATCCGACAGTTTGCGGATGTGTACATCCTGCTGCCCTCGTACCTGCCCAAAACCGCTGGTCGCAAGCAGGCCGCTCGCCCGCGAGTCGATTGTCATCGCTTTCGCCCCTGCATCAGCCACAGCACGTTCGCCATTCGGCCTGGAAATAACCGTGCCGAGAATCGTCGCGGCACAGTGCTCCGTATCTCCGAAAAAGGCGGCGTGCGTCCTGTCGTAAAACACGTAGGTGCCCGGACGTATCTCGGTGACTCCGGGAACGACGCCTGCCCCAAGCAAACCGAGCGTGCAACCGACACTGACCTCGCAAGGAAAGCCCCAGCGCGAGCGGATTCGCCTCCCGATCTCGACCATTGTCTCCTGCGCTTGGCGCGCCACTTTTTCCAGCTCGCTTCTGTCTGCCGCGTTATACACTTGTCCTTCATGAGTGAATATTCCATCTATTTTTGTTTCAGTGAATTTTCTGATAATTTTCTCGACAAGGCTCTCTACCTGATCCGGTTCCACGCCACAGCGCTGCAACCCGGTATTGACCTCGATCATGATTCCGACGGAGCGAGCCTCTCCCCCGTACTCGGAAAGCTGTTCTAGCTGAACAAGCGAATCGACCGCCAGCCTGATGCGTGCTCGCCTCGCCAGTGCTTCCAGTCTGGCAAGCTTTTTTCTCCCGACAATTTGCGTCGCCACAAAAATGTCTGTCAGTCCATAGTCGGCCATGACTTCCGCCTCGCCAAGCTTTGCCACGGTAATCCCTTGTGCTCCGCCATCGATCTGCATCTGGGCGATTTTTGCGCATTTGTGCGTCTTGATGTGGGGGCGAAGAGCAGCCCCTCCTGAATCGGCGAGCGACTGCATCTCCTGCACATTTTTCTCCAGACGGTTCAGATCGATGAGCAGAGCGGGCGTGTCCAGTTCGTCCACGCTTGATCCGATCAGCTTCATCTGCTCAACTCCTCTTGCTCCTGCTTCTGATTCCTGCGCAGCTCGTCTAGGTAGCTGTACATGGTTACCTTGGAAATTTTCAGCTCGGCAGCGACTTTTTCCAGCGCGCCCTTGATCAGAAATACCCCTTTTTTGTCCATGAACTGGACGATTTGCATTTTTTCGTTCTTGTCGATTTTCTCCACGTCTTTCTCGGCGATCATCTGGTTAATCATCTGCTCTACGATCTCCCACACATTTTGCACCACTTCCACTTCTTCGCGCTCCAGCGGCTCCTCGTCCATGCGGATGAAGTCCTCGATGAACTCGCGGGTGCTCACCAGTGGGTGAATGTCGATGTTGATGCAAAAAGCGCCGATGGCTTCCCCGTCTGCATTGCGGATCAGCGCGGTCGTCGACTTGATCGTCCGCCCATCCTCCGTCTCGGTCCGGTAATTGGCGACGACGTCATTTTGCAGCTTTTGAGACAAAAGAACTTGTGTGATCAAATGGTTGAACGATTGCCCGACAGCTCTGCCCGTGACGTGGTTGTTCGCGGTGTAGATGACAGACGACTGCGGCGAACTCAAATCGTGGAGCACAACTTCGCAGTTTTTGCCAAACGTCTGAGCCATGGCATCGGCGATCGGAATGTATCGGCGCAGTTCCTCGGCGTATTTTCCCATGCTTCACTCTCCTTTCCTCCGGGATGGTGGTGCTATTTGTTATCCCTCATTATACTTGTCCATATAATTTATTCAAGATAAAATATAATTTTTTCTATAAAATTCTGACGAATAGACTTTCTTATCAAAGCTGACCAGAGCCAGAATCATCCGTTAATGCAGCGAAGTAACAGCTTTTCCCTCCAGTTCACAAGAACGAGAGCAGAAAAAGTTATATATATAAACTTCTCTGCCCTTTCTGCGTTTCTCTATATTTTTTTCTACACCAGATAACGCATCGCCTAAAAAAAGAACGCCCTCGCTCCTCGCAGACCAACGGCGTTCTCGTGTATGAATGAAACGATGTTACGAATGGCTCTGCTCTTCGCATTCCAATCCTTTGGCATAGTACGCTTCCTGAATATGCGCAGGCACCATGCTGCCCCCTGTCGCCCAGACGATATGGGTTGCGTTTTTCATTTTGTCCGCAAGACCGTGCTGCTCGATGTACTGCTGCCCCGCTGCTTGCGCAAGCAAACGGATCGGCCCTGGCATGCCAGCCAGCGCAGACGGCTCAAGCCGCACGGATTCGCTGTCGCGCAAAGCCCGCAGCAGCCTGTACAGCTCCCCGTCCGCCACCGTATAGACGCCGCTGAGCAACGGTTCCATGACTTTGCCGACGAAGCGCGAAGGACGTCCTACGGCGAGTCCGTCAGCGTCTGTCTTGTTGTCGATGCCAAAGTCTTGCACAGCCAGCTTGTCATGATACCCCGTCATCAAGCCGAGCAGCATGCAAGGCGAATGAGTCGGCTCCGCAAAAAAGCAGTGGACGCGATCGCCGTAAAGCAGCTTCAATCCGTAGGCAACGCCACCCGGCCCGCCGCCTACCCCGCACGGCAAGTACACGAAAAGCGGATGCTCGCTGTCCACGATCACCTGCTGCTCCTCCAGCTGCTTTTGCAACCGTCCGGCGGCGACGGCATAGCCGAGAAACAGCCGCTTGGAGTTTTCATCGTCAATGAAATAGCACTGCGGGTCGGCTTCTGCCTGCTTTCTTCCCTCTTCGACCGCTTTGCCGTAATCGGATTGATACTCGACGACTTGCACGCCTTTTGCGCGCAGCAAATCTTTTTTCCACGCTTTTGCATCCGCAGACATATGAACCGTCACCCGAAACCCGAGCTTCGCGCTGATGATCCCGATGCTCAGTCCAAGATTGCCTGTCGATCCTACGGCGATGGAGTATTGGGAAAAGAACGCGCGGTACTCTTCTGTGGCAAACACGGAGTAATCGCCGTCTGCGGGCAGCCTATCGTGCTTTTTCGCCAGTTCTTCTGCGTGGGCAAGCACCTCGTAAATCCCGCCTCGCGCCTTGATGGAACCCGCGATCGGCAAATGGCTGTCGCACTTCAGCAGGAGACGACCCGGTATTGCCTGACCAAAACGCCTTGCCAGCTCGTCTTGCATGTTGGGGATCGAAGCAAGCGGCGACTCGATCAGCCCGGAAGCCGAGCTCGTTTCCGGAAAAGCCTGCTGGATAAACGGGGCAAATCGGCGCAAACGCTCCTCTGCATCTTGCACCTCTTCCGCCGTAACCGTCATTTCTGCTTCCGCCACCGGAGTCAGACGCGGATTTGTCCAAAATACTTCCGCTGTTGCCATCAGCTCGGACAACAATGGATACTCGCTTTTCCATTGCTCGATTGTTTTTCCTTCAACTCTCACACCGTTTTCCATCGCAATCGCAAACCTCCACCCTTAGGCATTTGATATTCGGGAATATTTCGTCTTTTCAACCGTTGTAAGTCATCTGTGTGATGAAGCTTGTCCTTTAGTATGATAGTGCAACAAGGAAGCGGGAAGCAACCCATTTGCCGGAAAAGAAAGCCCTCTTTTCGGACGCAAGCATTACACTGCCAGCCTTGTTCTCTTGTTTTTCTATTAAAAGAATTTACGTTTGTCCATTGAGCAACCTCCTGCGATCTCCTAAGATGAGGTTGATTGATAATCATTATCGATACATTTTTACAAGGGAGATGTCCTCGCAAAATGATACAGGTACGACCACTCATCACCACCTTGCAAGCTGTCTTCTTCTCCGCAGCGCTCTTGCTCTCCGGGTGCGGGCAATCAGCACCTACCCCCGCCCCAACCGATGCTGCCCAGAAGACAGCGGAAGCGCCCGCCACTGCAAAAGGAGCCGCTGCAACCACGCAACCGACGGGCGACAGCCAGAAGCAAACGCGACTGTACAAAGACTTCATGAATCGCGAAGTGGAAATTCCCGCGCACGCCGAACGCGTTATCTTCATCGGCAATACGGCTGGAGATTTGCTCGCCCTCGGCGTCAAGCCTGTCGGGCTGAATATGATCGATGCGAAGCCGACCGTGTTCGGCGGCGAGCTGCAAGGCGTCGAGGACGTGGGCCATCCGGGCGATCCGGAAAAAATGCTCGCGCTCAATCCCGATCTGATTATTCTCGGTGTGAACATCGAGGAAGAGCGGCTGCAAGTGTTTTCGAAAATCGCTCCGACCGTCGCTTTTGACAAATATCGGCCTGTGAAGGAGCGCTTGCTGACGTTGGGTGACATTTTGGACAGACAACCAGAAGCCAAGGCGTGGATCGCCGACTACGAAAAGCAAACAGAGCAGTTCTGGAGCAACATGCAAGCCCAAGGTCAGGTGAAGCCGAACGAAACGGCCAGCGTCTTTATTTTTTACGACGGCGGCAAAAGCCTTTACGCGCTTGGCACGCAAGGACTGTCCTCCAGCCTGTATCACGAAAAAGGCTTCAAGCCTACCGGGGCTATTCAAAAAATGCTGGACAACGGCGTGTCTTTTGAGGAGTTTTCCAAAGAACGGCTCGGCGAAGTCGCCGGGGCTCACCTGTTCCTGATGGTGTCGCTCGACGACTCCAAAGCCGAATTTGAGCGTTTCATCGAAAACCCGCTGTGGAAAAACTTGCCTGCCGTCAAAAACGGCCACGCCTATCTCGTAGACGCAAAATGGGGCTATGACGACGCCATTACCAAGCAACGCATTTTGGGCGAGCTGCCAACCATTATGCAAGCCAAAAAGTAGATCGATTCGACACCTTGCATTGCCTGTGAACAGCTTTTCAACCTTTTCGTTGAAAGGCTGTTTTTCTTTGCGTATGATAGATAATGATTATTATTCTCGATTGTTAGCAAAAGGAGGCTCTCCTTTTTGAACCAACTTGCCATCCCTCCCCTGCGCACGCTTCTGTTCTCGTTCCATGAAATGCTGTTTCAGTCGCCTGCCGAGCCTGAACGGATTTCGCCTGGCGCTCATCATACGCTTTTGGCATGTACAGGCGGGTCAGGTGCCGTGCAAGTAGACGAGACAAGCCTGATGTTGGCAAAAGGAACCTGCTTCCTGTTGCCGCCGGATACATCGTGCCTCGTTGCGCCCGCTGCGGAAGAAAGCGTCAGCTATTTTCGGCTCGATTTCTTTGTCTATCAAATGGAGGATCAGTCGTCTCATCCGTATCGGGGAAAGCTGTTCGCCGGGGCGGATGATTTTGTCGTTCATCCGTTTTCACCCGTTTTGCAAAAACTGCAAACGTTGTATGCCACTCGTCACCCGGACAACGATCCCGGCGGAATGCGCGAGCGCATTTTGTTTCATGAGCTGCTGGAATTGATTTTCGCTGCCAAACGAAACGCGGATACGCGCCTGTCGCCGGAGCTCGCTGTCGAGCAAACACGCGCTTTTTTGCACACGCACTTTCAAGAGCCGATTACCGTGGAACAGCTGGCTTCTCTCGCCCACCTTCCCCGTTGGCAATACTCTCATCTGTTCAAGTCGCTGACAGGGCAAAAGCCGCTCGATTACTTGACCGATTTGCGGATCAGGCGGGCAAAGGAACTGTTGCTCTACTCGGATGATCGGCTTTACGAGATTGCGGACCAGGTCGGTTTCAAAGACCAATACTACTTTAACCGTCGCTTCCGCCAAGCCACCGGGGTGACGCCGCGGCAGTTCATCCGCATGCAGCAGGAGAGACTGAGCTACCGGGACGCAACTGGACGCAAAATCGCCCTGCCCCCTGCCCCGGAGCGGATCGTGATGATCGGCGATGCCCCGGGGGAACTGCTCGCGCTCGGCGTAAGTCCCGTCGGTATCAACAAAGCAAACAGTTCGGGCATTTTGTACCAGGAACAACTCTTTGGCGTCGCTGACATCGGTCACCCGGTCGATTGGGAAAAGATCGCGGAGTTGCAGCCCGATCTGATCCTGCTCGGTTTTTGCGAGGACGAAGAGCTGATCCGGAAGCTTTCCCGGATCACCCCGATTGTGACGTACAACAAATACGCCCCGCTGTACCAACGCTTTCGGACGATTGCCACGATCGTCGGTAGGCAACAGCTTGCAGAGGAATGGATCGCAACGCATGAGCAGAAGCTGAATGCGCTCAAACGGCACTTGCCTTTGCCGAATCGGGAAGAAACGGCGTCTTCTTTCATTTGTCAGGATGGGAAACTGTTCGTCATGGCCGGAAAAGGGCTGCTCTCTACGCTTTACGGCTCGGGCATGGTGAACGCTCAGGCCAACATCCGGAAGCTGATCGCGCAACATGTCGCCTTTGCCGAAGTCACGCCGGAGCAACTGCCCTTGTTCGCCGGCGACCGCGTCTACTTGATTCAGTCGGCCAATGACAGCCAGACCCGCCAACAGCTGGAGCGGACGGCTCAGTGGAGCAATCTGCCAGCCGTGCAAAACGGACAGGCTTACCTGATCGACGACAAATGGAACTACGACGACCCGATCACCAAGCAGTATTTGCTCGACGAACTGCCTGTGCTGCTCGGGCAAACTTCATAGTGTTTTTTGCACGGAGTGGATCAGTGTGCACATGAAAAAAGCTCGCGGCTGTTGCAACCGTGAGCTTTTTTGGGCAATTTATTCTACCTGGTAATGTGCCTGATTGCGCATCAGTTCACGGATGTTGGGCAAATACGGCATCAACTTTTCTGCTTCCGCAATGCTTTTCCACTCGATCGCCTGAATCTCGGAATCGGTCGTTCCCAACTCGCCGCCGACAATCTCGCCCATAAACGTGACAAATGTCGCAAACTCGTTGCCAATGACCTTTTCGCTGACATGCACGATCTTGCCGACCTGCACGGAAAGCCCCGTCTCTTCCATAGCCTCGCGCTTCGCTGCGTCGCAGAGCAGCTCGCCATTTTCCCGCTTCCCGCCTGGCAAACTCCAATACTCCTCATTTTGCACCATGAGCACTTTATCGGTATCTTGGTCATACAGCAAGACGTAGGCCACATTTACGTGAATCAAATCCATAGCTGCTTTCCTCTCTTTTCTCGACTTGACTGGTCCCATCCTGTAGCTTGATTCCCGCTTTTGGATTGGCACATTTTACAAACTTTCGCAACGATTGTTATAATAGCACAAATTACAAGCTTTCCACACGCGAGGAATGGCCGCTGACAGCGCGGTTCCTTTTCCCCGATGTGGATAGGTTTTTGGCAAAAGGAGAGAACGAAATGGAAATCAGAAAGCTGGCTCCCCATGAAGAAGCGCCCATGCATCTGCTCTTGCTCGCAGATCCTTCGCAAAAATTGGTGGAAGACTATTTGCAAAGGGGCCAGTGCTATGTTGCCGCCCAGGATGAACAGTTTGTTGGCGTCTACGTCCTCATCTCTACGCGCCCCGATACGATTGAGCTGGTCAACGTCGCTGTAGACGAAGCGCATCAAGGACAGGGCATCGGCAAGCAGCTCGTTTTGCATGCCATCGAGACAGCGAAAGTGTCCGGCTACAAAACGATTGAGGTCGGCACAGGCAACTCCAGCCTGGATCAACTGGCCCTCTACCAAAAATGCGGCTTTCGCATGACCTGGATTGACCGGGACTTCTTTCTGCGCCATTATGAGGAAGAAATCTATGAAAACGGCATTCAGCTGACAGACATGGTTCGCTTCTCCCAAGACATTTGAGAGCGGGCGTCACCTGGAAAGGAACGATATGTACACGTACACCATCTGTTTTCTCAAGCATGCAAACGAATACCTTCTGTTGAATCGGCGCAAACCGCCGCTGATGGGCCGCTGGAACGGCGTCGGCGGCAAGCTCGCGCCAAACGAGTCTCCGCTTGACTGCGTGCTGCGCGAAGTTTTCGAGGAGACAGGCATTGCCTTGTCCTCCGCCACTTACAAAGGGGTCGTTTCGTGGAAGCTGGACGGAGATGTCGTTGGCGGCATGTACGCCTATGTGGCGGAACTGCCTGAGACGTTTGAGCGTCCGCTGACGCCACGTCGCGTAGAGGAAGGCATCCTGGACTGGCTTAGTCTCGACTGGATGCTGCATCCGAAGAACGAAGGGATCGCCGAAAATGTTCCGCAGTTTTTGCCGTACATGCTGGAACACGAGCAGCCGATCCAGCACGTTTTTACTTATGAGGGCGATCGGGTAATCCAGTACGAGCGCCTGCCGCTCCCGGAAGTGGCAGAAGCGGTGAAAAACGGATAGCTTTGCCGATCGGTTCAGGTTCACCTCCCTCCACCATGGCGTGGCAAGGGAGGTTTTTTATGGGGAAAAGGCGGATATGTTACTGAACAACAATCTAGCATCTGGCACTGAAAGACCGCAAGCTCCTGTTCTTTTGCGAAACAACAAATCATTTCCCGTGCGGTTGTATCGCGTAGAATTTTTTATATGGGAGGTTTATAACTTTTTCTGCGCATCGTTTTTTGATCAGGCGCGATATTCACTAAGATCAAACTCTCTGCGATGCCCAGTTCCAGTCAAGAAAGCGGGTGGTCCTGGCTGTTTAGCTATATCGAACACTGCGAAACCTTCCCCTAACTCCATCTCGGCAACCATTGGGCAATTCGCCCAACTGCTCTCCCCTCACTCAGACAAAACAGCCAGACGAGGTATCTGGCAAGTTGGCAACTCCACTTTGGCATGTTGGAAACCAGCATTTAGTTTACATAATTAAATTATGGTTCACCTAACAGCACGATCCTACTCTCTCTATTCCCCCTAAAAACCTTTTCCATTTTGCGGAACTTGATCGGTTTGTCCACGTATGTAACCATATCAACCTAAAAGAAGGTGGCTTGCTTTGGCGATCGAGATCAAGAACATCCGTACTTCAAAAGGAATGCTGCAATACAACATCAGCGGCGACGGCTCGCCCAAGCTGGTGCTGATCAACGGCGGGTCTGGTCCCATCGAAGGCTGGATGCGAGTCCTCCCCGCCTTGTCTGCGGAAAGCTCCGTTTTTTCCTACAATCGCTTGGGCGTCTCGGGCAGCGACAAACCGCAAGAGCCTCAGGATGGCGTCACGATTGTGGAAACGCTGCGCGAAGCACTAGCCGCTGCCGGCTGGGAGCCGCCCTTTTTGCTGGTGGGACATTCTTTGGGAGGGCTGTACGCCAATTTGTATGCCCGCCGCTATCCTGCTGAAGTATCCGGGATGGTCCTGATTGAAGCCAGCCATCCGAAAGATCTCCTGCTCGGGGACTACCAAACCAGCGCGGTCAAGGCAATCAACAGACTGCTCGCCCTGTTCGACTCCTGGTCTGCACACAAAAAGTTCAGTGAGGTGCATTTTGTCCAGCAAACCGTCGCCCAGTTGAATGATCACGCGGCATTCCCTGACATCCCGCTGTACGTCATCACCGGAGGCAAGGAAAACCGCATGATGCCAGAAGCAGCGCGGCGAAAAAGGTGGGAGAACCAACGGGAATTGCTCGCCCTCTCCCCGCAAAGCCAGCATGTCGTCGCCAAAAACAGCGGACATTTCCCGCAATTTACGGAACCGCAGCTCGTCATCGAGACGATCCTTGCGTGTGCGAAGCAAATCAGATAACCAAGTGATCTCCCGCTTCATCCGCTTTTACCCGCACCAAACAGCCGCAGCTTCATCAGCCCGGCTGTTTGCTCCGCTTTCTGCTTGCTTGATTTCTTACCGACTCGCAACCTTTCGTTTCAGCAAAGGCTCGCGTCCTTCGCGCCCTTGCGTTTTCGCCAGGTAGATGGCGTACTCCAGCGGCCGTTGGATCGCGCGTTTGTACTGTTCCGTAGCCCCCATCTCGCGAAAAATTTCTCGCGCTGGCTTGGGGTTGACTTCGATCAGCCAGGCGCGACCGTCTACATCGATCCCGATGTCCAGTCCGAACTCCACCATTCGCCCAAAGTGATCTTCCAGCGTCTCCGCTGTTTGATGGGCGAGGTCTTCACAGTCGCGGACGATTTGCGCCGAGCGTTCCTCGCCGAATTTGGGCTTTAAAAAGGCGGGAACCGGCACAGCTTTTCCGCCCCCGTGCAGGTTGGAAGTAGCGCTGCGCTCCCCCCCTACCCGGAAGCCGTGGCCTGTGATGCTCCACTCGCCCTGGCCGTTTTTCTGGATCAAAAGCCGCATGTCTACGGCTCGCGCTGGCACCAGTTGCAGCCGCAAGCCTTGCTGAACGATGTACTTCTCTTGCCTTGTCCACCGATCCGTCCAGCGCAAAACGGCGGAGATGTCGGAAAAGACCTTGGAAATCTTCGCCCTTTGCTTGTCGCGCCCAAGCAGACGATACCCTCCGCCGTGCTTCTCGATCGAGAGGATGTTGCGTCCGCCTGTTCCATTCAACGGCTTTACGTACAAGAGCGAATGCCTGCCGAGCATTTTGATGAGATTTTGCCGATTGTACAAAAGCGTTTCCGGCAGCCAGCGATGCATGCGCGAATCGCGGTGCAATACCTCATGGACGCGCCATTTGTTCGCCAGACGATTGTTGGCGTACAAGAACGGGCTTGTGCGGCGAAATGCCACATAATCCTTGAACGCCTGGGTCGGTGTGTAGCGGTAACGGTCGAACACAGCGTCCGGACGGTCAAACAAGCGCGATTGCCACTTGCCGTTTGCATCCAGGACGTACCCTCTCACCTGCTTGCCTGATGCCAGCACGTCTTTTGGCGAAAATAAAAAGGCAGTGCAGCCCAGTTCTTGTCCCGCCTTCAGCAATCGGCGAAAATAGGTTGGCTCCGCGAATCGCTTGCCCTCCCGCCAAGTCAAGATGCCGATTGTGGGTCGTTTCATCCTGCCACCCTCTCTCGTTTCTTCCTTGGCAGTTTATTCACGATTCGGCAAAATGGCGCTTAGCGCAGCTTCTTTTCCAAAGCGAGCAAATCGAGCGGCAGCGGGGCCGACGCCTGCACCAGCTCTCCCCCGAACGGATGGGCAAGCGTCAGTACCGCCGCGTGCAGCGCCTGTCTTCTGATCAAATCTTGCTTCCCTCCATACAGCTCGTCGCCCAGCAACGGATGCCCGATATGACTCAGGTGGACGCGAATTTGATGCGTGCGCCCCGTCTCCAGTCTGCACTCGACTTTTGTCGCCGTCTTGTAGCGCTCCTTGACTTCATAGTGCGTGACGGCAGAATCGCCGTTGGGCGCGACTCTTCTGCGGGTGGCATGATACCTGTCCTTGCCGATCGGCTCATTGATTTTGCCGTTCCCTTTTGCCATCTGCCCGGAGACGAAAGCGAGGTATGTCCGCTTGATTTTGCGCTCGCGCAGCATTTCGTCCAGCAAGGCCGACGCCCAGGCGTGCTTGGCGTACAAAACCACCCCGGACGTATCCTGATCCAGCCTGTGCACATGACGCACTTTCGCTTGCAGTCCGGTGCGGAAAAAGTGCCCGGACACCAAATGATCCAAAGTCAGGTGATGGTTCGGCTCGGTTGGATGAAGCAGCATGCCCGCAGGCTTGTTCACGATCAGCAGATGGTCGTCTTCGTACAAAATCGGCACCGTTTCGCTCGCCGGGTCCAGTCCGAGCGGCTCTGGCTGGCACAAGCGCATGCGAATTTCCTGTCCCTCTCGCACTTGCGTGTGCTGGGCACAAGGAGCGCCGTCTACAAGCACTTCTTTATGCTGAAACAAAAGATGGACCTGCTTGCGTGGCAGCTTCCATCCCTCGCGCAGCAGGTTCCCGATCGGAATGGCGTCGTCCTCCGCCTGCAAGTGGCAGACGAGCCATTCCCCTTCTTTTTTCATCGATCGCATGGTCAATCTCCCTGCCTTATGTTCGTTGCATTACTCTGCGTTCAAACCGTTGTTTACCTGAACGGCGCGGTCGAGAAAACGCTCGATCTCTTCGCGGCTTTTGCCGAGCTTGCTGACGAAGCGAACGAGCTCTTTGCCCCGGCTGAACGCGATGAAGCTGGGAATCCCGAACACATCGTGCTTCTGGGACAAATCAGGCAGCGTATCGCGATTGACAGCGACCATGTCCACTTGCTCTTTATATTGTTCTTCCACTTCCGGCATGAACGGATCGATGCGGTGACAGTCCGGGCACCAATCGGTAAAAAATTTGACCACGACGGGCTTCTCGGCGGCAATCGCCTGTTCAAATTCTGCTTCTGTCTTGAGTTCTCTCATCATGGATCTTCCTTCCTAGAATGATTTGGGAACAGTGTAGCACAAAGCCTGCCTGTTTGTCGCACGCGGCTGACACTTCATCCGCTTTTTACAACGCCCCGCCCTGCTCCACCAAACAGCGCACAAACGCTTCAGCCGGGCGCGACAGCGGCTTGTCTTTGCGATAGGCAACGACGAGTGTCCGGTATGGCTTCGTCGTAAGCCGTACGTAGGCGGGCGGCTCTATCGTCCCTGGCGCCAGCGTAATCATTTCCGGGGCAAAAGACAGCCCCATGCCCGCCGCGACCAGCGATTGGACGGTCTGGATGTTGGTGCTTTCAAAGACGATGCGCGGACGGAAGCCAGCTTGCTCGCACAACCGCAAGGAAATCGTCCGGAAGCCTTGCCCTTCCTTCAGCAAAATGAACGGCTGATCCGCAAGCTCGGCCAAGTCGACCTGCTTTTTGCCAGCCAATGGATGATTCGGCGGCACCGCCAGGAAAATTTCTTCATTGATCGCCGGAATGATCTCCAGCGAAGGGTCGCTGATCGGCATCGTCAGCAAGCTGACGTCGATTTTTCCGCGCACGAGCAACTGTTCCAGATGGCTGGATGTTTCCTCCATCAGTTGCAGCTCGACTCCGGGGAACAACTTGGTAAACGTCGGCAACACACGCGGCAGGACGTAAGCGCCCGTGATCGGCAAGCTGCCAACCAGCAGTCGGCCGCTCTCCCCCACTGCATACGCGCGCATTTCCCGCTCCAGCCCTTCCGACATGTCTACCAGCGTCTGCGCCACCTGCACAAAACGTTGGCCCGCATCTGTCAGCTCCACATGCTGGGGCAAACGGTGAAACAGACTCACACCCAATATTTTTTCCAGCTTGGCGATTTGCTGGCTAAGCGATGGCTGAGCCAGATGCAAGCGGTTGGCCGCACGCGAAAAGCTGCGTTCCTCCGCTACTGCAAGCACATAACGAATCTGTCGTAACTCCATAAAAAACCTCCCGATAGGCAAAAGCTATCCTTCTCATAATTATTATATCTTTGAACTATTTTCTTTGCCATGATACAACCTTGTTAAGAGTTTTCGCACGAAGGAGGCATTCACTAATGAAACCCCGTACAATGTTTGAAAAGATTTGGGACAATCACGTGATTCACGAGGAAGCTGGCAAACCGAGCCTTTTGTACATTGATCTGCATCTGGTGCACGAGGTGACTTCTCCGCAAGCGTTTGAAGGGCTCCGCCTGGCTGGCCGCAAAGTCCGCCGTCCAGAACTGACTTTTGCCACCATGGACCACAACGTGCCGACAGCGGATCGCTTCAATATCAAAGACCCGATCTCCCGTCAGCAAATGGAAACACTGACTGATAACTGCCGGGAATTTGGCATTACACTCGCTGACCTGAACAGCCCGGATCAAGGAATCGTCCACGTCATCGGCCCTGAGCTTGGCCTGACACATCCCGGCAAAACGATCGTGTGCGGCGACAGCCACACTTCCACGCACGGGGCATTCGGCGCCCTCGCCTTTGGGATCGGGACGAGCGAGGTCGAACACGTACTCGCCACACAATGCTTGCCGCAGCTGAAGCCAAAAACGATGGAAGTCCGCGTGAACGGCGACCTGCCTTTCGGTGTCAGCGCAAAAGACTTAATATTGGCGATTATCGCAAAATACGGAACTGACTTTGCCACCGGGTACGTCGTAGAGTACACAGGCGAAGCGATCCGCAAGCTGACAATGGAAGAGCGCATGACCGTGTGCAACATGACGATTGAAGGTGGCGCACGCGCCGGGCTGATCGCTCCGGACCAAACGACGTTTGACTATCTGCAAGGCCGCCGCTACGTTCCGCAAGGCGAAGACTTCCTGGCAGCAGTGGAAGCATGGAAAGAGCTGTGCACAGACGAAGGCGCTACGTACGATACATGTGTCGAAATCGACGCCGCTGCCATCGAACCGCAAGTGACATGGGGCACCAGCCCAGGCATGGGCACGAACATCACCAGCACGGTTCCAGACCCGGAAGCTTTTGAGACTACGGCACAGCGCAAAGCGGCTCAGGACGCTCTCGCTTACATGGATCTTGCTCCGGGAACGCCTATGAGCGAAATCAAAATCGACCGCGTCTTCATCGGCTCCTGTACAAACGGACGGATTGAAGACTTGCGCAAAGCGGCGGAAGTTGCCAAGGGACGCAAAGTCTCCCCTTCCGTACACGCGATGGTCGTACCTGGCTCCCAGGCAGTCAAGCAGTTGGCTGAGCAAGAAGGCTTGCACCTCATTTTCCAGGAAGCCGGTTTTGACTGGCGTGAATCCGGCTGCTCCATGTGCCTCGCCATGAACCCGGACATCTTGTCAGAAGGAGAGCGTTGCGCTTCCACTTCCAACCGCAACTTTGAAGGACGTCAAGGCCGTGGCGGACGCACTCACCTCGTCAGCCCGGAAATGGCTGCCGCGGCTGCCATCGCAGGCCGCTTCGTAGACGTACGTGAATGGAAAAGAGAGAGCGCAAGCGAGGAGGTATTCCAATGAACCCATTTGTCATCCACACCGGACTGGTCGCGCCACTGGACCGTGTCAACGTAGATACAGACGCAATCATCCCGAAACAGTTCCTGAAACGCATCGAGCGCAGCGGCTTTGGCCAGTTCCTGTTTTATGAATGGCGCTTTAACGTCGATGGCTCGCCGATCGACTCGTTCATCCTGAACACCCCTGCCTACAAAGACTCGACTGTGCTTCTCGCCCGCAACAACTTCGGCTGTGGCTCGTCGCGCGAGCACGCTCCGTGGGCTTTGCTCGACTACGGCTTCCGATGCGTGATCGCTCCGTCTTTTGCCGACATTTTTTACAACAACTGCTTCAAAAACGGCATCCTGCCGATCAAGCTCAGCGAAGAGCAAGTCGATGAACTGTTCTTGCGCACACAAAGCCGCGAAAATTACGAGCTGACGATTGATCTCGAACAGCAAGTCGTGCGCGACAGCGATGGTTTGTCCTATCCGTTCGAGGTTGACCCGTACCGCCGCTACTGCCTGTTGAACGGCCTCGACGACATCGGAATTACGTTGCAATACGAGGACAAAATCGCTGCCTACGAAGCGAATCGTTAAACCTTTTGCTCGAAACATGTTTTTCCATACAGAAGCGAAGGCATGCTGCCACACATGCCTTCGCTTTTTCGTCTGGTCAAGCGTTCGTTTTCAAGCGGTAGCCACTACTCGTGCAAGAGTACATACATCAGCGTCTCGTCGACGTAGCGCTCCCCTACCTTCAAAGCTTGTTTTTCATAACCGTACGGCACAAAACCCATTTTCTCGTAAAAACGCACAGCCCCAGGGTTGCTCGTCACAACCGCAAGCTGAACCTGGCTAATGTCTCCGCGCGCTTTCAAATACGCCAGCTCTTCGTGCATCAACGCTTGCGCGATACCTGTCCCGCGATGCGCTTCCCGGACGTACATAGACACGACCGCTGCCTTATGCCGCGCCTTGATGCCGCGATGGCGGAAATAGCCGATGATCCCTACCAGCTCCCCTGCGACGAAAGCGCCAAAATAACCGCTGTCGCCTTGTGGTCCCTGAGACAGCCGCTCCTTCCACTCCGCCATAGGCCGTGCCGCATCTTCTTCATACGTAGCACCGAATGCATCCGGGTCGGTTTGCAACCCTTCCAATCTTACTTTTACAAAAGCTTCTGCATCTTCTGGCCCCAATCGGCGGACTTCCATTGTGCGTTTCCCCTCTCTCCTCGCATTTCCACTCATAATAGTAAAGAGTTGCCAGGTTGTAAAGGTTGAAAAATTCCTTTTTAAACCATTTTTGTAACGGAGAAAAGTTTTCCTGGAAGGTGCGTTCGCTTTCCCGCCAAGCTACAGAGACGACAAGCGGTGTTGCGGAACTGGAAGCTGCATTTTCTCCACTGCTGACGGAACGAAGCGGTACCGCTACTGGATCGGCTGTCCGGTCGGCACAAAGCGGCTATGCTTCCAGATCACCAGCCTGACCGGAACAAAAAAACGCCAGGACAGCATCCCCCGGCGCTTCTTTTCACCACTTATTCGTTGCTCAGGCAAGCTCGTTCCGGGCCGAATCGGCAAGATCAAACGATGCCAGCGCCTGTTCACGCAGCTTGAACTTTTGAATTTTGCCTGACGCTGTCATCGGGTATTCGGCGACGAACTGGATGTAGCGCGGCGTTTTGAAACGGGCAATTTTGCCTTCGCAGTACGCCAACACTTCCTCCTCTGTCAGCGTCTCGCCCGGCTTTACCCGAATGCAGGCCAGCACCTGCTCTCCGTATTTGGCGTCTGGAACACCGACGATTTGCACGTCCAGTATTTTCGGATGCGTGTACAGAAACTCCTCGACCTCACGCGGATAAATATTTTCCCCGCCGCGAATGATCATATCCTTCAATCTGCCTGTGATCCGGTAGTAGCCTTCCTCGTCGACCGTCGCCAAATCTCCCGTATGCAGCCAGCCCTCTTCATCGATCGCCTTCGCGGTTTGATCCGGCATATTGTAATACCCTTTCATCACCAAATATCCGCGTGTACACAGCTCGCCCTGGACGCCAGGAGGTAGCGTCTCTCCCGTCGCTGGGTCGATGACCTTCGCTTCCACTCCTTCGTGCAGCCTGCCTACGGTGGATACCTTGCGCTCGATGGAATCTTCCGGCCGGGTCTGGGTGATGACCGGGGAAGCTTCCGTCTGTCCATAGGCGATCGTGATGTCGCGGATGCCCATTTTGTCCACTACGTTTTTCATTACCTCGATCGGGCAAAGAGAACCCGCCATAATGCCTGTGCGCAGCGAGCTGAGATCGCGCTCGGCAAAAGACGGATGGTTCAGCTCGGCGATGAACATGGTCGGCACTCCGTACAGCGCCGTGCATCGTTCGGCTTCGACAATCGAGAGCACCAATCCGGGATCGAAGGCGGTGACCGGGACCATCGTCGCTCCCGTGGCAACGCAGGCGAGCGTGCCCATCACGCAGCCAAAGCAGTGAAAAAACGGCACGGGGATGCACACCCGGTCTTCGATGCCGAGCCCTTGACATTCCGCTACCTTGATGGCGTTGTTGACGATGTTCACATGCGACAGCATGACTCCTTTGGGGAAGCCAGTCGTCCCTGACGTATATTGCATGTTGATAACGTCGTCGGGCGAAAGCGACTCTTGCCGCAAACGCCGTTCTTCCTCGCTGACCAGCTCGGCCCGCGCGAGCAAATCTGCCCATAAAAACATCCCCGGCTGCCGCTCCTCGCCCAAGTAGATGACATTGCGCAAATGGGGAAGCCGCTTCGACTGGAGAGCGCCCGGCTCACACGTCTCCAGCTCGGGACAAATTTCCTTGATCATGTCGAGGTAGTTCGCGTCCCGATACCCGTCGATGAGCAGCAGTGTGGTCGATTCAGACTGCCGCAGCAAATACTCCAGCTCATGGACGCGGTAGCTTGTATTCACCGTCACAAGCACTCCGCCCATCTTGGCCGTTCCAAACTGGGAAATCACCCATTCCGGCACATTTGTCGCCCAGATCGCAATGTTCTCCCCTTTTTGAATGCCGAGCGACATAAATCCCCTTGCCGCCTGGTTACACACTTCCTGAAACTCGGCAAACGAATAACGCAACGATCGTTCATGGTAGACTAGCGCTTCCTTATCCTGATAAAGTCTGGTTGTCTCATCCAGCAAGTTGCCAATCGTAATCATCCGCAGCATGCAAGCACCCCCAAAAACATTCAGACTATTCCATCTTTATCAACTAGGATTCGTTCTTTTCCATCATATTCCTTCCGAACAGAAAAAAGAAAAGCGCCCTCATCGGAACGCTTTTCGCTTATTTCACCACAATTTTTTGCGTCGCTTCTACCTTGTAGGGCAGATGGTTGCTGTAATTCAGCTCCACGCGGATTTCGTGCTCGCCTTTTGGCAGCTTTTTCAGCATGAACTCCGGATGGTAGATCATTCCTTTGGATTCTCCATCGAGGTACAGATGGGCGTGGCCTTTGCCAAACACCGGGGTTTGCCCAAGCTCGCTGCTCTCCTGAACGAACTCGAAGTTTTGCGTCAAAAGCGACACTTCTGCTGTCGTTCCGTCCACGGAAATATCCATGTTCAAAGACGGCTTGGCGGCATCGGTCGGCTGGCTCACCGGAGTGTTGGCCGTGGTAGTCGGCACACTCGTGTCACCTGGTCGATAGGAGTCAGAGACGTGCAACGGGTCTTTGACCAATAGCACGATTCCCGCCACCAAAACAACTACAAAGACGATCCCGCCCAAAATGAGATTGCGCATACTGATAATAAAGACCTTCATGTCTCTACTCTCCCTTTCGCAAGTGCTTGTCACTTATTTGTACATGCATATGCGAGAGCAAAGAGAGTTAGACGCAAAACTTTTCTAGCAATCAGCGGTAGTTGATAAATTGCACGTCGAGCGCCAAATCTGCCTTGCGGATCGCCTGAATGATCTGTTGCAGTTCATCCCGGCTTTTTCCGGTCACGCGGATTTGATCGTCCTGCACTTGCGTTTTCACCTTCAACCCTGCGTCTTTAATGATGCTGTTGATCTTTTTGGCGTTTTCCTTGTCAATTCCTTGCACCAGCTTCACGCGCTGCCGAACCGTCCCGCCCGCTGCCGGCTCCACTTTTTGATAGTCCAGGTTTTTGATCGGGACGTCGCGCTTGACCAGCTTGCCGAGCAAAATGTCTTTGACCTGGCCGAGCTTAAATTCGTCATCCGAGATGAGGACAAGCTCTTCCTTTTCCAATGAGATGCTGCTTTTGCTCCCTTTGAAATCAAAGCGATTCTCGATTTCCTTCAAAGCCGTCTGGATGGCGTTGTTCACTTCCGACAAGTCCACCTTGGATACGATGTCAAACGAGCTTTCTTTGCTCATTTTCTTTCCTCCTTTGAATGGGAAATAGTGCCCTAGATCGCCCGGACCAGGCCGCCGTCAACGAGAAACGATTGTCCGGTGACATAGCTGTTGGCTGGCGACGCCAAAAAAGTCACCGTGCGGGCAAATTCATCCGGGTGACCGTACCTGCCAAGCGGAATTTGCTGCTCCCAGTTTGCGCGGACTTCATCTGCCGTAACGCCGTTTGCATTCGCGCTTAGTCCGTCCAGTTGCTGCACGCGGTCTGTGGCGATTCGTCCCGGGCCGATTGTGTTAATCAAAATGCCTTCCGGCCCCAGCTCGGAAGACAACGTTTTCGCCAAGCCCAAAACGCCCGTGCGGAACGTGTTGGACAAAATCAAGTTTTCCAACGGCTGCTTGAACGAAGAAGAGGCAAAGTTGACGATGCGCCCAAACTGGTTGGCGCGCATATGCGGCAAAACGGCGCGGATCGCCCGGACATAGCTCAGCAAGTTCAGCTCAAAGGCGGAAATCCACTGCTCGTCCGTCAACTGGTCAAACTTGCCCGCGGCAGGCCCGCCTGAATTGTTGATTAAAATATCCACGCTGCCAAACTC
Organism: Brevibacillus sp. 1238; assembly: GCF_029892995.1. Classification (NCBI taxonomy): domain Bacteria; kingdom Bacillati; phylum Bacillota; class Bacilli; order Caryophanales; family Paenibacillaceae; genus Brevibacillus; species Brevibacillus sp. 1238. The sequence continues at coordinate 447,197 of NZ_JARXWC010000002.1, read as the reverse complement.
GCTGACGGTCGCCTGCACAACCCGCTCGATATCTTCCGGCTTGGTCACATCGACGACCACTGCAAGCGGAGCTTTTCCTGTTGCCTGTTCAATCTCGGCGCGAACAGCTTCCAGAGCGCCTTCGTCTCTGCCGCAAATCGTTACGTTTGCTCCCTCGTGAGCGAGGCAAAGCGCTGTCGCTTTTCCCAGCCCTTTTGTCGACGCAAGCACAAGAGCTGTCTTACCCTTCAGTTGCAGATCCATAGTCAGACTCCTTTCGCGGTGCGTATGTATCTTCCTTAGTTTCTATTCTACAGAACTTTCTGACGAACGAAAAGCAAAGAGAAGGGGCAAAAGCACACCTTCCCTTCTCTTCTTTTCGCTATCGTATTGGAACGCACTTCGTTGATCAGATGTGCCCCGCTTGCTTGCGGCAGGCGAAGCAGTCTGACTGCATCGTGCTACAGCTCGGTTTTGGAAACCTCGTTGTTTTTGTTTTGTTTCGCCAAACGCTTGGCTTCCCGTTTCGCTTGACGCGCTGCCTTGCGAGCCAGGCGTTTTTCTTTTGCCCCTTCGAACAAAGAGTACAGCACAGGCACGAGGATCAAGGTAACCATCGTATGGAAAATCAAGCCGGCAATAACGGCTGTCGCAAGCGGAGCTTCCATGTCGGAGCCTTCCGCCATTGCCAATCCCATCGGCAGCATCCCCAGGATTGCTGTCAGCTTCGTCATGATAACCGGACGCACGCGGTCTTTCGTTCCTTGCACGATCGCTTCTGCCGTAGCCATGCCGCGACCGCGCAGCAGGTTGATCCGGTCGATCAGCAAGATCGCGTTGGAGACCACGATACCGACCAGCATGATAATCCCGATCATCGCCATCTCGCCAAACGTTCGTTGCGTGAGCACGAAGCCAAGTACCACGCCAACCAGTGCCATCGGAATTGTCAGCATGATGATGAACGGCTGCGACAGTCGGCCGAACTGGGCGACCATGATGACATAGATCAGCGCAAGAACGCCGAGGAAAACAAGAATCCCTTGTGTCATGTTGGCGCTTTGTTCTTTCAACTGGCCGGCAATTTCCACTTTGTATCCCTCTGGAATGACCATGCCCGGCAGCTTCTCGTTGATTTCACGTCCAACCGTACCCAAATCGCTTCCCAACAGCTCTGCGGACACACTGATGATCCGTTCGCCTTTTTGATGTGTAAGCGTAATCGGCGATTTGCTGTAGACCCAATCTACGAGGTCAGCAAGCGGCACTTGTGCCCCTTTCTCGGATGTTACCGTAATCCCCTTGAGCTGCTCTGGATGCTTCAGCCAGTTGTCCGGCATTTTGGCGACCACATCCACATCGATGCCATCTTTTGTGATGGACGTAATGTGCTGGTTGCCAATCAGAACGCTCAGTTGCTGGAGCAAGGAGCGATGGTCAACGTTCAGTCTGGCAAGTGCATCTTGCTTCGGAATCAGCGTTACTTTTTCTTTTCCTTCTTTGAAATCGTTGCGAATATTCGTTACGCCATTGATCGTGGACAGCATGCCCTCAAGCTCCGTGGCGATCTTGCGCATTTGCTCCATATCGTCCCCGGTGATGTTGAGCTGAACCGGGGCTGATCCACCTTGTTGTCCGAAAGACATGGAGATGGACTCAATGCCTGGAATCGCATTCAGGCGCTCGTTGATATCAGCCGTCAAAGCTTCCTTGGTACGATTGCGTTGCGACTTCGGCACGAGTGAGATGAAGATGTCCGAATCACTTTTGGACGCTATGAAGAAGACGTCTTTTACTTCGGGAATGCCCCGCAGTGCTTCTTCTCCGACCACCGCAGCTTTTTGCGTGCGTTCCAGCGTTGAACCCGTCGGCATCTTCAGCGTGGCAAAAATAAAGTTTTCGTTCGGATCGAGTCCGTTCCCCATCTTCACAAAAGGGGTAAGGAAAGTTACGGCGACAAGCATGAGCACCGCCACGATAATCGTCTTGACCCGGTGGCGCAAAGCCATATTCAACAGCCCGTTGAACAACCGATTGACAGCGTGTTCTTTTCCTTCGCCCTCCAGCGAGACCTTTTTATCTTTCTGCAAAAAGCGATCGGAAAACACGGGTACGAAAAAGAACGCGGCAATGGTCGAAGCGATGATGGCAGCCGATACGGTAAAGGCAATCGTCGCCATGATCGGTTTGAGCCAATCGGCAAAGTCTGCAAAAACGAGCGGCAAAAATACGACGATGATCGTAAGCTGCGAAGTAAATACAGGCGTCAGTACCTCTTTCGTTCCTTTGATGATCGCCTGTTTCAGCTGCTCGCCTTTTTCACGGAAATGATAGATGCTCTCCAGTACGACGATCGCGGCGTCGACAATCAAGCCGACCGACAAGCTCATCGAGAGCAAGCTGACCATGTCGATGTTGTAGCCAGCCATTTTCATGGCGATAAAGGTCATGAGAGCTGACAATGGCAATGTCGTTGCGATGACGAGCGTCACCCTCCAGTTGCGCAAGAACACAAACAGGATGATGATCGCCAATGCCCCACCAATGGCCACATCGCGGCTGAGGTTCGATACCGCATGCTCGATGAAGGAAGCAGCCTCAAACATGACTTTTATTTGATATTTTCCATCGGCTTCCGTATTGATCTGCTTGATGAGTTGCTCGACATTGCGCTGGGTAGTAATCAGATCGTAACCGTCTGAGCGCGACACGCTAAGGTGTACGAATACCATGCCATCAGTCAGCGCTACCGAGTCTTTCACTTTTCCGCGCATGTCTTCCACAGTCGCCAATTGCTCCAGCGTGACGGTTCCGTTTGGCGTGTTGATCGGCAGCACATTCATTTCCTGTACAGAATGGAAGCTGTTGTCGATCATGATGACCGTGTCAAAGCCTGTGTTTTCGAGCGTGCCGATCGCCTGCTTCCAGTTCGTTTCCTGTAGCTGGGAAACAACCTCGGATGGCGTTGTGCGGTAGGCGTTCAGTCTCTCAGGGCGCAAAGTGATCGCGATTTTGTTCTCAAAGCTGCGATCTGATACAGACACTTCTTTTACGCCTGGCACTTCTTCGATCCGGTCTTTGAGCGTTGTTTTTGCCAGGCTCAGCATCGCTTTCGGATCGGCTCCCACAAGCGCGTAGTCGATCATTTGATCGTCCCCGAAGCTGTTCTGGGTTACGCTGACCGTGTCAATCGCTTTCGGGAAGCCGTTGCGCAGCCGGTTAACGGTATTTTGCACATCTTGCTTAACTTGTTCCCCTTTGCCTTCCAAGGCGATAATCGTAATATTGGCGTAACCTGTACCTGTAGTAGAAGAGTATTCTTTAATGTTTGCAATTGACTTGATATTTTGCTCGATGTTCTTCGTTACCTTCTCTTCCATCTCTTCCGGGGGAAGTGCCCCACCCGATACATTGACGAAGATCGATGGGAAGTTTGTTTTCGGAAGCAGCTCGACATTGAAGCTGAACAGCGAGCCCAAGCCAGCAAGCACAAGCAAAAAGGTAAACAAGTACACAATCAGGCGTCGTTTCAGCAAAAAGAGAATCAACTTTTCCATGCTACTATTCTCCCTTCGCCTCTACTTTTTGCCCCTCGACGTAGAAAGTAATGCCGCTGCGCAAAAGCTGGTCGCCTTCTTTGACGCCCGAGAGAATCTCGATTTGATCGTCGACGATCTGTCCGGTCTTCACTTCCTTCTTCACAGTAAGGCCATCTTCCACCGCCATGACATAGTGCTCTGTAGAGTTAACTCCGACACTTTCCAGCGGCACCAAAAATCCGTTCACTTTGCGCGGAGCCTCAATCGTTGCAGCCATTCCGCCGCGCCAGAATCCATCTGCATTCGGGATCGTTACTTCCACCCGATACTTGCCTGTTTCCTTGCTCACGACCGGGGAGACAAAAGTAATCGTTCCCTGGCTTTGTTTGCCGTCATCGGATACAGCCTGCACCTTCGTTTTTTCCTGGAATTGACTGATGAGATCATTGGTAATATCAAGAGTGACTTTCACTTCGCTCAAGTCCACCAGATGAATGATTTGATCGCCTGGCGAAGCCTGTTCGCCTGTTTGTTTGTATACATCCACGACCGTTCCGGCAAAAGGAGCATGAATTTTCGCATCATCCAGACTCTTTTTCGCCCGCTCAACCTGTCCGGCTGCCGATTTGATCGATGCGTTGGCCATGGCGATGTCCTCTGGCTGCGCACCGCGTTGCAATTCGGTGAGGGACAGTTGTGCGTCTCGCGCAGAAATTTCCGCTTGAGTCAGGGCGCGTTTCAAGTCATTTATTTCGGTCTGTGAAATAGCTCCGCCAGCAAACAGCTTTTCGCCTGCTGTCAGGTCCTGCTTTGCTTTTTCCAGACGGCTTTGGGCACTTTGCACTTGCAGTCGTTGCTGTTCAATCGCCTCGGCAGTTGCTCCCTTCAATGCTTTGTTTTTGCGCGCCGCTGCCTCTTCCACCTGGCTTGCAGCTGCTTCTACTTCCTTTTGGTAGTAACGCGAGTCAAGCGTTGCCAACAACTGGCCTTGCGCGATCTTCATCCCTTTACTTACCGGGATGGATGAAATCGTTCCTCCCGTTCCAAAAGGCAGTACGGCGTCACGCTTTGCCTCTACCATTCCGGTAACACGCAGCACGACTGGCTGTGCAGCTTTTTGAACCGTAACCACTTCAACGACTTTCGCTTTTGCCTCAGCCTGCGTTGGAGGCTCTGGTGCTGGGCCTCCGCAACCAGCCGTAACCAGCAATAGAGAGGCCATGATGATCGATGCCCGTTTTTTCACAATGATTCCTCCAAATTTTCACAATCTGTTCCCCTTGCGTAATTGTGCCAGTTTTTACCTTCGCTGCAAAACAGTCAGCGGTTGGAATTTCGTCTCCGTCCCAAGGCGGAGGAGGACATAATCCCTACCAGTTTCATAAGTATATACGAACAACATAGAAGACCGTTACCGTTTTTTGGGCTTTCAGCAGAAAAAATCTAAAACAGGAAAAAGCAGCCAAGTAGAATTACTTGACTGCTTTTTTAGCATCGCTTTACTTCTCGTTTAAGAGCTGCTCCATTTCGTCCAGCAACTCTTTGAAAACACTCAACGCTTCTGCAACCGGGGCGGGAGAGGTCATGTCGACGCCCGCCTTTTTCAGCAGGTTGAGCGGATAGTCGGAGCTGCCGCCCTTGAGGAACTCCAAGTAGCGGTCAACAGCTGGCTGTCCTTCCTCCAAAATCTGCTTGGACAAGGAAGTCGCCGCCGAGAAGCCCGTGGCGTACTTGTAGACATAAAAATTGCGATAGAAGTGAGGAATGCGCGCCCACTCCAAATCTACTTCTTTATCTACAACCATATCTGGTCCATGGTAAGCGACGTTCAGCTCACGGTAGATCGCACTGAGCGAGTCGGCTGTCAGCGGTTCGCCCTGCTCTTCTTTGGCATGGACGATTTTCTCGAACTCGGCGAACATCGTCTGACGGAAAACCGTGCCGCGGAATTGCTCCAGATAGTAGTTGATCAAGTACAGACGCTGCTTCTTGTCTGTCGTGGTCTTGAGCAGGTGGTGCATCAGCAGGGCTTCGTTGAGCGTGGAAGCTACTTCCGCCACGAAAATCTTGTAATCGGCATACGTATATGGCTGGGCCTGATTGGAGTGGTAGCTGTGCAGGGCATGCCCCATTTCGTGGGCCAGCGTAAACATGTTGTTCACGTTGTCCTGGTAGTTCATGAGCACGTACGGATGGGTCGTGAATGCTCCCCATGAGTACGCCCCGCTCGTCTTGCCTTCGTTTTCATGCACGTCGATCCAGCCGTTGGAGAAGCCTTCCGCCAGCACGCGACCGTACTCCTCGCCGAGTGGATGGAGCGCCTCCTTGATCGTTGCGACCGCCTGATCGTACGGGATTTTCATGTCTACCTCGGGCACGATCGGCACGTACAAATCGTACATGTGCAGCTCGTCGACCCCGAGCAGTTTTTTGCGCAGCGCGATGTATTTGTGCATCAGCGGCAAGTGCTCGTGAATCGTCGAAATCAGGTTGTCGTACACAGACAAGTCCACGTTGTCCGCGAACAGGGCCGCATACAAGGCGGACGGATATTTGCGCGTCCGGGCGTAAAACACATCGCCCTTGATCGCCGAGGTCAGCGATGCGGCAATCGTATTGCGAAACTTGCCGTACGTAGTGTACAGCGCTTCAAAAGCTTCCTTGCGCACGCGTCTGTCCTTGCTCTCCATGAACTGCGTGTAGCGACCTTTTGTCAGCTCGACTTCTTCGCCGTTTTCGTCCGTAATCATCGGGAACTTCATGTCGGCGTTGTTCAGCATGCCAAAAATTTTCGAAGGAGCCGAAGCCAGTTCGCTCATGTTCGCCAGGAGCGCCTCTTCCTCCGAGGAAAGCGTATGCGGCTTGAAGCGCGTAATCTCGTCCAGCAAAATCCGGTAGTGCGCCAGACCTTCTGTTTCGTTGATCCACGCTTCCAGCTTATCCGTCGGGATGGTCAAAATCTCCGGCTGTATGTAAGCGAGCGCACCGTATACTTGCGTGCTCAGGCTGGTAGCACGATCAGTCAGTCCCTGGTACGTGCTGTTTGCGTTATCCTCGTCACGGCGCATGCGAGCGTAGACGTACACCGTATCGAGCGTCTTCGTCAGCTCGTCCTGAAGCGTCAATGCTGCGAGCAGCTGCTCCCCGGACTGGGCCAGCGTCCCTTTCAAGGCAGCCACTTGCTCGGTGAGTTGTTTCGCCTTTTGCACATCTTTTTCCCAATCCGCGTCGGTTGGGTAAATATCCTCCAACCGCCATTTGTATTCAGCGGGGACGTCACTGCGTTTTGGCAGTGTTTTGCTTTTGTTCACCGTGATCACTCCCTCGTAATTTGCGCTAGATGGTCAAATCATCCATATGTGACTATCCTACCGTATTATGCCAACTTGTTCAAATCATTAGCCTGCACTTGCGCCAAGTTGCCAGCCAAAAGAAAAAAGCTGAGCTTTCCCAAGGAAAAGTCAGCTTTTTCCTACCCCGATATACGTAAAGCCTGCTTGCTTGACGGTCTGGGCAGGCCAGGCGTTGCGTCCGTCGAGCAGCACGGGCTGAGCCATGCTCTGGCGGATTCGCTCCCAATCTAGCTGCACGCACTCTTTCCACTCGGTGACCAAAAGCGCAGCATCGGCGCCCGCTAACGCTTCTTCGGCTGTCTTCGTATAGGTCACATTCGGAAAAGATTGCTTCACAGCGTCTTCGGCAACCGGATCATAGGCAAAGACGGCAGCTCCCTGCTCTGTCAGCTCATGCAAAATGGAAAGAGACGGAGCCTCCCGGATGTCGTCCGTATCCGGTTTGAACGCCAGCCCCAGTACGGCAATCCGTTTGCCGCGACAATCCGGCACGAGCTTTTGCAACTGCTGCAAAAACCACACGGGCTGTGTGGCGTTGACCTCCCGTACTTTTTCCAGAATCGAAAGCGAGATGCCGTTCTGGGCTGCCAGTTGCAGCAAAGCGATCGTGTCTTTCGGAAAACAGGAGCCGCCGTAGCCGACACCCGCCCGCAAAAATTCCGGGCCAATCCTGCTGTCGAGCCCCATCCCGTGCGCGATCGTGGCGATATCTGTACCCAGTGCCGTGCTCAGTCTCGCCAGCTCATTCATGAACGAGATGCGTGTCGCCAAAAAGGCGTTGGAAGCGTACTTGATCAGCTCCGCATTCGCCCTGGTCGTCACCACGCGCGGGGCATTCACGCCTTTGTACAGTTGTTCCATCACTTCCCCCGTCGACGGATCGCTCACGCCGATGACAATTCGCGAAGGCTCGATGGCATCCAGCAAGGCGCTCCCTTCCCGCAAAAACTCCGGGTTGGACGCGACAGACAGTTCCTGGCAGCCGTCAAGCAGGTCGGCCACTTTGTCTCCGGTCCCTACTGGCACCGTACTTTTGATCACCACAACCCGTTTTTGCAAAGCTGAGTTGTGCACTTCTTTGATCGCTGCTACCGCGCTGTACAAGTAAGTCAAATCAGCGGTTCCGTCATCCGCTTCGGGAGTCCCTACGCAGACGAAAAAAACATCCGCGTCTTTCGCTTCCGACAGCTGCGTGGAAAAAGCCAGGGTACCTGCTGCAAGCACTTGTCGCAGCGCTTCCTCCAATCCCGGCTCATAGATCGGAGAGATGCCTTGCCGCAATTTGACAATCTTCGCTTCGACAAGATCAATCCCGATCACATGATGGCCGTTCATGGCAAGGGAAACGGCAGTCGTCAAACCTACATAGCCGGTACCGATCACGGCAACTTTCATTGCTTCACCTCATCATTTTTTCATCACGCGCAAATACAGTTCTTCCAGCTTCAGTCGCTGTTTGGAAACATCGTGGTTTTTCTCCACCTTCATCCTGGCTCGGGCGGTCATTTCCGGCCACTCGTGCTCGGAGGCGAGGACATGGTTGATCATTCTGCCGAGCTTCGCAGGCGAACGCTCCGGCACGAGATAGCCCGACTCTCCGTGCTCGATCAGCTCGGGAATCCCGGAATGGTAGGTGGAAACAACCGGGCGGCCGGAAGCCATCGCTTCCATCAGCACGTTCGGAATCCCTTCCTGGTCGCCGTTGCGAGCCGTTTTGCAGGCGATGACAAACAAGTGGCATCTCGCCAGTTCGCGCTGCACGTCCTGATGCGGCAAGGCTCCCTTGAGCACGACTTGCTTGCCCAGCTTGTATTTTTTGATCATGCGCCGCAGTTTTTTCTTTTCGTCGCCATCCCCGACGATGATCAGCTTGGCTCGCGGATGCTTTTCGTGCACTTGCACAAACGCCTTGATCAATGTGTCCATGCCTTTCTTCTCCGTCAGGCGGCCGACGCTGAGCAGGCGATACTCGCCGTTCTGAACAGGCTGCGGTGGCAGCATCGGGAATTTGCGCAAGTCGATCCCCGAGCGAATCAGTGTGATTTTGTCACCCGAACAGCCCAGGCGGATCAGACGCTTTTTCATATGGTTGCTGACGACCGTAAACGCCTTGCCCTTTTTGAACAGGCGCTTGAGCGAACGACGATAGCCCGGATTTTCCCGTACGCGCTTGGTCGCATCGAAGCCGTGAAAAGAAGTGATCAGCGGCAACCCCGCTTTTCGCGCGTAGGGAAGAAGCTCCAGGCCAGCGGGACCAAAGCGGGCATGCAAGCATTTGATTTTTTTGCGCTTCATCCACCCGGAGAGTCCTGCCATGGAATTTCGCACATAGACAGGCGCATACGGGAACTGTTTGCGATTGAACGGCCGCTGCCTGGTCAAGACGACAGGTTTGACTCTCTGATGTCCAAGCAGCTGCTCGTAGATGAAGGTTTCACTTCTGGGCAGAAATTTTCTCCGATAGACGAGGACCCGATGCATGCAACTGGCCTCCTATTTTCGAGTTTTAGCTCCTCAGTTGGAAACGCATATCCGCCAACTGTCGGCGCAGCCCTTCTTCCAGGGAAACTTGCGGACGATAGCCCAACCGTTGCTCGGCAAGCCGTATATCTGCGCAAGTCCGCTGCGAATCACCGGCCGGACCAGGCTGAAACCGGATGTTGGGCGTCGTGTTCAAGAGCGTGCCCATGATGGTAAGGACATCGATCAGCTTGATTTCGCGGTTGCCGCCTACATTGAAAATCTCGCCGGGCGCAGCGTGGCGGCCAGCGAGTATGTTCGCCTCTACTGCATCGGTTACGTAGGTGAAGTCCCGCGATTGCTGGCCATCTCCATAAATGACGACAGGATCTCCCTTCATCATCTGCCGGAAAAAGCGGTGAAACGCCATATCCGGCCGCTGCCTCGGGCCGTATACGGTAAAGTAGCGCAACATCGTAATCGGCAAACCGAACGCTTTCACATAGACGGAACAAACCTGCTCCATCGCTTCCTTCGTCACCCCATAAGGCGATACGGGACGCAGCGGAGCGGATTCGTCCGTCAGCGTCCCTTGCATCGTTCCGTATACAGATGAGGAGGAAGAGACTACGATGACAGGCGGTTTCGGTCTTTGCAGGCATGCCTCCAGCAGCAGTTGGGTCGCCAAAATATTGTGGCTGACGTACTCGGAGAATGCCTTGCCCCAGCTGTTCCGCACGCCGGGCAGCGCAGCCAGGTGATAGACGACATCGACTTGGTCCAACCAATCGTTCCAACGCTCTGCCTGCAACATGGTTGAATGAAAAGTAAAGGCGGGATGGCTTCCGATCTCAGCGAGATTGCGAAGCTTGGCAGCAACGTCGTAGTTGTCGACGAAGCCATCGATGCCGATCACTGTCACCCCGTCATTTAGCAAGCGCTGAGTCAAATGTGACCCGATAAAACCAGCACAACCGGTGACAAGCGCTTTTGTCATCGCTTCCGCCGCCTCACTTTCTTCAACCTTTTGATCACGAGATATCCGTCCTTGTAGCCGTAGACAGCTTTGTACTTTTTGCCCCAACGCTTGAGGTAGTATTTGAACGTCTTTTTGCGCAAATGATTCCGTCTGCGCTTCATTTTATTGTCGGTCAGCTGCCCTCTGTGTTTCGTCCGGTTGTACAGCTTCTTGTTAATAAAGCGGACGCGGTATTTTTCGATCAGCCGCAAAATGATGCGGCGATCTTCCATGATGCGGCCTTCGTATTTGTCAGAGGTGTCCCAGCCCCCTACTTCGTGAAGCGCTTCGACCCGGTAGCAGCGCGGCGCGACCATCCAGCGATTGTATTTCAAAAATTGGTATTTGTTGCGAAAATGCTTGTGCTTGACGAGAAACGGATTGTAATACTTCCCGCGCCGCACGCGCCAAATTTTCACGTTCCCGTAGTAAAGCGCGGTGCTTTTCTTGCTTTTGCGAATGTACCTTTTGATGACCGCCAGCGTCCGTTTGGGCAGCCAATCGTCCGAATCCAGCTGCAACAAGTACGGAGTATCAACCATCGACAAAGCCTGATTCATCACTTTGCCGATGCCTGAGTTTTTCTCCATCCGGTAGTACATGATGTTGGGATGGTACAAATACTTTTCGACCTTTTTGCGCGTCTTGTCAGTCGATGCATCATCGATAATCAGCAGCTTCCAGTCTTTTGACGTCTGCTTCAAGACGCTGTTGATTGCTTTGCGGATGAACTTGGCACGATTGTACGTCGGGATGACCACAGTAAAAGTTGGGTTCATGTGTCCTCCCTCTTCACAGCTGGAATGCGAATCGATGACTTGTCGCTCAAAATAAAGACCCCGCTCGTATCCGTTGACTGCCCGACCAGATGGGAGGAACGCCCGAATACACTGTCCGTAATGCTCCAAGCGACATCCATAAGCGAACTGTTTTCCAACATAATACTATTTTCGATATGGGCGCAATTTTGCAGATGTACCCCGTTTTGGATCGATACGTACGGTCCCAATCGGCAGTTTTCGATATGACAGCCCTCGCCGATCAACACAGGCCCGACGATCTCGCAATTTGTGACGATTGACCCTTCCCCAACCCGATGAGTGTTGCCCAAATCTTTTGCCAGCATCCAGCGGTTGGCCTCCAGCCAACGGTCAATCGTTCCGACATCTGAATACTTGCCGCTTGTAAGGGCGTGCGCGATATGGAAACCGCGGTCAATCATGGACTGGATCGCATCCGTGATCTCGTATTCACCACGGGCGGATGGCTGTAGTGTAGCAATCGACTCAAAAATGGGTGGGGTAAACAGGTATGCGCCAATGACAGCCAGATTACTCTTCGGCTGGCGGGGTTTTTCCTCGACCGAGACCAGACGCCCTTCCTGTACTTCGGCAATCCCATAATCCTGTGGTCTCTCCACTTCACTTAGCATCACAGCACCGTCTGAATTATCACTGGTAAACGCACGCATGAGCCCGTGCAGCGAATCCATCAACAAGTTGTCACCAAGTAACAAAATAAACGGTTCGTCTTGCAAGAACGGTTGCGCTAAATGGACAGCATGTGCGATTCCAAGCGGCACCTCCTGCTCGATAAAAGTAATGGTAGCCCCAAATTGACTACCATTGCCCACCAAAGGAGGAATCTGCACTTGGGAAGGGTGTATGACAATTCCGATCTCTTGCACACCCACTTCACGCAGTTTGCTGATGCAGTAGTGTAATACCGGATGATTGGCCACAGGGAGGAGGGTTTTTGGTTGCGAATAGGAGAACGGGTGCAGTCGCGTACCACGTCCAGCACACAAGATTAACCCTTTCACAAGTATCACTCCCCAGTTGTGCTCTGCGATACTTATAAGGTATGCGTCTCGTGATATCTGGACAGGGCAGACGTCCATTCTCCTTGAAGAAAGGGCATAAACCTAGCGATGCCCGAAAAAAAGTTATCCGGTTTTGAGGAGCGGAAGCTTTTCTTTTTGGCGCTTTCCGACTGCATTCTCAAAGACGCGCAGGTAGCCTTGCGCCGTCGCGTACCAGGAAAACTGCTTGGCACGCAGCAGCGCCTGTTTCCCCATTTCCGTCCGAACATAGGGCGCGCTCCACAAAAGCTCCCAAACCGCTGGCAATTCTTTTTCCCAATCTTTGGGAGGAATCAAGAAGCCGCTGCCCTGATGGGTGACAACCTCTTTGATCCCGCCGCGCGTCGTGGAAATCACTGGCTTGCTCGAAGCCATCGCCTCCAGATTGACGCGGCAAAATGCCTCTTTCCAAATCGACGGAGTCGCTACCACGTCGCCAATCTGATAGTAAAGCGGCATTTGGGCACTGGGGACAAAATTGACGAAGCGGACTTTGTCACCGAGCGGTTTCGCCAGCCTTTTCAGTTCCCGCACATACGGATTCAGGCGATTGCTGCCGTAGCCTGTGCCTCCGACGATGACCAGCCGTGCGCGTGGGTCTTGCTTGCTGACCTGGTGAAACGCTTTGATCAGAATATGGACGCCTTTGCCGCGCATCAGCCTGCCCGCGTAAAAAAGCACGCGGTCATCCGGCGACAAACCGACTTGCTTGCGCAGCTTTTTGATCGTGTAATGCAGCTTTGCCACCTGGTAAGGCGACACATCCACTCCGAGATGAACCGCATGAATTTTTTCCGCGGGAATTTTGCATGACTTGATAAAATGTTGCCGCAAAAATTCGCTGTTCGTAATAAAGCCGGACGCCAGGCGAACGACACGCTTCATTTTTTCCTTGCTGATCATGCCCGGCGATCCGTACACATGGGAATGCATATTGACAAAGACCGGAATCTTTGGAAAATGCCTCTTGAGCTGCAACACGTAAATCGGCCGATTTTCCACCAAAATGACATCCGGCTTGTGCTTGCGGATATGCTTGATGATCTTTCGCAAATAAGGACCTGGGCCATCGTAGGAAAAACGGATGAACTCGCGGTTTTCCTCTACCGTCGACTTGGGGTAAGTCGCGCAGCGCCGGGTGTAGATCGTCACTTTGTGCTCGGGATCGATCATTTTGGTCACTTCGTCGATATCGTGCTCCACCGAGCTTCCTTTGACGGGTGGTACGGAAAATGGCCCCGGGCTAATTATGGCGATGTTCATTCCGCTCGCTCTCCCACTCCTTTTTCAAGGACAGAACCACCTGATACAGATGCTGTCTCTCTTTGGACTGTTCCTCCTCTGCCTTTTTCCAGCGTTTTTCCCATGCCGCAAGCGATTCCTTCAGTGCTGCCACTTCCTGCTCCAGCTTTTCCAGCTGTTCGCTCGTCGCCACGTCGGTTTCTCGCATAATAATTTCGAATGTAGGCTCAAGCACCAGTTGTTTTTCCTCATCCGGCTTTTCGTCTGCCGGCTGTTTTGGAACTTGCTCGATCACGGCCTCCTGGGCTTTTTCCACGGGTTTCACAATCGAGATGCGCTCCACCGCTTCATCGACGACAAAATGCCCCGAAAAAACGCCTGGTGTTACCCAGTGGGGCAAATCCCCTTTTTTCCGCTTTTCCATAAGCCTTCCCTCCTGCAACGTGCTTCTACGTAATATGCTATGACAAACGCGGAAAATGGGTACGTGTACAAAGGAGACAGACAATAGAAAAAACCGCTTTGATTGGTAGCATCAAAGCGGCTGTCGATAATCTTTGGACTGATTTTGGCGGCGAAAATTCAAACTGTACAAGCGGGCTTGCTCTACCGTGGTAATTTGCTGCTTTTGCCACTCCAAAAGGATTCTGTCGATGTAGCGAATATGAAGCTTGCCTACCGTTGCGGCCTCACGCAATGCTGTTAGGATCAGCTCTTCCTGGTAACCGTCCTGCTCTGTCCACATGTGGATACTCTCCAACTCAAAAGGAGACAAAGGTCGACCAAACGCCTGCTCAAAACGGGAATAAATCGCAACCGGCTCTGCATCCAATGTCGCAGCAGCCTCCATGAACGGCTCCATCATCCGCGGATCAGCTTGCTGCTCGCGCCAGGTCTGATACAGCTTTTTATACAAAGGAGTCAAATTGTACTGCTCATGGCGCATTCCCGTCTGCGGATCGATAAATTCGTCAATGCTGATCCAGTCTTCCTTCAGCAGCTTTTGCAGCGATTGGATCAATCTCATGCTGGACATGGACATGCGCTCCTCCAGCTCGGTCAAGGTCGGAAAGCGATTCCCTTCCTGCTGAAAAGAAAGCAGATGAATGAGCAGCATCATTTCGTCGTCTGCCAGAGACATTCGTTTGTACATCTTTAGAAGAAGGTTGGAGACGGATGTTGCACCTTCTTGCAACAATTGCAATATATGGGAATCCATAACGCATGTTCACCTCTGGGTTGGATTAACAAGGAAGTGCGTAAAACGCGCTGTCACACAATAGGAACACCCTGCTGCCCTCTCGCAACAGGGTGTATGAGAAACACGAACTTACGGATAGAGACGATAGAGCATACGCGGGAACGGAATCGTTTCACGCACGTGATCCAGACCGCAAATCCAGGCAACTGTCCGCTCAAGCCCCAGACCGAAGCCGGAGTGAGGAACGGTTCCGTATTTGCGCAGGTCCAAGTACCAGCGATACGCTTCCTCGGACAGCTCGTGCTCGGCAAACCGTTTTTCCAACAGCTCCGGATCGTCGATGCGCTGGCTGCCGCCGATGATTTCGCCATAGCCTTCCGGCGCGATCATGTCTGCGCACAGCACTACTTCCGGACGCTCAGGATGCGGCTTCATGTAGAATGCCTTGATCTCGGTCGGATAGTGCGTGATGAACACAGGCTTGTCGAAATGGTCCGCAATCAATGTCTCGTCTGGCGCTCCGAAATCGTCGCCCCACTTGATCTCGCTGCCTTTTTCCTGCAACAGCTTGATCGCATCGTCATACGTGATGCGCGGGAAAGAACCCGTTACGTTTTGCAGTTTGGTTGTATCGCGCTCCAGCGTTTTCAGTTCGCGCTGGCAGTTTTTCAGGACGGATTGCACCACATGGGACACAAAAGCTTCCTGAATGCGCAAGTTTTCCTCGTGATCGACGAAAGCCATCTCCGGCTCGATCATCCAAAACTCGATCAAGTGACGACGCGTTTTCGATTTCTCTGCACGGAAGGTCGGACCGAAGGAATAAACGCGCCCCAATGCCATTGCGGCCGCTTCCATATAGAGCTGACCGGATTGGGACAAATACGCGTCTTCATCAAAATATTTGGTATGGAACAGGTTCGTTGTTCCTTCTGCTGAAGTCGGTGTCAGGATTGGCGGGTCTACTTTCACAAATCCGTTTTCATGGAAATACTCGTATACAGCGCGAATCACTTCGGAACGAATCGCCATAACCGCACGCTGGCGCGGAGTGCGCAGCCACAGGTGGCGATGATCCATCAGGAAGTCTACACCGTGCTCCTTCAGGGAGATCGGATATTCCTGGGCGATCTGAATGATGTCAACGCCTGTTACCGTCAGTTCGTAACCGCTTGGTGCACGATCATCTGCGCGAACGACGCCGGTTATGTATAAAGAGCTTTCCTGAGTCAGTTGGGATGCATTTTCCCAAACGTTTTCCGCTACTTCTGCTTTCACTACTACGCCCTGAATGAAGCCGGACCCGTCGCGAAGCTGCAGAAATTGAATTTTCCCGCTGCTGCGCTTGTTGTACAGCCAGCATCCAATGCGTACTTCTTGTCCAACATGCTGCCCTACTTGGGCAATCGTCGTCAACATCGAATAATTCCCTCCATTTACCATGCCACACAACAGACTAAGTGTACCCAACAATTATACTATTGGGGACAGGCAAATTCAATCAAAGACTCCCTTGAACGGATGGTTACCATAATATAATTATGTTAACAAAAAGCGAGGAAGCCGACTGCACTTCCCACCAACGGCCCCTCGCTTCTTGTTTCTCATTGCTCAGGAACGCAAATCGTCCTCATCACGGAATGTTTCATGCTCATCCGCTGCTTTTTCCTCGCCGGCATCTTCATCTGCTTCGTACTCGCCCTCTTCCCATTCTTCCCCCAAGTCGTCATCCTCTTGCTGCTCATGATGCAGGGCTGTCACCTCGTCATGCACCTGCTCGCCTTTTTCGCCAATGGCGATCCACTGCAAAACGCCGCTGTCTTCCTGCCCGGTTTCCTGACGAAAAACGGTAAGCACAGCCGAGGTGCGTTTGGTGTATTTGAGCGACACGGACACCCCGACCTGATTCGTCATCGCAACCAGGCAATAATGGACGTCTGCATAGGGAGTGGGCAAGCGGACCGTGACGTCTGCCGTCTGGCTTTGCGCCGGGATGCGGAATGGGACAAAGCCAAACTGCTGAAGCGTCGTGCCCAGCTGAACATTCGTCTCAACCGTTTGAAAAGCCAGCTTCTCCCGCGTAATCGACTTGTCGGCCAGATGCTCTGCCGTGACGGTTCTCGGCGCTATTTTCGCTCCGCTAACGGCATGATCGGCCAGCTTTTCTTCCGTTACCGTATTTGTTTGCAGATGCTGACTTTCGATGGAGTTGACGGCAAGATGCTCGCCCGTGAGTGTTCCCTTGACGAGATGGTCACCGCTCAAGCTGCTCTTTTCCACATGTATGCCTGTAATCGCATGCATTTCGAGCTTGCTTCCGTCGACAGCGTGATCCGCCAGTTTTTCGCGTGTGACGCTATTCTCTTGCAGCTTTTCTTTGGAGATGGACTTGGGCTGGATATGTTCGTGCTGCACGGATTGATTGGCAAGATGCTGGGCGGTCACTGCTTTTTCGCCGATTTTTTCGCCAGTGACGGCTCCTTTGCCCAAGTGCCTTGTCTTGATGGCCTCTGTCGCCAGCTTGGGAGACGTAACCGCCGAATCGGCCAGTTTATTTGCGGTAATGCTCAAATCCGTCACTTTGTCGGTCGAAACAGACTCGGGAGCGAGTTTTGACGTCGTCACTACATGATCGTGCAAATGCTGCGTCTGGATCGCATATTCCCGCAGATGACTGCTGCCGATGACGCGTTCACCGATATGCTGCTCCTCGATTGAGCGCCGCGCGATTTTCTCCGCACGAACAGCCCCGTCAGCCAAATGCCTGCTGTTGACGCTCTCCTCCACCAATTGCTGCTCGCCTACGCTGCGATTGGCCAATTTGTCGAGCGTGACGGCTTTGTCCGCCAGCTTGGCTGCCGTGACCTGTTGCTCCCCGATTTTTCTGGTCGTGACGAGTCCATCTTGAAGATGCGTCGTTTGAATGCTGCTTGCTTGCACGTGGACGCTTGCGATCGACTCTTTTGCCACTTTTTCCGAAGTGACGCTGGCGTGATCCAGATGTTCGGTGAGGACGGCGTAAGGACTGATTTTATCGCTTGTGACCGCTTCCGGCTGCAAATGCTGGCTGTAAATGGAATGAAAAGCGATGTGCTGATCCGTGACGCAGCCCGCCGAAAGATGCCCGCCGTCTACGCTGTTCTCCGCCAGATGATGATGCAAAATCGCTCCCTCGCGAATATGCTGGGACTCGATCGAATCCTCCTCCAGCTTGGTGGAAGTCACGGCCCCATCCCGGATTTTGTCGGTCGTGACCGCGCCGTCCTCCAGCTTGACGGAGTTGATCACATAGTTGGCGAGGTTGCGAGTCTGAATGCTGCCCATCTTGATTTTGTCCGATGTGACAGACTGATCTTGAAGCAGCTCATTCGTAATCGCCTGATCCTGGATGTGCTTCGTCTGGATCGCAGACTCTGCAAACTTCATGGAATCAATGGTCTTGTCAGCCAATTTGTCGGACGTAATGCTGTTGTTGACAAGCTTTTGCCCGGTAATGGAATGGTCCTGCACATTTTCGCTGGTGACCACATGCCGTCCCAGATGCTCTCCGAGGATCGCGTACGGAGCGATTTTGTTTGAAGTGACGCTTTTGTCTGCCAGCTTGTTGCTGTCGACGGCGTAGTCCTTCAACAGCGACGTATCAATCGTTCCCGGCTTGATTTTGGACGAATCGACAGCGCGGTTGGCGATTTTTTCCGTAGTGACAGACTGATCCGTCAAATCATCGGTATAAACAAACGATTGCACCCGGTCATCATTGCGATCTTTGATGATCTTGGAAAAAGTCGTCTGGTTGGACGACACACCCTGCTTGGGCATTTTCTGCAATGGTTGTTGTATCGGGCTTGTCGGTGCATGGGAGCTTGGCTTGGGGCTGTTGACAGCGGACTCCAGCAGTTCCAGCTCCAGATCAGCCATCCAATCCTGCTCCGATGTAGAAGATGTTTGCATAAGCGGAATTTCATGCAAGGTTTGCCTGAACGTTTTGGACAGACCTCTGCTCATTTTTTTTCGGTTCGCGTTTGCCATAGAGTCTCCTTGCCTCCTGATGTCATTCCCGGATCATTCTGTAAGATATTCAACCCTATAGGCATTTGGCACCGCAACGCAAAATTTGTTTCGCCCGTTCACAAGTTTTCCCCCACGCAAAAAAACCTGCCAGGCCAACATCAGCTGCTGGCTAGCAGGTTTTTCGTCGCGATTTGATTACGATACAGCCGCTTCCTGTCTCGTTTGGGACAAGAGCGCCCTAAATTCATCTCCTTGCAGCACTTCTGCTTCCAGCAGCGTACCCAAACCAGTCTGGAACACCGCATCGTACTGGCGAAGCAAGCGGTGCGTCTCCTCCAGCAAACGGGACAAGAGTCGCTCTACCTCATCGTGAATCCTCGTTTTGTCTACGTATTGCAGGTGGACAATCCCGAGGTCCGACATCCCGCTGGACACGATTTCCTGAGACATGCCCAGCGCTTGCTCGAAGTCGTTTTTGGAGCCGGTACTGCGTCCGCCGTAGTAGATTTCCTCTGCTACTGCTCCGGCGAGGCTGACCATGATCTGTTTCTCCAAAGCGTCCCTTGTGTACAAATAGCGGTCTTCCATCGGATTTTGCCGAACGTAGCCGAGCGCTTTGCCGCGCGGGCTGAGCGTTACTTGCGAGACAGAACCCGGACGCACGACCTCACTGATGATCGCATGTCCCAATTCATGCAAGGCGACGCGCTTTTTCTCTTCCTCGGAAGCCTGGCGGTCGACTTTTTCTCCGAGCATGACCTTGTCTACGGCGTAAGCAAAATGCTTGGCCATGATCTTGTCGCTTTTGTCGCGCATGGCGTAAATCGCTGCCTCGTTCGCGACACTTTCCAACTGCGCTCCCGAGAAGCCGAACGTCTCCTGCGCCACCTTTTCCAACACCACATCCGCGCCCAGCGGCTTGTTTGCTGTATGGATGGTCAAAATCTGCTCGCGCGCAGGCTTGTCAGGCAAATCTACCGTAATGTGCCGATCAAAACGTCCTGGTCGAAGCAACGCGGCATCCAGCATGTCTTTGCGGTTGGTTGCCGCCATGACCAAAATGCGCGGTTTCTCGCTCGTCGCTACGCCATCCATCTCGGTCAGCAGCTGGTTCAACGTTTGGTCGTACTCCCGTTGTTGCTGCCCATCCCTTTTTCCGCCGACAACATCAATCTCATCGATAAAAATAATCGCGCTGTCCTGTCCGTTTTTCTCGGCCATCGTCTTCGCCTCTTTAAACAGCTCACGGACACGCTGCGCTCCGACACCTACATACATCTCCACGAATTGCGAGCCGGAAGCCGCGACAAAGGCAGAGTTGGTGTAGTTCGCTGCCGCTTTTGCCATCAACGTCTTCCCGGTACCAGGAGGCCCGGTCAGCAGCACGCCTTTGATCGGACGAATGCCGTATTGCTCAATCTTGTCTTTGTAGACGAGAAAATCAAGCGATTCTTTCAGCTCTTTTTTGGCGCGTTCCTGACCGCCGATATCGGCAAACTGCACGTCCGACTTGGGAATCTCGTGCTTGTTCTGCTTCCGTTTGCCGCCGAGCGCCACATTGCCGCCCTGACCGTTTTGCTGACGGATGACGAGGAAATAAATCGCCCCCAGCACGGCGGCGAACAAAATAAACGGTGTGATATTCACGCCCAGAAACACAAGAAAAACGAGTATCGCAGGAACGACGCCGATCAGTACCTCTTTACCCACGAGCCGTCACCTCTTTTGCCTCGGAACGGGGAACAATCGTATAAAAGTCCTCCGTTCCTTTTTTCAAATAAACGTAGATGTTTGCGTCATCCATAAAAGCATCTGCCGCATCGAGCTTGTTCGTCTGTTTCCACTCCGCAATCAAGGCAGGAATGCGGCTGTATTGATGCAAATCCAGCGCTTCGGTGAAAATAAACTGGCCGCTTTTCCAAACCTGTGTCATGGCTTCCGACTGATTCGCTACCACGATAGCGACTTGCTTGTCGCCCGCAATATTTTTCGTTCGCGCAACCAGATCGCGATACTCCGCCGGAAATGCCTGCGGATTCGTCACTTTTACATCTATCTGAATTTTATCTTTGCCTACATGGAAATTACTGAGTGTAGCTGATTGCATCTGGCTGACTTCTGTACGGATCGGCTCTTCAATCTCCATCTTCTGATACAAGAACCATCCTCCAAACAGGAGAGCCAGTGTCGCCAGCAAGGACAACCCGATTGCACTTTTTTTCAACTGCACAGCTAGTCCCCCCATATCGCGTTCTCGTTTTCTCTCTTGTCAACGAACCCAGTATATCACATGAGTATATCAATTTTTTATACAGATGTTGGGTGGCATGCCAAACAGGCCTTTTCCAACAAGGAAAAGACCTGTCGCGAGCGTATATACCCTCTGGGTCAAAACAAGCAATCAGGTAGGCGACAATACATAAGAAGCGAGCAGGGCGCCACTGAACAAGTCATAGTGCAAGTAATGATAGCGACCGTTTGCATCCTTCACGGTCACTTCCCAAAACTTCTTGTCCTTTTCAAGTCCGGGCACGATATGGGTAATCTCGGACTTCGGAAAAGCCTTGTTTACCGCATCCTCCACATTTTTGCGCGGAACGGCAAGATCCATGCGATCAAACGATACTTTGTCTGCGGTCATCCAGGCTACTACAGGCGTACCGGCTTTGTTCTTCCCGATCACCACGGCATAGCTTTCCGTACCGCGATATTCGTCGATGGATTCGATTTCGGCAATCGTCGTCCTCGTCTGCACCCACTCACGTACGGTCGCATCGAATTGCGTGCGCTCTCCTGCTACGGAAGCAGTCAAATGATAGGCGAATCCCGCGATTGTCAACAACAGCGCGGCGATTACTCCCACGATAATTCTCACTAACACGTTTTTGGTAACTCCTTTATGCGGTTGACATTACAATCGGAAACGAAGCTGGTCCTGTTTGATCCCCGCCACGGTTCTGATTTGCATTTCCAGCTCCAGTTGGCGAAGCGCGCCTGTGTCAGGCTCATACCAGAGCTGATATTCGATGTTGATCCCTTTGGCAAGCTCAGGGGTAATATCAGCGATCGGAAAGGACGGCCCGAGCCACATCGCCAACAAGGATGTCACTTTTTCCGGCGGCACCGTGAGACGATAACCGCTCCAGTCGCTTCCCGAAGTATCGGCGATCGTCTGCGGCTCGACCGATGACAGCACGCTTTGCAACAGGACAGCGTGTTCATACGGCGTAAACAGGGCGTAAGGGAGTGCTGCATGATCCTGAACTTGTCCGTCTATTGTTACGGTAACCGGCTGCTCCTGGTTACGGCTGATGGCCAGCTTGTGCCCGCCGATTTCTCCGTCCAGGCTGAATGTCTCATGCCGATAGCGGCCATTCAGCGCTTGGTCCTGCATGTAAACGAGAAACGAGCGCTCCTCTGACCGAGTCAGCTGTTCCAAAAGTTGCGGCACGGCATACGCCTCTCGTTTGCCAATCAAGCCCTGTTCATTCCCGGCATCGGCAGCTGAACGGTTCCACAAACCAAAAGAGCCGAGCGCCATCCCGAGGCCAAACAGGCCGAGAAAGATCGGGATCAGCCACCATAGCTGTTTGGGCCGGACGTACATCTGGCGTTCCCCCTGTCCCATTTTTGTCATAGCCTATGCTATACGGGAAGGTTTTAGAACGGCACGGAAAACTTGCTAATCATAGCTCGGGGCCAAGCGGTCATACTACTTATACACCCGCAAGGAGGTGAGCGCGTGAAGTCGCCGCAACAAAACGCATCTCCTGACATACTTGGGTTTTTGCTACAAGAATACCGCGTCTCCTGGGCTGGACTGTCTTCTCCCTTGCGTCAACTGTCGCACACACCCACACTGCATTTTCGCCATCATCCCCTGACAGAGCTGTGGCGAAAATGAGCACGGCACGATGTAATACCCAAATTCCCCTACCTACACCTACACTCCCTTACTCCTGTCCCACACCAGACAGGAGCCTTTTACCGTTTCAGCGCAGCGAATACGCGATTGGCTTCGTAGATGGCACGCTCTTCGTCGATGGTGAGCAGCTTGTGGTTGCGCATCAGGAACTTGCCCGCAACGATTGTGTCTTTGACATCACGGCCGTTTGCCGCATACACGACATGGGAAATCGGCTCATGCGCAGGATGGAAATGCGCCTGGTGGCTGTCGAGAACGATCAGGTCAGCCTTTTTGCCTACTTCAATGCTGCCGAGCGTATCAGCCTGGAACACACCGTCTGCCCCGTAGCGAGTAGCCATGCGCAGCGCCTCTTCAGCCGGAACGGCTACCGGGTCGTTGTTCACGCCTTTGTGCAAAATCGCTGCGAGCTTCAATTCTTCAAACAGGTTGAGGTTGTTGTTGCTCGCCGAGCTGTCTGTTCCGAGCGAGACGCTCACGCCTTTTGCCAGCATTTTCGGTACAGGTGCTACCCCGCTTGCCAGCTTCAGGTTGCTGACGACGTTATGGGAAACTTTCACTTGATATTTTGCCAAGATGTCAATCTCTTCATCCGTCAAATGCACGGCGTGGGCAACCAGCGTAGGGCGGTTGAACATGCCCAGCTTTTCCAGGTGAGCGACTGGACGCAAACCGTAATCTTTCTCGTTTTGGCCCACTTCCCATGCCGTTTCAGACATATGGATATGCAGCGGCAAAGACAGCTCGTCCGCTTTTTCAATAATTTGGCTGATAAACTCAGGCGAGCACGTATACGGTGCATGCGGTGCCATCATTACGGTGATACGGCCATCCGCCTGGTTGTGCCATTCTTTGGCAAAAGCGGTCGCATCGCGCAGCTTGGTCTGTCTTTCTTCCTCGGAGCACAGACCGATCATGCCGCGGCACAGGCGGGCACGCATGCCGGATGCATCGACTGCCTTGGCTACTTCGTCCATATGATCGTACATATCGACGAATGTCGTGGTTCCGGTACGGATCATTTCAATCAGGGACAGTTGGGTTCCCCATTTGACAGAATCAGCGGTAAATTGCGCTTCCAGCGGCCACATTTTCTCTTCCAGCCATTGTTGCAACGGCAAATCGTCCGCATAGCCACGCAAAAGCGACATGCCCGCGTGTCCGTGTGTATTGATCAAACCAGGCAGGATGAAGTCGCCTTTTTGGTCGATGACTTCATCGTAGCCTGCATCGGAAAGGTCTTCAGGGGTAGGGCCTACATATGTGATTTTGTCGCCTTCGAACGCGACAGCTCCATCGTGGATAACCTCGTTTTGTTCATTTACCGTAATCACTGTTGCGTGGATGAGGATGGTCTTTTTCATGACTACACTCCATTCTTACGTTAAGTAGTAGGCCAGGCTCTGCAAATTGGAAGTCACATCCGCATAGTGGATGCGCACATCCTTTTTCGCGCGAATTGTCGTAGGAGCAAAATTGAGGATTCCCTTGATACCCGCTTGAGTCAACTGATCACATACGGATTGCGCAGCCGGTGCGGGCACGGTGATAATCGCCAGCTTGATTTGTCTTTGCGCAATCGTGTCCGCCAGCTCATTCAATGGCTGAATCGGGATGCCCGCCACTTCTTTTCCCAGCTTGCCGGGATCATTGTCAAAAATGGCCGCAATCCGCATGTTATCTTTCAAATAAGCGTTGTAGTTGCTGATCGCATGGCCCAAATGGCCTGCTCCAACGAGCGCGACGCGTATCTCATCCGTCAGCTTCAAAATCTGGCGAATTTTTTCCACCAAGTAATTGACGTCATAGCCAATTCCTTTTTTCCCGAAATCGCCGAATGTTGCCAGGTCTTTTCGGATTTGGGCCGGATTCACATCCAAGTTTTTGCCCATTTGCTGGGAGGAAACAGTAGTTACCTCGTTTTGCTGCAAATAGCTGAGGTAACGCAGATAAATCGGCAGGCGGCGGACGACCGCTTCCGAAATCTTTTCGTGTTTAGCCACGCTCGGTCTTCCCCCCTATTTCTTTTGCTTGAATACCCTGTAATCTTTCCCGTTGGACAAGATCGTGATCGATCCGTCCCGGCCCGTCATATACGTCTCCGCCCACGACTCGCCCAACCGCTCCAGCACCTCGGTCTTGCCCTCTTTTTGCATGTCGCGCTCTGTATTGCTCTGGATGATGGCGACCTGCGGATCGACCCGGGAGAGAAAAGGCTGCGAAGTTCCTTGATTGCTGCCCTGGTCTCCCACTTTCAGCACAGCCGACTTCAACTGCTCGGGATGGCGGGCGAGCAAGCGCTCCTCGGCCTGTTCGTTGATGCCGCTCACAAACAAAAAGCGCAACTGATCATGCGTCAGCGCAAAAACGAGCGAATTGTTTTGCGGCGACAAAAACAGCGGCTCGCTGGGCAGCAATACATCCATCGTGATGTCGGTATCGAGAATCAGTTCCTGGTTCTCCTCGAGTTCTCTTTGCTTCGCGATCTTGTCGTACGGAACGAACTGGCGGATCGAAGGCGCAATCAGCTTGGGCACAATGACGGAATCAATGATGATTTGCTGGTGTAAAAAAGGGAATCCTCCTGCATGTTCAGGCTGATCGTTCGTCAAGACCAGATAGTCCAGGCGCGTCAACTTCGCAGCGGAAAGATGCGCAGCCAAAGCTGGCCAATCCTCCGCGCTGCCCGTATCAATCAGCATGGTTTTCCCGCTCGGCATCCGCACCAAGGTGCTTTCTCCATGAGGAAGCGCCCAGTAAGTGATGACAAGACCCGTAAACTCCGCTTCGTTCTCGGTTGCAAACGGGTCGTCCACCTTAACGGCTTCCTGCAAATGAGTATCGATGGAGCATGAACATAGCAATGCCACACATGCGACGAGAAGCAGCCAGGTCCACTTTTTTTTCCATAACATTTATTTTATCACCTAAATCCCTGCTAGACTATTGCTTCATTTTATGAATCTGGCAGGGATTGCATACGTAAGAACGGTTCAATTCGTTCGCGCAGCGTCGGCCAGGAGCCTGTCTCCACCTGAAACGGCGGGAGCGATTGCAAAAAGGAACGGCCGTAGCGGGATTCGACCACACGCGTATCGAACACGACCACAACGCCCCGGTCCAAATGGTGACGAATCAACCGTCCGACTCCTTGCTTGAACAAAATGACGGCTTGCGGCAGCGCCAGCGACATGAATGCGTTTTTTCCGTCTGCTTTCAAAGCTTCCGCGCGTCCCTGGTAAACCGGGTGGTTGGGCGGCGTGAACGGCAGCTTGATGATAACCAGACTGCTCAGCCACTCTCCTTGGATGTCCACGCCCTCCCAGAAGCTGCTCGTGCCAAGCAAAACGCTTCGTTCCATCGAACGAAACAGACTGACCAGCTTGCTGCGGTTGTTGCTGTCGATGCCGTGTCCAAACAGCGTGTACGGCTCCGGTTCCCCGGCCAGACGCTCTTTCATGGCTTGATACACCAGCCGCAACATCGAATGCGAGGTGAACAAAATCAGCGTCCTGCCTTTTGACGCCACAACCACGTCTACACAGCCTTGGATGATCGCTTCGAGATACGTCTGGTCGTTTTCTTTTCCCGGCGCCGGAAAATCGGAAGGAATCAATAGCAGCCCCTGCTCTTCGTAATGGAACGGCGATGGCAGCGACAGCGTGCGTACCCGTTCGGCAGGCAGCTTGTCGAGGCCAAAGCGGCTCATGACGTAAGAAAAGCTGTTTCTGACCGTCAGCGTAGCGGAAGTCATGATCAGGCTGCGCTTCTGGGAAAAAAGCGGCTCGGCAAGCGAATCCGCGACATCGAGCAGCGCCGCAGACAAGTGCACCTGCTTGCGGGCCGTGCGCGACTCGACCTCCATCCAGTAGACGTAGTTCGGATCTTGCTCCTGCAAAAAGAAATGCAATAGCTCCATCACATTTTGCCATTCCTTCACCAGCCCGAACAAATCCGTCTGCAAGCTGCGGATGAGGAAGGGCGGCTTCTCCTCTTGGGGAACGGGAACCAGCTTCAGCATCTGTTCCAGTCTGGAGGCGAAGTCTGTCATGGCGTCGATCAGCTTTTTCGTCACCTTGCGAATTTTTTCTTGTTTTCCCGTGAAAGAAGCTACCCGATACCGCACCGTCTCCCTGCCTGCATCTGTCGTCTCCTCGGCGCGCTCGGAAGCCCATGCGTACAGAAACTGCGTCCATTGCTGAGCCTTGTCGCGCAAAGACGCAGACAGCTTCTTGCACTCCAGAAGAACCGCGGACAGCTCTTCCTGGACAGACGGCTGCCAGCTTTGCATTTCCTCGGCAAAGCGTGCAATCGCTCCCCCCTCCTCAACAGAAGCGCGATCCAGCAAAAACATCACCTGTGTCGTTGTCAGTTGCTTGCCCAAGTGCTGTGTCGCGGCATCTTCCAGATGGTGTGCCTCGTCGAGAATCGCGACCTCGTACGGCGGGAGAATCCGGTTCTCTGCCTGCAAGTCGCTGATGAAGAGAGCGTGGTTGACGATGAGCACATCTGCTTCTTTTGCCCGGTCTTTCGCCTGAAAATAATAGCAGCGGCTAAACCACGGACAGGCCCGGTTCAAGCAAGAGCTTGTATCGCTTTTCACCTGCTGCCAGAAAAGCTGTCCGCTCGGAGGCAGGCTCAGCTCCTCCACATCGCCCGTTTCGGTCTGCGTTAGCCACGTGAGAAGCTGACCTTTTGCCAGCCGCATCTCCTGGTTGCTGCCCTCTACCGGCTCCTCCAATGCCATCTCGAATTTGCGCAGGCACAAATAGTTGCCCCGGCCTTTCAACGTCGACGCCGTAAAAGCAAAAGGAAGTGTCTGCTGCAACGTGGCGATCTCTTTATGGAACAGCTGCTCTTGCAGTTGAATCGTGTTCGTGCTCACTACAAGCTGCTGTTGATTTTGATACGCCCAAATGATCCCGGGCAGCAAGTACGCCAGCGACTTCCCTGTGCCTGTCCCTGCCTCCACCAAAAGGTGCGTGCCCTCCTGCATGGCGTCGAAGACAGCGTGCATCATCGCTTCCTGTGCTTCCCGGCGCTGGTAGCCGCTCATGCTGGCATGCATCTGGCCTTTTTCGTTCAGCATTTCTTCCAGCTGCTCGCTGAACGCTTTTCCGTAGCTCCGTTCCGTCTGCGGGCGCTGGAAACTCGCTTTCAGCTTTTCCTCGCGCTTTTTCAAAGCCAGTTGGCGGTATATATCCCACAGCGGTGAAGCTTGCCGTGCTGGCTCGTCGCCCAGTTGTGGCAGCTCCGCCAGCTTTTCCATTTCCATTTGCCGCAAAAGTGTCGCGATGTCCGAACGAAACGACGATACGAGCATTTGCAGCCGTTGAATCGTCACGAGCGGCAACTGCTGCAAAATATCGAGCAAGTGCAAGAAGAGCTGGGCGGTTGCCAGCGCGTCACTGTCGGCCTGGTGAGGATTGTCATGCTCGATCGCAAGCTCCGACGCCAGTTCCCCAAGCCTGTAGCTGTTTTGCATCGGCAAAAGCAAGCGGGACAACTCGACTGTGTCGAGCACATATCCGTCAAACGCATAATAGCCCTGGCTCAGCAGGGCTTCTTGTAAAAATTGGAGATCAAAGCTTGCATTATGGGCAACAAAAGCTCGTCCATCCAATAAGCGCAAAAATGTCGGGAACACCTCTTCCAAAGTAGGCGCGTCAGCCACCATTTCGTTGGTGATCCCTGTCAGTTGCGTAATAAAAGGGGGGATGTCCTGTCCGGGATGAATCAGGGTCGAGAAGCATTCTGTGATCTGCCCGTCGTCGATCGCCACAGCGCCGATCTGAATAATGCTGTCTCCCTGCCGCGGATGGCTCCCCGTCGTTTCAAAGTCTACTACCAGTAATCGATTCAAGCGTTGTCACCTCGTAACCTGGGCGGAACCTGTCATCCGCACTCATTCACATTCGGCAACAGTGGGAAATATTCCTGCTTCCGACTGCAATTACGGCTGCACAAGCTCGTTTTGCACAGCTTCTGCGCCGAGCTTGCTCGCGCACAGCTGCAAGTAAAGCGGGATTTCCCGAAACTGGTCTGCGTGAGGCAACGTTCGCTGGAAATACTGCTCAGCCAGCCGCCAGTTTTCCTCCACCATCGCCAGTCTCCCCAAGTGGAAGTACCCAAGAGAACGGATATACGGGTCCGCATCATCCAGAAACAGCTTGGCCAACCGCTTCGCTTCCAGCGTTTCTCCAATTTTTTCAAAAGCGGAGATCATTCCGGACTGCCCCAGGCGGTTTTTGCTGTTTTTTGCCAAAATGCCGCGAAACGCTGCGATGGCCCCCGGGATATTGCCATCAAACAGCTGCATCCAGCCGTAGCTGAACACGAAGTCATCCTGCTCTGGCGCCAGACTGATCGCTTTTTTCACAAGCGTCAGCGCTCGTTTGCTCCCGGCGATCAGCCAGGTGTTCCACGCCAGCCCGTGCCACGTCCAGCCTTCCTTGGGCAACCGTTCCGTCAAAAAATGATAGCACACCTGTGCCCGGTGGTAATTGCCCACAGCTTCGTACAAATGAGCCATTTCCTGCAACGTCTCGTTATCGAGCTCGCGGTTGGGCAAAGTCAGGCTCGATGGGGCAACAAGCTCTGCCGTCTCGTCCATCTGCATCAGCAGTTTGGCGGCGCGAAGCCATAACAGCTGTGCCTCCCAATCTTGCTC
Organism: Brevibacillus sp. 1238; assembly: GCF_029892995.1. Lineage (NCBI taxonomy): Bacteria > Bacillati > Bacillota > Bacilli > Caryophanales > Paenibacillaceae > Brevibacillus > Brevibacillus sp. 1238. The sequence continues at coordinate 417,938 of NZ_JARXWC010000002.1, read as the reverse complement.
GTGTTTTTGCAAATAACATTCGATCTCATCGAGCGCTTCCTGGGCATCGCCGTCCATCAAGTAGCAGAGAGCGAGGTTGTACTTGGCTTCCTCCTGCTCAGGCTTTACTTCCAGCGAGGTTTTAAAAGCTTGCGCGGCCTCCAGCCACTGCTTCTCCTCCGCTAATATGCAGCCGATGGCATTGCTGCTGATCGCCACGATCGCAGGCGAGCTTGCCGATTTTCCCAACAGCCGAAACTCGCGAAAAGCCATTTCCTTGTCGTCGCAAAACAACAGGCTGTAAGCGTAATACAGCCGACCGCTTTCCCAGTCCGGCGCTTCTTTCACCAGCTCGGCAAAACACTTTTTCGCGTCCTGAAACATGCGCAGATGGTAAAATCCTTCTCCGCGGCGAAATACAGGCTCGTAAGCGTGCATCGCTTGTGGCAGTTTGTCGGCTTTGGCTTCGAATTTCGGCTCGGATTTTGACTCGCTTTTAGTCTCGTTCTTGGCCTCGCTTGCCGTCCCTTTTTGGCCATCCTGTTTATGGTCCGTCGCTAACGGTTCTTTTTTTAAGGAAACGGGCTTGGCTTTTTCCTCTTGCGTCTCTGTCGGCAGCTGCCCTTCCATTTGCTTGATGTGCCGGATCGCGTTGGACAGCTTCTCTTCAAATTGCAGCCACAAATCGACGACCGTATCGCTGACCTGCCGCAAGTAAAACAGTTGATCCGCTAATTGAAGCCTTTCCTGCTCCGATGCTTCCTGCCACCGTTCCTCTATCGTCTGTGCTTTTGTGCGCAACGTCTGAAACCAGTCTTCGATCTTCACGAAAAAGCCACCCCCCTGTGAGGCATGAGTAGTTTCATTGTCTCACAAGGCAGGTGGCTCTATGCGCAAAGCCAAAGGCAAATGCTTTGTCTACAGGATCGTCGCGTGTACTTCCTCGCCAAGCATTTCCTTGATCCGGTTCTTCTCGTCCATGATCGCCACTTTTGGCTTGTACGTACGAGCTTGCTCATCGGTCATCATGGCGTAGGCGATAATGATCACGATATCGCCTTCCTGAACGAGACGGGCTGCTGCGCCATTCAGGCAAATTACGCCACTTCCTGGCGCTCCTTCAATCACATACGTTTCCAGACGCGCCCCGTTGTTGTTGTTCACGATTTGCACTTTTTCATTGGGCAAAATATCGAGCGCATCCAAAATATTTTTGTCGATCGTGATGCTCCCCACGTAGTTGAGGTTCGCTTCTGTCACTGTTGCGCGATGGATTTTCGCTTTCATCATAGTGCGAAACACAGGCATTACCTCCCTTGTCATCCTTATGGAACTTTTTCGCTTACCACGTATGATTAACGGACAGACGCGATCAGGTTGTCAATCAAACGTGTCTTGCCAAAACGGACAGCAAGCGCCACGATAATGTCTTGTCCGGATGTCTCTTTTTCGATTGGCTCCAAATCAGGATAACCCAAAATTTGGATATAGTCGATATCTGCCAGCGGTTTTGCTGCAATCATTTGCTCGATACGCTCTTTGATCTCGGCAAGCGGCTTGCCCTCTGCGAGCCACTCTGCTGCCTGCTGCAAGCTTTGCGACAGGATGAGTGCCTGTGAGCGTTCTTCTGCGGACAAATACACATTGCGCGAGCTCATCGCCAGTCCATCTGCTTCCCGAACGATCGGGCATGGCACTACCTCGACCGGAACGGACAAGTCTTTGACCATTTGCGTGACCACGGCTACTTGCTGTGCATCTTTTTGACCGAAAAACGCATAGTCAGGCTGGACGATGGAGAACAGCTTCAAGACCACCGTCGACACTCCGTCAAAATGCCCCGGCCGAGAAGCGCCGCACAAAGGTGTCGTGACGTTCGCTACCGATACCGTCGTCAAGATCGGCTTGGGATACATTTCTTCGACAGTTGGTGTGAACAGCAGATCGACTCCCGCTTCAGACGCCATCCGGCTGTCACGCTCGATATCGCGCGGATACCGTTCAAAATCTTCATTCGGGCCAAATTGCAGCGGATTGACAAAAATGCTCATGACGACGAGGTCGCACTTTTCTCTCGCTGCCTTGACCAGACTGAGGTGTCCTTCATGCAAAAAGCCCATCGTGGGCACAAAGCCGATTGTCTTGCCTTGCCGCCGTGCTGCTTGTATTTGAACGCGCACATCCTCGATTGTGGATAGCTGCTGCATCGTTTGAATCATGATTGGGTCACTCCTTCTCCGTACAGCTCCTTGATCGTCTCTTCCGATGCACGAAACACGTGATCAGGCCCCGGAAAGTGACGAAGCTCGACTTCTTTGACGTACGTGGCGACTGCCTCGCGAATGGATGTGCCGATGTCAGCGTAGCGCTTGACGAATTTCGGCGTCAATTGGGAAGCGTAACCAACCAGGTCGTGGAACACGAGCACTTGTCCATCACAGTCTGCCCCAGCACCGATGCCGATTACGGCAATCTCCAGCTTTTGGGCAATCATTTTGGCTACCTCTTGCGGCACGCATTCCAGCACAATCGCAAAAGCGCCAGCTTGCTGCAAAGCCAATGCGTCATCCAGCAATTTTTTTGCCGCTTCCAGATCGCGTCCCTGCACTTTATAACCGCCAAGCTGATGAACCGACTGCGGAGTCAGGCCGATATGTCCCACTACCGGAATGCCTGCCTGAACCAATCGGGTGATCAGAGGCGCAAGTTCGCTTCCGCCCTCCAGCTTGACTGCTCTGGCGAGTCCCTCCTGCATTAGTCTTCCCGCATTTTTCACCGCTTCTTCGATCGTGCCGTGATAGCTGAGAAACGGCATGTCCGAAACGACAAAAGCGCGTTTGGCCGCTCTTGTCACCGCCTTCGTATGGTGGACCATATCGTCCATCGTCACAGGCAGCGTGGAGTCGTAGCCAAGCACGACCATGCCGAGCGAGTCGCCAACGAGAATCATGTCCGCGCCAGCGTCCTCCACCAGCTTTGCCGATGGAAAATCGTAAGCTGTCACCATCGTGATGGGAATGCCCGCTTCTTTCTTTTTGCGGATGTCCGAAGTCGTGACTTGTTTTGTCATTTGCGTCTTCTCCTCTTTCGCGCCAAGCTTCGTGGATAGAGAGGAATAAAAAAACCTTCTCGCTCATAAAAGGGAGAAGGTTGTCCATGCCAAAGAGACATACTTGTCTTGAACGGATTCCTTCTGTCTCGGTCCACAAAGGCTCTGAGCAGATTTTTGTCCTTGCGTATTTGCCTTATCTATACACCATTTGCTGCAAAAATACTCCGGGAGTACCGTTCTTGAAAAGATACAGCCTCCCTTTTGGAGTATAGCAAATCATCTACACATTTGCACGATAATTGACGTCCGCCGAATACACTTTATGGATCTGGCCTGCCCGATCTTCCACCATGAGCACGCCTTCCTCATCAAGCCCTATCGCTTGACCTTCCAGCTTTTGCGAGATCGTCTGGACGGTTACCCAGCGGCCAATCGAATAGGAGTTGGCTTCCCACTCTTGCTTCACACGCGCGAAGCCTGCGCGCAAGTAATGGTCGTACTCTTCCTCGAAGTTTTGGCAAAAGCGCTGGATGAACGAAACGCGCTTGATCGGAGTGCCTGACTCGATTCGCAAAGAAGTCGCGATAGACAACAACTCTTCGGGAAAGTCAGCCTGTACACTGTTGGCGTTCAGCCCAATGCCGATCACCAAGTAATTGACGCGATCCGATTCCGCGTTCAGCTCGGTCAATACCCCACACACTTTTTTGTCCCCGATAAAAATGTCGTTCGGCCACTTGATTTTGACAGGAAGCCCTGTTTCCTCGCGAATCGTTCTCGCGACAGTCACCGCTGTCAGCAAAGTCATCTGCGGCGTTTTCGGCAGCGGGATCGCAGGGCGGACGATCAGGCTCATCCAGATGCCTGTCCCTTTCGGAGAGTGCCAGGGACGTCCCAGCCGCCCTTTCCCCCCCGTCTGTTGCTCCGCCAAAACGAGCGTGCCTTCCTGTGCGCCTTTTGCCGCAGCCTCGTGCGCGAGCGGCTGCGTGGAGACGACCTCATCATGGGCGATGACATGCTGTCCGATCCGCGCGGTAGACAGCCCCGCCATGATTTCTGCCGCAGACAGCCGATCAGGCGCTGCAAGCAAGCGATAGCCCGACTTGCGGACAGCTTCTACCTCGTACCCATCCCGCCGCAACTCCTCGATGTGCTTCCAGACCGCTGTTCGCGAACAGCCGCACGTCTGGCTCAGCTCTTCGCCGGAAATAAAGCGTCCCGGCTGATCGCGAAAGGCTTGAAGAATGACTTGTTTAATGTTCATCTTGCGCAACCTCTTTCTTTGCAGCTTCAATCAAATCATGGGGGGTGTTCGGCAATCCGTGCAGGGCCGCTTGCCGCAGCAGCGTCCGCAACACGTGGACAATCCATTCCCCCGGTTTCTTTTGCAGGGCGAGTTGCAGATCAAGCCCGGTTATCGCAAGTTCCTTCATGGTTTTGACCGGCATCGCGTGATATTGTTCGGACAGGCTCGCCAGCATGGCTTGCGGCTGTTGATTCCACCAGCATGCCAGCAAAAGCTGGGCGAGCTGCTCGCATTTTTCCCAGCCTGCTTCGAGCAACAACTGCCCCCACTCAAGCGGTTTTGGCTGATCCCACTCCGGTTGCAAATGCCGCAATTGCTCCACAAAAAAACCGATTGCTTCCGTCTCCCGCTTGGACATTCGCAAAAGCTGGCAGGCAGCGATCGCTTCCTCGGAGGTAAACTGCGCTGCGTAGAACAGAAGCGCCCATTTTTGCGGCAGACTGTTTACATGCGCACTCCGCCAAAATTGGGAAGCCGAATCGCGAAACAATCGCTGCAAGACAGGTGAATAGCCAAACAGTTCCGTTTCGTTGATCAGATCGCAACCGATTTGCGGGGCTTGGCTGCCGAGCATTTTATTCAGCTCTTCCCGGACACGCTCCACAGCGATATGCGCCAAAAGCGAAGCCGTCTCGCTCATGGCAGCAAGCGTCCTGGCCTCAATCGCAAAACCGAGCTGCGCCGCAAAGCGAACGGCTCGGAGCAATCGCAGCGCATCTTCCCGAAAGCGCTCCAGCGGTTGTCCCACGGCCCTGACCAGTCGCGCTGCCATATCTGCCTGACCGCCAAACGGGTCCTGAAGCTCTTTCATCCGATTCATCGCCATGGCATTCATCGTAAAATCCCTGCGCTCCAAATCCAGTCTGAGATCGGACACGAACTGGACGTCTGCCGGACGGCGATAGTCTTCATACTTGCCTTCCGTCCGATAAGTCGTCACTTCAAAAAATTGCCCCTCGATCCTGACAGACACTGTCCCATGCTTGAGTCCGGTCGGAACGTGATCGGGAAACAAGCGGATGACGTCGCCAGGATGGGCATTCGTACATATATCTATATCGTGCACGGGCCGAGACAGCAGCCAATCGCGGACGCATCCGCCGACATAGTAAGCTTCAAATCCGTGATTCTCCAACGTCTCAAGAACCCGGTTTGCCAGATGGAGCGTCATACCGCTCCCCCCTTTCTCGCATGGTTCACCCGATGTTATGAGGAGGCGACACTCATGAGATTTTTGTATGGGCTGTTCATTTTTGTATCCAAGTTGCATCAATTGGTGAAAAGCCGATTGTCCCGCCAATAGCTGTTGTTGCCCGTATCGAGTGCTTATCCGAGCAGCTTGGCGTAGAGCGCCTCGTACTCGGAGGCAATCGTTTCGTGACAAAACGTTTTGCAGGAGCGTTCGATGCTGTTCGCGGAAAACTGGCGATACATTTCTTCATTTTGCAACAGACGAATCGCCGCTTGCGCCATGCCTTCGACGTCTCCGATCGGACGCAAAAAGCCGTTGACGCCATCGACAACCACTTCGGGAATCCCGCCAGCCACGGAAGCCACGACAGGAACGCCACACGCCATTGCCTCCAGCGCAACCAGGCCGAAGCTTTCCTTTTCCGACGGCAAGAGCATCAAGTCTGCCATGGACAACACTTCCGCTACGTCCTCCTGTTTGCCCAAAAAGCATACGTCCTCTGTCAAATCTTGCTCGGCGATTTGCTTGCGGACGGCCCCCATCTCCGGTCCTTCCCCAATCAGGATCAGACGCGCAGGCATCTCTTGTCTGACTCGCGCAAAGATGTCAATGACATCCGGAACGCGCTTGACCGGACGGAAGTTGGATATGTGCATGAGGATTTTCTCCCCGTTTGGAGCGAACACTTTTTTCAGGTGCTCTACCTCTTTCGGGTAGTAGCGCCGCTTGTCGACGAAGTTGTACACCGGAACGATTTCTTTTTCGACGTGCAAAAGCTCTTTTGTCTGCTTGATCAAATCTTTGGATACAGCCGTCACGAGATCGCTGCGCTCAATGCCGAAGCGAATCATGTCGCTCAAGTTCGAGTCATACCCCAACACGGTAATATCGGTCCCGTGCAGAGTCGTGACGATTTTCAGATGATCCCCGACCATTTGTTTCGCTAAAAACGCACACAGCGCATGTGGCACGGCATAATGTACGTGCAATAAGTCCAGCTTTTCATTTTTGGCCACCTGCGCCATCCGGTTTGCCAGCGTCAAATCGTACGGCGGATATTTGAACACGTCATAATGGTTCACTTCTACTTCGTGGTAAAAAATATTCGGATGGAAGGCTCCCAGGCGAAAAGGCATCCCGCCGGTAATAAAATGCACCTGATGCCCGCGCTCCGCCAACAGCTTGCCAAGCTCTGTCGCGACAACCCCTGAGCCTCCCAAAGATGGGTAACAAGTAATCCCAATGTTCATTTCTTAGGTGTCACCCCTTTTCACAAGCTGTTCAATACATAAGGCGCAGCACTGACAAATCCTTCTGCATACGTCACGCCTGCTTGTTGCCCAAACAAGCGCTCGCGATACTCGACCGATTCCAGATACCCGTTGGTCAACGGAGTCTGCACACTGCCTTCTTCCAGCTCGAATTGACTGCGGTAGCAGCGGAGCACTTCCATTTTTTGCGGGTAGATCGCGGTAATGTCGACCACAAACTGGGGTGTGACCGTCGAATTAATAAAATAGTACAGAAATTGAGCAGGGCGATACGCTGGCAGCTCCGAATCAGGCAAATACTTGCGGATACCCGCATTGAAGATAGCTTCCCGCACGATGCGGCTTACGCTCTCATGATCGGGATGCCGATCGGAAAAATACGGAGCGAGCACTGTACGCGGACGCGTTTCGCGGATCAGCTTCACGACCCGCTCGATCGCTTGCTCCCTGACGCTCTCCAGCCCGCGGTCAGGCAAGCCAAAATTGTAGCGCGCCGCAACCCCTAGCAGCTTGTCAGCCGCAGCCGCTTCCTGTTGTCTGCGCTCCACCGTGCCATTCGACGACAGCTCGGCGTACGTCAGATCGAGAATCGCTGTACGCTTCCCGGATTGCGCCGCCAAAAGCAGGCTCCCCGCCGCGCCGATCTCCACGTCATCAGGATGCGCACCAATCGCCAAAATGTCGAGTGAACTCATGCCTCATTCTCCTCGTGCAGCACCTCGCGCCAGGACAACTCCCCGCGCTCCAGCGCCTTGAGCATGATTTCCGCAGACCCAAGGTTGGTGGCAAACGGAATTTTATGCACATCACACAGCCTGAGCAGCGCAATAATGTCCGGCTCATGCGGCTGCGAAGTAAGCGGATCACGCAAGAAAATAATCAGATCCATCTCGTTTCGGGCAATTTTCGCCCCGATTTGCTGGTCGCCCCCCAGAGGTCCTGACAAAAATCTGGTGAGTTTCAGCGAAGTGGCATCCATGATTCTTGCGCCTGTCGTACCCGTGGCATACAGCTCATGCTCGGCCAGGATCGACTCGTAGGCCGTTGCCAATTGGACAATCTCTTCTTTCATTCGATCATGCGCTATCAATGCAATTTTCACGAGAAACTCTCCCTTATGTCTCGATAGAGATCGCTTTTTTAATCAAACGTTTAATCAATCAAATGTTCCAGCCCGTAAATCAAACCGTACATGCTCATCACAGCTTTGATCGCCAAGTTGACGCCTGGCATAAACGACTCGCGATTGATGGAATCGTGGCGAATCGACAACGTTTGCCCGGTCGCACCGAACAGCACTTCCTGGTGAGCAACCATTCCCGGCAAGCGGACGCTGTGAATGCGGAAACCTTCGTACTCGGCTCCCCGCGCACCCGGAATCGTCTCCACTTCTTCCGGGTGTCCCTGCTTCAGCTCCTGGCGCACAGCAGCGATCATTTCCGCCGTCTTTAGTGCTGTGCCGCTTGGCGCATCCAGCTTGCGGTCGTGGTGCAGCTCGATGATCTCCACATGCGGCATGTACTTCGCTGCCATCGCGGAAAATTTCATGCAAAGAATGGCCCCAATCGCAAAATTCGGAGCAATGATCGCCCCCAGACCCGCTTCTTTGTAGCGATCGGTCATTTCCTGCAACTGCTCGGGAGTCAACCCGGTCGTCCCGATCACAGGTCGAACGCCGTGTGCCAAACACAGCTCCATGTTTTTGTACACGCTATGCGGTGTCGTAAAATCGACAAGCACGTCAGGCTGCATTTCTTCCATTTGTTTGGCAATTTGTTCCGCGTCAAGGCGCGTATCCAGATTGCCGGTATAGATCATCTGGTCGTCCTGCGCCAGCATTTTGACAACTTCCTGTCCCATGCGTCCGTTGGCGCCCGCCACCGCTACGCGTATTTGTTTATTCATGCGGATCGTTCTCCTCAATTCTTGTCCAGCGATCTTTATCGCGTGTGTTGAATTTGTGCATAATACGATCAAACGCTTCCTGCAAATCAATGCCAAGCGAGTTGGCGAAGCAGATCACAATAAACAGGACGTCGCCCAGTTCTTCTTCGACCGTTTTCTCGCCTTCGTCTTTCTTTTTGGGCTTTTCGCCGTAAAAATGATTGATCTCCCGTGCCAGTTCCCCGACTTCTTCCGTCATGCGAGCCAGCATGGACAGCGGTGAAAAGTACCCTTCCTTGAATTGCGATATGTATTGGTCCACTTCCTGCTGGATTTCTTGCATTGTTTTTTGCCGTTCCATTCGCCCACTCCTTTGTTGTTTTCATCCTTCTCTCTTTCACCTATCGTACACAAAAAGGCTGCGTTTGCCAAATCTCAATACTTCCTCTTCCAACATATGGACAATCAAATAATCGGTCATTTATAATGGCTTTCGTATGACCCTCAGGCATCAAGGTTTTCGCTCGCACAACTGCACAACATGTCGGACAAAAAAGCATCCATTTCGGCTCCGGCAAAACAGGAGGACACTATGAACATCCGTTTAAAGAGCATCATCGCCATCATTATCGGTTCTGCCATCATGGGATTCGGCATTAACGCCTTTAACATCCCCAACCATCTTGCCGAGGGCGGTATCACGGGGATTAGCATTTTGATCAAGCTATTGTTCCCGGTCGTAGATCAAGGGATTGTCTTCTTCGTCTTGAACGTACCGCTGTTTTTGTTAGGTTGGAAAATTCTCGGCCGCACGTCTTTTTTCTACACGATTTTAGGAACGGTCGCCCTTTCCGTCTTTCTCTCCGTCTTTGACGGCGTCATGCCGCTCGTGATGAAAGATCGACTGCTCGCTTCCCTGTACGCTGGTGTAGCTGTCGGCGTCGGTTTGGGCATTATTTTCCGCTATGGCGGAACGACTGGCGGAGTAGACATCATCGCCCGCTTGCTGCAAAAATACATGGGTGTCAGCATGGGTAGAACGCTGTTTTTCGGCGACATCCTCGTCATCGGCGCATCGCTCATCTACTTGAACCTGGAGAGCGCGATGTACACGCTCGTCGTCGTATTTATCGCAGCGCGCGTCATCGACTTTTTCCAGGATGGGGCTTACGCCGGAAAAGCGCTAACCATCATTTCCAATCACGCCGAGCAAATCTCGAAGCAAATTCTCGATCTCGGCCGTGGCGTAACGCTTCTGGCGGGTAAAGGAGCCTACTCCGGGGAAGAAAAGAAAGTGATTTACGTCGTCGTCAGCCGCAACGAAGTCATGCGCTTTAAAAACATCGTGCAAGAGATTGATCCGCACGCTTTCGTGATCGTCAATGACGTGCACGAGGTGCTGGGCGAAGGCTTTACGCTTGATGAGAATAAAAAGCCGCTGCATGATTAAAGCTTCAAACGCAACAAAACCTTGCCTGAGCATAAGGGCAAGGTTTTTTGTGTACGCTTCCTTCCATTTTCAGGTGGAGCGAATTTCGCCATCGTACTTTTTCCACGCCACATAAGCCAAAGCGGCAACGAGCGCAATCGCAATCGAGAGCAGCATCGTCATGGGCGAATCAGGCCGCATCATCAGGCGGGCAAAGGTGCTCTTCTCCTCGCCGACAAATGCCGTCTGGATGGAACCGTTCAAATCGCGCAAAGCTTCCCTGATGAGCTGCCAGTCCATTTGCGCGTTTCTCATCTCTTTGGAAATGACATCGTAAGCCGAGGAAATCGAAGCCAATTGCTCCTCCGGCAGCTGGATGCTCATGCCCGGTTTGATCGCCAAAAACAGCCGATAATTCTCGTCGAACTGCTCGCGAAATTGGGTGAAATTACGCTCTACCGCAGATTGCTGCAAGTTTTGCACTTGGGTGACAAGAGAGGGATAATAGCTGCGCCACATTGGTTGATGTTCATGCGTCAAAGCATCAATCGCTACCCGAACTTGCGTGGCATGCCACAACAGCTGCTGCTCGCTCACGTTGGCCGAAGAAAAGCTTTTTTTCGCCGCCAAAATCGACTGCGTTACCGCGTTCAGGCTCTCGATTTTGAGCGGAGACGTCAAATGCTGGTTCGGGAACTTCTCCGCCAGTTGCACAATCCGCTCTTGTGCGCCTTCAATATCCCCTTTTTTTGCGTAATTCAAAAAATCATTGGCAATCTGATCCAGAGCCACTAATTGCTGTGCTTCGATCGGTTGATTCAGCTTGGAGTACAAACTGTGTATCGGCCAGGACAAAAACAATCCGATCGCCAAAAAGAACAGTAAAAACCGGATGTTTTTCTTCAACGCAAAAAACCTCCTTCCCCTAGTACAGCCTATGGAAAGGAGGACAAGATTAGACCTTGTTTATCGTGTGCTTGCTGTTTGCAATCCAAATAACCGATATGGATATCAGGCTGAGAAGCACAGTAAACAGCCCGACGAAACCATCGTACGGGTCAAGCACACTTGGCAGCCATGGGTGGATATCCATCACGTAATCCAAAAAGTCGTTGTTTAAAGTCCACAGCGCAGCGATCCCCACTGGCAGGATGCTCAATTTGTAAAAGCGTGCATACAGCACCGATTCAGCCGCCATTCCAGCATGTGAAATAATTAACATCACATCTGTCCAGCGTACTTCATTCCCCATCATCCAACCCGCCAAGATAATGCAAACGGCCCATACACCATACTTGAAATTCGTGATGCCTGCCAGTGCTTCCAGTACCGGGATGTGGCGACCCAACAAATAGGTAAGGATGACCAAAGTAAAAAGGCCACTACCTGTTGGGCTGTCTGGGACAAAAGGAGTCAAGTACGCTGGCGTTTCTGCCAGCTGGTTTTTATACCAGATGAATCCGTATATAGTTCCCAGCAGGTTTACGATAAACAGCGTCCATAGAAACCATCTTTTCCCCAAAGAATGCTTGAACCACTCCCATATCCAGATCATGTTTATCGTCTCCCGCTGTGTACGCCGCTAAAGAAAAAGCTGACCGCATCGTCAGCCAGCTTTTTCTCTATTAGCTTATTTCAAGGTTGCCATGTACTCGGCCAACTTCGTGATTTCCGCATCATCCTTGATCATGCCGCCTGGCATTGCAGGTGGCTTACCATTTTTGATGATATCGGCAATCTGCGTTGCATCGTATTTTTCACCGATCTTCTGGAGGTTTGGACCCATGCCGCCCTCCATGTTTTTGCCGTGGCAACCCATGCAGCTTGTTTGAGCTTTCCATACAGCATCTGCTGTAAAGCTGGTGTCAGCAGGTGCCGGAGCCGTTGCGTTGGAGCCATGGCCAGCGCCACCAGAATCCTTGCTGGATGGATGGCTCAGGGAGTGCTCGTGATCCGCAGCCCACGTAAGGTAGAAAACGCCTACCAGAGCTGTCAGCATCAAACCAGTTGCTACCGGACGCTTGGAAGGACGGCGCTCTTTGCTGGTATCCAGCCAAGGAGCAAGCATCAGTCCGCCAAAGGCGATACCCGGAATAATGATCGTACCGAGGACTACCCAATCTCCCGCAGCCCAAGGGTATTTCAGCATTTGGTACAGGAACAGGAAGTACCAGTCTGGCAACGGAACGAATGACGTATCATTCGGGTTTGCCTTGTCAGTCAGCGGCGATGGATGAGAAACCGTCAGCACGAGGAAGCCGACCAAGCAAACAGCTGCCACCATCCACTCTTTCAGCAGGAAGTTCGGCCAGAACGGCTCATTTTTTCCCGGAAAGTCGGAGTAAGATGGAGAAATATTAGGGATACGCTTCGCCGATACTCGGGAATCTCCGACGAAGGTAGCATCTTTATCTTGTTTTGCCATGCTATTTCCTCCTTTTTATCGAAGACCCATTATAGTGGACCCGAGATACCTTGCGAACGGATCATAACAAAGTGAGCGCCCAACAGGCCGAGCAATGCGCCTGGCAGGAAGAATACGTGAATCGCGAAGAAGCGAGAAAGCGTTTGCGCACCTACGATGTCTCCACCTGTGAGCAACATTTTTACATACGGACCGATGAGCGGAACGGAGTTTGCAATCTCCAAACCTACTTTTGTCGCAAAGTATGCGGTGTTGTCCCATGGCAAGAGGTAGCCTGTGAAACCGAGGCCCAGCATGACGAAGAAGATCAGCATGCCCACAACCCAGTTCAGCTCGCGAGGCTTTTTGTATGCACCTGTAAAGAAAACACGCAAAGTATGTAGGAACATCATCACGATGACCAAGCTCGCGCCCCAGTGATGCATACCGCGTACGATTACCCCGAATGCAACTTCGTTCTGGAGGTATTTAACAGACTCGTAGGCGTTGATAATGTCTGGTACATAGTACATCGTCAAAAACATACCAGACAAGATTTGAATAACCGTAATAAAGAACGTTAGGCCCCCAAAGCAGTAAACGAAAGCAGAGAAATGGTGTGCCGGGTTCACGTGCTCAGGTACTTCGTGGTCGGCCAAGTCGCGCCACATCGGAGTGATATTCAGGCGCTCATCGACCCAATCATACATTTTTTGTAACATCTTAGCCGTTCACCCCCGGACGAGGATTTGCCTTTACCTTACCCAAATAAAGCTTGCCGTCTTTTACTTCTGTTTCGTACTCATCAAGAGATGCTGTCGGCGGTGTACCCAAGATGTGTTCACCGTTGATCGTGTAACGGCCCAAGTGGCATGGACAGAAATACTGATCTGGATGTTCCGGACTGGTATTCCAGTCAACGGTACAGCCCAAGTGCTTACAGATTGGGGACAGAGCAAGGATCTCACCCTTGTCGTTTTTGGTTACCCATGCAGACAACGTAGATTCGGATTCATACCAACCGTCCTTGGTATGTACCTTAAATTCAACGCGCTTAGGTACTGCGCTGAATTCATCTGGAGAACCAACTGCTACTTTATCTCCACCTGCATGTCCCTGCAGTAAAGGGTCAACCGCAAAGCGAATCATCGGGGTGATCATACCCGCAGCAAGGAACCCGCCAGTTCCCATCAGAGCGTAGTTCAAAAAAGTACGTCTGGAAATTTCGCGTTTGTCTCCCATCTCTTTTTTCCCTCCTTATCCTGTAAAATAGCGCTACGATGGCGTTTTCATACATATACACTAGGTCAATCCCAATCATAGCTAACGCCTATAAAGATGTCAAGAATGTCCAGCGGGCATGGTAGAAGCCAACCCCTGCCTGCTGATAGATTGTTGCCATTTTGTCAAAATTTGCTCCTTGTCCCTCCCGTTTTCCTGTAGTATTACCGGAAAACGCTTTCTCTATTGCGCCGTCTTTCGCTGCCACAGACGAATAATTTCCTGGACCAAAACATCCACAGTCACTTCAAAACGCAAGGCTGAGTCCAGATCTTCTTCTCCGACCGGAAGCATGAGACAGCCTTCCTGCCCCTGCTCGTCCAAGCGAATTTTGTCCTGCGAAAAATGCAATCCGACTGAAAAAGCGAAGTCTCGCGGCGTCTTCTGGCCTTGACTCGCTTCTGCAAACTGATAGCTGAGCGGAAACAGAAGAACTCGCCCCTTGAGCCGCTGTTCGATGCCTGCCGCTATATTCAGCAAATAGTTCATGCGCAGCACGTGTTCTTCTACCCCGATACCGTCCTTGTACAAATAAAGAGGGAGCAGCGCGGTATCCACATAGGGTCGCAGCTCCTCCCAATTTTCAAATTCGTTTACATTCCATTGCATAACGCCGTCTCCTCTTCTCGTGTAGATTCTGGAAACTAGCGTACCATGAATCGGCAAAGTCTCGCAACACAGCTTCCGGCCAAGGCAGCTACGCCTTTTCGTAAGCCATGATCTCTTTCAATTCGCCCGTCAGGCGGATGAACAGCTCTTTGTTTTTGGTAGCCAACGCCTCGTCAATTTCCTGGTACAGCGTCCGCTTGCGGTACTGCCGCATTTGCTCGTCGATTACCATCTCGGACAGCAACCCGGACACCATTTGATTGTTCGTTCCGTACGCGTTGGAATAGAAATTTGGCCACTCCATACCCATCCCTCACTTCAATAAAATAGTCGTTTCCGTAAAGCCGTTGTATTTTCGAAGCCAAGTCTGGCTCGCATAGGTGGCAGTGTACAACCACTGTTCATGCTCGTCTTGGCCGACTCGAAGCAATCCGAGATGCACCATCATTTTGCAGACTCGATTGATCAAAATATCTGCGGGTGCATCGTAGTAGAACTCTTTGATCCAGGGAACCAGCGTATGCAGCAGCGATTCCTGCCGCACCCAGCCGCCAGAGGCGATGAGCGGAATCAACTGGACAAGCATCGGCAAATTCGGGATCGCCCGCTTGTACAATCGCATCCAGAAGCGGATCACATCATGGTAAAGCTGATCGGAATACGGCTGTTCCAACCGCTCCCGTCCCGCCTCGGTAATGCCTACTCTCCCCTCCGCCTCCTCCATCCATTTGTTGTAGTAGCAGAAGTCGTAAAGCAAAGAGAAGCGATCCGGGTATACATCGAAGTGCAGCCCGTATCCAAAGCGCCATTTTTGCGGCAAAAGCGGCTCTTCCTTCACGTACAAAAATTGAAACAACTGCTGCTGATGCCGTTTGTACATGCCTCCCTCAGCCGTAAGCGGTACAGGCTCCTGCTGAAGGAATTGTAAAAATTGCATGATATCGTCGCAAAGAGCCGTTCCTTCGTCCCTGTACGCCTGCGGCCCCGGGATCACCAGATCGTTCTCCTCGCGCCACTGATCGAGCCAGGCTTGTATGAAAGGTTCTCGGATGTCCAACGGAATTTGATACTGCCCGACCGTTTTGCTTTTGGCAGGAAATATCCAGCCTCTTTTCATCGCCGCCGCGACAAATTGCCTTGCCGAATCCTGCTTTTTTTCTTTTGCTGCCAAAAGAGCCACGCCCGCTTTGGCGAGCAAATCCTCCAGCGACATGACGGTTCGCTTGTCGAGCAAAAGCTGCAGCAAAAAGTGTATTTCGGCTTGAGACAACTGCGCTACTTCCTGAGAGATTGTCAACCGATGACGCAGACTGGACAAGAGAGAAGTGATCAATTCGTTTTTGGAATGAGGGTTGCATTCGCATCCGTAGTGGTTGGCAATCTGATGGAGCTGCCGGATATCGGTGTAGACCAAGATCTCAGCCAAGTTCATCTGTGCATCCCTTCTTTGCGATGGCTTTCTTGTATCCCTCATTCTTGCCAATAAGCGGAAAAATAAACAGGAAGCCACATGAGTGACTTCCTGTTCGTCGATTTTTTTATGCGCTGAAGCTTTTTTTGCTTACTCTTCTTCTGTTTCGTGATCCCACTGATCGTGCAATTGCTGGTATTCTTTCGCTTCGTCGTATCGTCCCGCTTGCGTCAACAGCGCAATCAGTCGGCGAATTTGATCGAGGTCAAAGCCGGACAGCGTCACGTATTGCTTCAAGGCGTCGATAGCTTGCTCGGTTTTGCCCAGCGACAAGTAAATGTCTGCCGCCAGCGGGTACGAAGCCACGTACTCTTCGTCAATGGCTTGCAGCGTGGTTACCAGCTCCACCGCTTCCTCCAGTCGTCCCACGTGGAAAGCCATCAGTGTCGCTCCATACAGCACTTCCGGCGAGCGATCGAGCACAAGCGCCTGGCGGAATACTTGATACGCCTGCTCGAACTGCCCGTTTTGCGCCAACGAGCGTCCTTTGGTCAAGAGCAGCTCCAGACTTTCACTGCCCGCCTGCTCCAGAAGCTGCATCGCGACTTCATCTTCCCCGATGCGGAAATACAGGTTGCCGAGCGCAGCTAAAATATCCTGGTTGTCAGGCTCTTTTTGTCTGGCCTGCTCCAAATATTTGACAGCCACCTCGTCCAAATCTTGCAGCGCGTACAAATCTGCCAATAGCAAATCGAGTTGAATGCTGTCATAGCCCGATTCTTTGCACTCGTAGAGCAAATGCTGCGCCGTTTCAAAATCACTGGAATCAAGCGCGATTTCGGCAAGCAGCAATTGGCACTCTCTGCGCAAGGAAGGGTCTAGCTGCGGATTGTTTTCCAGAACCTCCGACAACAGTTTGCCTGCCACGTCCAAATGGCCCAGACGGTACCACACTTCCGCCAAATACATCATGACATCAGGCAAGTCAGCCCCGTGCTCCTGCACTTTTTGCAAGGCTGTCAAACCCAGTTCCACTTCGTCGTTCTCAATTCGCTTAATTGCCTCATCTATGACATACAGCCATTTTTTTGGCATCGTGCTCACCTCATATGTATTATGCTTAGGCCGTATTCTGGATGAATAGCCACAAAAGACCGTCCTAAGACGGTCTTTTCATTTCTCTTGATCATATACCATTATGCACGTGTAAGCCAGCTCATTGTCAATACGGTCATCAAAATCCCGAACACACTGAGCACAATCGGGTAGTTTGGCTTCGCTGAATCCGTTGCTGCCGGTTTTCCATCCAGCGGAACGATCGAGGCGGTCGCACTAGCCAGTGCATCACTTTGCGAAGTGAGCGGCTGTGCTTCTACCACGTATGTACCATCGTCTGTCTGCATGGAAGAGGAGATGACTTGCGCTTTTGGCGTGTTCATCGCCATCACTTCCCCGTTGATCACGAGGGAATTGGCTTGCTCGGTCGAAGTGGAATTGACATATAAAGTAAAAGTAAACAACAATAGCAACAAAACGGCTACACTTGCTCCCATGCGTCTCATTCTGGCTGTTACACTGAAAATTTTTCTGCCAATCGGGATCGCCCATTGCTCCTCGGACAAAATCCGGGCCATGACAGCATCAACAATGGAACGGGAAGGCGTAACGGAATGGTACTCTTCCTTGTCCATTTCCATCCACTCCCCGCTGTCCGACCAGATTTCATAGTCGGCACGACAGGCATAACACGATGCCATATGGTGATCAACACGGCGTTGCGTCACCTCTGACAACAGATTTTCGGCGTATTCAGGCAGAATTTCCTGAACTTCTTCACATTTCATCATCGATTCATCCCTTCAGCTTCATCCAATTGAGGGTCCAGGATGTAGGTTTCCAGCTGGCCTTTTATACTTTGGCGTGCCCGAAACAGCAAGGATTTCACGGAGCTGACGGTCAAATCGAGAATCGTGGCGATCTCTGTGTAATCCATTTGTTCGTACTCTCGCAAAATCAAGGCTGAGCGCTGCTTCTCCGGCAAGTTGTTAATAGCCAGTCTGACCATGCTCTCCCGCTCGTTGCGCAACAAAACCTGCTCGGGCAAAGTTTTGGGAGATGCCATCGGCACTTGCAGTGTATCATCGAGATACACGTCGGAGTTGCGGCTTTTGCGCAATTCGCTGAGTACAGAGTTACGGGCAATCGTATAGAGCCAAGTAGAGAAGGTTGCTTCTACATCACGGAAAGAATGAATGCTCTTATACGCCTTGTAAAACGTCTCCTGACAAATATCCTCAGCAATATGCTCCAGATGTGCCTGACGCAAAAGATGAGTGACAAATGAGAGGATCTTTTTTTCATATCGACGAATCAGTTCAGCATAGCATTCCAGATTACCTTCTTTAATTTCTCGGATAAGCTGGGAATCGGTCATGATCAGGATTACCTCCTTGCGATTCCGATCCCTCAGCGGCCTTTGTAACATTAGACTGCTGGGGATGTAAAAAGTTGCGCGACCTTACGATTCTTTTTCTCGTCAGACTGCGGGAATCCTTCACGAAAAAACCCCCATTTTTGGGGTTAAATGACATATGCGTAGGGCTTTGTGTCGAAAAGGCGTCTGCCCATCCCAACAGACGAGCTAAACTGCGCGTTTCGATACAACCATTTACCGTTCGACATAACAGATGTTGGAAGATGCATTTCGCTAAAATTGAGAATAGTGGAAAGATCATACTTTGTCAACCAGTTTTCCTTTTTCAGGAAGACAATATCAGCGTCTGCCCCTGGTGTCAAGCTCCCTTTTTGCGGATAAAGCCCGACTGCCTTGGCAACGTTTGTCGAAGCAAGTCTGACGAGTAGACAAAGCAACCTTTCCGGCGAATACCATCTCCGGCGATAATCAATGCGAACATCGTGAAGGGGAGCAGCGACTTGCCAACTGTCGTAAAAGTGCTGGTGCATGTGGCGAATGGCCCGGTCTGTCACTTCTGTTGGCAAACGAAAAATGTGCAAAAACGGATCGTGTTCTCTTGTTTCAAAGGCCACTGACGGATCAGCGATGACGGTACGCACCTTCCAGTATTTAGTAGCGTCCAGCCAAAGCTGCCGAATTTGATCACGCTGTTCTTTTTTTACGGACGCATCATTTTGTATGTGCAAATGCAGAATCGTTTGTTTAGACGTATGAAGTTGCAAAAGCGTTTCCCATTTTATTGTGGAAATTTCTTCTGGGCTGCGAACCGATACGTGAAAGGCCGCCAAGCCATGTTCACCGTATCTCGCCACCGTTTTCGCCTGTAGCTGGTCAGCCCCGATCCCGACATGCCAGACGTAATCCAGCGGACTGTTGAAATGGCGAGTTTGCTGGTATTCCATCTGCGGCTTGCTCATCCAGCTTTCGTGCAAAAACACATCGGCGAAACTGGTGCAGCCGCTCCTGACAAATCCCTGCATCACTTCTATGTATGTGTGCCTATCTTTTATTTTATATAAAGATTGTGTCGGCAGTGCGACAAAGCCAGGCAAAAGATACATATCGGACGCGTCTACTTCGGCAAAAGCAGTCTCGCCTGTCGTCTTGGGCAAGGTGTCTTTGGCGATGCGGACGATCTTTCCTTCGTGCACCCACAAATCCGCTTCCTTGATTCCGTATGCAGTAACAACGGCTCCCCCTCGAATGACCATTCCTTGCTCCGACATGCTTGTCCCCTCCCGACCCTCGCATCGCACTGCGATTTGTACGAGCATATGCGCGGAAAAGGGAAAAAATGCAAAACGGCCATGGCCGTTTTGTTGACCGCAAGCGGTGACATCCCGTTTCATGAAAAACGTCGAGACGTTTTTCACAAAAAAAAAGACCGCCGTTGATTGTAAGCGCATTCAAACGGCGGTAGCACATGTGTGCTTTTATAATATTGGATAGGAGTGGAGAGAAACCATACTGTATTTTTATAATAAACGGAATGTAAGCGCTTGTCAAATCATTTTTGCTAAAAAACGTCAGAGCAGTTCCTCCTCTTCTAGGCCCCATTGCTCATATAGAAAGGAGCCTGCTGTCTCGTCAACAACAGGCTCTCTCTCCGGTTCCCTTATTGGCTGATGTTTTTCAGCAGTTCTTCAAAGCCCGGGAACGATACATCGATCGCTTCCTCGTTCTCAATCCCCGTCTCTCCTGTCGCAGCAAGGCCAGCAATCGCCATCGCCATGCCGATACGGTGATCGCCCATGCTGTCGATCACCGCCCCTGTCAAGGCTGTCTGTCCTTCGATGATCATTCCGTCGTCCGTCGGCGTGACCCGGCCTCCGAATTTGGACAGCTGGCTCACGACCGTAGCGATCCGGTCGGTTTCTTTTACTTTCAGTTCTTCTGCATCACGAATGACCGTCTGTCCGATTGCCTGCGTAGCCATGACGGCAATGACCGGAATCTCGTCAATCAGTCGCGGAATGATATCCCCGCTGATTTCGATCCCGTGCAGCTGCGAATGGGTCACGAGCAGGTCGGCGACCGGCTCTTCGTTGACAATTCGCTCGTTTTGCAGCTCCAGGCTTCCGCCCATCGCTTTCACCACGTCGATGATGCCTGTACGGCTCGGGTTGATCCCGACATTTTCAATCAAAAGCGAACTGCCTGGCACTACCATGACCGCCGCGATCAAAAAGGCCGCAGAGGAAATGTCGCCCGGGACGGAAATAGCTCGTCCGGTCAGCTTTTGGCCGCCCTCTACAGACACCGTCAGCCCATCGCGAACGACAGAAACGCCAAACGCTTGCATCATCCGCTCCGTATGGTCACGGGACAAGTGCGGTTCGGTTACGCTGGTCACGCCTTCTGCTTGCAAGCCGGCGAGCAAAATCGCCGATTTGACTTGCGCGCTCGCGACCGGAGACTGGTACGCCATGCTTTGCAGCTTGCCGCCGCGAATGGACAAAGGGGTAAACTCCCCGTCTTTTCTGCCGTCAATTTTTGCCCCCATCTGGCGCAGCGGTCCGATGACACGGCGCATCGGTCTTTTGGCAATCGACTCGTCGCCTTCCATGACCGTATGAAACGGCTGTGTCGCCAAAATGCCGGACATCAGGCGAATCGTGGTACCGGAGTTGCCTACATCCAGATGCTGCATCGGCTCTTGCAAGCCGTACCAGCCTTTGCCTTGTACCGTTACTTTGTCACCCTGCTGCTCGATCTCGATGCCCATGCGGCGGAAGCAACTGATCGTACTGAGGCAATCCGCGCCAGGCAGGAAGCCTTCGATCGTCGTAACGCCTTCTGCCAAGGCTCCGAACATGACCGCACGGTGCGAAATGGATTTATCTCCCGGAACACGTACGGTTCCTGCTATTTTCTTTGCTGGACGAACTCGAAGCACAGTGCCACTCCCCTTTTTCTCTTCACCCGTTAGTCATACTGTGAAGCGTCTTCGTTGTAAAGCGTGTTTGCGCGACCAGGCTCATGTACGCCTGTATACATTGTAATCGAAAAAGCGGAGAAGTTCCTCCCCCTTTTCCATCTCCTCCTGGGAATGGAAGGTGATGCGCAGCGCACCGTATATATCTTCACGCGTCTCCCTGATTTGCAGGTTGGTGATGTTGATTTGCTTCGCACCGAGCAGCGTTGTAATGCGCCCGATCTCCCCTGGATGGTCAGGAATGTCGATATACAAATCGTTCAAAGGCGGCAAAGCTCCTGTTTTGCGCTCAGGCAAACCGTCGCGGAAGTCGCGGGCTGTCTGGAAGAACCGCTCGATTCCATCCGGGTCGCCTTCTTCCACAAGCTCGACGACATCTTCCAAAGCTTTTGCCCAGTCTTTGGCGATCTTCACAATATGCTCGCGGTTTTGCAGCAATACGTCGCGCCACATGCGCGGATTGCTCGAAGCAATGCGGGTAATGTCACGGAAGCCGCCTGCGGCCAGACGCGCATGCCACGCGTTCTCTTCGTCGTATCCGGCGACCAGGTTGACCAGAGCAGATGCCAGGACATGCGGGAAATGGCTGACTGCTCCCACTACCTGATCGTGGGAATCCGCGTCCATCTGTACTACTTTTGCCCGCGTGAGGGAGAGAAGCTCGGTTAGACGCTCCACTTTTTCTGCTGCCGTGCCAGGGGCTGGCGTCAAAACGTAGTAGGCATTTTCCAACAGTCTGTCCGAAGCCGCCTCCACGCCTGATTTGTGCGATCCGGCCATCGGATGCCCGCCGATAAACGTCACATGCGGCGGAATGACTTCTACCGCCTGTCTGACAATGCCTGACTTGGTGCTCCCCACGTCTGTGACGATGACGTCTGGTTGCAGCTCCATGTCTTGCAACAAGCGCAGTGTAGCTACGATTTGCTCGACGGGGGCTGCGAGGAAAATGACATTGGCTTCGCGGACAGCCGTTTGCAAATCAGTCGTTCCAGCGTGAATCACTCCAAGTGTCAACGCTTTATCTAATGGTTCTTGTCGTACATCGTAACCGACAACACGGATATTGGGGTCACGTCGCATGGACAAAGCGATCGAACCGCCAATCAATCCGACACCGATTACAGTGATGGTTACTTTTTTCATCTCCACTTCCTGTCCTTCCTCATATGCGCGTAGACAAAGATGCCGGGGAACGCCCGGCATCTCGTGTCCGTTATTTCAATGCGCCAGTTACGATTTCTTTTAGCACAGACAAAATCTTTTCGTTCTGTTCTTTTGTTCCCACTGTAATCCGTTGATATCCAGGGAAGCCGAGCGCATTGCCCGAGCGAACGATGATTCCGTTCATCAAGAGCTTTTTGAATACTTCATCGGAATCCATTTTCAGGTCTACCAAAATGAAGTTGGTTTGCGTCGGGAAGTAGGAAAGTCCCCAATCGTCGAATGCGTCAGTCAATTGCTTCAAGCCTTCGCGGTTGCGGTCGCGGCAAGAGATGACAAACTCCTGATCGTGCAGGGCCGCGCGTGCTGCCACCTGACCAAGCGCTCCGGTATTGAACGGCTCGCGGACGTGCTCCAGAGCGGACACAAGCTCTTCGGAGGCGATGCCGTAGCCGATGCGCAGCGTTGCCAAGCCGTAAATCTTGGAGAACGTGCGCAAAATGATCAGGTTCGGATACTGGGACAGCATCGGAACGGTTTGCGGATACGCGGAATCAACGACATACTCGTAATAAGCCTCATCCATGACGACGAGAACGCTGCTCGGCACTTTTTGCAGGAACGCTTCCAGCTCTGTCGCCGTAACGATCGTGCCGGAAGGGTTGTTCGGATTACATACCCAGACGACTTTCGTCTGCTCGTTGATGGCAGCCGCCATCGCTTCCAGATCGTGCACGCCATCCTTGAGCGGAACCTCGATCAGCTCTGCCCCTTCGATAATCGCATTGGAGCGATATTGGGAGAACGTCGGCGTAGCCATGACGGTGTTCGTGCCTTCGCTCAGGAAAGCGCGAGAGATCATCAACAAGATTTCATCGGAACCATTTCCGAAGATCAGTTGACTAGGCTTCACACCGAGGGCATCTGCCAAGTCCCAGCGCAGGTTGAGGCTTGCGCCGTCCGGATAAAGAGCGAGATTGTCCAGTTGTTCCGCAATAGCTGCCTTTGCCTTTGGCGAGCAGCCATAAGGATTCTCGTTGGACGCCAGCTTGATCACTTCTGTCAAACCAAACTCCCGTTTGACGTCTTCAATGGGTTTCCCTGGCTGATATACCGGGGCATTGAGTATGCGTTGCTTCGGTTGCATCCACGTTCACTCCAGTCACATTTTTCCCACTATTGTAGCGCACTCGCCAACTGATGTACAAACGTTTTTATTTTTTCAACAGCATCTGGCATTCGTGCCGGATCTTTCAGTTCGTTCTCGTAGTTTTCAATCTGCTGCACAATCGCACTGCCCACGATTACCCCGTCCGCATGAGGAGCCACGGCCCGCACCTGCTCTGGTGTAGAAATGCCGAATCCGACAGCAGTCGGCGCACTCGTACTCGCCTTCACCCGTTGCAAAAAGTCTGCCAGATCCTCGCGCAAATCCGTCCTCGCCCCTGTCACGCCGAGCGACGAGACGCAATACAAAAAGCCTGTCGCCTGTTCGCCAATCGTTTGGATGCGCGCTTCGGAAGTCGGCGCGACCAGCGAAATGACATGAAGGCCGTTTTGCTTCGCCGCCGCAACGCAAGGGCCGTTTTCTTCAATCGGCAAATCGGGAATGACGACGCCATCTGCCCCGTGTGCCGCCATTTCCGCAAAAAACCGCTCGACTCCATATTGCAGCACCGGGTTGAAGTAGGAGAACAACACGATGCCCGCTTCTACTTTCGACTGGCGCAAACGGCTCACCAGTTGCAAAGCGTCTGCAATCGACACGCCGTTTTCCAGTGCGCGCTGGGAAGCTCGCTGAATGGTAGGGCCGTCTGCCAGCGGGTCAGAGTAAGGTATGCCCAGCTCGATCACATCGGCTCCGGCCTCCGCCATGGCGGTCACAAGCTGAAAAGTCGCTTCGATAGTTGGATCGCCCACCGTAATGAACGGGATAAAACGCTTGCGACTGCGATCCGCAAACAAACGGTCGATTCGATTGGTAGCTGCCGTCATTACGCCTCGCCTCCTTCTGTCCGTTCTGCCAACGCTTCCTGAATGGTCAGCACGTCTTTGTCTCCGCGCCCCGACAGGCAAATGACCAGCACTTGCTCAGGAGACATTTGCGGAGCGCGCTTGATCACTTCCGCAATCGCATGAGCGCTCTCCAGCGCGGGGATGATGCCTTCCGTCCGGCACAAAAGCTCGACTGCCGCCAGCGCCTCCGCATCTGTGACAGACGTATACGTCACTCTGTCCGTATCTTTCAAATACGCATGCTCGGGACCGACACCCGGATAATCCAGCCCGGCGGAGATGGAATGCGCTTCTTGCACCTGTCCATGCTCATCTTGCAGCAAGTAGGTAAGCGAGCCGTGAATCACTCCTGGACGTCCAAGCGTCAAGGTTGCCGCGTGTTTGTCCGTATCGATTCCTTTTCCCGCCGCTTCCACGCCGCGCAGCGCAACAGACTCATCCTGGATGAACGGATAGAACATGCCGATCGCATTGCTTCCGCCTCCTACGCACGCGACCACTTCGTCAGGCAATTTGCCGAGCTGTTCCAACACTTGACGCCGGGTTTCCTCTCCGATGATTTTCTGGAACTCGCGGACCATGTACGGATAAGGATGCGGGCCGACGACCGATCCGATGACGTAAAACGTTTCCTCTACGTGAGAAACCCAGTGGCGAATCGCTTCATTCGTCGCGTCTTTGAGTGTGCGCGAACCTGATACCGCCGGAATGACTTCCGCTCCGAGCAAGTTCATGCGAAACACGTTCAGCGACTGACGGCGAATGTCTTCCTCGCCCATGAATACTTTGCAGGAAAGCCCCAGCTTCGCTGCTACGGTAGCGCTCGCGACACCGTGCTGGCCCGCTCCTGTTTCCGCGATAATCGATTTTTTGCCCATCCGTTTTGCCAAAAGGGCTTGACCGAGCGCGTTGTTCAGTTTGTGCGCCCCGGTATGGTTGAGGTCTTCGCGCTTGAGGTAGATTTGCGCCCCGCCAAGCTCTTGCGTCAACCGTTCAGCGTACGTCAACGGCGTAGGACGCCCAGCGTATTTGCTCAGCAGCTCATTCAGCTCTGCTACGAACTGTGGATCACGTCGCGCTTCCTCAAAAGCAGTCTCCAGCTCGTACAAAGCGTTCATCAACGTTTCCGGGACGAATTTCCCTCCAAACGCTCCAAAACGTCCATTTTCGTCAGGCACGACCCGCGCGGTTGTCTGTGTATTGCTTGGCATGCGCCTTCACCCTCTCCACCAGTTTTTTTATCTTTTCTCCGTCTTTCTCTCCATCCGTTTCCACTCCGCTGGACACATCGATCACAGGGGCCTGATACGTTTCGAGCAGCTCTCCGACATTTTCGGCGTGAATGCCGCCCGCGATGATGCAATCAGCCGCTTGGCACGCAGCCTTCAACAGAGGAATCTGCTCCCACGAAAACTTTTTCCCGGTTCCCCCGGCTTGGGCAGGGTCATACGTATCGAACAAAAAGGCGCTTACGATCCCTTGATACGCTCCAATCGCCCGGGCTGCATCCTCTTCGCCGCCGACAGCCAGCGCTTTCCACACTTCCACGGAAAAACGGTCCCGCACTTGACGGCAAAATTCCGGCGTCTCCTGCCCGTGCAGCTGCACGGCAGCGAGCGGCACTTCCTGCAACACCTCCGCCAACTCGTCCAGCGTCGGGTTGACGAACACGCCTACCGCTGGCGGATGAGCCGGGACGGCTGCAAGCAGCTCTCCAGCCGTCCGTGCGTCGATCCTGCGCTTGCTCGAGGCAAAAACCAGGCCCACGTAGTCGACATCCAGCTCTTTCAAAAGCGCAAGCGTTTCCGGGCGTTTGATCCCGCAAATTTTTAATCGGGTCACAAACTCACCCCCGCTTTCGCTCCAACCAGCTCGATCACCGCTTGCGCTACGTCTGGCTGACGCATGAAATGCTCTCCCACCAAAACGGCGCGCGCACCTGCTCTCCTTACCTTCTCGACATCCTCCGCTTTGGAAATGCCGCTTTCGCTCACGACTGTCAACGAAGCAGGCAGTCCGCCAATCAGTTCGTCTGTCACAGCGAGATTCGTCTCGAATGTGCGCAAATTCCGGTTGTTGATTCCGAGCAGCTTCGGTTCGATCGCCCGGAATACGCGGTCGCATTCCGGCTTGTCATGCACTTCGACAAGTACGTCCATCCCCAGCTCTTCTGCGGTTTGATACAAATGCCGCAGTTGCTCGTGATCGAGAATCGCCGCGATGAGCAAAATGCAATCCGCGCCCGCTGCCCGCGCTTCCACGACCTGGATGTCCTCGATGAGAAAATCTTTGCGCAGGAGCGGACGGTTTACCACTTCGCGGATGCCTTGCAAATAAGCCAAACTTCCTTGGAAAAATGTCTCGTCGGTCAAGACGGACAAGCATTCCGCTTCGGCAGCTTGATACGCCTGCGCGATTTGCAGCGGATCAAAATCCGGGCGAATCAGCCCTTTGGACGGAGACGCCTTCTTCACTTCTGCGATGACGCTGACTGGACGGGAACTTTGCACAAGCGCTTGATGGAAGCCGCGCGGACGATCCTGGTTTTTCGCTTGCTCAAGCAAGTTTGCGATCGTCGTCACTTGTTTCAGGTGAGCAATTTCTCCGCGTTTCTTTTCCACAATGTTAAGAAGCATGAATCATTCCTCCTGCAATTTGCCGGATGTGCTCCAGCTTGCGCATGACCAGTCCGTCGTCGATCAGCTCTGCCGCCCGAATCACTCCTGCCTCAATGGAACGCACGCGATCAGACAAGTAGAGGATCGCTCCTGCATTCAACAGCACGATGTCGCGTGCCGCACCGCGCTTGCCAGCGAATACATCGCGAATGATCTCGGCATTTTCGCTCGAATCCCCGCCGCGCAGCGCCTCTTTGTCATGTCGGCGCAATCCGAACTGCTTGGGATCGATCTCGTACGTGCGAATCTGGCCATCTCGCAGTTCAGCGATCTGGCTCGTTCCCGTCACGGTCAGCTCATCGAGTCCGTCCGAGCCTGCCACAACCAGCGCCCGCTCTACGTGCAGCTCTCGCAGTACAGCCGCAACCGTCGGGAGCAGCTTCGCATCGTAGACGCCCATGAGTTGGTGACTGGCGTTTGCCGGGTTGGTCAGAGGGCCGAGCAAATTAAACACGGTGCGTACAGCCAGCTCCTTGCGCGGTCCGGCTGCATGCTTCATCGCCTGATGGTACAGCGGGGCAAACAGGAAGCACAGATTGGTAGCACGCAAGCAATCCGCAGCCTCTTTTGGCGACAGGTTGACTGGGACTCCCAGCGCTTCCAGCACATCCGCACTGCCGCTCTTGCTCGATACGGCACGATTGCCGTGCTTGGCGATCCGCACGCCGTCGCTTGCCGCCACAATCGCACTCGCCGTCGAGATGTTGAACGTGTTGCTGCCGTCTCCTCCGGTGCCGCACGTATCGACCAAACCGGGATGATCGATCGGAAAACGCATCGCTCGTGCCCGCATCGCCTGGGCAAACCCGATAATTTCCTCAACCTGCTCTCCCTTGAGCCGCATGCTGGCCAAAAAGGCGCCGATCTGGGCAGGAGTCGCTTTGCCGTCCATGATCTCTCCCATTGCTTCCTCAGCGATTGCTCGTGTCAAATCGCTTCCTTGCAAAATTTGTTCCAGTGCATAGGTCAGCATAGCAATTCCTCCTTGCGCGCAAATAGCTGTTCTGCTTTTTCCAGGGCCGAAATCATCGCGGCCGCCTTGTTTACCGTTTCCTGATATTCGCTTGCCGGAATGGAATCCGCCACGATGCCTGCGCCAGCCTGCACATGCGCGTATCCATCCTGGAAGAACAAAGTGCGAATCGTAATGCAACTGTCGAGCGAGCCGTCAAAGGAAATGTAGCCGATCGCTCCCGCATACAAATGGCGCTCATCCTGTTCCAGCTCGGCTATAATTTCCATCGCCCGCAGCTTCGGCGAGCCTGAGACAGTTCCCGCAGGAAAGGCGCTCAACAGGGCGTCAAACGCGTGCAGTCCCTCGCGCAGCTTGCCTGTCACATGCGATACCATGTGCATCACATGCGAGTAATTTTCGATGACGAGCGCCTCCTCCACTTGCACGCTTCCGTATGCGGAGACTTTGCCGACGTCATTTCGGCCCAAATCGAGCAGCATGTAATGTTCGGCCCGCTCTTTTTTGTCTGCCAAAAGGTCTGCGGCCAGCTCCTCGTCCTCTTGCGGTGTCGCGCCTCTTTTTCTCGTCCCGGCAATCGGGCGCATCTCGACTTTTTCATCCTCCACCCGCACGAGCAGCTCAGGAGATGTTCCGACCACCGTCTCGCCTGCGTATTCGAGGTAGTACATGTACGGAGAAGGATTCAGCGTACGCAGCAGCCGGTACACGGCAAACGGGTCGACATCGGTCTTCACGGAAAAGCGCTGGGAGAGCACGACCTGAAAAATGTCTCCTGCGGCGATGTACTCTTTCGCCTGTTCGACCATGCGCTCGTATTGCTCGCGGCTCATGTTTGGCTCGACCTGCAGCGGTTTGGGCGAATCGACTGCCACTTGAATCCGGCTGTCCTGTTCCAACGGAGCGGTGACTTTTTCCGCCAATTGCTCCAGCCGTTCGCAGACTAGCCTGTATTTTTCGTCAATAATGGCTGGCGAATCTCCTGGCTCGACGTGCAAATTCACGATCAACTGAATTTCTTGTTTCAGGTGATCGAACGCGATCATCTCGTCGACGAACAGAAAACGCATGTCAGGAGCTTGAACCGCTTCCTTGCGATGGGCCGGGAGGTTTTCAAAATAGCGCAGCGTATTGTAGCCAAAAAAGCCGACCGCTCCGCCGCTAAGCCGGGGAAAGCCCGGCAGCTTGGGGCTTTTGAAGCGATCTGTCTCCTCGCGCAAAAAGTCGACGGGGTTGCCTGTCATCGCTTTGCGCTCACCGCTTCTCGACACAACGGAGATGTCTGCTCCTTTTGCTTCCACGATCTGAAAAGGGTTCATCCCGATGAAGGAAAAGCGTGCCCAGCGCGCGCCGCCTTCTACGCTTTCCAGCAAAAACGAATCGCTGGTGCGAATCTTCTGATACAAACGGATAGGAGTCTCCTGATCAGCCAGAAGTTTCAAGCTCACAGGAATCAGGGAATACGACGCCGAAAGGGTCTTGACTTCGGCAAGGGAGGGAAAATACATGGAACTCTCATCTCCTTTTTAGTGGGAGCGAAAAGGACGAAGACACCCGTCTTTTCACCACCCGCTTTCTAGAGCGAGAGGTAGGGGGAGAAAAAAATATACAAAAAAATCCAGCAAAAAGAACTGGATCGGGTAGATAAATATGTACCCAGCCTGCTCTTCTCTCCTCAACCTAACTCATCTCTACTCTGCTCTACTCATTCTCATCTCAGCCGGAATTGGCTCTTCACGAACAAACGAGGCGCTCTCGTTTCACTTATGGTAAAAGAGAGCGCCCTGATTGTCAACTGCGATTTGTCAAATCAGGTCGAAGCTTTACAGCATCCCGCAAGAAGACGTGTTGAATCTCTTTTGCCGATTTCTCTGTGTTGACATGCATCATGACACGTATACAGAGCGGCAAGCTGCCTGGTACAGGAATTTCGCGTGCGCACATCAGGGGAACATACTGCCACGCTTCCCCTTCAAGAAGACGTGCCGCCTGGGCGGGAAATGTCGCACACAAATCCTCTGTCGTCGTGATGATGATGCTGCCAATCTCTTCAGGATTCACTTCATTGCGCGTAACCATTTCTTCCAGCAGCCACTTGGTGGAAGAGACAATCTCGTCTCGCGTATCGGCTTCCACCGTGACTGCGCCTCTAATTCCTCGCATCCCCATTACAAAGCCCCCGCTTCTTCACTCATTACTGTCAGGATGAGCTGTTCGTCTACATTTTTCACAATCTCCGCCTGCCCGATTGCGCTAGGCAATACGAGGGCAAGCTTGCCGCCAACGGTCTTCTTGTCCCGCTTCATCGCATCGAGTACATCTTGCGGCAGCAGTCCTTTTGGCCAAGCCGTAGGCAAATGGTACAAACCAATCAAGTGCTTCGTGCGGTCGTACACACCGTTTGGCGCAAGACCGATTCGCTCTGCTAGTTTGGCAGCCAGACACATCCCGATTGAAATCGCTTCGCCGTGATTCAGCGTGGAGTAAGCTGACAACGCTTCAAACGCATGCCCGAACGTATGCCCCAAATTCAATAGCGCCCGCGGGCCCTGCTCCGTCTCGTCAGCAGAGACAATCGCAGCCTTCACTGCGCAGCCTTTTTCAATCGCTTTCCCTAACAATTCTGAATCAAGCTCCCACAGGCTTGCGGCGTTCTCCTCCAGCCAATCTGCAAAGGAAGCATCGGAAATAAGGGCGTGCTTGATTACCTCGGCAAAGCCGGCAGCCACTTCACGCTTGGGCAAAGTGTGCAGCACTTTTGTGTCATAGATCACGACGCGAGGCTGATGAAAAGCGCCGATCAAGTTTTTCCCCAACGGGTGATTGATCGCCACTTTCCCTCCGACGGAGCTGTCGTGGGCAAGCAAAGTAGTCGGCAACTGGACAAAATGAATGCCGCGCATAAACGTAGCTGCCACGAAGCCAGCCAAATCTCCCACGACTCCGCCGCCCAATGCGAGAATCGCAGATTGGCGATCCAATCCCGCTTGAATCGCTTCGGTCATCAGCCGCTCATAGACTGGAAGACTTTTCGATTGCTCGCCCGCTTCCACTACGCTCGCTGTCGCGTTGTATCCGGCAGCGCGCAGAGCATCACGCAGCGGCTCTAAGTAACGAACCGCCACGTGCTCATCTGTTATAATCATGAGTTTGCTTGTGGAGACAACCCCCGCCTCCGCAAGCAAACCAGGCACCTGCTGCAATAGAGAATCACCGATCACAATCTCGTAGGAACGCTCTCCCAGCTCTACTGTCAGTCTGTTGGTATCCATTAGAATTTCTCCGTGTATGCGCGGTATTCACGCACGTTTTCGATCATGTCGTCCATGGAATCACTCGGGAATTTCTCGCACATCGCTTGGGCGATTTCCCATGCAACCACAGCTTCTGCCACGACACTCGCTGCCGGAACCGCGCAGCTGTCGGAGCGCTCGATGCTGGCCGAGAACGGCTCTCTGGAGTCGATATCGACGCTCATCAGCGGCTTATACAGCGTCGGGATCGGCTTCATCACGCCTCTGACAACGACAGGCATGCCTGTGGTCATGCCGCCTTCCAGTCCGCCTGCCCGGTTTGTTTTGCGACTGTAGCCTGTTTCCTCGTTCCAAACGATCTCGTCATGAACTTGGGAGCCTTTCAAATCCGCAGCTTCAAACCCGATTCCGATCTCCACGCCTTTGAAGGCTTGAATGCTCATGATCGCCTGAGCGAGTCGTCCGTCCAGCTTGCGGTCCCATTGCACGTGGCTGCCCAAGCCGATCGGCACGCCTTCCACGATGACTTCAACCACGCCGCCGAGGGAATCCCCGTCTTCTTTGGCCTTGTCGATCGCTGCCATCATAAGCGGCTCCGCTTCTTTGTCCAGGCAACGGACAGGTGATTCTTCCGTGCGGGCGATCAGCTCTTCCAGGCTGACTTCCTGGCGTTTAGCCACGACATCATTGATCTGCAACACTTGTCCGCCGATCTGGATGCCAAAAGCGGCGAGCAATTGACGCGCTACTGCGCCGACAGCAACACGCACAGTTGTTTCGCGGGCGCTGGAACGTTCCAGAATATTTCGCATATCCCGTTGATGATATTTAATCGCACCGTTCAAATCAGCATGGCCTGGGCGCGGGCGAGACACGCGGCGTTTTTCCTCTGCGCCCTCTTCTACCGGCTCGGCACTCATGATCGTCTGCCAGTGCGTCCAATCCTTATTTTCAACAACCAGCGTGATCGGCGCTCCTGTCGTATACCCGTGGCGCACGCCAGACAAAATTTTCACCTGGTCCTTTTCAATTTGCATTCTCCGGCCCCGCCCGTGACCTTTTTGGCGGCGCGCCAGCTGTTCGTTGATTGCCTCAATGGAAATCGGCAAGTTGCTTGGGATTCCCTCGATGATCGCTGTAAGCTGCGGTCCGTGGGACTCCCCCGCTGTCAAGTAACGCATCTCTTCCTTCCTCCATCCTCCAGGCAGCTCATGTCCCCAGTTCCTTCCGGTTCGGGTCGCTGTCCTTTATCACTTTTAAGCGCTATAATATCATACCTGTCTCGCTCTGGAAACACAAAAAGTACAATCCTACGCGAAAACCTTTCGCTTGAAGAAAAAACGCCCCTCCAATGGAGAAGCGCTTCGCTTGCAGATGGCGCTGACTAGAAAGGATCGACCATCAAAAATGGATTGGGGCTCAGCGGCCTTCTGGAATGATCCACACGTATCAAATCATCCAGCTGAGTTTTTTCAGCCCCAAGTATTTGTCCGCATTCTTGCAACGTAATCAAACCCCGACGGTATGCTTCGATGACCTTGTGCTTATCCATCTGCTGCCTCCCTTGGCAAAGTAAGTATTCCTAGTCTTGGGAAAAAGGAGCAGAGTTATACACACGGCCATAGAGAATCATCCCATTTTTCGGTAAAAGAATGTGTCTTCCGTCTCCAGCTGGTATTGCTGCGGCTGGAAGATTTGCTCCGTGCTGCCGACAAACAGCACGCCGCCCGGTTTGAGCGCCCGGCTGAATTTGTGGTACAGCTCGTGCTTGGCTTCCTCTGTAAAATAGATCATCACATTGCGGCAAATGATCAAATCGAACTGGGTATCAAACGTATCCGCCAGCAAGTTATGCTTTTTGAACGTGACACGCTTTTTCACCTCTTCGGAAATCCGGTAGCTGAGCGTGTCTTTGACGAAGTATTTGTCCACAAGCTCTTTCGGACAATCTTGCAAGGAACGGTCTGTGTACACGCCTTGCTTTGCCTTGGACAAAGCGCCCTCATCGATATCCGATGCCAACACGGTAGCATCCAGACGCTTGCGCAGCAAAATCAGGGAGAGCGTGTACGGTTCTTCGCCAGTGGAGCAAGCCGCGCTCCAGCACTTGACACGCGACGATTGCTTGGCAAGCCGCGGCAAAATTTTGTTCTCCAGCACCTCCCAACGACCTGGGTTGCGGAAAAACTCGGAGACGTTAATCGTCATCCGATCGAGAAACTCGTAAAAAAGCTCCTTGTCCTTTGCAATCGCATCAAAATATTGGACAAACGTGCCGTAGCCCCGCTTTTGCCGCAACGAAGTCAGGCGCCGCTTCATCTGTGCTTCCTTGTAGAGGGCAAGATCAATTCCGGTCATTTTTTTAACGCTTGCAATAAATTGGAGAAAGTCTTTATCTTCCATTCAGAATCGTACCCCCTTTCATACCTGTTGTTCATCATTTCGCTATCGTTCGCCAAATTCCTATCCATTTCGCGGGAGTTTTTGACGAAAAAAAGAAAAAACCCCAAAAAGGGGTTTTTGTGGTGATATCTTAGATCCAGCGTTGGATTGTTTTCTCGAAGGAGAGAACTTCTTCAGCGGAGAACCAGAGACCGATTTCACGCTCAGCGCTTTCTGGGGAATCGGAACCGTGGATGATGTTCATGCCAACGGAAGTAGCGAAATCGCCACGGATTGTGCCGGAAGCTGCATCTACTGGGTTTGTTTTGCCCATCATAGCACGAGCTGTGGAGATCACGTTGTTACCTTGCCATACCATAGCGAATACAGGACCGGAAGTGATGAAGTCAACCAGTTCGCCGAAGAATGGGCGCTCTTTGTGCTCAGCATAATGTTCTTCAGCCAGTTCGCGGCTTACAGTCATCAGCTTAGCGCCAACGAGTTGGTAGCCTTTTTTCTCGAAACGGGATACGATTTCTCCGATCAGGTTACGTTGTACGCCGTCAGGTTTTACCATAAGGAATGTTTTTTCCATTGTAAGTATGCCTCCATCAAAGCTATGTATTGGTGTATACAACACCAACGAAAATTTTATCAAAACTGGGGTGGTCAAGCAACAGTCAGACCGTTAAAATCTCATTAAAATTTGCGATCGACGATAAAATTGGCAATTCCTGTCAACGATGTTTTTGCCTGCGTATTGGGCAAATCGCTTATAATGGCATGCGCGCGGGCAATATAGCGCTCGGCCAGCCGCTGGGAAAATGCGATTCCTTCGTCAGCGCGCACCAGGCGAATCGCTTCGTCCGTGTGCTCCCAAAACGTATTTTCCTTGATCCACTCCTGGAACTGTCCGCTCGCCTTGCCATGAAAAGCGGTGTAAAGGGCTGGCAGCGTGATGTTTCCATGCAAAAGGTCGCTCCCTGCCGGTTTTCCCAACTGCTTCTCCGTT
This sequence comes from Brevibacillus sp. 1238, assembly GCF_029892995.1. NCBI lineage: Bacteria > Bacillati > Bacillota > Bacilli > Caryophanales > Paenibacillaceae > Brevibacillus > Brevibacillus sp. 1238. The sequence continues at coordinate 383,230 of NZ_JARXWC010000002.1, read as the reverse complement.
CCGGTGAAATCGAGAATGTCATCGGTAATTTGAAAAGCCATCCCCACGTTGTACCCGTACCAGTACATTTTGCGTACCAGCTCTTCAGTGGCACCGCTGGCAACGGCACCCAACTGACAGCTGATCGCAATGAGCAGCGCCGTTTTCCGCTTGATTCTGCGCAAATACGTCCGGAAGTTTTGATCCCAGTTGTTCAAATCCTTGACTTGCTCGATCTCGCCTTTGCACACCTCGACAATCGCTCTGGACAAAATCTGGTGCAGCTTCGGATTCGGCAATTGGGAAGCGACTGCAAGCGCACGGGCGAAAATGTAATCGCCTGCGTACATCGCCACCTTGTTGTCCCATTTCATGCGCACCGTGTCTTTGCCCCGACGCTTGTCGGCGTCGTCAATGACGTCGTCGTGCACCAGCGAAGCCATATGAATCAGCTCAAGCGGCACAGCTACATGCTTCAATACTTTTACGTCGTACTTGCCCCATTTGCCTCCGAGCAGCACAAAAACCGGACGAATGCGCTTTCCCCCAGCTTTAAGCAAATGAGTCGAGGACTGATACAGTTCCCGCACATCCGTATCAATCGATTTTTCCAGCTCATCTTCAATGTACTGGACATCCTTTTTCATCTTGAAGTAAATATCGACTAGGTTCATCCGTTATCCGTTCCACCTATCTCGCAAGCGTAATATTGGTCTTGTGGCCATCCGCCTGCCACAACTCGACTGTCGCGGGTGCCGCAAGAAGCCCCAGCTCTGCCGCGCATCGGTAATAATACTCCAGTCCTACCCGCTGCACTTCGCCAAAATCGTGTTGCAGTCCCGCGAAGTAACGAAGCCACTCCTCTTTTGTCCCGCCAAAATGCGTGCATACGTAATCGACCAACGGGCCAGGATTTGCTTTCGTCTTCTTCTTGCTCGTCAAAAAAGAGGCGTGCACTTCCGCAATCAACGCAAAATGCTCGTCAATCACCTCGCGTCGCAGCGCCCAAATGGCAAACGTCATGGAATAGCCTGTGAAGCGGTGCCACAATTCGCCGAGATCGTATACGTGCAGCTCACTAGCTGTCCGCTCTGCGGTAATCGCATCATCGCCAATGAGCAGGGCAGCATCCGCGTCTTGCAGCATGTGTGCGAGATTCGGCTCTTGTGTAACGTAGGTGATCTCGTAATCGTAAAACTTGTGGAGAATGATTTTCAGCAAGTTCACTGTCGTTGCCGACGTGTTGGTCAGGGCAATTTTGGCCCCGTTCAGCTGCTCAATCGGCTTTTTGCTGAATAAGAAAAGGGAGCCTACTCTCCCGTTGGCACTGACAGACAGGTCTGCCAATGCCACATATTGGGAGGCATGCTCAGCATAGCTAAACGAGGAAATCGGCCCCATGTCAATCTCGCCTTTGGCCATCGCCAGATTCAACTGGGCAGGCACCTGGCGGATGAACGCGATGCGATCCTCGAATTTTGCTTGTTCAAAATAATAGTAAACAGGCAGTACGTTGGTATACAAGATTTGCCCGATCCGCAAAGACTTTTGCATGCGTCTATTCCCCCCAACGCCGAAACAGCGAATGTGGTACATCAAGTGCATCCAAAGCTTTCCCCACGACAAAATTAATCAAGTCATCCATCGTTTGCGGTTTTTGATAATAACCAGGCATGGCTGGCAAGATCCGCACACCCAGCTTGCTCAATGTCAGCATGTTTTCCAGCTGGATCGCATTGAGCGGCGTCTCCCGCGGAACGAGGACCAGTCGTCTGCCTTCCTTGATCATAACGTCAGCGACGCGTTCCAGCAAATTGCCCGAAGCGCCGTGTGCAATCCCGGAAACCGTTCCCATCGAGCACGGAACCACGATCATGCCGTCGCAGCGATACGATCCGCTCGCCGCCGGGCAGTTGAAATCGCGAAGCCCCCAGTAGTGCAGCTCTCCCGGGAAGGATTGTTGCAGCTTTTCTCGCAGCAAACCTTCCCGGTCGTCTGAATGCCAGTCCAGCTCATCGTGAAAGACTTGCCAGCCTGCCTCGGTAATCATCAAGTGAACGATATGACCTGCGCGCAAAAGCTCGGTCACCACACGCACACCGTAAATCGCGCCACTTGCCCCTGTAATTCCGACTACCCATTTTTGTTGGCTCATGCGATCACCAGATCAATCATAGTAAACACGAACATGACTACGCTCAAAATGCCGTTCATGTTGAAAAACGCAACGTTTACCTTGGACAAGTCCGTCGGCTTCACCAGCGTGTGCTCGTAGATCAGGATCGCGCCGGAAATGAGTACGCCGAGCAGGAACCAAATCGACAAGTCAGCCACTACATACAGCGACATCAGTCCAACAAAAGTGATGATGTGGCACAGTCTCGCCACAACCAAGGCGCTGGCAACCCCAAAGCGGCTCGGCATGGAAAACAGCCCTTCCTTGCGGTCAAAGTCAGCATCCTGGCAGGCGTAAATAATATCGAAGCCCGCCGTCCAAAACAGAACGGACACAAACAGGAGCAAGCCAACCGCGTCTACCTGACCTGTCGTGGCGACCCATCCTCCCAACGGTCCGAACCCGATTGCTACTCCCAAAACAAAGTGGCACAGCCAGGTGAAGCGTTTGGTGTAGGAATACAGCACCAGGACAAACACAGCAAGCGGCAACAGCTTGACTGCCAAATCGTTCAACTGGAACGCCGCAATGAACAGCACAGCGAACGAAACGACGATAAACAAAACAACTTCCAGGACGGAAATAAGCCCCGCCGGAATCGCTCGTGTAGCTGTCCGCGGGTTTTTGGCGTCAATGACGCGGTCAATCAGCCGATTCAACGACATTGCTGCACTGCGCGCCCCGACCATCGCAACCGTCACCCAGAAAATCTCCATCCAGGTCGGCCACGCCTTCTCCACTACAATACTTCCCAAAACCGCCCCCATAAAAGCAAACGGCAAAGCAAACAGGGAATGCTCGAATTTTATCATTTCCAAGATGATTTTCAATTTACGTAGACCCATCTATGACACTTCCTATCTACTGAAAAAATACCGTTGTTGTCGAGGCGCGGTTACGGCTTCGTGCCCATGTGCAGCGCAGATACGCCGCCCATGAACAGCTTGACTTGAACCGGGTCCAAGCCTGCTTTTCTAAACATCCCGGCAAGCTCGCGACTGTCTGGAAAATTGGTCAGCGAGTGCGGAAGCCAGGCATATTCCTCGTATTTGTTCACGGTCATTTTCGCAATCAATGGCAAAATTTTATAGAAGTATAAGTAAAATAGCTTGCGATACGGAATGAATGGAGGCTTGGACACTTCCAGAGAAACGACTTTCCCGCCCGGTTTGACTACGCGCGCCATTTCGTTGAGCACTTGCTGCACATCCGGAACGTTGCGCAGGGCAAAGCCGATCGTGGCAAAATCGAATGTATTATCCTCGTAAGGCAAATTCATCGCATCGGCATTCACCAGCTTGACGTTGTTGCTGACTCCCTCATTCGCCACCTTGTACGCGCCTACATCCAGCATGTTCTGGCTGAAGTCGAGCCCGACCACCCGGCCGTCTTTCCCTACTGCCTTGGCAAGCGCGATCGTCCAGTCCGCCGTGCCGCAGGCTACATCCAATGCGGTATGGCCCGGTTGAATGTTCATCTGCTTCATGGTGTAGTTGCGCCAGGCCAGATGGCTGCCAAAACTGATGACGTTGTTCATTTTGTCGTAGTCGCTCGCGATGCTTTCAAATACGGAGTGAACGTATTTTGCCTTCTCGTTCATTTGTGTCTGGTCCACTAGGCTACATCTCCTCAATAACTCGTTTCAGGCGATTCACTCGATGGGAGTAACGAGCTGTTATGGAAGCAAGCACATTGCGTGTTTCTGCTGGCAGCGAACGCACCATTTGCTCGCACATGCCGATCATTTCCATGGCTTTCATCTCAACGCCCGACAGTACCTGGGCAAGCGTAGCACCCGGTTTTTGCAGCAAAAAACGAGCAAAACCAAAGGGAACCTGCTCTTGCCACTTGATTTGCTCCCACTCTCCGATAACGCTTTCTACCTTGGCCGTTTCTTTCATCAGATCGACCCACAGGCGGCGGCGATCATCCGAATCGGCATACTTCTCTACGATTGCTACGTACAAACCTGTGTCGATGGCGTTGCGCAATTCCCAGTACTCTTCATCCGACAAGCTTCTGGAATCGCGTCCCGCAATGTACAGCTTCATTTTGGCTTCATTCACGCGCTGAATGGCTCCGGACAACACTTGAATCGCTTCAATCTCGCCCGTTTCCGCCAGCAGGTTGTAGTAGCGGCTGCTGTAGTAATCTCCGGCGAGCACAGTCAACTGTCTGTTTCGCTCTGCGCTCAAGGAATGTTCGTATTGATTTTCCACATTTTCATGCATGTCCAGTCCCAGCTGGACAAGTCCAGTCGCTGTGCAGAAAATGGATGCCCGTTCCTTCGTCATGCCTTGCTCCAGCAAAAACAAATACAAGAGTTCCAGGCGATTCTCCGCCATGGAAGGAACGTCCACGTAATATTCTACATAGGAATGGGTGGTTCGCTTGTAGATCTGCTCGATGATTGATCGAACCTCTTCTACATAGGGGGTATGTTCTTTGCTCATGCGTCCTCCTCCACAAGCTGCGCAACCTAAAGATGTCTGCCTGTTCCGTACACTTCCGTCTACCTTTACCATCCGGTCAAAAGGCCGTCCTTGCTATCATACCATACTTCTACCATCAGGGACTAATTCTCTCATAAAAATACGGATCGATTCGCACGGGAAATGTGTTTTTCACAAACGAATCCACATCGGCGATCTCCGCCGCCGGTTTGGAAAATGACTTCAAATTCGTCCCAGTTGTTTGAATGGCAACAAGGAGTCTCGACTCTTTTGGCTGTTCGCTTTCTTCCAGCAAACGGAAATACACTTGACCAACATTATCCGTGTGCGTTAGCAAGCCGTATGTCAATCCGTAAAAATCACGATAAACTTGACTTTCATCCACTTTTTCACCCGGTTTCACGATCAAATCGACATAAACCGACGGATTTTCCCATTTTATACGCTTCATTTTATAATGTGTGGGCGTCAATGTAAACAAATCCAGGACATTTCGCTCGCTCAGCTGAACAGGGTGTGATGTCTGAAAAGTGGGCACATCTGCCTGCCTCCATAAAGCACTCGGGACCATCGACAGCATCAGAGCCAGAAAAGTGGAAACAGCGATCGCCATGAGCAGTTGGCGCGGCATAGACATCCCTCCTCTTCACCATTGTACAAACAAAAAAAGCAGGCTATGCCTGCTTTTCCGCTGGAGCTGTTTATTCTGTCGTATCGACAACACCGTGCTGCGAGTAAATGACGGCTTTTCCCCGAACTTTGATGGCCGAAGTATGCTCCGTGAATTGAAAGATCATCACTTCGCCCTTGTCGAGCTTTTCTGTGTGATGAAAACGGGTGTCCGAGCCTCTCGTAAGCCCGATGACATGCACGCCGTTTTCCTTGGCTTTGACGACAAAATAGTCCTGGTTGATTGTTGGCTGTGACAAGTTGTTTCCTCCTGACCAGTGCGTGATGCGCCTCGTCTAGTATGATGTCCCGTCTGTCTCCAAACGGCCCATGATTTTTGCTACATACTTCTGCGTTTCCCGAGGCAGCTGGCTGTACTTTGCCTCCAGCTCCTCGTCACTGTCGATACCCAGCCGGCCTACCCGGCCCGGGCCTGCATTGTACGCCGCCAGCGCCACCTTGACATTGCCGTCGTAGCGGTCGAGAAGCGATTTCAAATATTTCGTTCCACCCGCCAGGTTTTCATCCGGGTCGTATGAATTGCGGACACTCATCGCCTGTGCTGTTTTGTCCATCAGTTGCATCAAACCTTTGGCACCCGCTTTGGACACGACATTCGGATTGAAATTCGACTCGGCTCTGACGACTTCCCGGATCAAATCGGGATCGACGCCAAGCGATTTGGCGGTTCGTTCAATTTTCTCCAAAATAGCTCCGGGAGCAACCGCTGCTCCTTTTTCCATCGTCGGATTCAACTCTGACTCATAGTCTGCGGCCAGCTTCCATTCTCTGCTGCCGTCGAGCTTGGCCAAAATCTCTTGCGAGGAGATGACGCGCTGTCCTTGCGCCAACTGTGATTGCAACACGTCAGAAAAGAGATCCTGCTCCCCGTAGGACAAGGAGGAAGCTGCGCGATTGCTTGAATAGGATTGCTGTGTTGATTGTAAATACGGCTGAAGCGATACAGGCACCTTCATGGCACTAAACAACCCTTCCCTTGCTTGTCTCCCTTCTATTATAAAAAAGAAAGATCAGGAAGCCAATAGCAAAAATGGCAATTGTCAAGAACAAAAAAAGAAGCCTCGCAAAAGGCTTCCTGGTTTTTTATTCAGATGGTCGGAATGCAGGGATTCGAACCCTGGACCTCACCCACCCCAAGGGTGCGCGCTACCGGGCTGCGCCACATCCCGACTGTACATCTGTACTTTACAATATTTTACCTGTAGAGTCAATAGAAAATTGCTGGATTTGGCAGTTCATCCCAGGCCTAGCGCCTGTCCGATCAGGAGCGGATGAGACTGAATACTTCTGCACGCGCCGCCGCATCTTTTTCAAACATGCCGCGCACCGCAGAGGTGATCGTTTTCGAGCCGGGCTTTTTCACGCCGCGCATGGTCATGCACATATGCTCTGCTTCAACCACGACGATCACGCCATGAGGGTCAAGCTTGCGGACGATCGACTCGGCAATCGTCGTCGTAATTCGCTCTTGCAGCTGCGGGCGCTTGGCTACTGCTTCAACCGCTCTCGCCAGCTTGCTCAAACCGACAACCCGTCCACCGCGTGGAACGTAGGCCACATGCGCCTTGCCGAAAAACGGAACCAGGTGATGCTCGCACATGGAGTAAAAAGGAATGTCTTTGACCAAAACCATTTCTTCGTGATCTTCGCTAAAAACGGTCTCAAAGTACTGTTCCTCGTTGATATGCATGCCCTCGAATACTTCTGCATACATTTTTGCGACGCGTTTAGGGGTATCCAGCAATCCTTCGCGATCGGGATTTTCTCCGACCGCCTCCAGAATCATGCGGACAGCCTGTTGAATTTTATCCAAATCAACGTTCATTATTTGTACCTCCTACCTAGCGGCCCATCCCGTTTGCGAAGCTTGCGGCTTCTCCGGCTGGCCCTGACCAGATCCGTTTGTCATGCTCCGTTGTACGCAGCCGAACCCACGCCAATCTTACCATACTCATTTCAAAAAAACAAAAACATCTGACAAGACAACTGTATGTACACCAAGCCAAAGTTGTCCGCCCTTTGTTGCCTGTCTTCAACCAAAAAGGGCAGCCGTCCTCTACGTGCACAAACGTTCGCATCCCGGACGTTAAAAAAAATCCACATTTCATCAATGTGGATTTTTTTATGTAAGTGCTTCGTTCTCAAAAGAAACAACTACTTGATGGAGTCTTTGAGTTGTTTACCTGGTTTAAACGCAGGTACTTTGCTGGAAGCGATTTCGATCTCTTCACCTGTTTGTGGGTTACGACCTTTACGAGCCGCGCGCTCACGAACTTCGAAGTTACCAAAGCCGATCAGTTGGACTTTATCACCAGTTTTCAAAGCATCAGCAATTGCATCGAGAACAGCGTCAACTGCTTTAGTTGCATCTTTCTTGGTGAGTTCGGTGGTTTCAGCCACTTTTGCAATCAATTCTGTTTTGTTCATTTTCTTCACCTCCCCTCAAAGAACACCAAGTCCTAGCTATTATTTTTCTTAACCGAAACGAAGCGTTTTATACACGATTGGTGGTATTTACCGATCTGACAAGCTTATAGTAATACACCAATTTCTTAAATTCAAGCCCCTCCTGTCGAAATTGAACGAAATACAAGAAAAAAAGGCATCCCGTCACGCCGGGTGCCCCCTTTTGGAATCAATTGTCTAGGTCTATCTACCTAGTCCTTAAAGTATGATGGCAATCAGACCGCCGGAGCCTTCGTTGATGATCCGCCCCAATGTTTCTTGCAATTTATACCGCGCATTGTCCGGCATCATCGTAATTTTTGCCTGGATGCCTTCCCGCACAATCGAGTGCAGCGATCTGCCGAAAATGTCCGAATTCCAGATCGACAGCGGATCTTTGTCGAAGTCCTGCATCAAGTAACGGACAAGCTCTTCGCTCTGCTTCTCGGTCCCGATGATCGGAGCAAATTCCGATTCGACATCGACGCGGATCATGTGAATGGATGGCGCAGTCGCTTTCAGTCTGACGCCAAAACGCGGTCCCTGGCGGATCAGCTCAGGTTCGTCCAAGGTCATTTCATGCAGCGACGGAGCAGCGATTCCGTAGCCCGTACTGCGCACCATATGCAAGGCTTCCGCTACCTGGTCGTACTCTCGCTTGGCGTGGGCAAATTCCTGCATAATCTTCAGCAAATGGTCCTTGCCGTTGATCTCGACGCCCACGATTTCCATCAGGATGCGATCATACAGTTCATCCGGCGCGAACAGGTCGATCTCCGCAATCCCTTGGCCCATGTGCATTCCCGCAAGAGACGCCCGCTCCACGAAGTCATAGTCATTGAAGAAGCCGACGACGCGGTCCACGTCGCGCAACCGGCGGATATCCTGCACGGTTTCACGTACGGCTTCTTCATAGTTCTGACGGAGCCAGTGGCCGTTCTCCAGCACCATGACCCAGCTAGGCAGGTTCACGTTTACTTCATGCACAGGGAACTCGAACAGCACTTCACGCATCAAGAGGAGGATTTCCTGTTCTGTCATGTGATCGACAGACAAGGCCACTACTGGCACGTCGTACTTTTCCTGAAGCTGCAAACGCAGGTTTTGCGCCTCGTCAGAGCGTGGACGCGTCGAGTTCACCACGATGACGAACGGTTTGCCCACTTCCTTCAGTTCATTGACGACCCGCTCCTCCGCGTCAATGTATCCTACACGCGGAATTTCCGCGATGCTGCCATCTGTCGTAACAACGATTCCGATAGTCGAATGCTCCTGGATGACTTTACGTGTTCCGACTTCAGCTGCTTCCTCGAATGGCACTGGCTCCTCATACCACGGAGTGTTCACCATTCGTGGACCGTTGTCATCCTCGAAGCCTTTTGCCCCCTGAACCGTATAACCTACGCAGTCAACGAGGCGGACATTGATGCTGAGTCCTTCTGTCACATGTACGTTTACGGCTTGATTCGGAACAAACTTCGGCTCTGTCGTCATGATTGTTCGGCCAGAAGCACTCTGCGGCAGTTCATCTGTCGCTCTGATCCGCTCTGCTTCCGATTGGATATTCGGGATGACGACCTGCTCCATAAACCGCTTGATAAAGGTCGACTTTCCCGTACGAACCGGGCCTACTACCCCGAGGTAGATGTCTCCGCCCGTCCGTTCGGCAATGTCTTTAAAGATGTCGACTCGTTCCACCATCGATGACCTCCTTCTATTTGTCTATTTTTACACTATGACCGATTTTCCGAATTATCCCTGACCGTCAGTATTTTCGTAGGGAATCTCGTACTAGTTTCGTGGACAGTACAAGTATATGTGCGACTGGACCAACTAGAACAAAAAAACAACTCCGATCAGAGTTGTTTTTTGTGTTCGCTATTTGATTTGCAGCAGCCTCGGCTCACCGTCTACCAACTCGTACGGGAACGATTTGGCGGGAACAAACATCGATACGCGCGACAGGACGTATCTCGGGTCTGTGTTTGGCGTGACAGTCGCTTTGTTCTCGCGCAGCATCGTCGCAATATCTGCCGCGTAGTCAATTCCTACTTGCCCATCCGCATTCATGACCAGCGGCAGCAAATAATTGCCCATGGTCGATGGCACTTGCCACGCCTTCACACCGATCTCCGTATGGTCGATCGAGTAGTAGCCGTTGCCGAGGTCGGCTTGCACCGGCAGCTTGTTAAAATAGCCGCGATAGCGGTCTACAGCCGTCTGTACATCGGCAACCGTGCTGACAGCCCCTAGATGGATGAGCTTGACGGTTGGCTTCGTCTCCACGTCAATCAGGATGTATTTGTACAGCCCGCCCTTTTCAAAGGCGTTTCCAGGCACATCCGGGATGTACTTGGGAATCATTTTGCGAAAATCAATCTCGTATTTCTCAAAAATGGGAGTGTCCAGCGGTTTCGTCACAATCGGGAGCACAGCGGTATCTTTTTTGAACTCGTCGATACCTTTTTGCGCCGCCTCCAGAAAAAATGAGCTGGGCACCTGATTTTCCGCCTTCCGCTCGTTCGGATACAAACATCCGGACAACAAAACAGAAAGCATGCACAAGCTGATCGTCAGCTTGAAAGTTTTACGCCATGATTGCCACATCTTATGTATACACCTCAAACCCTCATTCTTCGTTTTCCAAGCGCTGTCGCTCAAGTGCCGCAGCCACCACCGATTTTAACCGGCTCTCCGGGATTCGGACCGTGCAGTCGTTCTCTGTCGCCTTGGCCTGACAAGCCAGGCGCAGCCCCTGCCGCAAGTCCTGCTCCGGCATTTTGCGCAGCTCCAGCACGGTAGGAGGAGCAAGTTCTCCGCTCTCCACAATGACACGGCACATCAGACAGGAGGCGTGGCCTCCACACCTTTGCGGGATCACGATCCGGGCATTGCCAGCAACACTGACAAGCGATTGGCCCGCCCTCGCTTTCACGCTTTTACCGCCGGGAAGAAAAGTCACCTTCCCCATGTCGTCACTCCTTTTTCAATACGGGCGATGGGCCAGCTTCACCGTTCCTTGCCCGACGATCTTGATTTGGCAGCCAAGTCTGAACCCTTCGGCCCGCTCTGCTTTGCGCAGGCGCAGCTTTTCCTCGCTCGTGATCTCACTCAGGTACTCCGCGCCTTCTACCACTTGCGTGCGGCATTGAGCACACACGCCTCTCTGGCAAGCATGCCCCCACGGAACTTTATGTTTTTTGGCAATCGCAACGATCGTCTCATTCAACTCCACAGGCACTTCATACGTTCCTGAGCGAGTGATCAGTGTTACCTGAGACATCCCCTATCCTCCCCTTACACAAAAATCACGATCAAAATCATGACAAATACCGCGATTAACATCAGGAAAGCGCAAGTCTTCACGAGAAATCTGACAAGCGCATTCGTCATTTTTCTGGCAAAGATCATCAACAAATTGCAGACGAACATCAGGCCGATGGCCAGTAGTGAAATGTTCATCTTCGTCATAGGATCGATATACATCTGGCTTGCAGCATCCTTTGCATTTTTTGCTTCATTATACCATACTTCCCAGCTCTCGTCTGACCTTGTGAACCTCTATCTGGACGTTCGCATAGACTATTCTGATGAATCCGCCCATGGGAGGGATGAATGTTGAGCAACAAAGTAAATGGTCGAAAATGGCGAAACCCGTACGCTCCCATACCGAGCAAAAAATTGAGCGACCAAGTGGCCGACGTCTCATTAGCCATTACCCCGAAAAAAATCTTGCCAGCCGTGGACCTTAGATCCTCCGTCTCCAAAATGCGCAACAACATCAAAGGGATCAGCACCACGATTCGCCAGGTGGAAGAAACGATGGATACGCTGTACGGTGCCATGGAAATCATCGAGAACCTGGGCAAACGTACGGCTGAACCGGAAGTTGCTGCCGAAAAACCAGTCTCGACCAAGCGCAAAGGAAACGCAGAATCAGCGAGGGACAGTGCAAAGGGCAGAGAAACAGCGAAAGCAGTGGAAACACCCCAGGAATCGAGCGCAGCCTCAGGCTCTGGCTCAGGAAACCCGCTCGGCAACATTGACATCGGGCAAATTCTCGGCCTGCTGCAATCTCCATTGGTGCAAAACCTGTTGACCCAGACGGTGAGCGGCTCAAGCAAGCAACGAAAAAAAGAGGGATGAGATCCCTCTTTTTTTCTTGGTATCTGTAGGTCAGCCATGTCCCTGTAGAGCCATGATTGTTCCTAATTTTACTGTATGATGCTTTTGACAGCAGGTAACGGGCATAATCGCCCATTTCTCTCACTTTAGCAGCTTGGACAAGGATGACATGTCATTCAAATTGATTTCCTTGTTGCGGAACATCTCGATGATCTTGTCTTCCTTTTCCGGATTGAGCTGTTTGCCGCTCATGGTCGCGAGCGTCTGCAAAATTTGCCGAAGCTTTGCTTCATCCTCAAAGTCGCTGCGCTTCATCTGACTCGCAAGCGACCGCAATTTGCCCTCGTCGACCTTCTCGCTGCCTTTTCCCTGCAAACGCTCCAAAAAACGCTTGGAAAGATTGTTATTCATCTGCGCTCTCCTCCTGCATCTGGGCTTTCACCCTATCGTATGTGCAGGAGCCTAAATGTGTGAAACGCTACGCTTGCGTCTCATCCGGATTCAGATAGCCCATTTCAAACGTCTTTCCTCTGCCCATCAGTTCCTCTACCCCTTGGCGCGGTTCTTTGCCTTCGAACAAGATGCCGTACAGAACGGACGTGATCGGCATTTCAACCTGCTCCCGTTGTGCGAGCGCGTGTGCCGCATGTGTCGTACGCACCCCTTCGACTACCATGCCCATCTGCGCCAGGACGTCATCGAGCTTTTTGCCTTGTCCGAGCATGTAGCCTGCGCGCCAGTTGCGGCTATGGCGGCTCGTGCACGTCACGATCAAATCACCGACCCCAGCCAGCCCGGAGAAAGTAAGCGGCATAGCGCCAAGCTTGATGCCGAGGCGACTGATTTCCGCCAGGCCGCGCGTCAAAAGCGCCGCTTTTGCGTTGTCGCCGAACCCCAGCCCATCTGACATGCCCGCTCCGAGTGCGATGATGTTTTTCAACGCCCCGGCGATTTCCGCTCCGATCAAGTCCGGGTTGGTGTACACCCGGAAATTGGCGTTCATCAAAAGATCTTGCGCACGCAGCATGCTGTCCTCCGACTCGGATGCAACCACGACCGTAGTAGGCTGCCTGCGGACTACCTCTTCTGCATGGCTCGGCCCGGACAAGACGGCAAGCCGTCCAGATATTTCGCGAGGCACCTCTTCCATGATGACCTCAGACATCCGTTTCAGACTTTCCAGTTCAAAGCCTTTTGTGGCATGGATCAAAAGTGTGTCGCTATGTAAAAACGGTGCCAACTGCCTGCAAATTTGCCGCATGGCGTGCGAAGGCACTGCCAAGAGAACAATCGGCTTGCCGGAAACAGCCGCTTCCAGATCCGTTGTCGCCACGATGCTTTCGGCGAGCTTCACTTCAGGCAAATATTTGGCATTGGTGTGCTTTGCGTTCACTTCGTCAGCCAGTTTGGGATCGCGCACCCACAGCCGAACCTGGTGGCCGTTTTCAGCCAACACAGAAGCGAGAGCTGTCCCCCAACTACCTGCACCGACTACTGTAACCTCTTTTCTCAATAGATCCCCCTCCATCCTTCGTTCTGCGAGAACGATTCAGACCCATTCAGATCTATCCCAGCTTGCGATTGGACTTGTCTCCCAGCTTCCGTTCCGTACCTGCTATAAGATTTTGGATATTGTTATAATGGCGAACATACGCAAACACCGCGATTACCAAACTTGTCCAAACAAAGGAAATCGGTTTATCCAGCAGGTACAAAGAAATAGGAATCACCGTAACGAGGACAAGCGATCCAAGGGAGACGTAACGGGTAATGGCAATAACCAGCACAGCCAGTACCGCTGCAATCAAAAAGGCGAGGGGAGAGAAGCCGAGCACCACGCCGAGCGTAGTTGCAACGCCCTTTCCCCCGCGAAATCCAAAATAGATAGGCCAATTGTGCCCCGCGATGACAAACAAGCCCGCTACTGCATAGGCAGCGGCATCACCTGTCATGAGGTGTGTTATTCCCATCGCCGCCAACCCTTTTAGTGCGTCAAGGATCAGTACGGCAATACCCGGACCTTTCCCCAGCACGCGAAGCGTATTCGTCGCCCCTGCGTTCCCGCTGCCATGTGAGCGAATATCAATTCCTGCAACTTTTTTGGCAATAAGATAGCTGAAGCTAATTGAGCCGATCAAATAGCTGAGCACCCAGGCTAATAACACCATGGCGGTTTCCTCTCCCTACGTTTTTTTCCGCGTCCATATCCGAACAGGAGTACCTTCAAAGACAAATGCTTCGCGGATTTTGTTCTCTATGTAGCGCTCATAGGAAAAATGCATAAGCTCCGGATCATTCACAAACAGGATGAATGTTGGAGGCTTGACTGTCGCTTGCGTCGCGTAGTTGATTTTCAGACGCTTGCCTCGGTCAGATGGCGGCGGCGTGCGGATCGTTGCATCCGTAACGATATCGTTGAGGACGGAGGTCGGAATGCGCATCGAGTGTGCTTGCGCTACCTCGTTTACTTTTGGAAGGATCGTGTGAACACGCTGCTTGGATTTGGCTGATACATACATGATTGGCGCGTAATCGAGGTATTTGAACTCTTCGCGGATCAGCTCGGTAAAGCGCTGCATCGTTTTGTCGTCTTTTTCAATGGCATCCCACTTGTTGACGATGATGATCACGCCGCGACCAGCTTCATGGGCATAACCGGCGATTTTTTTGTCTTGCTCGATGATGCCTTCTTCCCCGTTGATGACAACGAGAACGACATCACTGTCCTCGATGGAACGCATGGCGCGCATGACGCTGTATTTTTCCGTCGTCTCGTACACTTTCCCGCGCTTGCGCATACCCGCCGTGTCAACGAGAACGTAGCTTTGACCTTCCCGTTCAAACGGAGTATCGATCGCATCGCGCGTTGTACCTGCGACATCACTGACAATGACGCGCTCTTCGCCCAAAATGGCGTTGGTCAAGGAAGACTTCCCTACATTCGGACGTCCGATGATCGACACGCGGATGACGTCTTCTTTTCGCTCCTCGTCGTCTTCCGCCGGGAAAAAGCGAACCACTTCCTCCAGCATGTCGCCCAAGCCGAGACCATGGCTGCCGGAAACCGGGAACGGCTCACCCAAGCCAAGCGAGTAAAAGTCGTAAATATCGGCACGCATGTCCGGGTTGTCCGCTTTGTTTACAGCCAGAACAACTGGCTTACCCGTACGGTTCAGCATGCGAGCCAGCTCAAGGTCAGCGTCCGTTACGCCTGTTCGGCTGTCGGTAATCATGATGATGACGTTGGCCTCATCAATCGCCAGCTCAGCCTGATAGCGCATTTGCGTGAGAATTTCATCGGTCTCGCCAAACTCAATCCCGCCCGTATCAATGACGTGGAAAGTATGAGTTAACCATTCTCCTTTGCCGTACAGGCGGTCACGGGTTACTCCCGGCATATCCTCCACGATCGCGATGCGCTCGCCGACCAGTCTGTTAAATATCGTGGACTTCCCCACGTTGGGTCTCCCCACAATGGCTACCACAGGTAATCCCATAATCAACAACACTCTCTCTCATTTACGTTTTGACTAGCTAATCATACCATACACTACTTGTGACGAACAATGATAAGGGTATCCTTGCTCACCTCATGCACCATGGCGTCCAGAATCTTTTCCAGCGTAAAGGCTGTTTGCTGCATGCTCTCGTGCGTAGACTCGATGAAAATGGGCGCTCCGCCCGCGATTCTCTCCTTGTTCACGGTAATCACGGCCAAAATGGTCCCGGTCATGGTCTACAGCTCCTTCTTCGCTAATTTGGTCTTTTGCGGCATTCGGAAGACGCTTTCCAAAATCGGCACGGCATCGATGACTTGTTTGCCATGCTCCGCGTCTTTTTCTTGCGGCAGCAAAAATACGCCGAGCCGCCCTGATTGCAGGTCGCGCTTCACGAGTGGGGTCAAGGAAGGCTCCCCCGTATCGGTGTACACGCCAAGCTGCGTGGCGACATCATGCAAAATCGCCTGTCGCTGGCCGGGATGCGCGATCGTCACCTTGGCATTGGCGTCTTTTGGACTCACAATAAACCCAACGCCATGCTCCCGGATGATCTTTTGCGCATCTTCCAGTCCCACGTTCATGATGTAAATATCCCCGACGTACAAATCCTTTCCTTCCACCCGCACCTCTGCCGGACTCGTCTCGGCGATCAGGGAGAGCGTCTTTCCCGAACGCAGCTTGCGCGAGATGAGGAGGGCGATGACTCCGGCAATGATTCCGCCCCACCAGTTGAACAAAATCGTGGCAGTCGTCGCCACCAGCGAGGTAAAAATCACCATGTAGTTGCGGCCTTCAAACACCATGGCGATCCCTTCGATATACGGCCCGCCGCGCGGCACCAGTTCTTGCTTGTCGATTTCCGTCAGCGTCGTGCGCTCCATGTTGCGCACATCCCTGAACTGTTGAGCGGCCACGGTTAAAAAGGTAACGGCCGTATAGTTTTCCTTGAGCAAGGCTGGAACAGCCAGTGCCCCCAATGCCGAAGCGATTACGCCGAGCGAAACATGAATAATTTTTCCGTGAGGATAGGTCGGATATTGCCGATAATCCGTTCGCAGCAAATTGATTCTGCACATGATTCCGAAGACGAATCCAATCGTCAAAGGAACGACAAATTCATTGGCTAACAGCTCTTTAAACACTCGCGATCACCTGCCTGTGTCGGAATGGGAAGGCTCTGTCTCTCTCCGTCCAAACAGCCGACGAATGGCAGACCAGAGCAAACTGACCAGCCCCAGCAAGGAGATGCCGCTCCACAAAAGATCTTGCGCATAATCCGTCCCCAGGCTGCACGTGCCAGAAGCTTGCCAAAAATAGAGCGTGTGGAGAGCATCCGCCATCGGTAGCGCAAGCATAAGCGCGAACAGCCGGGCCGCGTTCAGCTTGCTGATGGAAAAGGCAACCGCAACACTAATTCCTGGCACAATGACCCGCTCGTCCCAAAACAGCAGGATCGGATCGGTAAAAAACAGCCAGCGCAGCCAAAAGACCATGACAGAGATGCCTAACGCACCTACCACATACAGTCTTCTCGTCGCTTTGGGGAGGCGCGTGTAGAGGACCACACTTGCAAAAAGGGGCAACAACGTTCCGCTGAGACTCACCTGGATGGGAGCGAAGAACAATTTCCAGCTGACAAAGGAGCAGATCAGAAACGCACAAAGCACGGCAAGCACGCGTCTTCTTTCCATGTTCATTTCCCGCAGCTGCGCGTCAAAGCTTCCCATCCAGACAAGACAAAGCAGAGACCACTGGATGAGAAGCGCAATGGTTCCCTCGTTCATGTTCATCTCCTCAAAATTGTGGTTGTCTCCCCAAAGTATGCCTCAAGCGCTCCCCTTTCATGAATCACCCGCTTGTCCGTGTTTAGCGCTGGGCCAACTGATCAAGCACGATTCCCCGCAAACGGGCGCGCTCCGCCGTTTTTCCTGTAACCAAAAGCGGCACGTTGATTGCGTCTGCCAGCTGCACAATCCCTAGCGCCGTCATCGCCACCCGAATCTGATGATGCCACGCGTCCACTTCCTCCAGGCATTCTGCAAGCGATTTTGTATGAATCAACCGCAGCAAAGCTCCGGCCACACCGACCGCTTTCGCTCCCAAGCTGATTGCCTTGAATGCATCCAGCCCGTGGCGTATGCCTCCTGTCGCCATAACGGACGACTGGGCGTGGATGTGGCTGTCCGCTTCCAGCAAGCTTTCTACAGTCGTAAAGCCCCAGTCTTCAAACATGGTCAGCGGGTGACTGCTCCGCATGTTTTCCACTTTGGCAAAATTCGTTCCGCCCCTTCCGCCGACATCGATGCTGCGGATTCCGGCTTCCAGCAGTTTGCGCATCGTTTCCTTTGTCATGCCAAACCCGACTTCTTTGACGATGACCGGGACATTTACTGCTTCGCTGATGTTTTGAATGCGCTCCAAATAGCCGCGGAAGTCGCGATCTCCCTCCGGCATCAACAGCTCCTGCATCACATTCAGATGAATTTGCAGGCCGTCCGCCTCCAGCATGTCAATCGCTGCTTTCGCCTGCTCAACCGTTGCCTCTGCCCCGACATTGGCCCAGATGATCCCGTGTGGATTTTCTTTGCGGACAATCTGATAGCTGGAAGCTAGGGACGGGTCCCGGAGCGCCGCCATTTGCGAACCGACAGCCATCGCCAATTGCCGTTCTCTGGCAATAATTGCAAGCTTTTGATTGATTGGCGTCGTCGCCTCGGCTCCCCCCGTCATTGCGTTAATGACAAAAGGGGATGGCAGACGAAACGTGGCAAACTCCGTCGCAAGCTTCGTCTCCTCATATCCTGTATTCGGCACACTGTTTGGGACAAAACTGACATCATCGAAGCAGTTTGTCCCATTTTCAGCCGTTGCCAGCGCGTTGCGAATATGATCGAGCTTCCGTGTGGATCGATCCATGCATGTATCCCTCCCGTCAAACTATCTTTCCTCTCTGATTGACAGCCAAGCAAAAAGGGATACGCAAAAGCGTACCCCCTCATTTCACGTCTATACCGCTTACTTGAACTTGTCTTTCAGATCGGCAAACAGTTCACCAAGCGTCACGCCCATAGGCTGATTGTTTTCTTGCGTGAATTGTTGTTGCTCACGCTTGCTCGCACGCTCTGCCTGCTCAACGCGCTCTTCTTCAACCGCGCGAATGCTCAAGCTGATGCGCTGCTCTTGCGGAACGACATCGAGAATCTTCACTTGCACTTCCTGACCTTCTTTGAGCACCTCGCCAGGAGTGTTTACGCGACGATTCGCGATTTGGGAAATGTGAACCAATCCTTCGATTCCAGGAGCCACTTCCACGAAAGCACCGAAGGAAACAAGGCGTTTAACCGTACCAGTAGCCACAGAGCCTGCTTTGAACTCTTCCGCTACTTTCGCCCAAGGACCCGCTTGCGTTTCCTTGATGCTCAGGCCAATCCGCTCATTTTCACGGTCGATCTTGAGCACCTTCACCTGTACTTTGTCGCCTTCCTTCACTACATCGGACGGTTTTTCAACGCGGTTCCAAGCCAGCTCGGATACGTGCACCAGACCGTCTACTCCGCCGATGTCCACGAATACGCCAAAGTCAGTCATGCGTTGAACGGTTCCTTCCAGCACTTGACCTACTTGGATTTGATCCAGAATGGACTGTTTTTGCGCTTTTGCTTCATCTTCCAGCACCGCTTTGTGGGAGAGAATCACTTTGTTCTTCTCTTTGTCCATCTCGACCACTTTCAGCGTCAGGGACTTGCCTTTGTAATCGGAGAAATCTTCTACGAAGTGACGCTCTACCATGGATGCAGGAATGAAGCCGCGAACGCCTACATCTACAACCAGGCCGCCTTTTACTACTTCTTTTACGGTTGCTTCGATGATGGTGCCAGCCTGCATTTTTTGCTCCAGATCAGCCCAGGAAGATTCCATCGCGACAGCTTTTTTGGACACGACGAGTTCTTCTTTTTCATCATTGAGCTTGATTACTTTCACTTCAAACGTGTCGCCAACCGAAACGACGTCAGCCACTTTTTCTACATGCAGCGGGGAAAGCTCGCTGATCGGAATTAGGCCGTCGTATTTGTAGCCCACATCCACAAGAGCCTGTTTGTCTTCGACTTTCGTTACCGTCGCTTTTACGACATCCCCTACGGAAATGGTTGTTGCATCCGTCAAGCTTACGTTTGTTTCATCCATCATCCAAAAAACCTCCTTGAATACCATCCAGTCCCAGGCCATCTATGTACAGGTTGTAAGCAACCACATTACACGAAGCGGGAGCAAGTATATTTTTTACTGTCGCCCGAAGGCTGGCAGTTAGCACTGACATAGCCAGTAAGTTCCAGCAAATGTAGTATTCGTCCCTTTGTCAATTCTATACCGGACTTAGGGAAGATGCTGGCTCCGCAGTTCTTTGATGTGGGTCATGATCAGGTCGCTCGTCTCTTTCAGCACTTCAGCGCTGCTTTTCGCTTCGCGCAGGCTGGCGAGATCAATCGGCTTTCCGTAGACGATCTTGATCGGACGAAAAGCGCGATATGGCCCGACAATCGCCACCGGAATGACCGCGGCTTGCGATTTGAGCGCAAACATCGCTACGCCTGACATCGCTTCTCCCGGTTCACCCGTTTTGCTGCGGGTTCCCTCAGGGAAAATTCCAAAGATTTTTCCATCTTCGAGCAATTTGAGCGTCGTGCGGATTGCCGCCCGATCACCCGCGCCCCTCTTGACGGGAAAAGCGCCGAACTTCGTGATTAGAAAAGATAATACCGGGATTTTAAAAAGCTCTTCCTTGGCCATGAAATGTACCTGTCGTTCAATTCCGGACCCGAGCAAAGGCGGGTCCCAGAGCGAAATGTGGTTGGCACACAAAATCACCGGGCCTTCCTTAGGTATATGTTCACGCCCAATCACTTGCCAACGATAGACAAGCGAAAATATGATGCGGAATATTCCGCGGAATAAACGGTAATAGGTCACTTGGCAGACTCTCCCGTTCGCTCGCAGATTTGCAAGATGTGATCAACCACCTGCTCAATCGACATGCCTGTTGTATCCACCAAAACGGCATCTTCCGCCTGGCGCAACGGTGCCACCTCTCGCTGTGTATCCCGACGATCCCGCTCCTCGATTTCTTTTTCCAGCTCGGCAAGGTCTGTCTCGGTTCCTTTTTCACGCAGTTCTTTCCAGCGTCTCTCTGCTCGTTCACGACTGGAAGCTGTCAGAAAAATTTTCACCTCGGCATCAGGCAGGACATGTGTTCCGATATCTCTGCCGTCCATGACCACATTCCCTTGTTCGGCGAGCTGTCTCTGCAGTACCAGCATTTGTTCGCGAACAGGACCGTAGCTCGCTACAATAGAGGCGTACTGGCTGACCTCTGTGGAACGAATCTGATCTGTTACGTCGATGTCATTCCAGAACACGCGTTGGCGACCAGCTTGGCGCACCAGCCCAATCTTGTTGTTTTTCAAAAGCGCAGAAACTGCGGACTCGTCGCTGATCGGAAGCTGCTCGTGGGAAACGCCCCAGGCAAGAGCACGGTACATGGCACCCGTGTCGATATAGACGTATTCCAGTTGCCCTGCCACCTTCTGTGCGACGGTGCTTTTCCCTGCTCCCGCAGGTCCATCAATTGCTATGTTCATTCACTTCTCACCTGCTATGTACAGTAGTTCAGAAAGGGAGTAAAACAAGAAAAGCTTCTGCCCGAAGCCTGTTCCCATTCATGTGGAGAAAAACACACATATGACCGTAAACGGTCTACGAAAACGATCATTGCCGTTTTCTATGTTATCTATAATAGTACCATAGTATGGAAGCATGCGCAAACCTTTAGGGCTTGTCTGACACGCCTTCCAAGCGTTCTGTCTCGATCAGAAAAGCGCGAGCAGGAACGTATTGTATCAGGATTTCCCCGGCTGTCAGCGCGATGGCGCAGGCCACAATTCCAATCATGATGCCTTTCTCTACCCGTCTGGAAAATCGGCGAAAACGCTCGTCGTACTGACTGGTCAATGGGGTCACTTCCTTTTGGCAAAGCGTCAATCCTCGACGCCTTTTTTGCGAAGCTCTAGCTGTCTTTCGTAACACGCCCTAACCACTTTTACCCGATCCTGTTCACTGATATTCGTAAACTTCCCTGATATCCACTGATGCAAGCCCTTCTCTTCCGGCGCCTTTTGTCTGACGACCTCCAGTTCGGCAAATGCATGCTGCACCTGGCCAGTTCGGCTAGGCAGCGATATCCAGACCTGGAGCAAATCCTTTTCCCGCAAACGATAGGACTCGTCGCAGCTGAAAGACAGACCGCCACCGCTGATGTCGATCGTTCGCGCCAAAAAATGATAGCGCCGCATCGGGTCCTGATGCTTTACGGCGATGTCCAGCGTCGTTTCGATACGCAAGTAATTGCGCCGTTGTGTGCGCACAATCTCCTCTTTATTCGGCAATTGCAACAACAGCACCGGGATATGCGCGCTTTCTCTGCCGACGATGGAGGTATGGAACTCATAGCGAGAGCCGTCCTCTCCTACGTACCAGACCAGGCAGCTTGTGCCGGGCCGAAATACTCCGGTTCTTCCCGTGTTTTCACTGGTCGGCAATTCGATAGAAGCTACCTCTTCTGTCAAGTCGGTGACGCGGCTTTTGAAAGCATCCAACTCTGTTTCTTCTTCAGAGGAACCCGTGAAGTGAAGTCGTATGGTTTGTCCTACTCGTGGAAGCATCATATAGCAAATGTTCCTCCTTTTCCCTCTCACCCCCTCATTATATACTCTTTTCTTTCGAATCAGCAAATAGGGAAAGCCGTCAAATTCAGCTTTCCCCTTGCATTTTTCCGCGCTTATTGCTGATTCTCCCGGTCTGTGCCAGTCTCCATTTTCACGACTTCTTCCTCGTCGCCGTTCATGGCGTTGATGTACACCATGTATGAATTTCCTTCAAAGCTGCCCGTCAGCTCCCAGGTCAAAACTTCTTTGCCGTCATTTTTCCCTTCGATCAAAGCCAGCCGCTCGCTGGTGACTTTCACGCTCGGATTTACTTTTTTGCGCGCCTCTTCTTTGGACAGACGCGGCTTGGACAGCAGGCGTTGTTTGTGATTGAACAAGTATTCCGTAGAGTTGAATGCGGTCACTTCTCCGTTGTCCAGCGCGATCTCAATCGTCACGGAATCCGGATAGATGCGCACGCCATCCTGGACGGGCACAAACGTGAACAGCGCATTGCGGTCATAGCTGTCGATCTCGGAAACAACCATATCCCCGAAGCCATGCTTGCGCAAAAACTCTTCGCCTCTCTCTTGCGCTTGCTTCATATCGAGTTTTTCTTCCCCGATCTCACGCTCGTTCATCATCCAGACGACTTTGCCGCCGCGTTTGGTCACATCGAGGTTGATCGCCGCTTTCTGTCCGTTCGGAATGACGCGGACACTGTAAGCTGTGTACGTTTGTCCTTTTCCGTTTTCATCGACTTCCACCTTGGCGTCAGACGCGTTGATGCGCAAAAATTCCAGTGCGCTTTTCTTCGCATCCTCAGCGGTGGCGGGCTTGCCGTCAATTCCCTGGATTCGTTGCTGTTTTTTCTTGTCCAGGCTCTGGATGCCCACTCCCCAGTCCAAATCCGGAAACTCCTGCACTTTTTTCTCGATCGTCTGGAATCCGTCTACGATTGTGTTGTCCGACTTCTTGTCGTCTGACGCGAGCGCCGTCTCTACGTCCATCCAGCGCAGTTGCTTGTCGATGACATTGGCCTGGACGTTGCGCAACTGATCCTGAATGTCCTGGGCTTGTTTATGCAAGCTTTTCAAGGTGCCGTACTCCTTGTCGCTAAGCGGCTCCTTGTCCAGATCGCGCACAGCAACCCGGTAAGAGAAATCGGCTACACGCGAAAGCATCTCCTCTGTGTTGCTGAAAGGCATCAACGTAAGCGGAAGCTGGCCCACATCCGATTGGGCTGCGTAGGCTAGACGCCAAACGTTGGTCAAGGTCGGCGTCATTTGCCGGCGGGAATTGACGACCAATGACTTGCCCAGTTCGTCATGCAATTTGTCGATATGGTAAGTCAAATCGTGAAAAGCCCGCTGATACGAGTTTTCCGCTTTGATCAAAACCGAGTTTTTTTCGTTGTGCTCCTGGTACCCCCACATCCCCGCGCCTACCAAGGCAACCAAGGCTATGGGTAACAAGACGCGCGCCGTTGCTCCATATACCATCCCTTGCCACTCCTTCTATTCTGATTGAAAAGCCTTTACCTGCAAAAAATATGCTTCCCGATTTTTTTGACTTGCGGCCTGCTCCAAATCCATTTGGACGTCGCTGTTACCGGGTTGAAGTAGTAGGTGCAGCCTCCCGATGGGTCCCACCCGTTCAATGCATTTTTGACAGCCTTGCGCGCACTCTCGTTCGGGGCCAGCCAGATTTGCCCGTCCGCCACTGCCGTGAATGCTCGCGGCTCAAAAATGACAGCCGATGGCGTATCAGGAAAGGACGGGCTTTTGACGCGGTTTAAAATGACGGCAGCAATCGCCACCTGGCCTTCAAACGGTTCTCCTCTGGCCTCTCCGTACACGGCGTTCGCCATCAGCTTGAGGTCGTTCTCCGATATCCGCGAAGGATGAAAGCTCGCTTTGGACTTTGTCTGGCTTTGCTTTGCCGGTGCTGCCATCTGTGTCCCGCGTGCGGCCACCGCGCTGTTTTCATTGGAGAAAATCTCGTACCCGCAAAAGCCTGCCACCACGAACAAGATCAGCACACCTGCGATCCAGATTTTTTGCACGGCATAAGACCTCCTTGGCATGAATTGAAATCTTTGCATAGTGTTAGTGGAGGAAGAATGGATTATGCATGAAAATGCGAGAGGAATCGCCAATCCAGAGGCTTCCAGCACAAAAAGACCGATACGCTTGGCATCGGTCTTTTTGTCTGGCTTGCTATTTGTTTTTTACGATTCGTCAATGCGAAAATGCTGGTCGTTGTCGCACAGGCATTGCTTGAATCCCGTTTCCACTTGCCCGCCTGGTTCCCTGCGACCGCGGAGGGTAAATTTTTCTCCACATACATTGCATTGAATGGTCACTTTTGCTCGTTCGGATTTCAGCACGTCTCGTCTCCTCCTTAACGTCTATTGTGGACGCGAAGAAAGATTTTTAGAACCGTATTCATGAGCGCGCTGCACCTTTTTCAAGCCTTGCCACCAAAGGATCAGCATGAATGGCACGATGACTACCAGCCAGTTTTGGATCGAAAGAAAAATGGCGTTGTACAAAGCGTGAAGTCCAATCGGCAGGACGATGGACAGCCAGAGAAACGTTTTTTCCTGCTTGCTGTTTTGCGAGAACTTGGCCCGCCCCAAATAATAGCCCATCCATACAGCGAAAAGCGCGTGGCTGGAGACAGGCAAAAAGGCGCGCCAGAAGGCAATATTCATCCCGTTGATGATCAAATAAAACAAGTTTTCCAAAGTGGCAAAACCGAGCGACACGGCGACTGCATACACAATTCCATCGTAAGGCTCATCAAATTCCACATGCTTGTAGACTGTGAAAAAGATGACCATCCATTTGAAAAACTCTTCTACTACAGCGGACTGGATGATTTCCGCGACAATTCCGCTCCGCCAGTTCCATTCATTCTGCATGATGTACTGGAGTACCATAATCGGAATCACCAGCAGCATCCCAAAGATAAACGACCGGATAACCATGGAAATCGGTTCCGGTTCGAGACTGTCACGCAGGTAAAAATAACTCATGATGGCGATACCGGGGGCAATTGCCGCGCCGATCATTGCGATCATCTTTTATTGCTCCTTTACACAAGGCTGTTATTCATCGTACCATGAATAATGGTTGATGAAAACCCGCTACAGGAGAGAGATCATGACAAAAAAAATATTGGTAGTCAATACTGGTGGCACGATCGCCATGTCCGTAGATGACACAGAAGGCGTCAAACCGCTGGATGACCAAGCTGTAAACAAAATCCTTCCTTTTTTAGAGCGTTACGCGGACGTCACCATGAAAAACGTACTGAATTTGCCAAGCCCGCACATGACTCCCAAGATCATGAACGACTTGCGTCTGCAAATCGAAGAAGAATTTCGCCAGGAGCAGTATGATGGGGTCGTCATCACGCACGGAACCGATACATTGGAAGAGACAGCGTATTTCCTTGACCTGACGCTTTCCGTCAATGTTCCGATCGTTGTTACCGGGGCTATGCGCAGCAGCAACGAGCTTGGCGCTGACGGTCCGGTCAATCTGATTTCCTCCGTTCGCGCTGCCGCTGATCCAGCCAGTCTGAACAAAGGCGTGATTGTCGTGTTCAACGATGAAATCCACGCCGCTTGCCATGTGACGAAAACCCATACGAGCAACGTCGCCACATTCCAATCGCCGCAATACGGCCCGATCGGAACAATCGCGAAAAAAAGCGTGCAGTATCATCACGCTCCATTGGATCGCGAGCATTACAACATCACCCACGCCGATGCGAATGTGCCGCTGATCAAGGCCGTTGCCGGCATGGAGCCAGCTTGGCTGCAATTTTTGCTGGAGCAACCGATTGACGGATTGGTCATCGAAGCATTCGGTCTCGGCAATCTGCCGCCAGCGATCATCCCGACGCTGCAGCAACTGCTGGATCGCGGAATCCCCATCGTTCTCGTGTCCCGCTGCTACAATGGACAAGTTCAGGACATTTACGACTACGAAGGCGGCGGCCGCAAGCTGAAAGAAATGGGCATTATTTTCTCTAACGGTCTGAATGGTCAAAAAGCTCGCCTCAAGCTGATCGTCACCTTGCAGACGACGCGCGACTTCCAGGAACTGCAAAAGTTGTTTGATCAATAAAAATGAAATGAACAAACCCCCTCTTTGCTTCGACAAGGAGGGGGTTTTCATTGCTTTTCCGCTTTTGTTCAACCAAAAAACAAAGGCTTCGCCCACATGAGGCGAAGCCTGTTTCTTCTCAATATATGGAGGGTCGTTTGTTTGATTAAACCCAGCCGCGGAAGCGAGAAGCTTCTGCCATTTTGCGTGCACCGACCATGTAAGCGGAAAGGCGCATGTCCACACGGCGCGTTTGCGACAAGGAATAAACACTTTCAAACGAGCGAACCATTACTTTTTCCAATTTCTCTTCTACTTCTTCTTCGCTCCAGTAGTAACCTTGGTTGTTCTGTACCCACTCGAAGTAAGAAACGGTTACACCACCAGCACTTGCCAGTACGTCTGGTACAAGCAGAATGCCGCGCTCAGTCAAAATCTTGGTTGCTTCGAGTGTAGTCGGGCCGTTAGCCGCTTCTACGACGATTTGCGCCTTGATGTTGTGAGCGTTTGCAGCAGTGATTTGGTTTTCGATAGCCGCTGGTACGAGAATGTCGCAATCCAGTTCAAGCAGCTCTTTGTTCGTGATGGTGTTGTTGAACAACTTCGTTACGGTACCGAAGGAATCGCGACGATCGAGCAAATAGTCGATATCCAAACCGTTTGGATCATGCAGAGCGCCGTAAGCATCGGAGATACCTACTACTTTTGCTCCTGCATCGTGCATGAATTTCGCCAGGTAGCTACCAGCGTTACCAAAACCTTGAACGACAACGCGTGCACCTTTTACATCGATGTTGCGGCGTTTTGCTGCTTCGCGAATGCAAATGGTAACCCCTTTGGCTGTTGCTGTTTCACGTCCATGCGAACCACCAAGTGCAATCGGTTTACCGGTAATGAAACCAGGCGAGTCAAATTCACGGATACGGCTATATTCGTCCATCATCCATGCCATGATTTGCGAGTTCGTGAAGACGTCCGGAGCCGGAATGTCTTTCGTTGGACCCACAAGTTGGCTGATTGCGCGAACGTAACCGCGGCTCAGTCTTTCCAGTTCACGGAAGGACATTTCACGCGGGTCGCAAATGATACCGCCTTTACCACCGCCATATGGCAGGTCGACGATACCGGCTTTGAGGCTCATCCAGATAGAAAGTGCTTTAACTTCATCCTCAGTAACTTCCGGGTGGAAACGAATGCCCCCCTTGGTCGGACCAACTGCATCGTTGTGCTGAGCACGATAGCCCGTAAACACCTTTACTTCGCCGTTATCCATGCGAACCGGAATGCGTACGGTCAAAACGCGTAGCGGCTCCTTCAAGAGTTCAAACATCGATTCTTGGTAACCTAGTTTATCCAGTGCTTCCTTGATCACCGTTTGAGTCGAGTGCAGCAAGTTCAATGTTTCTTGCTTTTCTTTCCCTTCGGTGCTTTCGGTTACCACGTCTTGATTACCCATTACTTACCACCTCAAAAATGTTATCGGTCAATGCAGCCTTTAGTATACACGCTTGTATCAGGTATGAGAAGCGAAAAAAAGTTTTTTTTCCATTTCGAAAACGTTTTCTTCTGTTTGCCTGCATATAAATACAACTATTTACCAGCCGCTTGTATCAGCAAACGAATGGCCCGGACGCGGCTTCCTGTCCCTAAAAACGCACACTGCTTGGTCGTTGTAGTGTTCCCAAAGTGCACACTTTCATTACCGAACCCATCGATTTATGTCATAATGGAAACAGTAATTCTGGAAGTTTATTCATGGAGGCGTTTTTATGAAAAAAAATAACATTTTGTTCGTTTACGCTCATCCAGACGACGAAACCTTCGCGTCCGGCATTACGATTTCCAAATACACCCAGGAAAACAAGGCAGAGTGCCACTTGCTTTGCGCTACGAGAGGCCAAGCTGGCAAGCCAGGCAATCCCCCGCTTTGCTCCATCGAACAATTGCCCGCATACCGCGAGCAGGAATTGCGAGAGGCTGCTTCCCTTCTCGGACTTGCGAGCGTGGAGCTGTGGGATTATCAGGATAAGCTGTTGAATACAGTGCCCGTCGACGAGCTGGTCAAGCGCATTCATCAAGCGATCGAGGTATTGCAGCCTGCTGTCCTCGTTACGTTTGCCCCGCATGGCATCTCGGGACACCCGGACCATCAGGCGATTTCCCAAGCCACAACCAAGGCTGTCCAGACGTTGGGTGCTGAGACGAGCGTGCGCAAGCTCTACTACGCGACACGCCCTTCCAATGGACCGTTCGGAGCGATCGAGCCGCCGTTTTCCGATCCGATCGAGAACATTACTACCATCATCAACGCTCCCGAGTACAAACCGCAAGTGGCAGCCGCCCTGCGTGCGCACAAAACGCAGCACCTCTCGGTAGAGCGCGTCTTCCCGGGTGTTCCTTCCGGCGGATTTGACGCGGTTCCGCCAAGCAACCACTACATTTTGGCCTGGCACAATCTGCCTAGCTATTCCGTTTCCGCTGACAAAAAAGAAGCCGACTTGTTCGAAGGCATGGGCGTCTGAAAATAATCGAGACAGCAAAAGCACCTAGTAGCCACTAGGTGCTGTTTATTCTCCCAGGCACTTCACCATTTCCTTGCGTCTCACGTGAAATGTCTGCATATTTCCTTGACAGCATCGTCGGCAACGACAACCTTGCCGTATTCTTCCAGGACATAAATCGTTGTCGGCGTCGCTTCCCCGTACTCAGAGAGAATCGCAATCAATTTGTGGTATCGCTCCTGATCCAATTCCACCTCTTCTAACACCAGATGATATTTCCCCTGGTAGAAGTAGGCCGCCCCTCCATTGGTCAGCAAAGCATTGATACGGTGGGCAGCTTCAACCATATGCTCAAAGTCACGGAAGGCGTAAATGATTAGATCGCTTTCCTCTAGGGTGACTTCTAATTCATATACTTCCTCGTCCTCGAATTCTTCTTCTTTTCCGTCCTTTGAGCCTGTTTTGCCGCGAGTAACGATCACGACCATACCCTGAGCTGGCAAGGCGAACACTTCAACTGCAACAGGCCCTGACACTTCAAACCCTAACTCGTGATAAGCCTGCTCCATCATGTCGTTGAACAGTTCATGAACTTTAGGAATGTCACGCCACATGTCTTCTTTTTCTATCCCGCGCTCTGTTAGGTCGTCAAACGTTAAAAAGATTCGTATTTTGTCTTGACCAAGGCGTTCAACACGCATGACTGTCCCTCCTCGCCATCCAGTCGTACTACAAAATATGATGCTGAGCCTGTAAGAGTTCTCCGCATTTTCCGACGAATGCCTGCGCTGCATTCAACCATTTTTTTCGCATTTGGGAAAATCCGGGGTAGTCCTATCATATCACATTTAGTAGCGGGAACATAGCCACCTGACACTCTACGCGGCTCTTCGTGCACTTTCGCACACACGTGTCGATTCGGACGTTTGAAAAGCAAACTTTGTAGCAGCCTGTCATTTCCTGCGCTTTCCCAGGAAAAGCTGCTCGCGTTATCGCCATCCAATCATGAGCGCGACTGTGGCCGCCAGGAAGGTGGGAACGGGCATTTTGACAAATTGGATCAGCAGGACAAAAAAGGAGAAGAAGCATAACGGTCCATGGAGCCAGCCCGTTTGCAGCATGCGGCCGTACAGGTACTGGCTGATGTGAAAATGCAACAGCCCGAACAGCAAGGCAGTAGCTCCGATGAACAGGAGCGCAGACAGAATGATCTCCACAGGCGAAAACAGAAACATCGACACCCAATCCCCGATTCGCTCTGCATGCAAATGTTTCGCAGGAAAAACCTGCTGGGCAGCACTTCCCAATAGCCATGCCAGAAGTCCGACGAACAAGCTCCTCCCCATGACCAGCATGATTTTTCGAAGCCTCCCGATTTTTATCTTCCCCCCATATATATTGAATCCCGCTCGTTCGGGTTCCGGGCGCGCCTAGTCCGAACAGAAAAAAAACGCCGCATGCTTGGGCGTTTGTTCTCGCGCAATCCTTTTTCGCTCTCCTGTTGCCCCTTCGCTTTGCCGTTTGTCTTTCTGCGTCCGCTTCACGCCTTGTTTTCCTGTTCGCGCAGCCGCTTGTGAATCCAGATAGCAGCCTGCGCGCCGTCTCCCATGGCGATTGCAACTTGCTGGGAGTGGCAAGCGATGTCCCCGACTGCCCAAACGTTGGGATGATCCGTCTCCTTTGTGCGCGGGTTCGTTCTTACGTGGCCTTTTTCATCGATATGTACAGAAAAGGCTTGCAACAGTCCGGCCTTGGCCGTCGCACCAGGAAAGGCCAAAAACGCCCGTGACACAGCCAGCTTTTCGCCGGAAGCAAGCTGCACAGTTTGCAGAAGGCCATCGGCTTGCACCAACTGTTCGACCCGCGCTTCATGGTAGGCGATCTTCAGACGGTTGAGGATGGCATGCTCCTGGTCGCTGACCGCGCTGCCCCCATGGTTGATCACGAGCAGACTGCGCGTGTAATACGACAGCTCCTCGGCCATCTGGACAGCGTGCTTGCCATCGCCGATGACCGCTGTTGTTTGCTCGACACATTCATAGCCGTCACAATCCGGGCAAATGAATACCGATAGCCCAAGACAGTCGCGCAGCTCGGCAATTGCCGGGAAAGGATCGGCCATTCCCGTTGCCATGACCAGCGTTTTCGCCCGCAGTTTATTGGCCTGACCCTTGACTGTCACGAAAAACTCTCCATTCGCAGCAACTGAAAGGTCCGTAACCTCATCCACGATGAACTCGGCACCAAACCGGGCCGCGTGCTTTTGCCCTTCCTGACGAAAAAAATCGCCACTGACCCCTTCGGAAAATCCGAGGATGTTCCGGTAGGCTTTGGCGACTGCTGATCGTCCTCCCGGCGCATCGATCACGACTACGCGCCGCAAGCTTCTGGCGAGCTGAATTGCCGTCTGGAGTCCTGCAATTCCGCCGCCTACAATGATGGTATCGTACATCGCAAGTCCCCCACTGCTCCAACGGTTTGCCATTAGCATAACCGCTGCGCTCCGAAACCATTACGGAGCGAGCGGGACAAGCACGACTTTTCCTTCTACAAGCTGTGCCTGCGTATGAAAGCCGTTATATCTGGCGATGCGCGAAACGTTGGAATTGTTGCCGAAGTACTTGCGAGACAACATGAACAGCGTCTCGCCTTTTTGCACGACATGCTTGACGACTCGCGGTTTTTGCGCCGTCTCTGCCGGCTTCTGCACAGGAGTTGCCGTCGCGGGCGCCGCTGGTGGCTTGGCTTGCGTCTGAACGGGCTTGTTTTCCTTTTTGGGAGTGGTTGCCGGAGTGCTGCTCGCGACTGGAGTGACCGGAGCAGGGGTGGCAGAAACGCCCGAAGTTGGCTCCACAGGGGCAGAAGCAGGCTTGCTGGTCGCTTCCTCTGTCCCTTTTTGCTCGGCTGCTGCTGATGTCTCGGCAGGCGTAGCCGGAAGAACAACCGAAGTCGGTTCGCTCTCTGATGTAGTTGGAGTGCTTTCCGCCTTCGCCACCGTCTCGTCGCTCTCGCTAACCGCTTGTGTCTCTACGGCTTCCGTGTTTCCTTCTGTGCTGCGGGCAACGTTCGCTTTATACAGTTCAAAGCCAATCAATCCGAAAAACAAAATCCCGAATACGAAGAGTCCTGATTTGACCCATGTTTTAAACCGTACCGACGACGTTTTTGTCCGATTATGCCGGGAGCGTCGAGGCGGCAATTGGTTCATTTCCAGATTCACTCTTCCTCCCCCTTTGCCTTTTTGAGTGTCCTTTGCAAATAAAACGCCAGCGAAACATCAATGACAATATGGGCGACAATCGGCGGCCATAAAGACATTTGCTGCTCCATCAGCATCCCCAACAGCCAGCTAGTGCCAAATACGCTTACGATCAGGAGCGGCTTTTTCAAATAGCGCACATGCACGAGCGTAAAAAGAAAGCTCGTCCAGCCATTTCCGGCAAACGGTTGGATCACACCGCGAAACAGCCACTCCTCAGCAAATCCGACGATCACACAGATCATGACGGTCATGCCCGGAGACATGGCTCCAAAAATCTTCTCGTTCAAGCTGCCATCGTCCTGCCAGCGCTTGGGTAAAAAAATCTCCATGACCAGGTTAAGCACAACGATGCCTACTGCTACACAGCACGCAATCCCTATTCCCGGCCAGCCTTGAAAGCTTAACAGGCCGAGCGTGCCTTTCCATCCGTGGACCCAGAAGCTGCTTATCGCCGCTGCTGCCAAGACCAATCCTTGCGTCAGCCACAGATTCATGCGCAGCGTGGCTTCATCCACCTCTAGCCCACTTTCTTTCACTTGCGTAATCTCTCCTTCTTATTTTTTCGGCAAAAGCATGTCCAACGCCTGCCGCAAGTTCCAACTGTTTTGTACTTCTCTTTGCAAAAGCGCTGTCTGTCTGCCTTCGTAGCTTTCCTGCTGCAAGCCGCAGCGCGAGCAACAAAAGCGGGTAAAGCCGAGGTCGGATTCCCCGAAGTATTGATTCAAATGCTTGCGCAGACAACGATCCGTCAGTACGTACGATCTCATCTCAGCCAACTTTTTCTGTTTGACCGCTTTGCGTTTTTCCGTCTCCTGCCAAATGTCCTGCACAGGATTCGCCATTTCCGTCGTCGTGCTCACCTGCGCCTTGACCAGTGCTCTTTCGGTATAAAACGTGAGCATCGCTGCCATTTCCTCGGACATGTCAATCGCAGCCAGTGCTTTTGCATCGGGAGGCGCTCCCGCACCGTAAAGTTGGCAAAACTGCTGAATCTGCGCGGGTGTGGGATATTCTTTGTCCAGCATGTACTGGTGAAGGTGGATATCGTCCTGGGAGTAAAGCAGCATCGCATAGCCAGGCTGACCATCCCGCCCGATCCTGCCGATTTCCTGCGAATACGCCTCCAAGCTGGCGGGCAGCTGGTAGTGAATGACATAGCGGATGTCCGGCTTGTCAATGCCCATGCCAAAAGCGTTCGTGGCGATGATGACATCCAGCTCTCCCGCCAGAAACTGCGTCTGGATCAGCATTCGCTCCATGCTGTTCATGCCGCCGTGATAGCCGTCTACGTGCCGTTTTCCTTCGAGCTGGTAAGCTGCCACGAGCACCTCTACCGCCTGGCGCGTGCTGCAATAGACGATCCCCGGCCCCGCAAGCTGGTCAATCAGATCAAAGGTCAGCTGGCGGCGCTCGCTCTCGCCGCCGACTTCCGCCAAATCGTAGGCAATGTTGGCGCGATTGAGCGTTTGCACCACCACATTTTCCCGGTCAATGCCAAACAGGGAGCAAATTTCCTCACGTACCGCAGTGGTAGCTGTCGCGGTCACCGCCAAAACGGGAGGGTTCCCCAGTTGTTTGACCGTATCAGGCAAGCGCAAGTAGTCCGTGCGAAAATCATGGCCCCACGCAGAGATGCAGTGGGCTTCATCGATGGCAAAAAGGGAGACAGTGGCGCGTTTGAGCGCTTGCTGGACATACGGCTGTTGCAGCTTTTCCGGCGAGATATACAACAGCTTGCACTGGCCGGACGCGATCTTTTGCAGCACTTCCCGCGCTTCTGCCGCTTCCTGTGTGCTGTTCAGATAGGCAGCCGGAATTTTTCTTTTCGTTCGCAGCTGCTGCACCTGATCGACCATCAGCGAGATCAACGGGGAAACGACCACCGTGATACCCGGCAACAACAACGCGGGAAGCTGATAGGTCACCGATTTTCCGCCGCCCGTTGCCATCAGGCCAAGCACGCTTTTTCCCGCCAGCACCCTCTTTATGATCGACTCTTGACCGGGTCGAAATTCCCCGTAGCCAAAATGCTGTTGCAACTGCTGCTGCCATTCGTTATTCATTCGACTCCTCCTGCCTGCGGGCCAAAGCCAGCCGGATTTGCAAGTAACTGACAGTCGGGCCGACACGATCCTTGATGAGTCTGAGTCTGCTCGTTTGTAGCTGCTCGCTGGCGGCCATAATCGCCGCGCGCGTTTCCGAAGACAAGTAATCCGCAGCGTCCCACTCCGGGCAGCGCAAGGCGATCTCCACCAAATGATCTTCGACGGTGCTCTCTTTCACCTGTCTTTGCGCAGCAATCTCTGCTTTGTGTATTCCGCGCTGGACCAAAGCATACGTGCGGGCCGCGCTGTCGCTCAGCCGTGGATCGAGCTTGTTTTCCTGGACGACGAGCCGTGAAAGCAGGGGAAATGCCTGCTGCTCCTCGCTCAGTCGCAAAATGGAGGCAGCCAGCCCGTACCGAAACAGCAGCGTGAGGTACACTTTGGACGATTGCTTTTGCTTCGCCAGCTGCCCGAGCGTCTTCCCCACTTGCGAGACGCCAGATAGCTGAGCGACCAACAATTCCTGTACTTGCGGCTGCAACGGCTCCCACAGGCGGAAAAGCTCCTCTGACAGCCCCGCTTCCCATGCTTCCCGCAACCTCGCTGGCCCGACCTGTTCTTTTACCCACTGCTGGACGGACTTGTCCATCACGACCGGCACGAATCCAAGATCTTTTCCAAGCAATTGCGATACAGTTTGCACAAGCAAGTGCAGCCGCTGCCAGAACGATTCGATGCGGGCTGCCAAATCAAAGCGGGTAAACGGCGCGAACCAGACAGCAAAACCGTACTTCTCATAAGCATGCTCGGCAAACTGGCGTCCGTTCGCCGTGACCAAAAACGTCGGTTTGGGACTTGGTCCCTCCCCTTCGCACGGTTGCAAATAGTCGTTTTGAAACAAAGTTGCAACAATTTTATCCCAATCCTCTTTTGAAAAACCCGGAAACATCCGATAATACGGATAAAGGTTGTACAAATGCACATCCTGAAGAGTCTGGTTTGCTTTTCTGCCGCGAAGGATGTAGTAAGCTGCCTGAAGCGTTCTTTCGTTCGCCAGAGGAAGCATCGCATTCAGAGCGACAGCGCATAAAAGCTCTCGTTCCTCTGCCACACTGTTTTGACTGTTCATGTGTACTCCTTGCTATTGTTCTTTTATTCTTTTTGCGGCCCTAACGACTGCACACTTTTCACTGGATTGGATTTGGAGGATTTCTTTATGACAAAACGATTGAAAAAGTCAGAATTTATGATGGCGTACATGATCATCATAACACTTGCATGTACCGTTGGTGGATTTTTTTTCGGCGCACATTATATGAAGACATCCATTGAGGCCGAGCAAGCGGCAGCTATGGAAGCCAAACAAAAAGAAGCCGAAAAGGAAAAGATGCTGCGTGAACAAAAGCTTTACAGTGAACAGGACTTCATCCGGTTTTATTATGCGGTTTACGCTCCCGTGCTTGAACTGAAGCAGGCGCATTTCGAAACGATGGCGAACTGGGGCAGCCTCGATCAAAAAGCGCGCACGGATGCGCTCAAGCAATTGGAGAAACAAGCCGATCAGACGATCAAAGACCTGGACAAAACCGTGCCGCTCCCGACCTCCCCACTGCTGGCACAGGCCCACACGCAATTTACGAACAGTGTACGGGCTTATTTGGATAGTATGGAGAATATCCGATCCGCTCAGAATAGTAATGCCTCAACGCCTGCCGTCATCGCTTCCGGCTTGACGCTTGCCCAAAACAGCTGGCTGACGGCCCAGGAAATGGTCTACCATTCGGTTGCTGCCTGGGAATCGGCCTACGTCGAGAAAAAGCCGATGCCAAAAGCAGCGCCTGCGACCGTTTCTGTGGAACAGTGGAAGCAGTATCCGTTCCACTACCGGACCTATCTGGCTGCTTTGTTTATGTCGGCGAACAAACAATGGGGCAGCTACAATCCGGAAGACTTGACCGCGCGTCTGGATCTGCTCCTGGCCTCTACTGAGTCGCAAACGCTGGGAATCAAGGACGTGGCCGCGGCAGTGAAGGTTTTGAACGCAACAGATGCTGTCCATGCTGGTGATTTCAAAAAGTTGAATGGCAAGCTTTATTCTGTCCTAAGTACCCCTGAAATTCCGCTTTACAAGTAGTCGTACATTTTTAGACTGATTCAATCTTGAAATCTTGTGAACAAGAGCATACAATGGTCTATGATAGTGGACGTACCACTTCGCAACGGGAGGTGAAACCACGATGACTACATGGGTAGATAAAGACACTTGTATTGCTTGCGGTGCTTGTGGCGCCACGGCTCCTGACGTCTTTGATTACGACGACGAGGGCCTTGCGTTCAACAAGTTGGATGACAACGCAAACAGCGTTGAAATCCCGGATATCCTTCAAGACGACGTTCGCGACGCTGCAGAAGGATGCCCGACCGATTCTATCAAAGTGGAATAGTATTCCAGCAACCAAACCTCTTACGTACTTTGTATGTAAGAGGTTTTTCAGTTTTTTTCCACTACTCCGCCATTCTGAACGGACAGTCGGCATTTTCCCGTTTCTTATTTTTTGATTTTTCGGTAAGATAAAATCATGCAGAAAAACCGAACATTCTCGCGCGTTTTTCCCATTTTTTGTGAGACTAATATCCTAACGTTCGGTTTTGAGTTGTTTTTGTCCATTAACTACACTCCAATCAACTAATATTCACGAACGATAAATCTATTTTTCTTGGCATCGTTCATTTTTTCTTGTTTTTCTGCTTGACGCTGTCATTTTGCCGTGATATCTTAAGTACAAATCTTAGGAAACACCACATCACTAACAGCGATGACGAAGAAATGCTGTGCCAAAGAAATCCTCAGAGAGCCGATGAATTGCTGCGAATCGGCGGTTTCTTCCACAGATAAGCACTTCTGAGCTGCTGCGTCGAACAGGCGATGAAGTCGTCACAAGTAGGCGCGAACGGTAGATCCGTTATCTCTACAGGTCATGTACCTGCCAAGGCTCTTTTTTGAGAAAAGAAGAGCGAATGAGGGTGGCACCGCGAAGCAAGCCTCTCGTCCCTCACTGTTCTGTAATAGGAGCAGTGTGAGAACGGGAGGTTTTTTTATTGATTTATTTAGGAGGAGAGAGACATGTTCACTGACAAATTGATTTTGCGCATTCCAGGCCCTACCCCCATCCCCCCTCGCGTGCAGTTGGCGATGAGCCAGCCGATGATTGGACACCGCAGCGGCAAATTCTCTGCTCTGTTCGCACGCACGGCGGAAAGACTGAAACCTTATTTCGGCACGACCCAAGACGTGTACATCCTCGCAGGCAGCGGAACCAGCGCGCTGGAGACAGGCGTGGTCAACACGCTGCAACCCGGAGATGAAGCTGCCGTGCTCATCAGCGGCGCTTTCGGCGAACGCTTTGCGAAAATATGCGAGCGTTACGGCGTGATTGCCCACCGCCTGGAAGTACCGTGGGGCGAAGCTGTTACACCGGAGCTGGTCGAAGCTTTTCTCAAAGAAAAGCCGCAAGTAAAAGCTGTTTTTGCAACGTACTGTGAGACTTCTACCGGGGTACAAAATCCGATTGCCGAGCTGGCGAAAACGATCCGCACTCATTCCGATGCCCTGTTTATCGTAGATGCAGTCAGCTGCCTGGGCGCAGTGGCTTGCGAAATGGATGCCTGGGGCGTCGACATCGTCGTAACGGGCTCGCAAAAAGCGTTCATGCTGCCGACAGGTCTCGCCTTCCTCGCTGCAAGCGAACGAGCCTGGAAAGTCATTGAGGCAAACAAGCCGCTCGCTTTCTATCTCGACCTGAAAGCGTACCGGAAAAGCCTCGCCGATCAGACAACACCGTACACTCCGGCCGTTTCCCTGATTTTTGGTCTGGCCGAGGTACTCGATATACTCGATGAGGAAGGGCTGCCTGCGATCATCAAGCGCCACGAGCTGATGCGCGACATGACCCGCGCTGCCATGCGCGCACTGAACGTCAACCTGATGGCCGAGGACGCCTATGCCGCTGCCACCGTCACCTCCTGCGACCCACAAGGCGCTTTTGACGCGGAGGCGCTGCGCAAAGTATTGACGAAGCAGTACAACATCACCATCGCTGGCGGCCAACAGCACATGAAGGGGAAAATTTTCCGCATCGGACACATGGGCTACTGCGAACCGCTCGATGTTCTGCAAGTGATCTCTGCCATTGAAATGTCGCTTCACCAAATCGGTGCCCCAGTCGAGCTGGGTGCCGGTGTCAAAGCTGCCCAGGAGGTGCTCATCGCACATGTATAAAGTTCTGATTACTGACCCACTTAGCGAATTTGGTATTCAACAATTGCTGGACGCCGAGGACGTGGAAGTCGTCCGCAAAACCAACCTCTCCCCTGCCGAGCTTTTGGAAATCATCGGCGATTACGACGCTTTGCTCGTCCGCAGCCAGACACAAGTGACAGCGGAAGTTCTCCAGGCCGGAAAAAATTTGAAGGCGGTAGGACGCGCCGGGGTCGGCGTAGACAACATCGATATCGCCGCAGCTACGCAAGCTGGTATTCCGGTCATCAATGCCCCGGACGGCAATACGATTTCTACGGCGGAGCATTCCTTTGCCATGCTGATGGCGGTCGCCCGCAACATCCCGCAAGCACACAAAAAACTCGTGGACGGAACATGGGATCGCAAAAGCTTCCAAGGGGTCGAGCTGAACAAAAAAGTGCTCGGCGTAGTCGGAATGGGCCGGATCGGTTCTGAAGTTGCCAAGCGCGCCAAAGCATTCGGCATGAGCGTCATGGGCTTCGACCCGTTCATGACCGAGGAACGCGCGCAAAAAATGGGCGTCATCCACGCCACTGTCGATGACATTTGCCGTCAAGCTGATTTCATCACGGTGCATACCCCATTGACAAAAGAAACCCGCCACATCATCAGCACGCGCGAATTTGCCAAAATGAAAGAAGGCGTCCGCCTGATCAACTGCGCACGCGGCGGGATCATCGACGAAAAGGCGCTGTACGAAGCGATCACAAGCGGCAAAGTTGCCGGAGCCGCCCTGGACGTGTTTGAGGAAGAGCCTCCAGTAGACAACCCGCTCGTAGGTTTGCCGCAAGTCGTTACCACTCCTCACCTGGGAGCATCGACAGTCGAAGCGCAAGAAAACGTGGCGGTCGATGTGTCCGAAGAAATCTTGAAGGTGCTGCGCGGCGAGCCGTTCAAAAATGCGGTGAACTTGCCGTCCATCCCTGCGCACGTCATGGAAAAGGTGCAACCGTACTTCCAACTGGGCGAAAAACTGGGGCATTTCCTCGCACAAGTCACGGTTGGCTCGATCTCCGAGGTCGCGATCAAGTACAGCGGCGAGCTGACCGATGTGGATACTTCGCCGCTGACCCGCACCGTCTTGAAAGGCGTTTTGTCCTTCCGTCTGGGTGAGGTTGCAAACTACGTGAATGCACCGCTTCTGGCAAAAGTCCGGGACATCACCGTTACGGAGCAAAAAACGGCGCAAAACAAAGGCTTTACCAACCTGCTGACCGTCAGCCTGAAAACGACGCAGGAAACTCGCACCGTTGCTGGTACGCGCCTCAACGGATACGGCGCGCGCATCGTCAAAATCGACGACTTTGCGATCGACGTGGCTCCAGAAGGCTACTTGCTCTACATTCACCACAACGACCGCCCTGGTGTAATCGGACGCGTCGGTTCCATTTTGGGCGAAAACAGCGTGAATATCGCAACGATGCAAGTGGGCCGTCGCGACATTGGCGGAGACGCGATTATGATGCTCTCCGTCGACAAGCCGCTTACGCCTGAGCTGCTCGACACGATGGGCGAGCTGGCTGAAGTGAAAAGCGTTACGCAAATCGAACTGTAGACAGGGGCCCTCCCCTTTTGCTCCTGATCGCCAAAAAGACCTGGCTATTCATCTGCCGGGTCTTTTCCTTTACCCTTATTTTTGTTAGCGCTATAATGGGACGAGATGATTTTACACCAAGAAAGGAGTTTCTTATGACGAACCAGGCGTTGTTCGCCATCGGCATCTTTTTAGTTACCTACGCATTTATTATCAGCGAAAAATTGCACAGGACGATCGTCGCCATGTGCGGCGGGATTTTGATGGTTCTGTTTGGCATCGTCTCGCAGGAGCAAGCGATACATCACATTGATTTCAACACGTTGGGCCTGTTGATCGGGATGATGATCCTCGTGACGGTGACGGCTAAAACCGGGGTGTTCAAATACGTGGCGATTCGCGCCGCCAAGCTGGCAAAAGGCAAGCCCGTTCGCATCCTCGTGTACTTGAGCATCATCACGGCTGTTGCTTCCGCCTTTTTGGACAACGTGACAACCGTGCTGCTGATCGTTCCAGTTACTTTCAGCATCGCCAGACAGCTGGAACTGAATCCGATCCCGTTTTTGATCAGCGAAATTATTGCATCGAACGCGGGTGGTACAGCGACATTGATTGGTGACCCGCCCAATATCATGATCGGCAGTTCGGTTCCAGAACTGGATTTCATGGCGTTTCTCGTCAATTTAAGCCCGGTCATTGTCATCATCATGGCGCTGACGATCTTGTGTCTCGTGTTCATTTATCGCAAGCAACTACATACGTCGCCTGAGTTGAGTGCGCGAATCATGCAGCTCAATGAGCGCGACGAAATTACGGATTCGGTCTTGCTGAAAAAATCGCTGACAGTAATGGCTCTGACGATTGTCGGCTTCATGCTGCACGGCGCGCTCCATCTCGAATCGGCCACGATTGCGCTCACTGGCGCTTTCCTGCTTCTCCTCATCACCGGAGAGCATTATTTGGAGGAAGCGATCAGCAAAGTGGAGTGGAATACGATCTTCTTTTTCATCGGCTTGTTTGTCCTCGTGTCGGGGCTGGTGGAAACAGGCGTGATTGCCAAGCTGGCGAGTCAGGCGATCCAGCTGACAGGCGGCGATTCGTTGAAGACCTCCCTGCTGATTTTGTGGATGAGCGCCATTGCCTCCGCTTTTGTCGACAACATCCCGTTTGTCGCCACGATGATCCCGATGATCAAAGAAATGGGCGCTTTGGGCATCACCAACCTGGAGCCGCTTTGGTGGAGCCTTGCTCTCGGCGCCTGCCTGGGTGGAAACGGAACGCTCAT
The DNA here is from genome assembly GCF_029892995.1 of Brevibacillus sp. 1238. NCBI lineage: Bacteria > Bacillati > Bacillota > Bacilli > Caryophanales > Paenibacillaceae > Brevibacillus > Brevibacillus sp. 1238. The sequence goes on along the minus strand of NZ_JARXWC010000002.1, from coordinate 342,119 downwards.
CGGAGCCAGCGCCAACGTCATCGTCGCAGGGCTGGCAGCCAAGGAAGGCCATCACATCGGCTTTGTCAGCTTCATGAAGGTGGCTTTCCCGCTGATGATCATGTCGATCGTCGTCTCGCATTTGTACGTCTACTTGCGCTATTTTATTTGGTGAGGAGGGCTATGCTTGCTCCAATATACATTTGATGAAAAAATGATCAGTATTCAGGAACGTGCCTCGCAGCAGGATACGACTTATGTCATCGAAGTAAAATCGGAAGAAATGCGAGCGCGGCTAAAGCAGGTTCGCCAGTTTTTCGATGAGAACCGCGATTATACCGATGTCATGTTTTACTCGCGGGAGGACGGCACTTATGAAGCTATCGTTCGTGAGGATGTGAAAAACGCGTTTCTCATCCACGCCTTCCGTTTTCAATGCCTGACATCGTTGCGCTGGGCTTGATTCCATAAGCAATTGCAAAAAGACTCCACCGGGATGAAGTACGGTGGAGTCTTTTTCTACGAGAACCTTTTGGACGATTGTTGAGAGAGCAACGTTACAACTTGCTTACGCCAAGCCGTCTCAGCCATCATCCTTTTTACTTTTCATTCAAGACCGTCAGCAGACCGCGAATGTCATCCAAAATGTAGTCGGCCTTTTCTTCCGCAAACTTGCTGCGCGCCTTTTGACCAGACAATCCCGTCAGCGTGGCGGCGAACTGGCAGCCCATGGAACGCGCCGCCAGCAGATCGGCCAGGGAATCTCCCACTACCAATACTTCCTCTCCATTCTCGATCGGCAGAGGATGACGAAGCACATCGCTATGCGGCGTCTCCAGACCGAGCAAGCCTTTTACGTACGAAAAAGGATGCGGCTTGGACAAGGGCACATAGTCGGGGTGTGCCTCTTCTGCTTCGAGAACATGCGAGGCTGTCACAACCCGATTCGGATCAAACCATTCCAGCAGGTTCATCGCCCGCAGCGGGACATGCGTCTCAATCGTCGGACGCCCCGTGCCAATTCCCAATGTGTACCCGCGCTCATTCAACACGCGGAACAGCTCCGCCATCTCTGTCGGGGGAACAATGGGAATCTCGTCGGTCAAAAAACCTTTCTTGCCTGGCTGCATCGTCTCACGGCCAATGGAAGCCGCTACGCGCTCATCGCCGAGGTACCATTCTTGAAACGTTTCCTGCACTAGCTGCCACAGCGCGCAGTTAGCCGAAAACTTGTCCGTCTCGACCCCGCAGCGCTCTTTTGCCAATTGATTCACATACAGCAGCAAATCCGCCTTTTGCGCTGAGCTTTTGGCGAAATCAGGGAGAATTGCTGCGTAATCGACTGCAAAATCAGGAGTGTAGTCGTTTGCCCACTGCCGCAGACGGGCAAGCTCTTGCCGTCCAAGCTCGTCAGCAAGCAAACTTGCCGCTTCCGGCACATGCGGCACAAGCCTTTCGATCAATCGGACCAACTGGTAGGAAACAGCGAGAAAGACCATATCCCAGTTTGAGTTGATGCCACGAGATTTGATGAAGTTCAGCACTTCATCCTGCACAAACACTTGCTCGCGAACGCGTCGGATAACCGCTTCCGCTGGCGCCGGATGAAACGACTCGCCTTGCAAACCGGCATACTGCGGGCTGAACAAAAGCTCCCAAACCGTGAGAGCGGAAGCATCGAAATAGCGTTCTTCGCTGAGCATAACCCCATCCACATCAAACAAGATCGTTTTGATCATTTTCTCTCTACACTCCTATTTATTTTTCGCCTGCAACGCCAAGGCAATCGTAAATGTCGTGCCCTCTCCCAATTTGCTTTGCACGCCAATCGTACCTCCGTGTGCCTCGACGATGTTTCTCGCAATCGCCAAGCCCAGACCTGTGCCGCCGACTCGCCCGCGCGTACGCGCCTTGTCGGCTTTGTAAAACCGCTCGAACACAAACGGCAAGTCCTCTTGCGGGATGCCGCTGCCCGTATCGCTGACCTCGATCAGCAATGTCTTGTCTCCGCGAGCGCGAATCGTGACACTGCCGCCGCTTGGCGTGTGTCTGAGCGCGTTGTCGATCAGGTTGGTAAGCACCTGCTCCATCCGATCCGGATCGATATTCACATCGGTGTGTGTCGTCGTTACTTCCAGCAACAGCGTAATTCCGCGTTCCCGGGCCAACCCGGTAAACTTGCGGTGGATTCGCTCCATGTACGGGCGCAGCTCCAACACTTCCTGGAACAGCTCCACGTGTCCCGCTTCCATCCGCGCCAGACTGAGCAGCTCGTTGACCAGCTTCGTCATGCGCACGGACTCGTCGTAAATGATCTGCGCCAGCTCTTTGTGCTCTTCAGGCGACGTCGCAATATCGTCGACGATCGCTTCGCTGTAGCCTTGCAGCATCGACAGCGGTGTGCGCAGCTCGTGCGAGACATTGGCGACAAAGTCGTTGCGCATTTTGTCCAGCTTGCGCTCCTGGGTAATATCGCGCAGCACCGCAACCGCCCCGCGGATTTGTTCCCGGTCATTCAGCGGCACCATCACCAACGCCCAAATGCGCCCTTGGACAGGAATGTCCTCGATGACCTCCTGCCCTGTCTGCACCACCTGCTGGTAAAACGTAAACAACGGCACAGGCTCGTCCTGGTGTTCATATTCCCAGTCCCGCAAAAAGCGTTCGGCTGGCGGGTTCGTCACCGCAACCTTCCCGTTCGCGTCGATCATGACAACCCCGTCCACCATCGAGCGCAATACGCTTGCCAACTGTTCCTTTTCTTTGGACAAGGCATCGACCAGCTGGTTCAGCTTGCTCGCCATCGTATTGAACGATGCGGCCAGCTCACCTGTCTCATCCGCAGTTTTAATCGGAACTTCCGCATGGAAATCGCCTTCCGCGATCCGGTGGGCCGTCTCTTTCATTTGCCGCAGCGGAATCGTAATCCGCGACGACAGGAAGAAAGCAAACACGGTGGTAGCAACGAAGGCGATAACTCCGACGACAAAAATCAAAAATCTCACTTCGTTTACGGTATCATCAAAGTCTTCGATGGCCTGGTACATCACGACCGCCCCTTGCTTGCCAGGGCTTTCCTCAAGCGGGACGGCGACTGCGAGCATTTGCACGCTGCTCATGTGATCGTTCGGGTTGTTCGAAGCCACCTGCAAATAAATGCGTTGCGGAGCGGGATGCTTGCCAGCCAATGCATCCGCCAGGTGTAAAGTCTGGTCTTTCAACAGTTGCTCAACCGGAATGTTCGGCAGGCCCGTTCCTTCGCTTTTGCCAATCACCTGGCCTTGGTCGTTCAAGACCAGCATTCCGGTATGGTGAACGAGACTAAACGTCGAAGCCATCTCCAGCGCCCCGCGCTTGTCGGTGCTGGCCGCCAGTCCTGTCGACAGCCCTTCCGCCAACTCTTGCAGATTTTTCGTCTGGCGGTTGCTGTAGAAGCTGTCAAAAGACTGCACCAGCAACAGGCTGAATATCGTCAAAACGAGTGCAAACAAAGCAATAATCGTCATCCATAGCTTTCCGACAACGCTGCGAAAAATAACGTCCACTTATTTCGGCACCTCAAGCTTGTAGCCGACTCCCCAGACAGTGGCGATCATGTTGGCCGCTTGCGGAGAAACCCGGTTCAATTTTTCGCGCAGACGCTTGATGTGCGTATCCACCGTGCGCAAATCACCGAAAAATTCGTAGTGCCACACGTCTTTGAGCAGTTCTTCGCGCGTGAACACTTTGTCCGGCGACAAAGCGAGATAGTGCAACAGCTCGTACTCTTTCGGCGTCAGGCTGACTTCCTGTCCGCTCGCAATGACTTTGTGCGCGTCGTGATCAATCGTCAGTTCAGGGAAGACGAGCACAGAATGGCTGTTGAACGTCTCCGTCTTGAGGTAGGCGGTAGCCGAGGAACGACGCAAAATCGCCTTTACCCGGTACATGACCTCTCGCGGGCTGAACGGTTTGACCACATAGTCATCCACGCCTGCTTCAAAGCCATGGACGCGGTTTGTCTCTTCGCCTTTTGCCGTCAGCATGATGATCGGAGTCGCCTTGAACTCGCGCACGCGCTGGCATACCTCAATCCCGTCCATCCCGGGAAGCATCAAGTCGAGCAAAATAATATCGTAATCGCTGCCAACAGCCATTTCTACTGCTTGCTCGCCGTTGTCAGCCTCGTCAATCAGAAAGTTCTCTCTTTCCAGATACATTTTAAGCAAGCGGCGGATGCGCTCCTCATCGTCTACTACCAAAATTCGTGCCATTTTTTCCATTCAAAAACACCTCTTGGCCTCATGTTATCGTACTCATTTGAATATAGTCCAAAAAGCTGGCAAAATCACCAGCTTTTTGAAGGGGTATGTTACACGCCTGCATAGGAGTGCAAACCGGCAATGACCAGGTTGACCACGACCAGCGTAATTAAAATGATAACGAATCCGATGACAGACATCCAGGCCGATTTCGCGCCGATCCACCCGCGAGAAAGGCGCAGATGGAGGTACGCGCTGTAAAACAGCCAGACGATCAATGCCCATACCTCTTTCGGGTCCCAGCCCCAGAATCGTCCCCACGCTTCCTGTGCCCAGATCATGGCGAAAATCAAAGCACCGAGCGTGAAGACAGGATAGCCGATGCTGATCGCCCGGTAGCTGATCTCATCCAGCAAATCCGGCTCGATTCCTTCTACAGAAGGCTGGATCAAAGCACCCAGACGCTTGCGGAAAATCAGGCGCAGTCCGCCGTACAAAATTACACCCGTGATGACCGACCACAGCATCGTATTCAGTTTGCGGGCAGCGTCTTTTCCTTCCATCCAGCTTGGTGCAGCAAACCACGGATTCATCGGTCCGGCTTGCACGATTTTGGAATCGGCAGGAGCGACAATCGCAGGCATCGTGTATTCTACCCGCACTTTTTCCATCGTCCCGACCGGGTTCATCTGCTCTTTGTTCATTTCAAAAATCGTCTTGTGATCCATTCTCGCAAAGGTCGATTCCATCAAAATGAATCCGACAAGCATCAAAACAACCGCGAGTACAAATTCCAGCCACTTGGTGCTGCGTGCCGATACGTGCTGCGGCACAGTGCGGATCAAATACATCAGCCCGGCTGCGAAACCGACTGCCAAAATCCCTTCCCCGAGCGCTGCTGTCGTCACGTGAATGTGCAGCCAGTAGCTTTGCAGCGAAGGAATCAGCGGGGTTACCTCTTTCGGGAAGACGTACGAATACGCCAGCATGATGACCCCGAGCGGAAGCACAAACGCCCCGATTACGTTCAGCTTGTAAATCCGGTAAATGATCAAATAGGCCAGGATAATACAGTAATCCAAAAAGGCCATGAACTCAAACATGTTGCTCGTCGGGCTGTGTCCTCCCCCAACCCAGCGAGCCACGACATAGCCCGTCTGCGCCAAAAAGCCAACCACCGCGAGCCAGTACGCGATCCTGCCGTAACGTTGTTCATGTTGCTTTGGATCGCGTCCCGCCCAGTTTTTCCCCGTCATCGCTACGACAAACACAATCGAAGAGATTACGTACAGCAAAAACGCGATATCTAGTAACCAGTCACTCAATTGTATGAGCTGCACGTCGAGTGTACCCCCTTGGAGCTTTACGCCTTCGTTTTTTCTTCAACCGTTACAGGAAGCTTGAGCTGTTCCACCAGTCCGTCGACCTCCCTGCGAAGCCCGAACCAGTTTTTGTTTGTATGCGCTGCCAGAAGAACCGTTCCTTCCTGCGTCTGCACCCAGACCCGACGGTGCTGCCAGAAGAAGCCCATTACGACCCCGATCATAAAAATGAAGGCTCCGAAGTAGATGAGCGGCACAGCTTTGTCGATCCGTACGTTCAAACCGGAAATATCGATCAGATCAGGCTTTTTGAAAACCAGCCCGAAGCGGCCATCGGATTTTTGCGTCAAAACCGAACCTTGCAGGTAGACCAGCTTCTCGTTCTGGTTCGTGGACTCGTCCGCAATTTCCAGTGCGACCATCGGATTTTTCGGCAAATTGGTTTGCGTAGCAGGCTTGCCGTCTTTGCCCATGACGAAATCCGGGAAGTAATCCAGAACGCGCACTTTGATGCCCGCCGCAATCTCTTGCTCCGCCGCCGGATTGTACAAGTCAATCTTGATTGGCCCCAGTTCCTTGTTCCCTTGTTTCACATCGACCAGCACAAAATTGAGAGCGCCAAGCTGCATTTCCTGAACGCCAGACTGATAAATCGCGAGGTCCCCCTCCATCATCGGATGGTTCACGATAATAGGGCCTTTCTGCACTTCGATCAAATCAGGCTTTTTCCCCGGCACTTCTGCATTTTTGTTTACGTACAGGATGGCGTCCGTCTGGAAGCTTTTTGGAATGACGCCTCCATTCAACTCCAGCTTTGCCGGCATCTCTTCTTCCGACCAATACTCGGTATGGTAGTTTTCGCTTTTTATGTAATAAGGCGTATCCGGTATCGCGACCGTCTGCCCTTCCCGCACCCACACAAACTCGTCCATGTAAAATCCCGGAATGTTGCGCATGAGTACGCCGATCAGAAACAGAATCAGACCGATGTGGTTCACATAAGGCCCCCAGCGGCTGAAGCGGCCTTTTTCCGCCATGATCGCACGCTCTGCCCGGAAAATCCGGTACCCTTTTTTCTTCAGAGCCAGTGCGGAGCTGTCCAAAAGCTCGGCCTGATCGACATCCGGGGCAAGCTCTCCTTCGGCAAACAGCTTTTGCCCCTTCAAAAAGGACTTGTGCTGATTGAGACGCGGTTTGCTGAGCGCCTTGTAGAGCGGAATGACCCGGTCGAGACTACAGATGACAAGCGATGTTCCCAAAAGCACGAGCAGAGTCACGAACCACCAGGAAGAGTACAGATTGTGAAAGCCAAGTCCGTAGTAAACCGTCCCGAGCACTCCGTATGTATCCGTGTAGAATCGCGCCACATCCGCTTCTGTCGGAACCGGAACGGGGATGTATTGCTGCTGCGGGAAGATCGTTCCGACCGCCGAAGCAACCAGAATGACGATAATGATACCGATTGCAATTTTGACCGAGGAAAAATAATTCCAGATCCGGTCAATCCATTTTTTCGTATACGTCTGGGAACGCCGTGCCATCCCTTCGTAGCGCATGTCAGGAAATGCCGTCTGCTCGTATACTTCGACGTTCAACGGCTTCCCGCACGACTCACAGAGCAGCGTCCCTACCGGATTCGTGTGCCCACATTCACATTTTCGCTGATCCATAATGCTCCTCACTTGGGCAAGATTTTGGACATTTTGTCCGCAATCATTGCTTCATTTAGTTGCCCGATGAAAATCTCCTTCACTTCTCCATCCGGCGCAATAAAAAACGTCGTAGGAATAGGACCGATCCGGTACAACTTCGTAATTTGCGATTGGCGATCCAGCAAAATCGGGAAGTCGACACCGAACTGCTTCACAAACGGCTCTACGGCAACGGGAGCTTCTCCAATGTTCACACCGACGACAACCAGTCCTTTGTCCTTGAACTTGTTGTACTGCTCCTGCAAGGCTGGCATTTCCTTTTTACAGGGCTCGCACCATGTGCCCCAGAAATTGAGCACGACGCCCTTCCCTTTCAAATCGTCAAGCGCCAGTTCTGGTCCGTTCAACTGCTCCAAACTGAAATTCGGAGCATCGCCCCCTACTTTGACAGCATTCGGGTCCTTCACGAAGCTGGAATAGAGAGCAAAAACCAGAGCGACAAGCAAAAGACCCAGTACCGCGACCCTGACATATGTACGGTTGGTTTTGTTCATGATGCCCATACTCCCATCTACTACTTGTAAATTGCAAGCATTATCCATTCTATTATAGCGTTCCTAGATTTTCCGCCAGCGCATAACTTATGAACAGATTTTGAACGAATCACGCTTTTGGCCCTCTGCTCCGTCTGTTTTGCACCAATCCTTGCTTCAGCTTGTCTACTTCCTGCTTGCTCAGCGCTCGAAACTGGCCTGCGCGCAGTCCTTCCAGCGTCAAAAATCCTAAGCGAACACGCTCCAGCGTGAGTACCGGATGCCCGATCGCCGCGCACATTCGCCGCACCTGGCGATTGCGTCCTTCGTGAATCGTCAGCTCGATCAGCGCCTTGGCATTCCCTTGCTCGGTTTTGAGCAATTTGGACGCCCCCGGCGAAGTCATGCCATCTTCCAGGAGAATGCCCGTTGCGAGCTTTTTCAGCTTGTCCTGGCTAGGTACGCCTTTTACCCAGGCGCGGTATACTTTGTCGATTTCGTAGCTCGGGTGGGCAAGCTTGTTGGCCAGATCGCCGTCATTGGTCAACAGCAGCAAGCCGGATGTGTCGTAGTCAAGCCGTCCTACCGGATAGACGCGTTCTTTTACCCCCGCGAGCAGTTCCGTGACCACTTTGCGCCCTTGAGGGTCGCTTGCGCTCGTAATCACACCTGTCGGCTTGTACAGCAAATAGTAGACGTGCTGCTCCAGCACGATTTCCCGGCCTTTTACCGTAATCTTGTCTGTCGCAGGGTCGACCTTGATTCCCTGCTCGTGAACAACCTTGCCGTTTACCTGCACATGTCCCTGTGCGATCAATTCCTCACAATGCCGGCGAGAGGCGACTCCAGCATGCGCCAATACCTTTTGCAATCGTTCCATCGTTGGATCACCTCTACAACATCATACCCATTCTTACCAGTGTGGACAAGAAAAAGGGAAAAACTTCCCCATGTTTCGAGGAAGTTTTCCCTGCGTATTTGACAATTCTTGCGTTCAGGAAAAAACGTACGAGACGATCAGCAAGGAGAAAACGACCCCCGCCAGATCAGACCATAGCCCGACCTTCAAGGCGTAGCCGGAGTTGCGAATGCCGACAGCCCCAAAATAAACAGTCAGGACGTACAAGGTCGTGTCCGTGCTCCCTTGCATCGTAGCCGCCAGTCTTCCGAAAAACGAGTCCGGCCCGTACTGCGCGATCAAATCGGTAGCGATGGCAAGCGACCCCGTCCCGGTCAGCGGGCGCAACAGAGCGAGCGGCACCAGTTCCTCGGGAAAGTGGAGAAAGTCTAGCACAGGCTTTATGCCGCGCAACAGCATGTCAAGTGCCCCAGACTCGCGGAACATGCTGACCGCCACCATCATCGCAATCAGATGGGGCAAAATGCGAATCGTCGTCGAAAGCCCGCCTTTTGCTCCCTCGACAAATGTCTCGTATACCGGAACCTGTCGGCGCCATCCGTACAAGAGGACAAACGCAATCGTAACGGGAATCGCCCAGAGCGAGATCAGGGATACCCATTGATACATACGGTTTCCCCCTAATTGTGACGTCGTAAGTGACGATAGCGATACCAGCGATCAATCAACAAGGCCACGATCGTTGCCGCAAAGGAAGAGACGAGCGTCGTCCCGACAATTTCCACCGGATTGACGGAGCCGTACTGCATGCGAATCGCAATCATGGTCGTCGGAATGATCGTGATGCTCGCCGTGTTGATCGCCAGCAGCGTGCACATCGCCGGGGAAGCTTTTTGCTTGTCTGGATTCAGCTTCTGCAATTCCTCCATCGCTTTCAGCCCCATCGGCGTTGCGGCATTGCCAAGACCGAGCAGATTGGCACTCATGTTCGACAAAATATAGCCCATGGCTGGATGGCCTTTTGGCACATCGGGAAACAGCAGCTGAATAAGCGGAGACAGCGCTTTGGACAACAGCGCAAGCAACCCGGATTTTTCCGCTACGCGCATAATGCCCAGCCAAAAGGCGAGGACGCTGAGCAAGCCGAAGCATACGGTGACGCCTGTCTTCGCGCCTTCAAAAGCTGCCGCGTTGATTGCCTCCATGCGACCTGTGAAGGCGGCGACGACGATTGAGATGACGATCAAAGCGAGCCAGATGACATTAAGCACGCCACAGCCCCCCTGCCACAATGTCCCAGAACTGCTTCCAGAACAAGTGCTCACCGCCCGCAGGCTGACTTGCCGTCGGAGCGTCGGCGCGCACGACGAGCGGCACCTGTCCGATCATGTTTTCCTTCATGTACACCTGCAAGAAACCGACGAGCTGCCCTTCCATCTGGGGGGTGATTGTCGACTGTCCCATCACAACGCGTTGTTTGATCGCTGCCTCTTCCGCAGACTGGAGCGGGTAGCGAAAAGCGTTTTGTGTCACCAAATGGGCGCCCGCTTCCATCGTAACCGGAGTTTCTGGCTGGATGTCCTGGCCTTCACCGACCAACTGCTTGACCGGAAAGTTGGCAAAGCCGTAGTCCAAAAGCTTTGCAGAATCATTCCAGTCGTCCGAAGCATTTAAAGTGATGGTCGCGAGCTGTCTTCCTTCGCGGGTAGCCGAGGCGGCGAGACAACGCTTCGCCAGCTTCGTGTAGCCTGTTTTCACCCCGTCTGCTCCGTTGTACAGATGCAGCATCTTGTTTTTGTTGAGCAGCCGTCTGTCCCACTGCTCCCCTTCCCAGGAGATGTCTTTGACCTTGGTGGAAACAATTTGCCGAAAAACCGGATTGCGCAAAGCATAGGCGGACAGCTTCGCCATATCTTCGGCCGTAGAATAGTGCTGGTTGCTGTCATCCAGTCCGTGCGGGTTGGTAAAATTCGTATGCTCCATTCCGATCATGGCTGCCTTTTCGTTCATCATATAAGTGAAGCCCGGAACCGAGCCGCCAATGTGGGTGGCAATCGTAACGGCAGCATCATTGCCTGAGCGCAGCATGAGACCGTAGAGCAGCTCTTCCAACGTCAGCTTTTCGGATCGCTTCAAGTAGATAGACGAGCCTTCGACCCCGACAGCTTCTGGCGGTACGGTCACCTGGTCGTCGAGCTTCCCCATCTCAATGGCGACAATCGCCGTCATCGTCTTCGTCAGGCTGGCGATCCGCATCTTTTTCGTGCCGTTTTTCGAATACAGAATCCGCCCGCTCGCCACATCAATCAAGGCAGCGCCTTCGGCCGAGAGGCTTGGCTGCGCCGTTTGCGCCTGTGCTGCGGGTGGCCCAGCCAGCAATAGCTGTATAAAAAGAAAAACGACGAGTCCGCCGGACAGAAGTTTTCGTACGTTCATACACGTCCTCCCCATCCCCAAAAGTACAACGATACACAGGTTTGTACATATATATGGGGACGAGTCGGGCGGTAGTACGAAAAACTGTCCGGAGCGACTAATCGTTTGCTTTTTCTTCCTGTCTGCCAAAAAGAGCAGAGGCTTCCATGCGGACTTCCTCGATATCCAGGTTGACAGGCGGTTCGGGTAGATCGGCAATTTCGCGCAGTCCGAAATGCTCGAGAAACTCTTTGGTGGTCGCGTACAAAATCGGGCGTCCAATCCCTTCGGCTCTCCCCGCTTCGCGAATCAACTGTTTCGACAAAAGCGTATTGAGTGCCTTTTCGCATTTTACACCGCGTATTTCTTCGATTTCCGAGCGCGTCAACGGCTGCTTGTAGGCAATGATGGCAAGCGTCTCCAGTGCTGCCTGGGACAGCGTCGATTGCCCAGGCGAAGTGGCTAGTCGCTCGAAATAAGGAACATGCTCGGGCAAGGTCGTCAACTGATACGCTTTGGCCACTTCGACGATTTGCACGCCGCGCCCTGCCCGGCGAAAGTCCGCTTTCATGTCCTCGATCAAGTCAACGACCTCTTCTTCCGATACCTCGACGATTTCACTAATCTCCTTGGCATCGATTCCTTCATCTCCCGAGATGAACAGCAAGCCTTCGATCACGCCTTTGAGCTTGTCATAGTCCATCGTTGTGGGCTCCTTCCGCATCACAGATCATGATGTCTTGAAACAGTTGATTTTGCACACACGTAATTTGCTTTGCCTTCATCAGCTCCAGCAAAGCGAGAAACGTCGTGACGATTTCCGAGCGGGTCGCTCCCTGGGCAAAAAGCTGGGAGAAGCGCACCATGCCCCCTCCGACGCGAACCAGCTGGCGAATCTGCGTCATCCGGTCCTTGATAGAGATTTCATCGCGGGAAACCTTTGTCATCGGTTCCTTGTCTTTCGCTTTTTGCACGAGTTTTTCCAGCGCATTGACCAGATCGTACAACGTCACGTTTTTGACGGTCGTATCTTCCTCGCGCGCATACGGAGCCAAATTTTCCGCAGGGCGGGTAAACACCTGGTTGCGGCCGATTTCCATCTCGCGAAGTTGCTCAGCCAGCAGCTTGTAGCGCTTGTATTCCAACAGTCGCGCCACCAGCTCTTCCCGCGGATCGATCTCGTCGACGTCCATGTCGAGAAAAGGCTGGAACACGTGCTCTTCTTTTCGCGGCAAAAGCATTTTGCTTTTGATGGAAAGCAGGGTCGCCGCCATCACGACAAACTCGCTGGCCACATCGAGTTGCAGCTCCTGCATGCGATCGATCGTCGCGAGGTATTGCTCGGTAATTTCCGCAATCGGAATGTCGTAAATGTCTACTTCTGCCTTGTCGATCAGATGAAGCAAAAGGTCAAGGGGCCCTTCAAATGAATCAAGTTTGATGCTGTAGGCCAAAAGACGTCCCCTCGTTTCCTTTAAATGAACACGCTGATGATGCTTCCGGCAACTTTTTGCACCCACATCACCATTAATCCCATAGGTATACCGAAAATGGTTGCGCTAACACCCGGGATGAAAATCAGCAGAAGCAACAACCAAGGACCATAGATTTCGAAATTGTAAAAGGCTCCATCCCATCTGCGCGGAGACAGGAAGCGCAAAATCTTATACCCGTCGAGCGGGGGAACTGGCAGCAGGTTGAACACAAACAAGCCCACATTGATGAAGACACAGTATTCCAGTGTTGTTTTCAATGCGAATGCAGCTTTTTCGCTCATTCCGTCCATCACGCCGTAATAACGTGTAAGTATGTAAACAATACAGAACAGAATCGCCAACACCAGGTTGATCAACGGCCCCGCTGCCGACACATACACGATACCGAGTCGCTTGTTCCCGCGAAATTGCAGCGGATTGATCGGCACAGGCTTGGCCCAGCCGAACGGTCCAAACAAAATGAGAATCAACCCGAACGGATCGATGTGCGGGATCGGATTTATCGTTAAGCGGCCCTCGTTTTTGGCGGTATTGTCGCCCAGTTTCCAGGCGACAAAGGCGTGCGCCCATTCGTGCAAGCTGAAAGCGATAACGAATGCAATCATGCGAAACGGTACCGTTTTCCAATCAAAATGAAATAGATCCATTGGTTCCCCCTTAACAGCTTCGCAAAAAGCCCAGCGCAATTCCCCAGGCTTCGCTCGGCAAAAAATCGTCTACCTTCTAGGATACCAGCAGATGGATAGGCTTACAAGTCTCTTCAAGGCTGGCATATCAGGCTGAAAGAGCCGGGCGTGATGCGAGCGAGTCATTGGCTTTTTCAGGCGTGCGAAAAGAAAAGCACCGACAAGCAAAAGCCTGTCGGTGCCGCAAATCGTTGATTAATAGAGTAATAGAGTAGCCAAAATTGATTCGAAGGCTAAGTCCTATTCTCTGTCATTCACTGCAATTAAAGTACCCAACATAGTGAATAGGAAACCAACCAAAGCAATGAAGCTGTTATCACCGTTACTGATTTCCCCAAACTGAAACAATCGAAATAAGAACCAAATAACAAAGAGTGTATAGCCTACTACCGCCCAATTTAAAAACACTTTTAAGAGCTTCTTTTTGGCTCTCTTTTCTACAATATCAATCCCTTTTCCAGTTATTCTCACTACATATTCACTTTGATTTACCTCATTTATTGCAAGCCATCCATGATCCTCCAAATACAAGTAGGCTGTATATTTTAATAGCGAACTTTTATCGTTGCAATTTAATGTCTCATGCGTAAACTTTCCCTCTGTCTGTTGATTTTTGTACACTTCTTTCAATAAATCAAGTCTACCTCTTTGCGTTATAGCCACTCTCTTCTCCCCCTCCTGATTACAACCGATTCGACAGAATCTAACAGTTTCCTGTATAACTTTTGCTTAAAATGGCAGTGTTGTGGGGAATAAGCTGAAATAACTAAACCAGCGGGATGTAATTGGACGACAACCATGACGCGTGGTAAAATAGGAACGTTAACTTTACAAGGTCTGGAGGCTCATCCATGAAAAAAGCGCACATCACCATGGAAAATGGTAATCAAATCGAGCTGGAGCTGTTCGATCAAGAAGCTCCAGGAACTGTCGGCAACTTTGAAAAGCTGGCAAACGAAGGTTTCTACAATGGTCTGTCTTTCCACCGTGTCATCCCTGGCTTCGTAGCACAAGGCGGTTGCCCATACGGAACTGGCACTGGCGGTCCTGGTTACACTATCAAATGTGAAACCAAAGGAAACCCGCACAAACACCAACGCGGTGCCCTCTCGATGGCGCACGCAGGAAAAGACACAGGCGGCAGCCAGTTCTTCATCTGCTACGACGCGTTCCCTCACCTCGATGGCGTACATACTGTATTTGGCCGCGTGACTTCCGGTTTGGAGCATGTTGACGCGATCAAGCAAGGCGATAAAATGAAAGAAGTCAAGGTATTGGGAGAATAAGACTCACCTAGTACAAAAAGACACTAGCAGTAATTTGCTAGTGTCTTTTTTATTTGATTTTTTCAACATCCACCCGCAGTCTCCACACTCGCCTGCTCTTCCCTCTCGCGGTCGCGAACAAACACCGTTCCCGGGTACGATTTCGCCCACTTTTTCACATCGGCCGCCCGGCGCGCCACGGCTTCCGCGCTCGTAAACATGCCTGGCCCCAAGTCCACGCCTGCCATGGACATTGACAATTGCACATCGTCGCCCATCCGGCATTTTTCGTAGATGTCCGTAAAATAGGAGGAAAACGAGTCGATCAAATACGTGACAAGCGCATCCACATGATCTGCCGCGGTGATGAGGATAAAGTCGTCGCCGCCGATATGCCCGATGAAGTCATTGCCGCTTCCAAAGCGCCGGGAGGCATCCCGCAGCAAATTCGCCGTCCGCACGATGATTTGATCGCCCACTTCAAAGCCGTAGCGGTCATTAAACCATTTGAAGCGGTCGAGATCGCAGTAAATCACCATCTGCGCCTCTCGCTGCTTGATCCGCCCGTTCAGTTCGCGCTCGATTTGCACGTTGCCTGGAAGCCCTGTCAGCGGATTGGCGGAACTGGCCATCTCCAGCTTGATCGAAGCCATCTTGTCGAGCAAATTTTGCACGGTCACAATGCCCAAATACTCGTTCTGCTCCCCGACGATGATCACGACGTCATAGAGATGATAGGCGTCGCGCGCCATGGCTCGTTTCGCTACCTCGTCCAGCCGGTCGTTTTTGCTGGCCTTCAGCGGGTTCGTGTTCATGATGTGGGAAACAGGCCGCTCGTAATAGAGGGCGATGCCGTACTGGCCGCCAAGAATTTGATAGAGCGAAAAGCGCATGACCAACCCGATCGGTCTGCCCTCTTCCAGGACGACTACGCTTTCAATTCGCTGGTTTTGCTCGAAAATTTCATGGACGCGCCGCACCCTGACGTGCTTTTCCACGCAAATCGTCTTGGCCAAAATCTCCGTCATGTCTGGCGCGACGATGATCGTCTCTTTCGCACCGTCTCTTTGCTTCTCCTGCATATAGCGCAAAAAGTTCATCGCCTGACCCGATACTTGCGCCATCCCTTTGTCCGGCTTGCCCAAATAGTAGCCTTGGCCGTAAACCACCCCTACGTCCATCAGCGTCTCCAGCTCGCGCTCCGTCTCGATGCCTTCCGCAATAATCTTGCAATTGACCTTCTCGGCGAATGAGACGAACGTCTCCAGCAGCGCCTGCTTGATCGGGTCGACATCGATATTGCGGATGAGCGACATGTCCAGTTTGATGAAATCGGGGTAAATCTCCGTAATCGATTCCAGGCTGGAATAGCCCGCACCTGCATCATCGACCGCGATCAAATAGCCTTTTTTCCGGTACTCTTCGATAATTTTGCGAAACACCGCGTAGTTCGTAATCGCGTGACGCTCCGTTATTTCAAAGACGATGTTATGCGGGTTCAGGCCGTAATTGGCGAGCAAGCTCTGAACCTTTCCCCTCAGCAAAAAGGGATCGTCTATCGCCCTTGGATCAAGGTTAATGAACAACTTTTCATTCGGATTTAAATAGCGCAGCTGTTCCAATGCTCGCTTGCGGCAAATATGCTCCAGCCGAAACACGGTATCCGTCTCCTCCGCATAGCTGAACAATGTCGCGGGCGTCGCAAACGGACTGTTTTGCGGGCCGCGAGCAAGCGCCTCCCACCCTAACGCCTGGCCGTCTGGCAGGTGAATGATCGGCATAAAATGCATGTTCACATTTTCTTCCGCAAGCAGCTTGTGAAATTGGGTCATGTGCGTGTACTTTTCCGATGTAATCCCGTACTTCGCCATATGGACGGCGTGTTTCACCGACGTGTACATTTCCCGGACGATATCATGACCTGCGATGGTAGCATAGCCGATATGCACCCGCAAATCTTCCCGGTTGACGAAGCTGACCTGACGATTCAGCTGCCGCTCCGCCAGCTCCTGAAAATGGATGGAAAGCATGCGGCAATCTTCATCGCTTACCTGTCCGCCAAAAGACACATAAATGGCGAAATCGTCGCCCCACAGCTTCTGAATCGCCAAAATCTTGCCTTTTATTTCGAATGCCTGGCGAGCTACTCCCGGCAATATTCCTTCAAAAATGTGCAGCACGCGTTTGGCGCTCGTATCGCCGTAGCGCTGCTCCACTTCCGTCATTTTGACAATATCGACATAAAACATGACGACGTTGCGGCCTTTCTCGATTTCCTGCCGAATGACGTTCTTCATCCATTGACGCTTATCCAGGGAAAAATAGGGAAAGCGCCGAAACTTTTTGATGAGAGTCGACAACATGCTGTATCTGTCCTCCTCGCCACCTCCATTATGGCAGGGAAGATTTAATTTTTCGTGAATGCCAGATGAAGGAAATATAAAGACCCTTCCTGTGCTTTTCGGAAGGGTCTTGGTCTGCTTTTTTGGATCGGTTAGCGCTGCAATTGCGCCCGTTTCGGCAAAAGATCGTGGCCGACGACATCTGCGTACGTCTCGCGTTTTACTACCAGCTCGGCTTCTCCCTCTTTGACGAACACAACAGCCGGACGAGCGATGCGGTTGTAGTTGTTGGACATGGAATATCCGTATGCGCCCGTGCTGGTTACAGCCAAAATGTCGCCAGCCGCAGCAGGAGGAAGCTTCACGTCCCAGATCAGCATATCGCCAGACTCACAGCATTTTCCGGCGATGGAGACGACTTCTGTGGCACTCTCGTTCATTTTGTTGGCAATCGCCGCTTCGTATTGCGCGTTGTACAGCGCCGGACGCAAGTTGTCCGTCATTCCGCCGTCAACGGCAACGTATTTGCGCACATTCGGAATTTCTTTATGCGAACCGATTCGGTACAAAGTGGTGCCTGCATCTCCGACAATGCTGCGGCCCGGCTCGATCCACAGCTCAGGCAACGGGATTTCACGCGCTGTCAGCTCCTCGCGCACGAGATCGGTAATCGCCTTGATGTACGTCTCGGCTGGCTGTGGCGTATCGCCCTCTACGTAGCGGATTCCGAAGCCGCCGCCGACATTCAGTACCTCTGGAAGGAAGCCATGCTTGTCTTTTGCGTCACCAAGCAACTCAGTCAACCGCTTCACCGCAACAAGGAAACCGTCTGTCTCAAAAATTTGCGAGCCGATATGGCTATGAACGCCCAATAAGTGCAGATGATTGCTCTCGTGCGCATAGCGGATCGCTTCCAGAGCTTGCCCGTTTTGCACATCGAAGCCGAATTTCGAGTCGATTTGCCCGGTGGAAATATATTCGTGCGTATGAGCTTCTACGCCAGGCGTTACGCGCAAGAGGACGGCAACCTTTTCGCCGCGCTCCTTCGCAACTTCTGCCAGCGTGTGCAGCTCATAAAAGTTGTCTACCACAAAACAGCCGATCTTCGCATCCAAAGCCATGTTGATTTCGTCCAGCGACTTGTTGTTGCCGTGGAAGTGAATGCGGTCAGCAGGAAAGCCCGCTTGCAAGGCTGTGTACAGCTCCCCGCCCGATACGACGTCGAGCGAAAGCCCTTCCTCCTCGATCAGCTTGCACATCGCCATCGTACAGAAAGCTTTGCTTGCGTAAGCTACCTGAAAAGAGAATCCCGTCTGGCTGAACGCCTCCACAAAGCTGCGGCATTTCGCGCGAATTTGCGCCTCGTCATAGACGTACAGCGGTGTTCCGTACGTAGCCGCCAGACTTGTTGTGTCACAGCCCCCGATTTCAAGATGCCCCTGCTCGTTTACTCGACTTGTCCCGTGTAAAAACATATTTGGCTCCTCCCAGTCTGATCACGCCGATCCTAATAGCCCAGATCCTATAGAGAAAGGCAACCGACAAAAAGCGTCAGTTGCCAAACATAACAAGCATCGTAAGGCTTCCCCATTCAATGTACTACAAGGCTGTGCGTTTGACAATGGGTGTTGGCATCCGTTTTCAGAATATTATTGCCGCGAGGAATTTTGGGAGCGAACGATGCTGGGCCGATTATTTTTGCTAGGAACGGCAAGCCGGACGACCACATCCTTCATCGCCTTGTAGTTGAAAGGGATGAACGGCCACAAATACGGCGTGTTGAGGGAACGCGTCGCAGCGAGTCCGACCAGCACAGCCAAAAAGCCGATCATCAAGCCAGGTGTGGAGAAGAAGCCCACCATCAGAATCAAAAAGATGCGGACGAGCCGATTCGCCAGTCCCAACTCATAGCTAGGCGTCGCAAACATCCCGATGGCCGCCACGGCCAGATAGAGAATGACTTCGGGCGCAAACAGTCCGACCTTGATCGCAACGTCACCGACCAGAATCGCAGCTAACAGGCCCATGGCCACTGACAGCGGCGCAGGCGTATGAATCGCCGCCATCCGCATGAGATCAAGTCCCACCTCTGCGAGCAGAAACTGCACCAGCAGCGGGATACTGCCCTTGTCCTTCATTCCGATAAAATCAAGCTGCTCCGGAATCATCGATGGGTGCATCACCATGAGCAGCCAGATTGGCAGGACGAAGACGGAAGCGAAAATCCCGAAAAAGCGCACCCACCGCAAGTAGGCACCGACCACAGGGGTTTGCCGATACTCCTCCGCGTGCTGAACGTGATGAAAGTAAGTCGCTGGTGTAATCATTACGCTCGGAGACGTATCCACATAGATCAGGACGTGCCCCTCCAAAAGGTGGACAGCGGCTACGTCTGGCCGTTCCGTGTAGCGAACGAGCGGAAACGGATTCAACGTTTTTCCGATAATAAACTCCTCAATCGTCTTTTCCGCCATCGGAATCCCGTCGATCTGGATATTTTGCAGCCGTTCTTTCAACTCATCGACAAGCTGCGGGTTCGCCACATCTTGCAAATAGGCGACCGCTACATCCGTTTTGGTGCGCTCCCCCACTTGCATGATTTCAAACCGCAATCGCTCGTCGCGGATTCTTCTGCGCGTCAAAACCGTGTTGATGACAAGCGTCTCCGTGAAACCGTCATGCGCCCCGCGCACGATCCGCTCGGTGTCTGGCTCTTGCGGGGAACGCGTCGGCAAAATTTTCGTATCCATGATGATCGCGTGATTCGAGCGATCGAGGATCAGGCCAACTTGCCCGACGAGCAGCTTGTCCATAAATTCGTCTGTCGTATCGACCTTGGCAAGCTGGTAGAAAGGAATGAATTTGTAAAACAGCGTTTCAAACAGGCTATCTGTGATGTCCCGGCCGCGCAAGTCGTTGATTTCGCGCATGATTTGCGAGACGAGCATACTCTCGGCAAAACCGTTTATGTAGTACATGAGCAGCTTCGTATTGCCCACAAAAAATTCGTGAACTCCGATGTCGAAGCTTTTTCCTACGCCAAGCCTGTCGTTCAAATACTCCTTGTTTTCCTCAATCCGCTCTGAGATCGGCCGTCTTTTCTCTGTGACTGTCGTCATAGGCGCCGCTCCTTTCCATGATCCACTGCACTGCTCTCTTGGTGATCGGGCAGCCATTTTGCAAGCTGTCACGGCCGTCCATTTTCCCGATGTCTCCGATTCCGATGACATTCGGCAGCTTCAACGTGTTCAAAATGTCAACAGTATCGCCGTAAATGCGATGCTGGAGCTGCCCGTCTGCATATCCGTCCTTATCCACCGCTTCTTCTACGATCTGTCCCTGGTTGTCGACTGAATAGGCCACAGTCGCTCCATGAACCCATTTCGTATTGGAAGCAACGGCAATGACGCCGATTACTTCAATGTCAGGATGCAAAGCGACGTACTCAATCGCCCGCTCCCCGCGCCCTTTGCCGTAATCGCCGTTGTCATCAAACATGACGATGACCGGATCATGCGGAGTCATTTTGATCAGCTCTACCACCTGTTCGCCCCTTACAGGAGTCGGGTTTCCGGCCGAAAGCGAGATGCATCTGCCTCCCAGCTCTCGCGCGACGCTTTCTACAGCTTTTTGTGCGATATGATCGCCATCTGTTACCAAAATGACCTTGCGCCGCATTTGCTCCATCGTTTGCTCACCGCCTCTGCTCGCCTAGACGTCAGCCTTTTGGTTTGAAGACGAGTGAAGCCAGAAAACCGAACGCGATCGCCGCCGATATCCCTGCACTGGTGACCTCGAAAATGCCGGTAGTCACCCCGATCAGGCCATGTTGCTCCGCCTCGCTGATCGCTCCGTGATACAGCGCATGGCCGAAGCTTGTGATCGGCACCGTAGCACCCGCTCCGGCGAAGTCGATGAATTTGTCGTAAACGCCAACAAAATCAAGCACGACACCTGCGACAACCAACGTACTCATGACATGGGCTGGCGTGAGCTTGCCGACGTCGAGCAAAAGCTGTCCGACGACGCATACAAGCCCGCCCACGACAAAAGCAATCACATATTCCATCATTGTCCTCCTTCGAGCGCGACCGCGTGCGCGATGCACGGAATCGAATTGCCTTGCTGGGTGCTGACCGGGCTTAACAGCGCGCCTGTCGCGCATACGAGCACTTTTTTCAGCAACCCGCGGTTCAACTGATCCACAATATGGCTGTAGGTCACGACCGCGCTGCTTGCACAGCCGCTGCCGCCAGCGAACACATCCTGATCGGGCGTGTAGATCATCAGGCCGCAATCGTTGTACACCTGATCCATGTCGTAGCCTTCCGCCAGCATCAGCTCTTTTACGATCGGATAGCCGACCGATGCGAGATCGCCCGTCACGATCAAATCGTAGTCTTGCGGCTTTCTGCCCGTGTCCTGAAAATGAGCCAAAAAAGTCGAGACGGCTGCTGGCGCCATCGCTGAGCCCATATCCAGCGGGTCCTTGATTCCCATGTCCACTACTTTGCCCATCGTCGCATACGTGATGCGCGGTCCCGTCCCTCCGATGCCAACCAGCCCAGCCCCTGCGCCCGTGACCGTCCATTGCGCCGTGGGCGGCTTTTGTCCGCCGTATTCCGTCGGATAGCGATATTGGCGCTCGGCTGTGGCGTTGTGGCTGCTGCAAGCGGCAATCGCTCTGTTGGCATATCCGGCATTCACCAGAGCGGCAGCCGTAGCCAAAGTGAGCATGGACGTCGAGCACGCCCCGTACATGCCCAGAAGCGGGATCTCCAGCTTTTCGGCAGTGAAATTGGTCGTGATGTTTTGATTCAGCAAATCGCCCGCCAAAATGGCATCGACTTCGCTGCCCGCGATCCCCGCTTTTTTCAGCGCAGCCGAAACAGCGTCCTCCAGCAGCTGTCGCTCGGCGTTCTCCCACGTATTCTGCCCGGCGTACATGTCGTCGTGAATGACGTCAAACAAAGAGGCGAGCGGCCCTTCCCCTTCCTTGGGGCCGACAGCTACCGCCGAGCTTTGCAAGCGGACATTCTGGTCGAAGTGCCAGGTTTGGCGGCTCACCCGTTTCAGATGTGGATTGCTCGACACAGCCAGCCCTCCCGTCTTAGAAAAACATGTTGATCAAGCTTTTTAAAATGCCTGCGACAAAGGCTGCCACTACCCCAAACACAATGACCGAGCCTGCCAGCTTGAACATGTTGCCGCCCACTCCGAGGACAAGTCCTTCGCTGCGATGCTCGATGGCAGCCGAAGCGATGGAGTTGGCAAACCCTGTTACCGGAACAGCCGAGCCTGCCCCGGCATACTGGCCGATGTTGTCATAGACGCCAAGCCCCGTCAGCAAAACCGATAAAAAGATCAGCGTGGCAACCGTCGGATTGCTCGCCGTCTTCTCTGTAAAGCCGAAGAAATGGATGTACATGTTTTGTACGGCCTGTCCGAGAAGGCAGATCGTACCTCCTACCCAAAACGCCCGCAACGAGTTCAGGAGGACATTACGCTTGGGCTGAAATTTGGAAGCCTGCTGTTGGTATAGCTGCTTCGTCATCTGCAACGATCCAGCCGGCTTCGATTTCGTTTTGGTTGCCATGCCCTTTCACTCCTTTGTGAGTCCATATTTCCTGCGAGGTAAGACGTCTCATACCTCTATCTTTCCTTTTTCAAACTTTGCCTATGAATAGCGGTATTTACCAATTCACAGATGCAACAGCCACTGCAAGAGCGATCCGGTCACTTTGCCAAACACGACTGCCATCAACAGAAACAACAGGCTGCCGTCCATGCTGAGCCGTTTTGCCAGGATCGGAAAGACGTTCAGCACTTCCGTCAGTCCAGCCGCCAATGTCCCGACGAAGATTCCCGCAAACAGGCCGTAAACAGCCGTAACCACATTCGGCCAATGAGCACCGAGATGAAAAAAGTCGATCAACGTAAAAAAAAGCGCCCCCATCACCAAGGCCCATTCGAAAGCGCGGATGTGACGGTGAGCATTGGTCAGTTGCGTCAGCCTCGGAATAATGTCCAGCACGGCGATGAAAGCGACAAGCCCGCTCCCGACCGCAAGCCCGCCCCCTAGTCCAATCAAGACCAGCAAACCGCATTCCCATACACTCATAGCTTCGTCCGCTGGTTTTCTTTATTCTCGTTTTGAATGTAGTATTGATCGAGACTTTGCTGGTACATGAACAGCTCCACTTCCAGGGGGCTTGGTTCTTCGTTGATTTTTTTCTGGAAAATGTGATTGAAAAACAGGATCATCCCCATGCCGATCCCGATGGAGTACGGGATTTGCAACCAGAGCGGCTGCTCGCTTCGCTCTCCTGTGATCAAATAAAAAATGCGTTCGTGCACCTCGCGCATGCTGACATCGGTGTGAAAGTTCATGATCGCAAGGCCAGAGCCGATAAACAAAAGCACCCAGACGAGAGCGACCAGGACCGGATTTGCTTTTTTGCGCGGATTCAACACTTCCACGATAATTTGCGGCGAGCCTTGAATTTCCAGCTCCACCTCCGGGTAGACGGAACGAACACGCTGGATCACTTGCATAATATCGATGACGATCAAATTTCCGTCTGTCGGCTTTACTTGATAAATCGGCATTCGCTTCAACGCTTCCTCGCGTTCCCCGTCCCAAAAAAGCTGGCAAATATCGCCCAAGGCAATCATCGCTTCCGGCTTGACGGCCAACCGCTTTCTCAGACGAAGAAACAGCGCGTCTTTCATGAAATCTCCTCCCTGCTACGAGCTACTCATTTATCCGGTAGTATGTACCCGCAGCCAAAACGCATACCCGAAAAGGTAGCGCTGAAAGAGCAAAGCACCGCACTGCCCGCATGAATACATGAAAAAACACCCAGGCGCGTTGGCTTGAGTGTTTTCGCACGTACATTCATTCATGCTATCAGTGTTCAATCTGATCCTTGATCGTTTGCAAAATGCGCTTTTCCAGACGCGAAACCTGGACTTGCGAGATTCCGAGCCGCTCTGCGACTTCGGATTGGGTCTGATCCTTGTAGTAGCGCAAGTACACAATGAGCTGCTCACGCTCGCTCAACCGACTGATCGCGTCTTTGAGCGCAATTTTTTCAAACCACTTGTTTACGCCCTCATCGGCGATCTGGTCGATCAGTGTAATCGGATCTCCGTCATTCTCAAAAACCGTCTCATGAATCGAGGAAGGCGCCCGATTCGCCTCCTGGGCAAACACGACTTCCTCCGGTGTGATCCCCACGGCTTCGGCTACCTCCGCGATCGTGGGTGCACGGCCAAATTGCTTGTACAGCTCATCCTTTGTTCGTCGTACCTTGTTCGCGGTCTCTTTGAGCGATCGACTTACCTTGACTGTCCCGTCATCACGCAAGAACCGTTGAATCTCTCCAATAATCATCGGCACCGCATACGTCGAAAAGCGCACGTCATAGGATAGGTCAAATTTATCTACGGCTTTCAAGAGGCCAATACACCCAATTTGAAACAAATCATCCGCTTCGTATCCACGGTTGATAAAACGCTGGACGACGGACCAGACCAGCCGGATATTGCTGTTCACAAGAAGCTCACGCGCATCGGTATCTCCAGCCTGGCTTTTGGCGATTAGCTCTTTCACTTGGTCATTGGTCAGAAATGGTTGACTCGCATTTTTGATATCGGCACCCATTGGCACTACCCCTAATTTTGCAAGGCTTTGGCAAACGACAGGCGTTTGGTCAAACGAACGGTTGTCCCTTTACCAACAGCCGTCGCGACTTCCAAAGAATCCATGAAATTCTCCATAATGGTAAAGCCCATACCCGAACGTTCCAGCTCAGGCTTGGTCGTATACAACGGCTGCATCGCCTGCTCCACATCCTCAATTCCTTTTCCGTTGTCTTCCACGACCAGATCAATGGCTCCCTCTTCGATCCGCACAGTAATATGTACGACCCCTTCCGGATTTTCGTCATAGCCGTGAATGATCGCATTGGTGACGGCTTCCGATACGACTGTCTTGATTTCCTCCAGCTCATCCATCGTGATATCGAGCTGCGAGATAAAGGAGGCGACAGCAATTCGTGCGAACGCCTCGTTTTGGCTCATTGCAGCAAATGATACGGACATAAAATTGCGCTGTACCTTCACTTACGCCACCCCCAGAACAAGCAGTGCATCTGCTTCATTTTCGCGGAACTTGATTACCTTGAACAGGCCAGACATTTCAAAGATCCGGTAAATGGTCGGGTTGATTGAGCACACGTACATTTCACCCGAACGGGCAGATATTTGCTTGTAGCGTCCCAAAATCACGCCGATACCGGAGCTGTCCATAAAGGCCAAATCAGCCAGGCTCAGCACGATATGACGAATGTTGGGGGTGCGCAAAAGTTCATCCACTTTGCTCCGCAGCTCTTCCGCTGTATGATGGTCCAGCTCTCCTTGCAGGCGGATCACCAGCACGTCTTGCCGGGTCTCCATCGCAATCCGCAAACTCATGGCTGACTCACTCCTTCTCCCTTGAATAAACCTCTCTTTCTGCTTCGGACAAACCAATTCCTGCCAGGCGACAAAAGAACAAAAAAATCGAGCAGCCGCGCCATCGCATTCGAGGCAACTCGATTCTTTTCGCGCTTTGTTGTCGTGTGTCAGTAGCTGATCAAAACACTCTTGGTTGTCCGCTTGAGAATCTCCCACATGTTTGCCTTATTCACTTGTTGCTCAGGCATCAGATCAATCCTGTTCACTTCGCGGCCGTCTTTTGTACGAATAAAAATGTGGCCGACGACCTGGTCTTTGGAAACCGGAGCGTTGACAGCAGGATTCATGACGATTTCTTTCGTGTACGTGTCCGCTGATTCTCCTTTTTTCATCAGCAAACTGACAGCGTGCGGCGTGACCACATTAATCTGTGGCACTTGCCCTTTGTCCACCGTGAGCGATTGAACCGCCTGGCCTTTTTTGTACATCGGCATCACCTGAAAATGGGTGAAAGCGTAATTGAACATGGTCGAAACTTCGTTGTTGCGCGTTTTGACATCCGGCTCGCCCATGACGACGGCAATGATCCGCATGTCGTTGCGCTTGGCCGTCGCGGTCAAACAATACTTGGCTTCGCCTGTATAGCCTGTTTTCAGGCCGTCTACGCCTTCGTAAAAGCGGACAAGCCGATTCGTATTGACCAGCCAGAAAGGACTTGCCGAATCCTTGCGCAAGTAATCCTGGTACGTGCCTGTAAACTTCGTGATCCCATCGTGCTTCAAAAGCTCGCGCGACATGATCGCGATATCGGCCGCAGAAGAGTAGTGATTTTCCGCAGGCAAGCCGTTGGAGTTGACAAAGTGCGTGTTTTTCATCCCTAGTTGTTTGGCCCGCTCGTTCATGCGGTTCACAAAGCCCTCTTCCGTGCCGCCAAGATGCTCAGCCATCGCTACCGAGGCGTCGTTTCCGGAAGCGATCGCAATTCCTTTGATCATGTCTTCCACGGTCATTTCTTCGCCCGGTTGCAAAAAGATTTGCGATCCCCCCATCGAAGCCGCCCGTTCGCTGGCCCTGACCTTATCTGTAAATTTAAGCTCTCCCCGCTCCACCGCCTCCATAATCAAGAGCATCGTCATCACCTTGGTGATGCTGGCGGGTGGCATTTTTTCATTCGCATTTTTTTCGTACAAAACCGTTCCTGTATCTGCTTCGATCATAATGGCAGACGAGGCATGCGGGGCAAAATTCATCTCCCCTTGTTGCGGAGCCGCTTTTTCTTTTGCCAAAGCACCCATCGGAGAAAAGATGGTTACAAGCATGATGAAGCAAGAAGCCAAGTATCCTATCCGTTTCATAGCAGTCTCTTCCCTCCATTCATGGTTTTATTCTCACCCAGGGGGAAGGAAAATATTCACAAGAAAAAACCCTTCCACATTTCGCAGAAGGGTTTCGTTTTAGATCACAAACCGGCTGACGTTCTCGGTCAAGTCGTCTGCCATCTTTTTCAGTTGTTCCACATTTTCATTGATGCGTGCAATCGAATTGAGCTGCTCATCGACCGTCTCGACGACGCCTGAGATCGAATCGCTGATCTCATCCGACATGCTTGCCAGACGTTGCATCGAGTTGGTGACCACCTGATTGCCCGCAGCCATTTCCTCAGATGTCGCCGTCATCGATTCGCTCTGCTCGGCAGCCGATTGAATCTCGGCTACGATGTTTTGGAAGGTCGTACCCACAGACTCGACAGACTTCAGTCCGCCGCCGACCATGGTGACGATTTCGTCCATGTGCTTGCTCATGTCCATCGCTTCGTCGTTAATCGAATGGGCAATCGCCGCAATCCGCTCGGAGAAAGAACTGCTCTCCTCGGCCAGCTTGCGCACTTCGCTCGCTACGACAGAGAAGCCGCGTCCGGCATCGCCAGCGCGTGCAGCTTCAATCGCCGCGTTCAACGCCAGCAAATTGGTCTGCGATGCGATACTCGTAATCATTTCGACAATGCTGGTAATCTCGCGCGCACGCTCGCGCAAACTGTGCATCTGCGTAGCGGTACGCTCTACCTCGTCTGTCGCCTTGCGAACGGTATCGATTACGTTTTCCACCAGCTGCATACCGCCCTGGGCACGCTCAAACGTCCGTGTCGTCGCAATAGACGTCGACTCCGCTGCAATCGCTACCTGCTCAACCCCTTGCGAAATCTCGGAGACGGTCGTTGCCGTCGCCTGCACTTCGTTGGTTTGAGTGGACACGCGCTGCGCGATCGTCGAGATGTTATCCGTAATGACGCTGATTGCCCCTTTGTTGTCCTGGGCAAACTGCGTCAGTTCGTCAGTCGCCACGTTCAACTGGGTTGCTTGTCCTTGTACAAGCGCAATCAGCTTGCGCAACTCGGCAGCCATCTCATTCATTTTGCGGCCGACCATCGCCAGCTCGTCATTGCCGTTTACTTTGACATGAACATCGAAGTGACCGGAGCCGATGCGATCCATGTCTCTTGCAATCGCAAACAGCGAGAGGCGAATCCGCTTGGCGAACCACCAGATTGCCCATACAGACAAGCCGATAATCGGCAGGCTGAACAGGACAAAGTACAGCCACATTCCGTTTACTTCCCCGTATACTTCATCGCTGCCTGTCGACAGGACGATATTCCACTTCAACAGTTGAATCGGTGCAAAAGCTGCAAAGGAGCCTTTGCCGTGATCGGAATACAACAAGCTGTTGCTTGTATCGTGCTTCATCAGTTCGAGCATTTCTGCGTAGTCTGCTTGTCCCGCCAAAACAAGCTTGTTGTTGTTTTGCGGGTTTTGGTGCGCCACAACCAGACCATCCTGGCGAACAACAAAAGCGTAGCCATTTTGCATGAAGGAGATTTCAGGGATTTTCTGGATCATTTGATCGATCGTGAATCCGACAATAAACAAGCGGCTCTTGTCGCTGTTTTTCTCTCCTACAGGTGTCGCAATATAAAGAAAACTTTTATTAATGCCTTCAGCGATTTCCTCGTCAGAAATGACCGTTTTCCCGGTACTCATGACCCTTTGGAAATACTGCTTTTGCTTGAAGTCGATTTCGTTTTTCCCGGTCAACGAGTAGAGCGATTTCCCGGTATTGCTGTCTACTAAGTAAATTTTGGAGATTTCCTTATGGGATTGACGCATGAGCGTGAACTGCTCCATGATCAGCGGCTCCAGCTCTGTCATCATCACGCGCTTGGATGCTGTCGATTCGCTCGTTTTGACGATCGTCTGTATCCAGTCTTCCATGCTGGCTGCGTGCTGCTCTGCCAACATTTTTGCTTGCTTGGATGTAATGGAGAACAAAGTTGATTTGGAGAAAGAAAGCGCTATGTATTGCAAAGAACCAATAATGATAAGTACAAGAATCAGGCCAAAGACTATCATCTTTGTTGCCAGGGAGCCGCGCAGTTTTTCCGTTGCGAGCAGGCTCTTGATGTTTACTTTACCTGAAAGCGAGAATCCAGCCCCTTTCTTTTTCCATTTCGGCGACAAAAATCGGCTCATGATGCTGCCCCCTTTTCATACCCTACATTTTACCAGTAATGGTGTTGAAAAAAAATACCCCTGAGAAAGCTATCAAGGGTACTTATACCCCGTTTTCCAAGTGGTAAAACCTCCATTTATGAAAGGGAAGCGAGTCCCGGTCAGACTCAACCGAGAGCTCGCTTTCTTCATGAAAGGACTAGTTGTACAAATGACAAGCAGCGAAGTGTCCTGGCTCGACTTCCTTCCATACTGGCACAGAAGCAGCGCATTCCGGCATTGCTTTCGGGCAACGCGTGCGGAAATGGCAACCGCTTGGCGGGTTCATTGGGCTTGGCACGTCGCCTTGCAGGACGATGCGCTCACGGTTGCGCTCGATCTCTGGGTCTGGAATCGGAATTGCAGACAGCAGAGCTTGCGTATACGGATGAAGCGGCTTTTCATACAAAGCATCACTTTCAGCCAATTCAACCATTTTACCCAGGTACATAACGGCTACACGGTCCGAAATGTATTTTACCATCGACAGGTCATGGGCGATGAACATGTATGTCAGGCCCATTTTTTCCTGAAGCTGCTCAAGCAAGTTGACAACCTGCGCCTGAACGGATACGTCCAGCGCGGAAATCGGCTCGTCACAAACGATGAATTTCGGTTCTACCGCCAGCGCACGGGCAATCCCGATCCGCTGACGCTGACCACCGGAAAATTCATGTGGAAAACGGTTCATATGCTCAGGGTTCAAGCTAACCAAAGAGAGCAGCTCTTGGATGCGCTCTTTGCGCTTTTGCCCGGATGCCAGATTGTGAATGTCCAGCGCTTCGCCGATGATGTCTCCAACCGTCATACGCGGGTTCAAGGAAGCGTACGGGTCTTGGAAAATCATTTGCATGTTTCGGCGCATCGCCTTCATTTCCTGATGATTCAAATTCATGATGCTTTTGCCTTCAAAGAGGACGTCCCCGCCAGTCGCGTCATATAGACGCAAAATCGTACGACCCGCGGTGGACTTCCCACAGCCTGATTCTCCTACAACGCCGAGAGTTTCTCCCCGTTTAATTTCAAACGAGATATCATTCACAGCTTTCAGAGTATTATCTCCAATGGAAAAGAACTTTTTCAAGTTGCGTACTTCAATGAGTGTATCGCGGTTATCCACTGTTTACCCTCCTCCTACGATCCTGCGTGGTTCTGAGCGAGCGGATGCTGCAACCAGCAAGCTGCTCGTTGGGTCGTGCTGATTTCGTTCAACTCAGGATCGATCTCCTGGCAAACACGCATAGCCGATTCGCAGCGAGCGGTAAAACCACAGCCCACTGGCGGACGCAGAAGATCCGGTGGAGTTCCGAAAATCGGCGTCAGCGGCTCGTCGCGGTTCAAGTCCAGGCGCGGTACAGAGCGCAGCAGACCTTTTGTATACGGGTGTTGCGGATTGTAGAAAATGTCATCTACCGTTCCGGTTTCAATCACTTTCCCCGCATACATAACGATAACGCGGTCACACATCTCGGCAACGACACCCAAGTCATGTGTAATGAGGATAATGGAGGTACCCGTTTTCTTTTGGAGATCTTTCATCAAATCCAAAATCTGAGCCTGAATAGTTACATCCAAAGCTGTTGTCGGCTCATCTGCTATCAACAGCTTGGGCGAACAGGCGAGGGAAATAGCGATCATCGCCCGTTGGCGCATACCGCCGGAAAACTCGTGTGGATATTGCTCCACACGTTTTTCCGGTTGCGGAATGCCAACCATGGTCAACAGTTCAATCGCACGATCACGAGCAGCTGCGCGGCTCATGTTTTGGTGCTTGATCAAACCTTCTGTGATTTGGTTCCCGATGGTCATCGTTGGGTTCAACGATGTCATCGGGTCTTGGAAGATCATCCCGATATCTTTCCCGCGGATGGATTCCATTTCTTTATTGGACTTTTTGACGATATTCTCTCCATTGAAGAGGATTTCGCCTTTTTTAATATCGCCTGGCGGCATCGGGATCAGCTTCATGAGGGTTTGAGCGGTTACGGATTTACCGCAACCGGACTCCCCTACAATCGCTACTGCTTCCCCGCGATTTACGTGAAAATTAACGCCTCGTACTGCTTTCACTTCACCTGCATACGTATGGAAGGAAACATGCAGGTCTTTTACTTCGAGAATGCGTTCCATAACGATGATCCCTCCTATTTACGCAGGCGTGGGTCTACTGCATCGCGCAGACCGTCACCAAACAAGTTGAATGCCAAGATGGTCACGGAGATGAAAATGGCCGGGAACATCAGACGCCACGGATAGTACTTCATGGCAGGCAAGCCTTCAGAGGACATGGTTCCCCACGACGCAACCGGCGCCGCTACCCCCAGACCGATAAAGGACAGGAAGGACTCTGCGAAAATCGCAGAAGGTACAGTCAAGCTCAGTGTAACGATGATTGGACCCAAAGCGTTTGGAATCAAGTGTTTGAAGATCAGGCGACCGCTGTCAGCACCAAGGGAGCGAGCTGCCAGGACGAACTCCTGTGATTTGAGCTGCAAAATCTGCCCGCGCACAATCCGGGCCATCCCAATCCACCCCGTTATCGTCAAGGCGATAATAATCGTTCCGACCCCCGGGGATAAGACGACCATCAGCAAAATAACAACGAGCAAGTAAGGAATAGCGAACAAAATATCAGCGAAACGCATCATCAATTCATCTACTTTTCCGCCGTAGAAACCAGCGATACCGCCCCAGATTACACCAATGATCAAGTCGATGAAGGCAGCAGCAAGACCAACCTCCAAGGAAATACGAGCACCATACCAGATACGGACAAACATGTCGCGACCGAGGTCATCGGTACCAAACCAGTGTTCAGCAGACGGCTTTTTGTTTTTGCCCGCCAGGTCTGTAGTGAAATAGTCATTGGAAGACACCATCGGGATGACGATTGCACATACCATCAGTGCAACGATAAAAATCAGGGAAGCCATAGCAACTTTATTCATTTTCAAGCGACGCCATACATCCGCCCAGAAAGAAAGGCTAGGACGCTTGATCGCTTCAGCTTGACGAAGATCGACTGAAACCGGTTGAAAATGCTCTTTAGTCAATTGCTGCATGTTCACATTACTCCTTTCCTGCGTCTGCCAGTTTAATTCGTGGGTCTACCAAGGTATACGCCATGTCTACGATCAGAATCATCACAACGAGGATGATGGAGTAGAAGACCGTTGTCCCCATGATAACCGTGTAGTCACGGTTAGTGATAGACAGTACGAACTCACGACCCAGACCAGGAACACCAAAGATACGCTCGATAACGAATGCACCAGTCAAGATGTTGGCAATCAGTGGACCGAGGTAAGTAATAACAGGCAGCAAGGCGTTACGAATAGCGTGCTTCACTGTGATAGTGAAAGTGTGAAGACCTTTCGCTTTTGCCGTTTTGATGTAGTCTTGTCCAAGAACTTCAATCATATTGGAACGCGTCAAGCGGGCGATAAAGGCCATTGGCGACGCGGCGAGTGCGAGAGATGGCAAAATCGTGTACTCGAAACCTTCCCATTTTGCGATAGGCAGAAGGCCCCATTGAATCGCGAAGAAATACTGATAAAATGATGCCAAGATGAATCCTGGAACGGATAGCCCCAAAACCGCTATCACCATGGCGGAGTAGTCTTGCCACTTGTTATGCTTCAGTGCGGCAATTACCCCAAGGATGATACCCCCGAAGATTGCAAGAAGCAGTGCTTGTGCGCCCAAGTGAGCAGATACAGGGAAACCACGATTGATCATTTCGTTTACAGTAGAAGATTTTTCTGTGAACGATGGGCCAAGATCCCAAGTAACGACACCCTTCAAATATTCGAGATATTGCTCATGCATTGGCAAATTGAGTTTGTATTTAGCCTCAAGAGCTGCTTTGATCTCATCCGGAACGTTTTTCTCTGATGTAAATGGTCCACCCGGTACCGCTTTCATAATGAAGAAGGTGGCCGTTACAATCAGGAAGAGCGAGATGAGCATGAAGATGATGCGCTTACCAAGATAACGGATCAACTAACTTACCCCCTTGACAGATTTTGAATGCTTTCACGTCCCATCTTTACACTGCGGACGTTACCGACACAGTGCAAAAATCGGCTGTGTAAATAACCCAAATGATCTCTTGCGTTGAAGCTTCTCTCTCTATTTTTTCTTCGCTGACTTTTTTGCCAGCTGGTATTTATGGGAAGGGACTGCATAGCAGAAGGTATATGGGTTTCCATATACCCTCTGCCGCAATACCCGATCCTTCAGTTAGGTTACTCTACAGTCGCCCATTTCCAGTCAACGTCACCCAGACCGCCAATGACGATGCCTTTGACGTTTTCTTTTGCCACCCAAGAGTTGGTATAGAAGTAAATTGGCATGATTGGCATTTCATCCATCAGGATTTGCTCAGCATCTGCGAGAATTTTCTTACGCTTCTCCGGATCAGCCTCCAGAGCGGATTGGTTCAGGAGTTCCTTGAACTTCGGATTTTCCCAACGAGTATCGTTGTTTCCACCCATTTTGTCCTTGTACAGCTCCAGGAAGTTGATTGGGTCGTTGAAGTCACCCAGCCAGCCCATGCGGCCCACTTGGAAGTTACCCGCATGCATGTCTTCCAAGTATACTTTCCACTCTTTGTTCTCCAGCTTCACGTCCACGCCAAGGTTTTTCTTCCATTGGTCTTGGATCGCTTCGGCAATCTTCTTGTGGCCTTCAGAGGTGTTGTACGACAGGGTGATCGGCGGCAGCTTGGTCAGACCTTTTTCTTTCAGGCCCTCTTCCAAGAGCTTTTTCGCTGTCTCCAGATCGTTGTCCTTGAAGTAGCCATTCGGATTGAGAACCATGGATGGCGGTACTGCGCCTGTAGCCGGGATTTGTCCCGTTTGCAGAATATTGTCAATCAGGGCTTGGCGATTAACCGCGTAAGCGAATGCTTTCCGAATCTTCACATTATCGAACGGAGGCTTTTCTACGTTGAATTTGTACCAGTACGTGCCCGCGATTGGCTGGGTAGTGATTTTACCCTGCTCTTTCAAGGCCGGAATCGCGTCTGTCGGCAGCGCACTCATCGGTGCACCAGCCCAATCCAACTCGCCGTTTTCGAACATGGACAATTCTGTGTTCTCGTCTTCTACCATGGAGAACTCGATGCGATCAAGCTTTACGGTATCCTTGTCCCAATAGTTGTCGTTTTTCACGAGCACCAGCTTGCTCTTGTGCTCCCAGGATTCCATTTTGAACGGGCCGTTGCCCACATGTGTTTTCGCTTCGCCAGCCCACTTCGCATTGGCAGAAATCACTTTTTCGTTAACCGGGAAGTAGGTTGGGAATGCAGTCAGCTCCAGGAAGAATGGAGTTGGATTTTCAAGTTTTACTTCCAGCGTCTTGTCATCCAGTGCCTTCACACCAATATCGTCAAGCTTTGCTTCTTTTTTGTTCGCTTTTTCACCGTTCTTTACATAGTAGAGCTGATATGCGTAGTTGGCTCCGGTTGCCGGATCCAGCGCCCGCTTCCAGGCGTATTCGAAGTCTTTCGCTGTTACAGGCTCTCCATTGCTCCATTTTGCATCGCGAATGGTAAACTTGTAAGTCAGCATGTCCTCGGAAACTTCCACTTTTTCAGCAGCAGCCATTTGCGGCTTTCCGTCTTGACCGATGCGGGTGAGACCGTCAAAGGTAGCGCGGATAATTGCTGCGGAAGTTGTGTCCTCGGAGAGACCAGGGTCAGCCGTAGGTGGCTCAGAGTGCAGGTTCAATTTCAGAACTTGTGGTTTTTTCTCTGCCTCTGGTGTTGCCGCAGGCTGCTGGGTAGTTGTATTGTTCGCTGGTTGAGCTGGAGTCGAAGCCTGTTGGCCGCCACCGCAACCTGCCAATGCCGTACCCAATACCGCAATCGAGCTTACAAGTGCAAACACATTCTTTTTCAACGCAATAACCCCCCGTACGTTTTCTTTTTTGTCTTTTTTCAGAAAATAAAGGACGAAAAAAACGAACATGTTCCGAAGCTTCCTGACTTCGGCTAGAAGGCATCAACCCCTTTCATTGCAGGGTCACTTCGTCATCCGGAACGAAAGAGAAAGAATCTTTGTACTGCTTCAGCTCCAGTGAAACATCGGCAGCGGCAATTCCTTCAATTTGAGAGAGTCGTTCGTTAACGAAAGTGATCAGCTCGTCATTGCTATGGAAACACGCTTGGATGATCAAGTCGTGCTTACCGCTAAAGGCACCCACAAACCGGACGGCAGAGAATTTGCTCAATTCTTCTGCCACACTTTTCTGTAAACCTAGCTTTGTGGTTAACCCGATGATCGCTTGTACTTTCAAGCCAAGCTTCGCCGGGTCGGGGTGAATAACGAATTGAAAGACTCCATCTTGTAACAGACGGGTAATGCGCGATCGAATGGTTCCCTCGCTCACGCCAAGTTGATGCGCGATTTCTGTATACGGGATTCGTCCGTCTTCCTGGAGGATTTGCAGAATCTGCTTGTCAACATGGTCCAGCTTTTTCATAAATACGTTTTTCCGGGAACCTCCATCCTATTTTTACGAAATTCGAAAAAAACTTTAATAATTTGTCTGTTACATTAAAAGTAATCTGAAATGATAGCGGTGTCAACGAAATTTGACAAGTAGAATTATAAAACATTATAAAGTGAAGCCGAACAGTAAAAAATTTTTTATATTATCAAACAAGCACTTCCTCTTACATATTGAAAAGGAAAATGACAATTTAATCAACTATATTTTCTCGAAAAACTGTATTTTTAAGCAAGAAAGGAGTGCGTACCCCGCTTGAGGCACACTCCTTTCTTTGTTGATCTTTCAAACATCCGCCTGCTTTACGCTTCGATGATTTTATAAATCAGCGGCTGCTCAAGCGGGATTTTTGTCGAAATCGCGAAGGCATTGCCCAATTCTTCCAGGGCGCTTTGCAAAAGTTTCTCGTCATTTGCATGAACGGTAACAAGAACCTCTCCGGCACGCACCTGATCCCCGCGCTTTTTGTGCAGGACGAAGCCCACTGCCAGATCAATCGGCATTTCCTTGGTCAAACGGCCTGCGCCAAGCACGACAGAAGCATGGCCTACCGCTTCGGCGTCAATCGCCTCGACATAGCCGTCCTCAGACGCGACAACCTCATGGATGATCTTCGCTTGCGGCAAACGGGACAGGTCATACACGTCCTGCTTGTCGCCGCCTTGCGCTTCCACCATGTCAGCCAGCTTGTCGACAGCCTTGCCAGTCGCCATCAAGTCCTCAAGCTTCGCACGTCCTTCTTCGACGGTTGCAACGAGTCCGCCCAATACGAGCATGCGGGAGCCGATCGAAAGCACCAGCTCAGTCAAGTCTTTTGGACCTCTGCCAGCCAATGTTTCTACTGCTTCCTTCACTTCCAGCGCATTCCCCACGGCAAAGCCCAGCGGCTGGTTCATGTCGCTGATGACCGCCACTGTTTTGCGTCCTACCTGGGTGCCGATCGCTACCATCGCTTTCGCCAACGTTTCGGCTTCCTCCAGGTTTTTCATGAAGGCTCCCTTGCCTACCTTCACGTCGAGCAGGATCGCATCAGCACCCGCTGCGATCTTTTTGGACATGATAGAGCTGGCGATCAGGGGAACGGTGTCTACTGTGCCCGTCACATCGCGCAAGGCGTACAGCTTTTTGTCTGCCGGAGTCAGGTTGCCGGACTGCCCGATGACGGACACGCCAATATCGCGCACCTGCTGCAAAAACTGCTCGCGCGTGCGCTCTACCTGAAAGCCGCTGAAGGACTCCAGCTTGTCGATCGTTCCGCCTGAATAGCCCAAGCCGCGTCCGGACATTTTGGCCACAGGAATCCCTGCTGCCGCCACCAGAGGCGCGACGACAAGTGTGGTCTTGTCGCCTACTCCGCCTGTGCTGTGCTTGTCTACCTTGATTCCTGAAAGCGAGGACAGGTCGAGCTGTTCGCCCGATCCCGCCATGGCAAGTGTCAAGTCGCCTGTCTCGCGCGCAGTCATGCCCTTGAGCAACACAGCCATTGCCCATGCGGACATCTGGTAGTCAGGGATGCTTCCGTCTGTATATCCGTCCACGAGAAACTGAATTTCCTCAGTCGTCAGCTCGCCGCCATCCCGCTTTTTGATGATGATATCGACCATGCGCATAGGTGGTCCCTCCGTTTCTGTGTCTTACAGCTTCGCTACAATCCCGTTGACCAGCGCCAGGAACTGCGCTTTAACCTTTTCGGTTGTCTCCATTACTTCATCGTGGGAAAGCGGCTGTTCGAGAATGCCCGCTGCCATGTTGCTGATGCAAGAAATGCCCAGCACGTTTACTTTCATATGACGCGCCACAATCACTTCAGGAACGGTGGACATGCCCACGGCATCCCCGCCCAATTGACGCAGCATGCGGATCTCTGCCGGAGTTTCGTAGCTAGGACCAAGCAGACCTACGTATACGCCTTCGCGCAGGTTGATGCCTTGTTCGGACGCAACTTGGCGAGCCAATTGGCGCAGTTCTTTGGAGTACGCTTCGGACATGTCCGGGAAACGCGCGCCCAGCTCGTCGTCGTTTGGCCCGATCAACGGGTTGCGGAAAGTCATGTTGAGGTGGTCAGAAATCAGCATCAGATCGCCTGGATCGTAGCCTTCGTTAATGCCGCCCGCTGCGTTGGTTACGATAATCGTTTCCACGCCGAGAAGCTTCATCACGCGGATCGGGAACACAACTGCGTCCAGTCCGTGGCCTTCATAGAAGTGAAAACGCCCTTGCATCGCTACGACTTGCTTGCCTTGCAGCTTCCCGATCACGAGCTGTCCTTTGTGTCCCACTACAGTGGAAACGGTGAAGCCAGGAATTTCATGGTATGGAATGACGACCGGATTTTCGATTTCGTCCGCCAAAACGCCAAGACCCGATCCCAGTACAAGGCCGATTGTCGGTTTTTCCGAAAGTTTTGGTTCGATAAACGCTACTGCTTCATGCAAGTTTGCCATGTTTGAACACTCCTCTTTATTTTGTTTCTTCTATATAAATGTTTATAATTACTTAACCTTTATACACGATTCAGGAAGCTTTTTCCGATTGCCGGAGCAGCTACGCCAAAATTGTCTGCAATCGTTGCGCCCAAGTCAGCGAATGTTTCGCGAATGCCGAGGTTCTCGCCGTTCGCAATTCCTTTGTGATAGACGATCAGCGGAACGTATTCGCGCGTATGGTCGGTTCCGTGGTGCACCGGATCGTTGCCGTGGTCTGCCGTAATGACGAGCAAATCGTTTTCTTGCATCGCAGCCAAAATCTCCGGGATGCGCGCATCGAACTCCATCAACGCCTGACCGTACCCTTCCGGATCACGGCGATGACCGAACTTCGCGTCAAAGTCCACGAGATTCACAAAGGACAGACCTGTAAAAGACTGCTTCATCGTACCGAGCAATTGGTCGACGCCGTCCATGTTGTCTTTGGTGCGGATCGATTGGGTGATTCCTTCCTCGGCGTAAATGTCGCTGATTTTTCCAATCGCAATCGAAGTCAGCCCGGCATCCTGCAAACGGTTCATGACGGTCGCTTCGAATGGTTTTACGGAATAGTCGTGACGGTTGGAGGTACGCGCGAAGTTGCCCGGCTCGCCGACAAACGGTCTGGCAATCACGCGGGTAACGGCAAATTCATCGCGCAAAGTCAGCTCACGCGCAATTTGGCAAATGCGGTACAGCTCGTCCAATGGCACAACTTCTTCATGAGCCGCCACCTGGAAAACGCTATCAGCGGAAGTGTACACAATGACAGCACCTGTCTTCATGTGCTCTTCGCCAAGTTCGTCGAGAATATCTGTGCCGGAAGCTACTTTGTTGCCCAGCACTTTGCGTCCGATGCGCTGCTCAAATTCTGTGATCAGTTCAGCGGGAAAACCGTCCGGGTACGTATTGAACGGCGTAGACACATGCAGGCCCATGATCTCCCAATGGCCTGTCGTCGTATCTTTTCCCATGGAGATTTCCTGCATTTTTCCGTAGTGAGCCGCAGGAGCTTCTGCCGCAGGCACTCCTTTTAGCGGCGCAATGTTGCCGAGACCGAGCTTTTGCAGGTTCGGCAAGGAAAAGCCGGCGACGCGCTCCGCAATGTGACCAAGCGTATGCGCTCCCTCGTCCCGGAATTTCGGAGCATCCGGCTGTTCGCCAATCCCTACGCTATCCATAACGATTAAAAATACGCGAGAATACCGCAATGTTAACGCCTCCAGTTCAAAAAAGGAATAGTGTTCCAAAACAGGTCGTCAGACGTCTGACCTGATGGAGATAAGTTTGCTCCGCCTCAGACTCGGGCGGAGTCATCTGTTTGCCGCATCCGCCTTACGCTCTTGGATGCGTTTTGGCATAAATGTCCTTGATTCTCGTTCGGGTCACATGCGTGTATATTTGCGTCGTGGAAATATCCGCGTGCCCGAGCATCTCCTGCACCGAACGCAGGTCTGCTCCGTTTTCCAGCAGGTGCGTCGCAAAGGAATGGCGCAATGTATGTGGCGTAATCTCTGCCCGGATGTTGGCTTTCAAGGCATAGCGCTTGATGATTTTCCAAAATCCTTGGCGTGTGATCTGTTTGCCCAAATGATTGAGGAACAGCGCGGAGTCGCCGCTTCCCTTCACCAATTTGGGACGTCCGGCCTGCAAGTAGTGGCGGACCATTTGAATCGCAACAGAGCCAAGCGGAATAATCCGTTCCTTGGACCCTTTTCCCATACATTTGACAAAGCCCATGTCCAGATTGACGTCCGCTTTATCCAGATTGACCAGCTCGGAAACGCGAATGCCTGTCGCATACAACAGCTCAAGCATGGCTTTATCCCGCAGTCCGGCAGGATGATTGACAGGAGGACTGTCCAAAAGGCGCTCCACTTCGTCAACCGAGAGCACTTTTGGCAAGCGCTTCTCGATTTTGGGCGTCTCCAGATGGATCGAAGGGTCTTTGTCAATGAGTTTGTCCCGAACGAGAAACTGGTAAAAAGCACGGATCGATGCCATGTTGCGCGACAGCGTTGCCGTTGCCCGTCCTTTTTCCCGCAAGACGAGCAAATAGCCAATGATATGTGTCCGCGCCGATTCCTCGATACGGGTTACGCCCTGCTCGTTCAGATACGAGGTGTAGGCCACCATGTCGCGCTGATACGATTCCAGGGTATTGCGCGCTAACCCTTTTTCCACAGAAAGGAAGTGGATAAATTGATCAATCAGACTGTCCATGAAGCTGTCCCCTTCAAGGTGATAAGTATCCAGTATTGCTTTCCACACCAAGTAAAAATCTCCTGCTGCCCGTACACAAAAAAATGTGCAATTACTCTCCCGTCAAATAAAACAGCTGCAAACGGGCGAGATAACCGTCCCAATCTTGTGTCTGTGGGGAGTTGATGATTTTTACGACCTTGACGGCATTGCCGTGCGGTTCATGATAAGGATCAGCGGGCAAAAGTTTATCCGCCAACAAGGTGACGATACCGTACGAGAGCAATGAGCATGTCACGAATAACAGCAAAAAGCGAAGCGCCTCCATAATCCGGCGATACGGGACCCCCATTTTGTCCACCTCCCTGCTCTCTCCATATGTATGCATCTGCCACCTCGCCCATTCTGCCCTACAGCGGCAAGTCCTGCAACACATCATCCAGAGGGGTGTACGGCAAGGACAAGGAACGGGCAACGGCTTCGTAAACGATATGGCCGTTCAGCACGTTGACGCCTCTCGCCAAAGCACGGTGTTGGGCAATCGCCGCCCGGTACCCTTTGTTTGCCAGCAACAGCCCGTACGGCAGCGTGACGTTGGACAGCGCAATCGTCGAGGTGCGCGGCACAGCTCCCGGCATATTCGCGACCGAGTAGTGGACAACGCCGTGTCTGACATACGTAGGATCACTGTGCGTAGAAATCCGGTCTACCGTCTCGATGGAGCCTCCCTGGTCAATCGCCACATCGACAATGACAGAGCCAGGCGTCATGGACTTGACCATTTCCTCTGTGACCAGCCGCGGAGCGCGGGCGCCGGGAATGAGCACCGCGCCGATCAGCAAGTCTGCGCGCCTTACCGCTTCGGCAATATTGTACGAGTTGGACATCAGCGTATGCAGTCTGCCGCCAAATATCTCATCCAGCTCGCGCAGCCGATTCGCATTAATATCGAGCAGCGTAACGTTCGCTCCCAGCCCGATTGCCATCCGCGCCGCATTCGTTCCGACGATGCCACCGCCGACGATGACGACATGACCGGGCAGTACGCCAGGCACTCCTCCCAGGAGAACGCCTTTGCCACCGTGCGGCTTCTCCAGGAACTGCGCTCCGATCTGCACAGACATTCTCCCCGCCACTTCGCTCATCGGCATGAGCAAAGGCAGGGCACCGCTGTCGGTTTGAATCGTCTCGTACGCAACCGCCACCACCTTTTTCGCCCGCAACTGTTCGGTCAATTCCCGTTCAGGGGCGAGATGCAGATACGTAAACAAGATTTGATTTTCCCGAAAATAAGCGTACTCGTCTGGCAACGGCTCTTTTACCTTGCAAATCATGTCCGCCTTTTTCCATACTTCCTCAGCGGACGGCTGAATTTCGGCCCCGGCTGCTGCGTAGTCTTCATCGGTAAAGCCGGAACCGACACCTGCTTGCGTCTCCACCAGCACGCGATGTCCCGCTTGCTTGTAGGAACTTGCACCAGCAGGCGTCAGTCCGACGCGATTTTCATTGTTTTTGATTTCTTTTGGCACACCAATAATCAAAAGCCATCTCGCCTCCTGTCTCCATGTACTGTTTTAGGATGCCACAGGAAAACGCAGGCCATTACAAAAGCTCTCCCGGAAAAAGAAAAAACTTCTCCGTTCCCAGAGAAGTTGGCTTATTTGAAGTCCTCTACGTTCACTTTATCGATGCAGCGGCTGCAAACGCCGTAAAAGGTAAGTCGGTGGTCGGTAATAGCAAAGTTATAAACATTCTTGACCTTTTCTTCTGCACTGACAAGCAAGTCTTCAAAAATTTCGTCCACGGTTCCGCAATTGAGGCAGATCAGGTGATGGTGGTGGTAAGCTGCGTTGTCATCGCGCAAATCGTATCTCGCTACCCCATCGCCAAAGTTCATTTTATGAAGGATTTTCAAGTCGCTCAAAAGCTCAAGTGTCCTGTATACAGTAGCAAGCCCGATTTCCGGAGCTTTATCCTTCACCAGCAAATAAACATCTTCCGCGCTCAAGTGATCTTCTTCGTTTTCCAGCAAGACGCGAACAGTGGCTTCACGCTGTGGTGTCAGCTTGTAGTTCTGTGAATGCAACTGTTGCTTGATCTTCTCTAATTTTTCTTCCAACATTAATGCCCCTCCCCGCTCGCATGAAACCTGTTCCTATTATAGTAGAGGGGCGTCGAATAAGTCAAATGCATAAGTTATTACCTGATAATAATTCTTAATTAATTACGAGCTGCATCAGCCTCGGTGAAACAAAAGTCTCGAACAAAGCAGCCAGCGTCAGCACGCCGAGCATCGATATGACAAGGACGGTGTAGCCCATAAAATGTGGCATGATCCCGTCTCGCTTGCTTAACAACCGGGTTTGAATCAGCCGCATGGAAAAAGAAATTCCGCTTACACCTACAATGAACAAGGCCGGGACGACGAGCAAGTTTTGCGGGAGAACGCCCAGCATGGCGAACGTTACTCCTTTCCACTGCAACTGGCTGACCAAAAAGCCGACAGTAAATCCGATGACGACCCCTTTGAGAAACAGCATCAACAAAATCATTGGCAGGCCGATGATGGACAAGCCCAATACCCACATGATCGCAACTGTCTTCGAATAATGCCCGAACGACTGCTGAAAATGGGCGCTCGTTTCCGGGATGCCGCTTGTGCTCAGGCTGTTAAAAAAATATTGGAGAAATCCGTACAACTCCTGCTTTTGCGAGAGCGGCAGCGAGTTGACGAGCACAGCACCGAAGATGATCCCCATGGTAAACAGGACGATCGTAAACCAATAGAGCGACTGATGTTCTCTCATATAGGATTGGATAGTTTGTCCGACTCGTGAACGCACGGTTCGTCCCCTCCCGCTTCGCTGATTACTGTACAGCTTATGCGCCGGGGGTGGCGACTATGACCGCTATGACAAAATCACCTTTCCGTAAGTACCCGCGCCGCCTTTTTGCACGTTCAACGATCCGTCCCTGCCCGCGACAATGAGCTTGGCGATTTTTTCTCCGACGACCTTTGCCAACTCGTCCTCCGTGGCTCTATGCACCACATTCATTTGCGTCCCGAAGGCTTGGTACAGCTTCTCAAGCAGTTTCGGCCCGATTCCGGGGATAAACTCCAGCGGAAACTGCTCGATATAAGGAGGACGAAACGCAGGGTGCGCTCCCGCCTCCCGATCGGCCAACTCATCAATGCGGGCTGCCACACCCCGCACAATCCGCTTGTGACCGCACTCCGGGCATCTCCCCGCAGCATCGGCCGGCAAGAGCGACTGGCAGCCTTGGCAAGCCGTCTGATGATATTTGCCCAGTTGCGGATGCAAACCGTAGTTGACCGCAACAGCTCTGCCGTCCTGGCGGCGAATCGCCTTTTCCCATTCGGCAAAAGAACGCTCAGCCATGCGGATGCTCTGATACTCCCTGCCAATTTTCCCGAGCGAATGCGCGTCCGAATTGGTGAGAAACGTTTTGGTGTGCAGCTCGGACAACCGATCCGCCATGTCCGTATTGGCACTCAGCCCAAGCTCCACAGCATGTACCAAGGTTGGGTCCAGCACGTCAGCCAAATGATCGGTACAACTGCCGTACAGCCCCTTGTGCGGCGTAAAAATATGGGCAGGAATCAACAGGCCGCCAAGGTGCTCCACCCATTCCTGAAGCTCGCGCAAACGCGCCGACACACGCTGCGAGCTTAACTGGACATTTTTGCAGCGCTGCGAGAGCCAGCGTGTCCATTGCTGCATGGCGCAAAGCGTCGGCAAGTAGACAAGAAAATGCGCTTCTCCCCTGCCCGGCTCCTTGATTTCCAGTTCGCAGCCCAAGATGAGCATCGTTCCCTTGTACAAAATCCCTCCGTGCTCGTGCTCCGCCGCTACACCCGCTTCCAGAAGGGACAGCAGCTCGTCCTGCACCTCGGGCGAGTGCGAATCAATGATCCCGATGACGTCCATGCCCTTTTTTTCCGAAGCTTCCTCCAATATTTTGGTCAGCGTCATCTGCCGTGAAGCCGTTATTTTCACCGGCTTGCCCGTCCACGTGCCGCCAATATGGATGTGCATGTCGCAAAAGTAGTTGTGCATCAGCCCTTCAACTGCTCTCTCAGCAATTTGTTCTCCCAGGCAAACAAGGCTACGACCGTTTTGGCATCGCGAATCTCCCCGTTTTTATGCAACTCGCGCGCCTCCTCCAGCGTCAATTCGAGGGTGTCCACAAATTCGTCCTCGTCCGGCTTGCTCTCGCCCTTT
Source organism: Brevibacillus sp. 1238 (assembly GCF_029892995.1). Lineage (NCBI taxonomy): Bacteria > Bacillati > Bacillota > Bacilli > Caryophanales > Paenibacillaceae > Brevibacillus > Brevibacillus sp. 1238. Next base: position 297,900 of record NZ_JARXWC010000002.1, on the reverse strand, counting down.
GTCAGCCCTGTAGCGACAAACACATGCAAAAGCTCATCGGCAAATCCCGGAGACGTGTAAAAAGCACTGAGCGGCTCGTAATGGCTCGCCACATAGCCTGTCTCTTCTTCCAGTTCGCGCATGGCGCAAGTCAACGGCTCCTCGCCCGCTTCCAGCTTACCCGCCGGGATTTCCACGATCGTTTGCTCCAGCGGCTTGCGGAATTGGCGTACAGCTACGAGCTTGTTATCGTCGGTCAAGGCGAGAACCGCAACAGCCCCCGGATGATTGACAATCTCGCGCTTCGCCGTGTTTCCGTTAGGCAAAAGCACGTCATCCACTTTCAGTTTAATGATTCGCCCTTCGTAAATCGATTGGCTGGCAATCGTTTTTTCGTACAAATGATCTTGCTTGCTCACATTCATCATCCTTTTTTCAGCTTGGCGTTCTAAATCCACTTGTCCCTCCATAAGTTGGGAGCATGAAGCTTGTCCACCCTATTGTATCGGAGGAGATTGTGGATGAAAACCTATGTCAGCGAAAAGCAATTGCGAATGGTCGGGAAAGCTTGGGAAATCAAGGCTGCTCTTCGTTCCTGGTCAAGTAAAGACCTAACGCTTCAAGAGTACCTGACGAAACGGGCAAACGCGGCTCGCCGTTAGCAGCGAGCTTGCCGCTTTGCATGCTTTTTCCCAGCATATCTGCCGCCAACACAGCGGTTTGAAACGGCACGCAGTCCACTTCCCAGCTTCTGCCCATCGTAGAAAAGGACAAGCCGTGCCTTTGCTCCAACGCCTTCAAACGCTCGCTTGCAGGAGCCTTGCCTCTGACCAGAACGTGTTTGGCGGAACTGTTGACAATCGCCTGCGCCTGCTGCTCAATGAGACAATCGCGCTCGTCTCCGAGAACAGGCAACGTCACGATTGTCGGCGCCAGGGCAAACCGCCCCAAAATTGCGGTCGTATGATGGCTGATTCCGTAATGCCTGCTGCGCTGGTCAGCAAAGCTGATGCGCGGGATAAAAAAAGGGGTCCCGCCAAGAGCCGACACGGCGTGAATGACTTCCGCCAGTTGAACGCCGGAAAATCCGTACACTGTACCCGTACCTGCGACGCCAGGCCCAAGCATGCACAGGATGACATCTGCCTTTTCCACATGACGTGCGGCCAGCAAACCGCTGTGAATCGTCACCGCCTCGCGATTTCCTCCCCAGGCGTGTCCAGTCGTGACTGTCGCTGTCAAATGGCCTGCTCGCGACAACTGCCGGACGTGCTGGCTGAAAGCAATCGGCAGCGAAGCAGCGTCAGGCATCACATAGACGATCCGCAACTGCGGATGCTTCTCTTTTAAGGCAAGAACAGCTGGCGGCAACAAGCTGTGCAGCTCTCCGATCAACACAGGCGTACCTTCCAGCGTCAAGTCTGCCTGCAAAAACAGCTCATGAAAAGGGCTTGCCTGTTCTTCCACGGCATCCACTGCCAATTGCCACGGGGAATAACGCATTTTCATAATATGCCCCCATTCGCTCGGAGCCACATCACAATCGACTTCCCCGGCGCTTTTGCCCACGACCAGATGAAATCCGCCTGTCCCCAACTGCAGCTGAAGCGCTGTCGTGTTGAGCAAAAGATTGTCTCCTGGGGAGTATTCCTCCCGGGCAAAAGAAATCGCCTTTTGCGTTTGCAGGCTTCCCGCTTCTTGCCTGCTCAGCTTTACCTCCAGCACTTGCATGCCTGTTTGCCGCTCCAACACGCGAATGACCGTACCCGTTGCCAAATGCAGCATGCTCTTCCCCCTCGTCCGCTCCTTCCTACAGTGTATGACAGACCACGATTGTCCCAATCATCCAACCCGAAAAGAAGCAAAAAAGCGGAACCCTCTGAAGGATTCCGCCACCTGTCGTTTACTCTTGTACTTCTGCGATGATCGCCAGCACCAGTTCTGCCGCTTTGTTCAGCTCGGAGATTGGCATGCGCTCGCTTTTCGTATGGATTTCTTCATAACCGATCGCAAAGTTCACGCTCGGAATGTTGTATCCGTTGAATACGTTGCCGTCGCTGCCTCCGCCACTTGCAACCAGCTCCGGATTGCGGTCAATACGCTTCACCGCTCCAATCGCTTTGTTTACAACTGGGGTAGATTCATCGAATTTGTAGCCATGGTACATGAAAATGACTTCGTTCTCGCACGTAGCGCCCATCTCGGCAGCCGCTTCCTCGAATGCCGTCGTCATTTTTTTCACTTGCGCTTCCAGCTTGTCCATGACCAGGCTGCGCGCTTCCGACCAGATTTCCACATAGTCCGTAACGATGTTGTACGCCCGGCCACCTTCAAAACGACCGATGTTCGCAGTCGTGTCCGCATCGATGCGCCCCAGAGGCATGCGGGAAATCGCCTTGCTAGCAACAGTAATCGCACTGATTCCATCCTCTGGATTCACGCCAGCGTGAGCCGCTTTGCCGTGGATTTTGGTGATGATTCTGTACTGCCCAGCACCTGCAACGGTGATTTTGCCAACCGGACCTTCGGAGTCGAGAATGAAGCCCATCTCCGCTTTCAGCAGGCTGGAATCCAAAGCGCGGGAACCTACCAGGCCGGATTCTTCCCCGACTGTCAGAACAACCTGGATCGTTGGATGCGGCAGGTTTTGTTCCTTCAGCGTGCGAATGCCTTCAAAAATCGCAGCAATGCCGGCTTTGTCGTCCGCTCCCAGAATGGTCGTGCCATCGGAGTATACATAGCCATCGCGGATTTGCGGTTTGATCCCGTTTCCTGGCACTACCGTGTCCATATGGCTGCTGAACAAAATAACCGGGCCGTTTCCTGTGCCTTCCAAGGTAGCAATCAGGTTGTTGGCGCCGTGTCCTGTTTTCGCTGCCGCATCGTCTTCTTGGACGGTAAAGCCCATCTCGATCAGCTTTTCTTTCAGCACTTTGTTTACGGCTGCTTCGTTTTTCGTTTCGCTGTCAATTTGCACAAGCTCCAGAAACTCGTTTAGCAAACGCTCTTCGTTGATCACACTCACACTCGTTACCTCCCGATTACTTGCCCGATTTTGGTACATATTCACAAGTTCCAGTATACCGCAAAAAATTTTTTTCTACTACGAAATCACTCGTGATTCTTTTTCACTCATTGCTCGTCCACATGCGAATTTTCGTTTTTCGGGTATTGGCACAGCTCGTACAGCACTCCGCCAGCCGCTTTTGGATGCAAAAACCCGATCAGGGCGTCATGCGCACCTGCTTTGGGTGTCTCGTGAATGAGCGGCACTCCCTGTTCCTTCAACTGCTGCAAACGGGTTGTGACGTCGTCTACATCCAGTGCGATGTGGTGGATTCCTTCTCCCCGCTTCTCGATGAACTTGGCAATCGGGCTGTCTTCGCCAAGCGGCTCCAAAAGCTCAATTCGGCTTTCCCCGATTGCCAGAAACGCTACCTTGACCTGCTCGCTTTCTACCACTTCTGATCCTACCAATCGCAAGCCCAACTGCTCCGTGTAAAAAGGAAGCGTCTTCTCCAGACTCTTTACCGCGATCCCGATATGGGCAATTTTGTTTGGGGTGCTCACAGCCATCATCCTTTTTCAAATGGTTGTCTCGAAAGCGACATTTCGGTACAATCCTGTTGAGGTCATTCGATCGTACTTTTTTATTCTAGCATAGCCAGGGTCGAAATTACCTGATCTTTTCCTTTTATTTGGGCATTTTCCGATCTGAAAGGAGGTTTTTTCTGTTATGAAATTTCAATCCCTGTTCGCAAAAATCCTCATCGGGTTGTTGATTCTCTCCCTGATCATCCCAACGTTCTTTTACTATCTGTAAGCGGCGAGACTCAACTGTCTTGCAAGCAAAAACCCCCTGCTGCAGCCTTTGTCAAGCTGCGCAGGGGGTTTCTCGTTTTGTTGCCTGTTTATTATTTGTAGACAAACACGCTGGATGTTTTCGCATCCCAGCCTACTTTATAACCGAGGTTATCGGTTACCGTACGGATTGGAACCATCGGCATGCCATTGTTCAAAACAACTGGCGCAGGGAGCGTAATTTCTTGAGCGCCCAGCTTCGCTTTATTGGAGCCAACAGTAAACTTCAACACTTTTGTGCCGCTGATTACCGCGACGTCTTTGTTGTTCCATTGTGTAGTCAAGGACAGCGCTTCTTTGAAAAATTGCGCAGGCACCATTGTCGTGTTGCCATTCACAATCGTAGGCGCTACTTGCAGCGGATACGCTTTTCCGTTTACGGTGAAGTTCGCAGTACCTACTTTGAACAGAGCCGCATTTGCAGGCACAGCTACGGAAGGTTGTGCTGGCTGAGCAGGTTGAGCTGGAGCAGGCATACCTACACCTACCGCCCGTGCAAACAGCAGACCTTTTTCTTCAGAGGTAAACACGCTGATGCTGTAAGTGCTTTTCACCGCTGGATTCACGATATTCGCCGCTGCATTGATGCTGATGTTCGCCGCAGTGGCAGCAGGGATGTCCTGGGATGGGTAAATCAGCACATTTTGGCCGCGCACAGCAACATAGTTGGCTGCCACGCCGTTCACAGACACGTTCGCCGGAGCGATGTAAGCCGGAACTTTGTAACCTGCCGGGAATACAAGCTCAACGAAATCGCGTTGCTTCACAAGCCCTACACCCAATGTTTTGATTGCCACATTGACGCCTGTCGCTTTTCCAACCGCTGTGGAAGTCAGACCGATCGTCGCAGTGCTGTTGTTCACTGTGGTGTTCGGCACTGGAGTCGGCGTTGGAGTCGGATTTGGCGTTGGATTTACCGAAGATCCGCTAACGGAAAACGATTTGGATTCCAAAGTGCGGCCTGCAACCGTTGCTTTGAGCGTGTAGCTACCCGCCGATTTCGGATTGGTGATCCATGCTCCCACAGCAACAACGACTTTCACTTCGCTGGTCGAAGAGAAGTTGGAAGGAGCTGTTACGTATACTTTGTTGCCCGCAGCGCTTACACGCTTCGCTGTTTTTCCGTTCAATGTAAATTCGGATGCGCTCAAGATGCCTGGCACCATGTCGGAAGAAGGAAATTCCAAAATGAGGTCTTCGTCCGCTCGGAGCTGTTTGTTGCCGAAGTCCGCATCAAAAGTGTAGCTGGTGCGCGCGCCAGCAGCTGGATCAGACAAATTGACGGAGAAAGCACTGGTAGCCGTGCTGGTGCTGGAACCGGATTTGGTGATCTCGAATTTTTCGGACTCGTATGTAACCCCGTCGTACTTCACTTTGAATGTATATTTGTCAGCACTGCTCGGATTTTCAATACCAGCCGATTTGCTGAACTCGATGGTCATGTAGTCATCTCCGTCAACGGAGCTTGGAACTTTGATTTCTACTTCGCCTTTGTTTACGCTGACAGACTTGACAGTCGTTCCGTTGACTTTGACATCGCTCGAATCAATGCTGGACGGCAGCATGTTTTTGTCTGGGAAAACTACAGTGATGTATTCGTTCGTTTCCAGTTCGTCGCTGCCTTTGAGCGAGATTTTTCCCAGCTTGATGCTGGTTTCATCGCCAGCTCCCTTGGAACCGAGCGAAACCGCGTAGTCACTGCTTGAACCGCTGCTAGAGCTGGAGCTGCCGCTCTTTTTGATTTCGATCTCGCCGGTATCTTCATCGTCGTCATTGCTAGTACCTACGGTGACATCGTACGTGCCTTTGCTTTTCGGGTTAGTGATGCCGGAAGTGATATCGATGGTAATTTTTCCAGCGTCAACACTTTCGTTTACCGTGATTTTGATTTCATTGCTGCTGACTTTTACGGTTTTTATGTCGAAATCGGCATCGATGTCGCTTTCGTCGATGTTTTTGCTGATTTTGAAATCAGAGTCAAATTCGATTGTGATGGAGTCGCCTTTTTCCAGGTCGTCCTTCATCGTAAATTTAATCGTGTACTTGCTATCTTCATCTACCCCGTCATCTTTTGCCGTGACAGACACCTTGCTTACGGCATGCGCCTCTTGCGGTACAGCAACAAAAGGTGTAGCGGCCAGCGCTGATGCCAGCACTAATGGTAGTGCTTTTTTACTTTTCTCCATGTTTTTCCTCCCACATTTGCCTATAATCTGGAAATTTTTCTCTAGCAGGTCGCTACCAGTTTACCATAAATGATATCTGGTGGGAATCTCTTCTATGGAAGATTCGAGACCCATTGGCTACTATTGCTAAGACGATGTCGCCCGCGAAAAAGTTACAGTCCAAAAAGAAACAGCTCAAAAATTTTTATCAAGCAAAAAACCAGGTCTGCTTCGACCTGGTTGCAGGGTGTAACCCGTCCTTCGGCAAAATCAGTACAGCTTGGTGTCCGGCCCGATGCTCTCCAGCTTCTGCTTCACGCTTTGCAGGAAACGTCCGCAAATGAGCCCGTCGAGCACGCGGTGATCCAAAGACATGCACAAGTTCACCATCGAACGTACCGCGATCATGTCGTTGATGACAACCGGGCGTTTTACGATGGATTCCACGCTGAGAATCGCTGCCTGTGGTGCATTGATGATCGGCTGGGACAGAACAGAGCCGAAAGACCCGGTATTGTTCACGGTGAACGTACCGCCAGTCATGTCGTCCATCGTCAGCTTGCCGGCGCGCGTGCGCGCAGCCAGATCGTCAACCGACTTGGCGATGCCCAGGATGGATTTTTGATCGGCATCCTTGATGACAGGCACATACAGGGCATCTTCTGTCGCAACGGCGATCGAGATGTTGATGTCTTTTTTCACGATGATCTTGTCATTCGCCCAGGTGGAATTGATCATCGGAAATTCTTTCAGCGCTTCCACGACCGCCTTGATAAAGAACGGCAAGAAAGTCAGATTGAGCCCTTCTTTTTTGGCGAACTCAGATTTGGCCTGGTTGCGGAAGTTGACCAGATTGGTTACGTCCACCTCGATCATCGTCCAGGCATGCGGAGCTTCGTGCTTGCTCTGCACCATGCGGCTGGCGATCGTGCGGCGGATAGGCGTCACCGGAACGACTTGATCGCCGCTGGCAACCGGGATGTCGATTGAAGCTGCTGGTGTCGCAACTGGAGCAGCGGTCGCTTGTGGTGCAGGGGTTGTCGCAGCAGGCGCAGGCGTTGCCGCCACTGGCGCTTGGGCAACAGCTTCCACTACTGGTTCAGCAGGTTTTTGACCACCTGCATCAATGATTGCTTGCACGTCCTTGCGCGTAATGCGCCCTCCCGCACCCGTGCCTGCGACGCGCGACAAATCAATGCCATGCTGCTGGGAAAGCATCATCACAGCAGGAGAATAACGTTGCTTAGGCCCTTCGTTTCCAGCTGCCTGTGGAGCAGCGGCAGAAGCAGATGGCACCGAGATCGCTGCCACCGCAGGCGCTGCGCTTGGTTGGCTGGCTGCCACGGCTGGTGTAGCTGGGGCAGCCGCCTCAGCTGCCGGACTCGCTTGCTCCGCCGATCCTCCGCCACTTTCTTCGATATATAGAATCAACGTTCCGACTGCTACAGTTTCTCCTTCCGCAACCACGATCTCCGTTACCCGACCGGATACGGTAGAAGGAACTTCCGCATTCACTTTGTCCGTCGTCACTTCAGCCAATGAATCGTATTTTTTGACGGTATCGCCAACATTGACCAGCCATTTGCTGATAGTCCCCTCGGTTACACTCTCACCCAGTTGGGGCATAAGTACTTTCGTTGCCATGACCTGTGGTCCTCCTCGCCTTTAAAAGTTGGCCAACTCGCGCATTGCTTCCAACACTTTATCCGGATTCAGCATGAAAAATTTCTCCATCGGAGGACTGTACGGCATTGCAGGTACATCCGGTCCGCACAGACGTTTGATTGGCGCATCGAGATCGAACAGGCAATGCTCGGCAACGATCGCCGCCACCTCTCCGCCGACTCCGCCCTCTTTGTTGTCTTCGTGCACGATCAGCACTTTTCCGGTCTTGGAGGCAGCTTCTGCAATCGCTTCCTTATCCAATGGGTACAAGGTGCGCAAGTCGAGAACATGCGCGCTGATACCTTCCTGTGCGAGCTTCTCGGCTGCTTGCAGGCAGAAGTGCAGGGCGAGTCCGTAAGAAATAACCGTAATGTCCGTACCTTCACGCTTGACGTCCGCTTTTCCGATCGGCAGGACATAGTCGTGCTCAGGCACTTCGCCTTTGATCAGGCGATAGCAACGCTTGTGCTCGAAAAAGAGAACCGGGTCCTCGTCGCGGATCGCCGCTTTGAGCAAGCCTTTTGCATCGTACGGGGTGGACGGAGCCACCACTTTCAGCCCAGGGATATTCGTAAACATCGCTTCCACCGACTGCGAGTGATAGAGAGCGCCGTGCACGCCGCCGCCGAATGGAGCCCGGATCGTGAGCGGGCAATTCCAGTCGTTGTTGGAACGGTAGCGCATCTTCGCCGCTTCGCTGACAATCTGGTTGACGGCTGGCATGATGAAGTCGGCAAACTGGATTTCCGCAATCGGCCGCATGCCGTAAGCAGCCGCCCCGATCCCTACCCCGACAATCGCCGATTCAGCCAGCGGAGTATCAATCACGCGCTCCTCGCCAAATTCATCAATCAATCCATTGGTCGCACGGAATACGCCACCGCGTACCCCTACGTCTTCTCCAAGAATAAACACATTGGGATCGCGACGCATTTCTTCCCGCATCGCCATCGTAATCGCATCAATAAACGAAATGACTGCCATGAAAGATCCCCCCTTAGTTCCCGTATACGTGAGTCAATGTCGATTCAGGTGTCGGATATGGTGCGTTTTCCGCATACTCGGTCGCTTCGTCCACTTCCAGCTGCACACGAGCCAGCATATCCGCTTCTGTATTTTCATCGAGCAAGCCGATTTCTCTCAAGTAAGCCGCGAAAACGATCAACGGATCTTTTTTCTTCGCTTCTTCGACTTCTTCACGCGTGCGATAGACGCGGTCGTCGTCGTCACTCGAATGGGGAACCAGACGGTACATGACCGCTTCGATCAAGGTTGCTCCTTCACCGCGACGAGCGCGATCAACAGCTTCCTTCATGACGCGATACACTTCAATCGGATCGTTGCCGTCTACGCTGACACCCGGGAAGCCGTAGCCAAGAGCGCGGTCCGCCACGCTTTCGCAAGCCAGTTGCTTCTTCAATGGAACAGAGATAGCGTACTTGTTGTTTTCACAGAAAAAGATGACCGGGAGCTTGTGCACGCCCGCAAAGTTGGCACCCTCGTGGAAATCCCCCTGGTTGCTGGAGCCTTCCCCGAAAGAGGTGTACACGACAAAATCTTTGTTTTGCATTTTGCCTGCCAAGGCCATGCCCACCGCATGCGGCACTTGGGTCGTAACCGGGCTGGAACCTGTCAGGATGTTGTATTTTTTACCGCCGAAGTGACCAGGCATTTGGCGGCCGCCACTGTTCGGATCTTCTGCTTTGGCAAAAGCGGAGAGCATGCAATCACGGGCAGTCTGACCAAATACCAGCACCAGGCCGAGATCGCGATAGTACGGGCACAAGAAGTCTTTGTCCGTCTCCAGAGCGAAAGCTGCTCCTACCTGTGCTGCCTCCTGACCCTGGCAGGAAATGACGAATGGCACTTTGCCCGCCCGATTCAACAGCCACTGGCGTTCGTCAATTTTTCGCGCGAGCAGCATGTAATAGTACATGTCCAGAACTTGCGCATCTGTCAAACCAACTTGTTCATGCCGTTTGGTTGTCATTGTGGATACCCTCCTTGCTAATTGTGAATCGCTTTTCCATCGACGGCCAATGCCGCTTCCATAATCGCCTCTGAGAGAGATGGATGCGGATGGATGGTCTGTCCAATCTCCCATGGCGTCGCATCCAGTACCCGGGCCAAGCCCGCCTCGGAGATCATGTCGGTCACGTGCGTACCGATCATGTGAACCCCTAGCAAATCATTCGTTTTGGCATCAACGACCAACTTCACAAAGCCGTCATTCTCGCCATGGATCAGTGCCTTGCCCAATGGCTTGAAGCTGAATTTGCCTACCTTTACTTCAAAGCCTTGCTCGCGCGCCTCTTTTTCCGTCAAGCCGACATTCGCCACTTCCGGACGGCTGTACGTGCATTTGGGAATCTTCGTGTAATCGAGCGGATGCGGATTCAGCCCAGCCATGTGCTCGACAGCCAAAATTCCTTCGTGCGAAGCAACGTGAGCCAGCTGCAAGCCGCCAATCACATCGCCAATGGCATATATATGCGATTCTGCCGTCTGGAAATGTTCGTTGACCACGACGACTCCACGCTCGATCTTGATCTCGGTCGCTTCGAGGCCGATGTTTTCTACATTGGCTTGGCGGCCTACCGAGACGAGAACTTTTTCTGCTTCAAAACGGTCGACGCCGTTTTTCGTCTCAGCCGAAATGCTGACTTTGCCCTCGCCTTTTTCCAGCATCTCGGGAAGCACCTTCGCCCCTGTGACGATGTTGACTTTGCGTTTTTTCAGCAAGCGAGCCAGTTCCTTGCTCACTTCTTCGTCTTCGAATGGCAAAATGCGATCTGCGTACTCGACAATCGTCACATCGACGCCAAAGTCGTTCAGCATGGACGCCCACTCGATTCCGATCACGCCGCCTCCGACGATCACGACCGACTTCGGCAACTGTTCCCACTGGAGTGCCTCGTCGCTCGTCACTACATAAGAGCCGTCAATGACCAGCCCAGGAAGCGTACGCGGGCGGGAACCCGTCGCGAGCAGCAAAAAGCGCGGCACGATCATTTCCTGATCGCCGTTTTCTTTTTCAATGCGGACAGCACCTGCTTGCGGCGAAAAGATGGATGGCCCCATCACGCGACCGAAGCCTTCGAAAATCGTGATGCTGCCTTTTTTCATCAAGTATTGAATCCCTTTATGAAGTTGGTCGATAATGCCTTGCTTGCGCTCCTGGATTTTGCTGAAATCATAGCCAACCGCGCCTGCCGATACACCGTATTTGTCCGCTTCCTTCAAGGTCGAAAATACTTCTGCGCTGCGCAAAAGCGCTTTGGACGGAATGCAGCCGCGATGCAGGCACGTTCCACCCAGCTTTTCTTTTTCCACAATCGCGACTTTCATTCCCAACTGGGACGCACGGATCGCTGCTACATAGCCGCCGGTTCCTCCACCGAGAACGACCAGATCAAATTCTTGTGACATGCTTGAGCTCTCCTTTCATAGAAGCGCCTTCACGCATTGGCGAAGACAGTCGAAAAAGCTGGTTGCTGCTCTTTTGTGGCGTTTGCCTACGTTTTTATGAGAATGAGAATATTCTAAGAACAGAGGATATGTACCCCCTGACCGCCCATTCATCGAGAAAAAGAAAGAGCGGGAGCAGGGGAATGGTTTCATTTAGGAACGATTAGCGGTGGTAAACCGTTTTTCCGTTTTGCAGGAAAGTATTGCGGGATTTGCCCACGCTGGCAATGCGCTCTTCTGCCATGCGGTCAGCCGCCTTGTAGGATGGCATGCCGTCGCGCTCAGCAATTTCGTACACTTTCAAGATCGTGTCGTAGATGGTTTCTACTTTTTTCAGGGCGCGCTCGCGGTTATAGCCTTGCAGTTCGTCAGCCACGTTGATAACGCCGCCTGCGTTGATCACATAGTCTGGCGCGTAGATCAGACCCATTTCGTGGATTTGATCGCCGTGACGCTCTTCTTTCAGCTGGTTGTTCGCCGCACCGGCAATTACTTTTGCTTTCAACAGCGGAATGGTGTCGTCGTTGATGATCGCACCAAGCGCGCAAGGAGAGAAGATGTCGCACTCTACGCCAAAGATGTCGTTGACGCCAACTGCTTTTGCTCCGAAATCGTTGACAGCGCGGTTTACGTTTTCTTCATTGATGTCGGTTACGATCAGGTGTGCGCCTTCCTCATGCAGGTGGCGGCACAGGTTGTATGCCACGTTTCCTACACCTTGTACAGCAACGACACGGCCGGACAAGGAATCAGATCCGAAAGCGAGCTTCGCAGATGCCTTCATACCGCGATATACCCCGTAAGCTGTGACCGGAGACGGGTTGCCGCTGGAGCCGAATGCAGGAGAAACGCCTGTTACGTAGTCGGTTTCCAGGTGGATCATGTCCATGTCAGCAACAGTCGTACCTACGTCTTCTGCTGTGATGTAACGGCCATTCAGACCTTGGATGTAGCGGCCGAATGCGCGGAACAGCTCTTCACTTTTATGCTGGCGCGGATCTCCGATGATCACGGCTTTACCGCCGCCAATATTGAGGCCAGCAGCAGCATTTTTGTAAGTCATGCCGCGACCGAGACGCAGTACGTCGATGATCGCTTCTTCTTCGGTTTTGTACGGCCACATGCGCGTGCCGCCCAATGCTGGTCCGAGTGTCGTATCATGAATGCAAATGATTGCTTTCAAACCGGAATTTTCGTCTTGGCAAAATACCAGTTGCTCGTAGTCGTACTTTTGCATGTAGTCAAAGATGTTCAATGAAGAAACCTCCCTAGTCTCATTCTTCTGGGTTAACAGTGGGCTCCGTGTGGAGAATTTCCCGTCAAGCAGTTTATGCAAAAGTCATGCCAACACCCTCCGCATTTTGAAAGCGCTTTATTATTAGGGACGTGGATGAAATCTCCATCCGTCAAGTGTGCATGTTTTTGCATGGTCGCGCAGGAATTTGCATGCAAAAAATTGCACGCTTAATTTCTTTCTTCCTGCTCATCCATGATTCCCAATTTTTCCATCTTGTAATACAAACTGCGAATGGCAATTCCCAACCGCTTCGCCGCCACGGTCCGGTTCCCTTTGGCCGCAGCCAGCTCCCGGATGATATGCTGACGTTCTGCTTCCTCCATCGCTTGCTTCAATGTTTTCCCTGTGGAGCTTGCCGTCACTTCTGCTTCCTGGCGGGCATGGCTTATTTTCCGCTCCAGCGGGGGCAAATGCTCAGGCAAAATGGTGCGCTCATTGATGCGCATATGTATCATCGCCCTGCCCAGAACGTTCTCCAGCTCCCGCACATTGCCCGGCCAATGATAGGACAACAGCATTTGCAACGTTTCTTCGTGCAGCTCCTCGACATTGCGGCCGTATTCCAGATTCGCCTTGCGCAGCAAGTACATCGCAATCGGCTTGATGTCTTCCAGGCGCTGTCTGAGCGGAGGAATATGGATGGGCACCACATGCAGGCGATAGTACAAGTCTTCCCGAAATTTCCCGGCTCCTATCGCCGCTTCGAGATTCACATGCGTGGCTGCAATCACCCGGACATCGATGTTGATCGGTTTCGTACCGCCGACCCGGACGACTTCGCGCTCTTGCAGGACGCGCAAAAGCATGACCTGCATCCCCATGGACAGCTCACCGATTTCGTCTAAAAATATCGTGCCCCCGCTTGCTTCCTCGAACAATCCGCGCTTGCCGCCGCGCCGCGCCCCTGTGAAAGCCCCTTCCTCGTAGCCGAACAGCTCGCTCTCCAGCAAGCTTTCGGAGATCGCTGCGCAGTTGACGCGGATAAACTGGTTGTACTTGCGCTCGCTCGCGTTGTGGATCGCGTGGGCAAACAGTTCCTTACCCGTGCCGGATTCGCCGCGCAGCAGCACGGTGGCTGGCGTCAACGCCGCCTTTTTTGCTTGCTCGATGGCGCTTTTCATCTGTTCGCTGTAGCCGATAATATCTGCGAAGCTGTATTTCGCCTCCAGCGTTCGGATGATCCGTCTCGCTTTTTCCAGTTCCTCGGTCAGCCGCTTGAACTCGGATACGTCGTGAATGACCCCGACGCTGCCTTTCAACTCGCCATCAACCACGACCGGAGCGACGTTCACCACGACGTCCTTGCGCTTGGGGCCGAGCTTCATCGGCACGCCCCTGACAGGCCGCTTCGTCTTCAACACTTGCATGTGCATGCTGTCGCCTTCGGAGATATCGACTGTAGCCGGCTTGCCGATAATATCGTCCGGCGAAAGCCCGGTCAGTCTCGTGTAGGCCGGGTTGATTAACAGACCGATGCCGTTTTGATCCACAACAGAAATCGCTTCGTCGGAAGACTGAATAATCGCTTGCAGCATGCTTTGCAATTCTTTCAGATCGGTCACTTCCTCCGCCAGCGCCATGACCTCGGTAATGTCGCGGAAAATCGCTACGGCTCCCACTACTTCTCCCTTGTCGTTTCGCACGGGAACGCGGTTCGTAATGATTCTCGTCTGATTGGGCAAAATCTGCTCCTGATTCAGTTCAGGACAGCCCGTCTCTAATACAATATGTAGTCTGGTGTTGGGTATACGCTCGGATACTTTTGTATCCAGCACTTCGCTTGCTTCAATGTCCATCAAGCGTTCTGCCGCTTTGTTGAACAACGTGATAATGCCTTGCCGATTGACCCCGATAATCGCATCGTGCGTGGAGTCGAGCATCGTTTCCCGCTCCCGCTGGTTTTGCATCATGACGGCAATCAGCTTGTCACGCTCGCGAATGAGCCGCATGACAATTCTCGTAAAGGTCCCTGGGATGAGCACCGTCTTGTCCTGCTTTAGCTGCCTGAGGTGCTCGTATTCGTTCAAGTCGCCCGTCGCTTCCAAAATGACGTCCAGCTCGTCGTCCAAATAAGGCCGATAATCCGTATCGACCTTGATTCCAAACGATTTCGCCAGGGCAATTCCGGGAGCGTCAGGCCGATGATCCACTACGGCTACAATTTTCAGCCTGTCCATCTGGTTCAGCATCCGCAGCAGAGCCGTTCCGCCTCGTCCAGCACCTACTATAAGCAGCTTGTGCATGCGCTAGACCCCTCACTTTTCATCTTACTCGTTACCATTGTACTGCAACAAACCGTTGATGGACAGGCTCTTCTCCCTAACGTGCGCTCGCTCGTGTGCACACACGGACTTGTGGACAAGCAACCAGGCATTCGCTATGATGAAGAAATGAGAGAGAAAGGTGTGAACCACCAGTGATCGTACAGAAAGTCATTGCCCTTTTAATCATGGTCATCCCGGCTGCGATTGCCATGTACGGAATCAAGCTGATCCGTGATGCTTTCTTTTATTCCACGGCACCCGATGTGGGTTTCATGTGGGGTCAACTGATCCTCGGCGTGCTTGCTCTGGTCATCCCTATTTTGTTTATTGCGGGCTTCATTTTACACCATGAACGAAAAAAAAATCGGGTTCAGCCCCGCTTTATGATTCGCGAGCCAGAAGACGACGAGTAGAACAGGCAGGTAATGATCTGCCTGTTTTTTAATGCCCCGCTCATCTCCCCCACTCATCCAGCCTGCGCAACCACGCCTGTCGTTCAATGACCCGCGAAAAGGACACAAACTCCGCCGCAACCTGCAACGTCACGAACCCGGCGAGAAATGTCACTTGCCACAAAAGCGGTACGGTCGTCACATACAAATAGCCGATGGAAAATCCAAGCGCATTTGCCCCGGTATCCCCGAGCATCATCCTGCCTCCTGCGTCGTGCGGAAACAACAGGACGCTGGCCACGAGAAGTGGCAGCAGGAACAGCCAGACAAACAACGCCTCCTCTGACGTCGCCGCAAGCACCCCGACAGCGATCGCCATGCAGACGAGCAGCCAATACACTTTGATCGCCCGCCCCGGTCTTAGGTCAAACAAGTTGAGGATGTTCGGAGAAATCGCCAGCAAGCCGCAGGCGACCAGCCAGGCGAAAATGTCGCTGGTGAGGAAGAGCGAGACAGCCACTGCGGTAAGCCCTCCGCCGATCAGCTTCCACATGCCGCTGGTCACTCGCCTTTCTTGCCACAAGACGCGAAAATGACCGCGAAAGCCTTTTGTCGCGCCATCGTTGGAGCGGTCGTCGATCCAGCCCCAGCAAGCCATTGCCGCCATTCCGCATGCAAGAAGAATGCCGTGCAGCAGCACAGTCTGGAAAGCCGCTGTCCACGCCTCCCAAAAAAGCTGGACGGCTGTCGAAAGCAGCGTGCTTGCTACAAGCACCAGCCCTCCCGCCGTAAGCACTTGTTCTCCAGCGTAATTGAATCGAGTCATGCCCTGGTTCAACAGAAACCGCGAAAAAAACGCGAGCAGCGGGCGATGCCAGACGAGCGGCAAGCCAAGAGCGAGCGCAAGCCCGAGGACGACCTTCATCTCCAAGCTTTTCCCTCCCACCACTTTCGGCACAACGTCCTGCCGATTGCCACAAATTCTTTGCCGCGATGAGCGTAGCCTTGCCAGTCGTT
Organism: Brevibacillus sp. 1238; assembly: GCF_029892995.1. Taxonomy (NCBI): domain Bacteria; kingdom Bacillati; phylum Bacillota; class Bacilli; order Caryophanales; family Paenibacillaceae; genus Brevibacillus; species Brevibacillus sp. 1238. The sequence goes on along the minus strand of NZ_JARXWC010000002.1, from coordinate 281,792 downwards.
GCCTGTTTCCCGATGCTGAAACAAGACAGGCACTTCGTGAATGCGGTATCCTGCGCGCAACGCATCGACTGTAAGCCCGACCTCGATGCCAAAGCCTTTGTCGACTTTGCCGAGATGGGCCAGCAAGTCGCGGCGCATGGCTCTTTGCCCGGACAAGGGCGCTCGCGCTTCAAAGCCGGTCAGCCATTTGATCCCTTGATGAGCGAGCCCTTTTGCCAGGCCCATCCCGGCCTTTTGCTTCGGCGGCGGCAAAATCGCCACGGTCATGTCGCAGGCGTCAGCCAAAAGCGGAGGGAGCAAATGCTCAGCCTCGGCAGCACTTTCCCGCAAGTCTCCATCCAAAAGCATGATCACATCGCCACGCGCGCGCTGCCAGCCCAGTTGGACAGCCGCCCCTTTGCCCAGGTTGTACGGGTGGGATATCACCGTATCTGCCCATTTTTTGGCCAAGGTCGCTGTCTCATCCTCGCTGCCGTCGTCCACGACGATCAGCTCATCGCAAAAGAAGCGTTCGCGAATCGCCCGCAGCGTAACGCCAATCTCCTCTGCTTCGTTATAGGCCGGAATGATGACGCTAACTTTTTTCACGCGCTACCCTCATTTCCGTCAGTCGCTGCTGCATTTTTTCCAGCAAGGCCCACTGCTTGCCGACCGAGTCCGGCACTTGCTCGACCAGCAGCCATTTCCCTGCTGTCGCCCCTTGTTGCAGCCATGGCGGCGGCTGCTTGGCAACGACGAGCAACAAACCGTCTTCCCACGACTTGCCCTGCTCGTAAGGAACAACCTCAACCCCCATGGCGTGCATCAAGCGGGTAATAGGCCGGGCTTCCTTGTCGCCCTCCTGCCAGACGTATACCTTTTTTCCTCCCAATTCATTGCCGTAGCGCATCGCCATCATGTGGACGACTTCCTCGTTGCGTTGCTCGACTTCCTGAAGCAGCCGATTGATTTGCTGCTTCAAGTCCTGGTTGCTTTTGAGTGCCCGGTCGTACTTCGCCTCCATTTTCAGCAAAATTTCTTGAGCGCCCTGGGAAAACCAGGGATGTCCCGCTGTTCCGCCCAGCAGGATACCGACTCCGAGAGCGATGAATACAGCAGCCAGTGTAATCAGGTGATGCCGGAAAGAAATCATAGCGCCTCCTTAGAAAGCCCATGTCCGCCATTGCGTCCAGAGCATTTGGGCAGCGTGGCGGGCAATCGGATTGACCATCAAGGCTGCCGTAACGGGCAAAAGCATCGCAGCGAGACACCAGCCCCACAGCTTCCACGACCCGGAAGGCTGGTACAGCTGACTGACCCCTTTGGCGTCGATCAGCCTCGGTCCGATTTTCGTCCGCACCAAAAGCGTGCTCGCCATCCCTTTGCGTCCCTTTTCCAGAAAATCAATCATGTTCGTATGCGCCCCGATCGTCACAATCAGCTCGGCCTGATTTTCGTAGGCCAAAAGCATGGCGACATCTTCGCTTGTCCCCGGAGCAGGCAGCACGTGGTGAGCCATCCCCAGCCGCTCGACTCGCGCTTTCCCCGGCGCAGTGCCGTCCACATAGGCATGCACAACGATTTCTGCACCGCATTGCAAAGCTTTATCAGAGATGCTGTCCATATCGCCTACGATCAGGTCGGGCTGGTACCCCGATTGCAACAGCGCGTCCGCGCCACCGTCGACTCCGATCAAAACGGGATCGTATTCGCGGATGTACGACGAGAGCGTCTGCAAGTCTTCCCTGTAGTGCTTGCCGCGCACAACGACCACGACATGCTTTTTTTCCAATGGCGTTTTCAGCGGCGTGGCGTGCAGCGGCTTCAGAAACAAGTCTTTTTCTTTTTGCGCGTAAAGCAGCGTGTTATCTATAAATAAAGAAAGGGTGTCATCCAGTCTGCTTTGCGCCTCGGCCCATTTGCTGACCACGACGTCCATTCTTACTTCGCGAAGCGGCAGCACCATTTCCCATTGCGCTTCTCGCCGCAATTCCAGCCGGCCATCGCGGATCGCGGCATCCTGGCCGTCCCACGCTTCCCAGGCTGTCGGGATCGGCTGGGCTGAATCGGACTCTGCCTCAAACAAAGCCACGCCCGCGCCAAGCAACAATCGCGCTCCTTCGGCTGGATACTGTCCGGTCATAAAAGGGGCAAGATTGACAATCACCCGCGTTCCCGCTTCCAATAGCGATCGCGCTGCCATTTCATCCACATCCGGATGATCGATGACAGCGATCTGGTGGGGGTGGAGCCGTTTGCAAAGCTGCTTCGTTTTTCGATCCGCAGCAATCACTCCCGTATAGGTAAGAAAACCGCGGCTTTTTCGCTTGCCCATCTTTTCCACCTCCAGCCATTAGTATGCTAAAAATTTCCTCGGAGCATGCAAAAAAGAGGCTGTGCATGTATCGCACAACCTCTCTTCTGGCGGAAACGCTGGCCTGGTCAACTAGGCTCCCTTGGTTATGTAGTAAATAATCAAGCCGTCAGCAAACAGGAATACTACCAGTGAAACCACGCCAAATCCGATCGCGAATTTGTTCTTCGCCTTGATCGAGTTAAGACAGCCCCAAGCAATAAAGAACGTGAAGACGAACATCAGGAAATCAAACAACACAATCTTCATGTACGACAACTCCTTCACCATGATGACGCTAACCGATAATACAATGGCAATATTATTATATCTCCTTGCCTATTAAGAGACAAGCATATCCAAATTTGTGACAAACAAATTCACAATTCCTTTATTTTATTGTGCCACAAATGTTTTTGCCTATCCAGATGCTCCAGCGGTCTTTTTCATAAATCGGTTGTTGTCCTGCCATTTTCGCGGAAATAGCGGAAATCAGTTGCTCCAGCTCGCCGTCTGTCAATTCATGCAGCAAGGAACGGCCTCTGCGCAAGCGCAAATCGGCCTGCAAAACAGCGATGTCGTCATACACACGCCTGACCTCCCACAGCGAACGCATCTGGATTTGCTCCAGCCCTGCCTGCTGCATGGCTTGCCTTACTTGCTGTTCTTTTGGTCGCCGTTGTGCCTCCACTTCCAGCAGGCGCGGGAATTGCTCGAAAAAATAGCCGCGCAAGTGCTCAGGCGAAGCCGGAACAGCACAGTCTTCCAGCGTCCGATCTTGGATCAGGCAGATTCCGTCAGGTGCGAGGATGCGCTTCACCTCGGCGAAAAATCCGTTCAGATCGTCAAGATGGTGGATGAGCGCTCTGGCAAAAACAATATCCGCGCTTCGCTCCGGCAGTCCTGTGTGCAGGGCGTCACCATGGACAAACGAGATGCCCGGTTCGTCTGCACACTCTTTTTGCGCCGCTTCCAGCATGACCTGCGAAAAGTCGACTCCTGTGACGCTGCCTGCCCCCAGCTTTGCCCATGCCTTGCTGTAAATGCCGCCACCGCAGCCAAGATCGACCACCCGTTTTTGCAAAGGGTCGACGATGGAGAGCATCGTGCTCGCCCATGTGTCGTCTGCCGCTCTGCCTGTATAGCTTTCCTTATTTTCCTGCGCGTGGAAATCCATTTTCATGCTACTTCGCCTCCATGAACTCCAATCGGTTGCCGAATGGATCTTCGGTGAAAAAGCGGATCAGTCCAGGAATCTCGTCGTCGAGCCGGAGCGGGACGCCTGCTTTTTCCAAGTGGGCGATCAGCGCTTCAATATTTTGCACAACAAAGGCAGGATGCGCCTTTTTCGCGGGAATAAAACCTTGTTCAATCCCGAGGTGAATCAACTGCGCTCCACAGCGAAACCAGGCTCCTCCCCGCGCCCGAAGCTTTTCCGGCTTGGGCACTTCCGGCATCCCGAGCAATCCGGTGAAAAAGCGCCGCGCCTCCTCCTCGGCTCCCGGTGGCGCTGCGAGCTGAATGTGATCCAATCCTACCCATTCAAATGTTTGTGTCATGTTGTGTTCCTCCCTGTTTTTGGCACATGACCATCCATTCGTCAATCTGGTAGGTCATGACTCTTCCTTGCTCGATCTGCAATCCTACATAAGCTTGGATGTCTTTCGGGGCAGCAAGCAGCATCTGCTCCACGGCTTTTTCTTGCTCGGGCGACTCGGACGTTCTTTGCACCCACGGCAAAAAGGCAAATGGCTTTTTGCGTAGCCGTTGCTTGCACTCGACCAAATTATGCGCGCTGTGCAGCTCTCTCCACTCCGCGACAGAAAGGCAGCGAACGTGGCTCGGATCGCGTGTTTGCTCGACAAGGTTCACGAAGCTTGCCAGCTCGTTTGCTTCCGGGGAAACGTTGTCGATAAAAAGGAACCAGCCGCCCGGTCGCAGCACGCGACTGACTTCCCGGACAAAAGCGTTCGGGTCGGGGAAATGGTGAGCCGCGATCCGGCAAGTGACCAGATCGAACGACTCGTTCAGAAACGGCAGCGACTCCGCGTCAGCCTGGACGTACAAAATGTTTTTTTCCGCCTGGTTGGCTTGTGCCGCCGCTGCAAGCATAGGGCGCGTCAGATCCGTTGCCACTACTTGCGCAACGTGCGGCGCAAGCGTCCTGGCGACATGCCCGCCACCTGTGGCGATGTCGAGCACCTTCCAGCTTGTCTGCGGAGCGAGCCATTGCACCAAAAGTTGCAAGTCATCTCCTTGGGCGTGTGTCTTGCTTTCTACATACTGCTGCGCATTTTTGCCGAATTGCTCTTGTACCGCGTGTTTTACTTCATCGCTTCTATCCATCGTTCCACCTCCTGCTTGTATTCTATTCCAATCGTTGGCGGTTTTGTTATAGAATACTGATAACCAGTTATCGAGTTTTTAGATAGGAGGGGCATTCGTGGACAAAGAAAGTTTGGAAGTGTTTTTGACCATCGCCCACCACGGGTCCATCAATCGGGCTGCACAGGCGCTGTTTCTGGCCCAATCTACTTTGACCCATCGGCTCAAGCAGTTGGAACGGCAAATCGGCAGTCCGCTGTTTGTGCGAACCGCCTCTGGCGTAAGTCTGACCGGAGAAGGCCGCAGATTGCTGCCTGTTGCCGCCTCGATCGTCGAGCAGATGCGCTCTTTCATCGAACAAAAGGAGCAAGCCCAGTCGATGACGATCGTCGCCGGAAAAGCATTTGTCGCCTACGAGCTTCCCCGCCTGATCGGCGAATACCGCCAGGCCAATCCCGGTTTCACCTGTTACGTGCGCTCTACGCTGTATGAAGAATCACTCAGCGCCCTCTTGACCGGAACAGCCGATATCGCCTTTCTCGGCAGCGAAATGTATCACCCGCACATCCACCAGGAGTTTTTGCCCAGCGACCGGATTTTGCTCGTCATGTCGCCCGAGCATCCTTGGGCCAATCATTTTCCCGGCTTTTCCGGCTGGGGGTCGCAGGAGATGATTTTGTTCGGCAACCATACCGCCCCCTATCGCCAGCGCATCGATCATTTTCTGGCGCGCAACAGCATTTTTCCAAACGTCATCATGGAGCTGGACAGCTTCAGCGCCGTCAAAAAAATGGTCGAACGCCAGCTCGGAATCACGATGCTGCCGGAGCGAACCATTTTGCGCGAGGTAGAGGAAGGCAGACTGGTCGCCCACGATATAGCAGAAGGAACTTTGCAGCGCCCGACGCTCATCGCCTATTTGCATCAAAAAAAAGAGGACGACGCTTTTCAGCAATTCGTCCAATGGATCAAAGATGCTTATTGATGCAAAGTCAACACGGTCAGCTCGGGCCTGCACAAAAACCGGACAGGCAAAATCGTCGTGCCCAGCCCTCTGTTCACATAGACTTGCATGTTGCTTTCGCCCGCGAGATACAAGCCGTTGACGTATTTGTTCGCAAGCTTGGGCGTCAAGACATGCCCGACAAAAGGCAACCGCACCTGCCCGCCGTGGCTATGTCCAGACAATTGCAAATCAATCGGATACAACGCCGCTTCGTCCGCTACATCCGGCTCATGGGCGAGCAAAATTACGCTGCTTCCCTCGGGAATCCCGACCAGCGCTTTCGGCAAATCCGGCACACCATTTAGAGCATCGTCTATTCCCGCTATGTACAAGGTGTCTGCCTTTTGGCGAATAGCCACATTGCGGTTGTCCAACACTGCAAACCCGGCAGATATCCACCCTTGGCGAATCCCGTGCTGCTGACCCGCCCGGTAATCGTGGTTGCCCAATACCGCAAACTTCCCCATCGGCGCCTGAAGCTGCGCCAGGATGGGGATAGCGGCAAAAAAGGGGCGCGTCTCTTCATCGACAATATCGCCCGTAAAGCAAATGATATCCGGCTGCTCGCGCATGATCAGGTCGACAATGCCTTGCAATTGCTCCGGCTTGAAATAGTGTCCCAGATGCGCGTCGCTGAACTGGATCAGCTTGCAGCCGTTAAAGGCGTCTGGCAGTCTGGGCAGTCGGAGTGTCATCCGCTCGATTTGCAGCCAGGTTCGCTCCCATGCATATCCGTATGTACCAGCAGCCAGACCGACTCCAATCAAGCCACCCAGCCACTTCATCGAACGCTGTAAAAAGGTCCGCCTTGAGACCGTGACAAGCTTGGGATCATTCACTAGCTTCCGTTCGCTCGTAGCCATTCACCACAACATCCAGGCGGCCTGTCGCCGGATCGATCAGCAATCCGTGGACATCGACATTGGCTGGCAGCAGCGGATGCTTTTTAATCGTCTCCACGCTGTTTCTCACGCTGTCCTCCACCCGGTCGAACCCGTGGAGCCATTTGTGCAGATTGATTCCTGCGTGTTGCAGCGTAGAGAAAGTCTGCTCAGAAACGCCTTTTTCCAGCATCTTCGCCATGGTGCGCTTGCTGTCGATGGCGCTCATCCCACAGTCGTAATGGCCGACGACGATCACTTCCTCGGCATTCAGTTCATAAATCGCCACAAGGATACTGCGCATAATACTTCCAAACGGATGCGATACGATCGCCCCCGCGCTCTTTACGTGCTTGATGTCGCCGTTGCGCATGTTCATAGCCTTCGGCAGCAACTCCTCCAGACGCGTGTCCATGCAGGAGAGAACTACCAAGCGTTTGTCGGGAAACTTGGTTGTCTGGTATTTTTCATACTCACGATTCGCTACAAAATCACGGTTAAATGCGAGAATTTCATCTAAATTGCGCATGTTGCAACACCTTCCTCGCTTTTAGTGGGTTGTATGTTTTCTATTGTACATACTTCTTCGTGTCGTTCAAGCGACTGCGGCAGTTCGCGGCGGATTATTTTCCTTTGTTCCTGTTCCGGTAGAGCTTCCAACCTTCCACAAGGTAGGTGACGATGAGCAGTCCAAGGCCCAGCGGCCAAAAATCGGGCTTGATCATCACAACGACGCAGGACAATGCTCCTCCGCTGATCAGGGTCAATTGGCGATAGGCGGGAAATTTCACGGTAAAGATCGTGACGATCACACCGAGCAGCAGGACGATGGTAGGGAAGTAGGTTGCCATGTTTGCTCCTTTTTTGGGTGCGTTTTTGGGGATGGTTTGTTTGATTCCTAGTATATATTTTACAGGATTATCCATGGTGCTGTAATTGTTTTTTGAAAAGAACAAAAACGCCGAGTTCTGGTGCGGCCAGCTTGGCGTTTATTTTTTCATGAACCATTTTACTTTTTAAATTTAGCCGGATTTTCAACGTAACTTTCAATGACATAGCCGCAGCCCGTACATATGTGATAAGTGATGAGAGAACCGAGAACAAAAAACTTGTCTACGGGGAATATTCTCGCATCCCCGGACGGTTTCCCTTTTCCGATCTCACTGCACCCGCATTTTGGGCACTGTTCTTTTGGGTTTTCCATTTGGCACCTCGCTTTGTGGCTTATTTATGTTTTTCATTTGCCCTTAATTGTCCAATCTAAAGAAGTATGCTGGATATCATGCTTAATACCTAGTCGGTTCAGTTGATCAATCACGGATGGGAGTAAAAACTTATCGTTTATCTTGCATTCCCCTACCGTTTTCACTTTGAAAATGGCCTCTTCTACAGAATTGACATACATAGATACTCTCTTCCTTTTCTATTGAAAATTTGTTTTTATTTGATTCCGAAATGCTCATTTATTTTTTGAAGATACTCATCATCCACTAACTCTATTTCCACTTTGACAATTCGCTTTCCCCAACCGTCAATATTCTTATTCAACTGTTTCATGTCTTTTGCTAAAAACTCGATTTTTTTAATAAGCGTCTCAGCCTCTTCTGTCATTACCCGATATTTTCCACCAAGCTTTTCTGACTCAATTCCATCGTCTTTTAACAGTCTATAAATTTTTTCTTGTGCCTGGCCCCAATAATCAACACCAAGAATTGACCCTGTTCCTTTCCATTCACTCTCAATGTAACGCGGATCGATAATAACCAATTGACCTGAGTCTACTCCTACTTGACCTAGTAATTTGCGCTCCATTTGCCGGGCTCCTCTTTTTCAAATTGAATCAAGTCATCGTTTTATCTTGCTCTTTGCTTGCGCGAGTATTGAGTGAGTCAGGCAAGTTAAATAATCTGAGAACTCTTTGGATTAACTACCCCTTCTCATCATACCAAAGATTTCCACAACCTTCGACTTGTTGAAGAATTACAAAGTGGCCAAATATATTTTCGTCCAATCCATACAAAAAGACACTAGCTGGTATGTGCTAGTGTCCTTTTTGTATTTTACATTTCGTTCAAATGAGCCGATGGACTACATCTGAAAAATTCGTTGATTACATCTACCTAATCGAGAAGGTGGGATAATACTCCATGTGACTCAAACCCGCGATATTTCTATCCCTAACTAATCTTCGCCTCAATCCTTAACTTATCCGCCACCATCGCAATAAACTCGCTGTTGGTCGGCTTCGCCTTCGTGTTCGAAATCGTGTATCCAAACAGGCTGGAAATGGAATCGAGATTCCCGCGGGACCAGGCGACTTCGATTGCGTGGCGGATGGCGCGTTCTACGCGGCTTGCCGTTGTGTTGAATTTTTTGGCGATGTCCGGGTACAGGACTTTTGTGATCGAACCGAGCAGCTCGACATCGTTGTACACCATCGTGATCGCTTCGCGCAAATACAAATAGCCTTTGATGTGTGCGGGCACTCCGATTTCGTGGATGATGCTCGTAATGCTGGCGTCCAGGTTGCGGCCCCGCACTTGCAGGGTGGACTGTGGCTTCACCGATGTGACGAAGGAGGAGGCTGGCTTCGTTGTGATGATCTGGCGGATGCGCTGCGCAAGGACCTCCATGTCAAACGGCTTGAGGATGTAGTAGGCAGCTCCCAGTTCAACCGCTTTTTTCGTAATCTCTTCCTGTCCGAATGCTGTCAGCATAATAATTTTGGGCTGCGGGCTTAACCGCATAGCTTGGATTTGCTCCAGGACGGCGAGGCCATCCAAGTGGGGCATGATAATGTCCAAAATCAGTACATCCGGTACTCGCTCCTGCAGCAAACGCACAACTTCATTCCCGTTGTACGCGACGCCAATGACATTCATGTCATACTGGCTGCTGATATACTCTTCTAACAGGCTTACAAATTCTCGGTTATCATCTGCCAACAACACTTCAATCTTGCTCAAGGTCGTTCCTCCTAACAATGGACGGTCTTTTGGAAAGAAGGTGGCGTTCTAGAGGTTTTCATTTCTACAAACGATAAGTCCATACCATCTTTTTCTCTGAGAAAAATAATTCGACAAAGGCATATTCATTCCTGCCTATGACGAAAGATTGAATGATTTTACTGATATTTCGACAAAGAATACCTTCCTTTTTCCTTCATTCGTCAAGAGCCTCCACGACTTTACCATGCAAGCTGGCTTTGTTCCAGTGGAAGGTTATACATGTCGAGCAGAGAGACTTGACAGCATGAAATTAGCCGCCTCGCTTGATTGGCGTGACGGCTCGTCTCTTCGTATTCTCAGGCAGCCTGCCCGGTTTTGGCGTTCGATTGCGGCGCATTGCGCACCTGCACACCTGCGTCCTGCAGCATCCACTCAATGTAGCAGCCGTAGCCGGATGTCGGGTCGTTGACGAAGACGTGCGTGACCGCTCCGACGATTTTTCCATTTTGAATGATCGGGCTGCCGCTCATCCCTTGGACAATGCCACCCGTTTTTTCCAGCAGGCGTTTGTCCGTTACCTTGATGATCATGCCTTTTGTCGCCGGAAAATGCTGCTTGATGACGTTGGCGATCTCGATATCGAACTCCTCCACCTTTTGCCCTTCGACGACGGTGAGGATTTTCGCCGGGCCTTCCACGACTTGCTCGGCAAGCGCTACCGGGAGCGGCTCGCGGTAATAGCTGCGCTTCGGTTCGTCCTTCATTTTGCCGAAAATGCCAAACGGTGTATTTTTGGTGATGTTCCCCAGCACTTCGCTTTCGTTGTAAAAGCGGGCGAATTTCTCTCCGGGATTGCCGCTCTGCCCTTTTTCGATGGACGTCACGCTTGCCTGCACGATTTGCCCATCCCCGACTACGATAGCCTGGCCTGTATCGACGTCGGAAATGACGTGCCCCAGTGCTCCGTACGCTTTGGAGTTGGGATCGTAGAAGGTCAGGGTGCCTACTCCGGCAGCCGAATCGCGAATGTACAGTCCCATCCGGTACTCCCCGTCTTTTTGGTCTTTTGCCGGTTGGAGCGTCAGATTCAGCTTTTCTTTTCCGCGCACGACCAAAAGCTGTACCGTGCTATTCTTTTTTCCGGCTTCGTTGATCAGCTTTTTGACTTCATTCATGTCATTGATGTACAGATCATTCATTTTGACAATCATGTCGCCGACGTGAATACCTGCCTGCTCGCCAGGGGAAGACTTGCTTTTGCCATTGTCCACGAGATGATGACCGACAACCAATACCCCCGCCGTTTGCAGCTTGACCCCGATCGACTGTCCACCAGGGTACAGACGCAAATCCGGCAGCACATTTACTTTGACAGCTGTCAGCGGAATGTTTCGCCATTTTACTTGCAATTGTGCTTCCCCAGCTCTGCGCGGCTCTACGGACATAGGCTGGCTCAGATCAACGGATACTTCGCGCGCTTCCGTCCCGTTGACGTGCAAAATGTCGGGATTGCTGTTGATTAGCGTGCCCATCACCGGCACGGAGACCTTGAGTTCTTCCAGAGACCCTTCCATCAAGCGCAATTCGCGGGGAAAGGAGGACAGATCGCGAAACGGGGTGGAACTCACGACAAGCGCCGTGATGAGGAGAAGGAGACTTCCCATCCATTTTCTTTTGTTTTGTCGGATCACCAGCAATCACTCCTACCGTTCCCTACCTACACCTACAAAGAGACACCTCCACCTTGTGTACCTTTAATGTTGCCCCCAGCCAAGCGGATTATGTCAGGAAATTGACTCATGTTTGTTAGCCAGCTGCAATCTTTTTGCCCATAAAAAAGACTGCCAACCAAAGCTTAGTTGACAGCCTTTCTTTCCCGCCCGAGCAAAATCATTTCCCGCGCGTGCTCTTCTGTTTTTGCCGTTACTTCTGCCCCGCTCAGCATGCGGGCAAGCTCTGTCACCGTCTCTTCTTCCGACAGCTTCGTCACGATCGTTTTCGTCTCGTTTTCGCTCATTTCCTTTTTGATCAGAAAATGGGCATCCGCCATGGAAGCTACTTGCGGCAAATGCGTAATGCACAGCACTTGCCGTTTTTGCGCGACGCGGGCGAGCTTTTCCGCAATCGCCTGGGCCGCTCTGCCGCTGACTCCCGTGTCTACCTCGTCAAAAATCAGCGTCTCGACCTGATCGGTTCCAGCCAGGATCGTCTTGATCGCCAGCATGACGCGGGACAGCTCTCCGCCAGAAGCGATTTTCGCTAACGGCCGCAGCGGTTCCCCCGGGTTTGGCGAAATCAAAAACTCGATCTGGTCCATGCCGTTCGCATCCACGAGCCGCTTGATGCCTTCGATTTCAACGCCTTCTTCATCAGGGGTTTGTCTGACGTCGATGGCAAAACGCGCCCGTTCCATATGCAGTTCTTTCAGCTGCTGCTCGATTTCCTGCGCGAGCTTCGCGGCGCATTCCTGACGAATGACGGACAGCTCCAGCGCCTCGACAGCCAAATCAGCCGCCAGCTCCTGCAACCGTTTTTCCACCTGTTGCAACCGATCCTCGTAGTGATGCATTTCGTCCAGCTCGTCGGAGATGGTCGCTGCATACTCCAAAATGTCATCCACGCTTTTTCCGTACTTGCGCTTCAAGGACTGAATCTGGTCGAGCCTGCGCTCTACTTCTGCCAGCTGCTCCGGTTCAAAGTCCAGATGGTACGAAAGCTGGCGCAGCTTGTGCACCACGTCCTCAATCTGGTAATACGCAGACTGCACCGTCTCCAAAATCGGCGCAAGCTGCTCCTCGTAGATCACGCCGCGCTCCAGCTCTCCCATGGCGTGACCGAGCCAATCCATGCCCTTCTGATCGCCGTGCAGCGAGCGGTAGGCGTCCTGGACGGTCGCGTAAACCTTCTCAATGTTCATCCACTTTTTGCGCTGCTGCAGCAACTTCTCGTCCTCACCTGGAGTAAGCGAAGCGCTTTCGATTTCGTCAAGCTGGTATTGCAAAAGGTCTATGCGCTGTACCAACTCGCGTTCGTTGCGGGCCATCCGTTCGAGATCCTGTCGCGTTTTCCGGTAGGAGGAGTACAGTTTGCCGTATTCCTGCTTCGCCGCTCCCAAAGCAACTTCGCCGTACGCATCCAACCAGTTGATATGCTTGTCCGCCTGCATCAGCATGTGCGTGTCGTGCTGGCCGTGAACCGTGACCAGCCAAGGTCCAAGCTCGCGCAGCATGGCAAGCGTCACCAGTTGGCCGTTCAGACGAATAATGCTTTTTCCCTGGTTGGAAATGTCCCGGCGGACGACGAGCATGCCGTCTTGCTCCACTTGCACACCTACGCTGGCGCACACTGCAAGCGCAGGATGGCCCGCAGGCAGTTCAAACAGCCCTTCCACCTCTGCACGCAGCTCGCCGTAGCGCACAAAATCTGCGGACGCACGTCCACCGAGCAGCAGTCCGAGCGCGTCGATGATGATCGATTTTCCCGCGCCGGTTTCCCCTGTCAGGATGTTCAACCCGCGTTGAAACGAGACCGTAACCGATTTAATGATGGCAAAATTTCGGATAGAGAGTTCCACTAGCATCTGTTGCGACCACCTTCTACAGCATTTCCATGAAACGCTTTGTGACTTCCGCTGTATTTTCCTTGGAACGGCAAATGATCAAAATGGTATTGTCTCCACTGATCGTTCCCATGATCTCGTCCCACGGCAGGTTGTCGATCAGCTCGGCTACCGCATTTGCATGACCGGAAAGGGTTTTCAGCACGATAAAATGGTCTGCCTGGTCAATGCTGACGAAGGAGTCGACCATCATCCGTTTGAGCTTTTGCATCGGATTAAACTTTTGTTCAGCAGGCATGGAATATTTATATCGCCCATCAGGGAGTGGCACCTTCACCAGATGCAATTCCTTGATGTCTCGGGATACGGTCGCCTGCGTGACGTTGAATCCAGCAGCGCGCAGACGCTCCACCAGTTCGTCTTGAGTTTCTACCTCTTGGTTACTGATGATATCCCGAATACGGATATGTCGTTGCCCCTTGTTCATATGGATTACTCCCATTCACCTTGTAGTTTCGTGCGTATTGCTTCAAAAAAGCCGCCCTTTTTCCACTTGATCAGCGGTGTGACGTACGGAGACTTTTTAATGTAAATATGATCGCCGCCCTCCAGCCGATAGCCGAACTGTCCGTCAATCGACAGCCCCATCTCCTGATGGATGGCGTCGACTTCCACGCGAATCGTCTGGTTGCCAGACAGCACCATTGGCCGCGCTGTCAGCGAATGCGGCGCTACCGGAGTCAATAATAGCATATCCACATTTGGAGCGACGATAGGCCCGCCAGCCGACAAGGAATACGCTGTCGACCCTGTCGGAGTCGACACGATGACACCATCGCCGCTGAAAGTCGCGACATATTCGTCATCCAAGTAAACAGCACATTGAATGATGCGGCAAAAAGACCCTTTGGCGATCCCGATATCATTCATCGCTGTGTATGTCCCAAGCGTGCTGCCTTTGCGGACGAGAGCTGCTTCCAGCATGGCCCGTTCCTCAATGTCGTACTTGCCTGAGAGCAAATTGTCGACGGCAAGCGGCAAGTGCTCCGGCTCTGCTTCTGACAAAAAGCCCAATGTACCGAGATTGATCCCGAAAATGGGGATCGATCTCCCGGCGAGCTTGCGTGCGATGCCGAGCAAGGTCCCGTCACCGCCAAGCACACAGACCAGGTCGGCATGGTTACCGATCTCCTCAATCGGAGCGCCCAATTCCGCGCGCCCTAAATCAGATGCAATCGTCTCGTCCAGCAATACATTCGCTCCCCTGACCTCCAGGAGGTAGACAAGCTCCCGCGCCACAATTCTGGCCTCGGGCTTTCCTTTGTTTGCAATAATTCCTATCTTCTTCACATGGTCCACCCCAAACTGGTTGGTTGGAAATCCTTATACAAGTATACAACTTTTCATGCATAAATAAAAAGCCTCGTTTGCAACAAAACTCCCGAGGCTTTTGTTTTTTGTCCCTATTTTAATTTGGCATGAGCCTGCGCGACCACATCGCTGACGAGCTTCAGCCATTCTTCGGCGTTCATGCCGCCAGCGCTTTTGGTCACATGCATAACAAATTCAATATTGCCCTCTCCCCCTGTGATCGGAGAAAAGTCCAGCCCTTTCAGCGCAAATCCGAGGCCGCTGGCGAACTGGCCGATGTCTGTCAGCACCGCTTCATGCACTTGCGGTTCGCGGACGATGCCGTTTTTCCCGACCTTGTCCTTGCCCGCTTCAAACTGCGGCTTGACCAGCGCGACGACATCGCCATCCTGCTTCAAAAAACGGTACAAGACAGGCAAAATCAGCCGGAGCGAAATAAACGACACGTCAATCGAAGCGGCATCCGGACGTTCCTGTTCGAAAGCGTCCGGGTCCATATGGCGGAAATTGGTCCGCTCCATGACGACAACCCGCTCATCCTGGCGCAACGTCCAGGCGAGCTGTCCGTAGCCGACATCGATTGCATAGACGAGGCGTGCGCCATTTTGCAAGGCACAGTCCGTAAACCCGCCTGTGGAAGCGCCGATGTCCATCATGACTTTGTCCGTCATGTCGATGCCAAATACTTTTAATGCCTTCTCCAGCTTCAGTCCGCCGCGACTGACGTACGGATGAACCTCGCCTTTGACCGTGATGGCGACATCCTCGGTGAATTTCGTGCCGGGCTTGTCACATCGCTCCCCGGCCACTTGAACCAGTCCCGCCATCACGGCTGCTTTTGCTTTTTCCCGAGTCTCGTAATGACCCCGTTCGACGAGCAAAACGTCGATTCGTTCTTTTCTCACGCTCATGCTTCCAGTACACCCTTCGATATCGGCATCAAGGCGCGTACACGGGAAGCGATGTTCTCCGCTGTCAGCCCAACCTCTTGACGCTGTTCTTTTACACTGCCGTGTTCTACAAAATAATCAGGGACAGCTACGATCTGCACATTCATGCCATAGTAGCCCGCCCGATTGTAACATTCGATAACCGCGCTGCCGAATCCGCCCATCTCCGAACCTTCCTCCACAGTCACGATGTCGTAGCCTTCCTTCGCCAGCCTGAACAGCAACTCCTCATCCAGCGGCTTGCAAAAGCGGGCGTTTACCAGCATCGGTCTGATTCCTTCCGCATTCAGCTGGTTGACCGCCTGCTCCGCGATCTCAAATACATGGCCAAAGGACAAAATCGCTACCTTTTTCCCTTCGCGGACGATTTCTGCCTTCCCGATCGGCACAGCTTGCAACTCTTTATCGAGCGTCACGCCGCGAGCCGGCAGACGCGGATAACGGTACGAAATCGGCCCGTCGTACTCCATCGCTGTTTTCATCATGTGGCGCAGCTCGTTCTCGTCTTTTGGTGCCATGATGACCATGTTCGGAATGATACGCATGAAGGCAATGTCGTACATCCCTTGATGCGTCTCCCCGTCTGCACCGACGAGTCCTGCGCGGTCGACGGCAAACACCACGTTCAGCTTTTGCCGGGCAACGTCGTGAATCAGTTGGTCGTACGCTCTTTGCAAAAAGGTCGAGTAGATCGCAAGCACTGGCTTCAAGCCTTGTGTCGCAAGGCCAGCCGCAAAGGTACAAGCATGCTGCTCCGCGATCCCTACGTCAAACAGGCGATCCGGGTATTTTTGTCCGAACGGAATCAGGCCGGAGCCTGCTGGCATGGCAGGAGTAACCGCCACCAGCGACTTGTACTCGGCAGCAAGCTCGATCATCGTATCGGCAAACACCGAGGTGTACGTCGGAGCGGATTTTGGCGTGTCTCCAGACTCGATCTTGTACGTGCCGATGCCGTGCCACTTCACGGAATCCGCTTCGGCTGGCGCGTAGCCTTTGCCTTTTTTCGTGATCGCGTGGATCAGTACCGGCCCTTTGGTTTGCTTCGCCGTTTTCAGCGTATCGACCAAAAGATCCATGTTATGACCGTCGATCGGCCCGATGTACGTGAAGCCAAGCTCCTCGAATAGAACGCCGGACACGAGCAAATACTTCATGCTGTCTTTGAAGCGCTCGGCAATCGATGCCAGTTTGCCGCCGACAGCCGGAATGGACTTCAACAGCCCTTCAACCTCGTCCTTCGCCCACTGGTAGTTTTCCGTGGAGCGAATTTTGCCCAGGTAGTTGTGCAGGGCGCCTACGTTCGGAGCAATCGACATTTCGTTGTCGTTCAGCACGACGATGACATTTTTGCGTTCGTGACCGATATGGTTCAACGCTTCCAGCGCCATTCCACCCGTCAGCGCGCCGTCGCCGATAACCGCCACGACATGGTTTTTTTCTTTTTTCAAATCGCGGGCCGTTGCCATCCCCATCGCTGCCGATAAGGAGGTGCTGCTGTGTCCGGTTTCCCAGACGTCATGCGGGCTTTCGATCATTTTCGGGAAGCCGCACAGCCCTTTGTACTGGCGCAAAGTCGGAAACATCTCCCGGCGGCCAGTCAACATTTTATGTACGTATGCCTGATGCCCGACATCCCAAATCAGCTTGTCCTTGGGACTGTTGAACACGTAGTGCAAAGCAAGCGTCAGCTCCACTACTCCGAGGTTGGGCGCAAGGTGGCCGCCTGTCTGGGAGAGCGTCTCGACGAGAAATTGCCTGATTTCGGATGCCAGCGTATGTAACTGCTGCGAAGTGCACTTTTTCAGGTCTTGAGGATCATTTATGGTAGTAAGCAGCATTGGTATTCCTCACTTTCCACTGTTCGTTCTCCGGCGATTGTGCATGCTGCATTTCAATCCACCCCATGGAAAACTAGGCTTCTTCGGTGTTGCCCGAAGCCTAAACTCCGCTGAAATTCAACTTGATTCATTATAACGGTTTCTTCATAAAAACACCACTTTTGATCAGCAAGCGCAATCTTGCACGCAATTTCCTGCTACATTCTGGTAAAATAAAATGGATCATTCAAATTCAAGAAATCGAGGTGGCCCCCCGTGAAGTTCTCGCAAATACCGTACACACGCGTCGACATGGCAAATGTCGAAGAACGATTTTCCAGACTGTTGGAAGCGTTTCAACAAGCGGCCAGCTTTGAAGAGCAAGACAAGGTAATGGGACAGTTGAACGAGCTGCGGCAAGAGGTGGAATCTGCGCGAGAAGTGGCGCAAATTCGCCATACGATCAATACGGAGGACCCTTTTTACAAAGAAGAGCAAGACTATTGGGATGAAGCAGGCCCTGTGTATCAAGGGATCATTTCACGTTACTACGCCGCCATCACCCAGTCCGCTTTCCGCTCCGAGCTGGAACAAAAATGGGGCGCCCAGCTTTTCCGCATTGCCGAGACAACTCTGCGCACCTTCTCTCCTGAAGTTGTTGCCGATTTGCAGGAAGAGAACCGTCTGGCGAGCCAGTACGTTGCCCTGATCGCCTCGGCGAAAATCATGTTTGAAGGCGAAGAGCGCACGCTTCCGCAGCTGCTTCCGTTCCAGACGTCCACGGACAGAAACATGCGCAAGAAAGCAAACGAAGCGAAGTACGAGTTTCTGAGCAAGCATACCGAAGAACTGGACCGCATCTACGACAATCTGGTAAAAGTTCGCGACCGGATCGCCAAAAAGCTCGGTTTCACCACCTTTGTGGAACTGGCTTATGCGCGTTTGAACCGGACGGACTACAACGCCGAAATGGTGGCCAACTTCCGCCGTCAAGTGGAGGAACAAATCGTGCCAGTAGCCGCTCGGCTGGTCGAACGTCAACGCGAACGGATTGGCGTCGATGTTATGAAGTATTACGATCTGGCCTTCGACTTCGCTACGGGCAATCCGACGCCAAAAGGCTCCCCGGACTGGATCGTGGAAAACGGGAAAAAGATGTACGAACAGCTGTCTCCGGAAACGGATGCTTTCTACAACTTCATGCTGGAAAATGAATGTCTGGACTTGCTCAGCAAAAAGGGCAAAGCGACAGGCGGATATTGCACCTACATGAGCAAGTACAAGCTGCCGTACATATTCGCCAATTTCAATGGCACCTCCGGCGATATCGACGTGCTGACCCACGAAGCGGGCCACGCCTTCCAGGTGTACGTCAGCCGCGGTTACGAAGTACCGGAGTACCACTTCCCGACGTATGAAGCGTGCGAAATTCATTCGATGAGCATGGAGTTTTTGACCTGGCCTTGGATGGAGCTGTTCTTCGAGGACGATACCGCCAAATACAAGTTCTCGCATCTAAGCGGCTCGCTGCTGTTCATTCCGTATGGCGTCGCGGTCGACGAATACCAGCATGCCGTCTACGAAAAGCCGGAGATGACTCCAGCGGAGCGCAAACGCACCTGGCGCGAAATCGAGCGCAAATACTTGCCGTACCGCAATTACGACGAGAACGAGTTTTTGGAGGAAGGCGGCTTCTGGCAACAGCAAGGACACATTTTCCGCGATCCGTTCTACTACATCGATTACACATTGGCGCAAATTTGTGCCTTCCAGTTCTGGAAACGGGCACAGGAAAACCCGGAACAAGCTTGGTCCGATTACTTGACGCTGTGCAAAGAGGGCGGCAGCAAATCGTTCACGGAACTGGTGAAGGTTGCGAAGCTGTACTCGCCGTTTGAAGACGGTTGCATTCAGTCGGTCATCGGTGAAATCGAGACGTGGCTGAACGGTATAGACGACAAGCAATTGTAATCACAAGAAAACAGAACGGTCATGACCGCTTTATTTACCGCAAGCGCTCACAGCCAATTTCATGAAAAAAGGCGAGACGCTTGTCATAGAAAAAAGCTGGCACCCCACGTGGATGCCAGCTTTTTGCCTATCATTTCATTTACTTGTTGCGGTTTTGAACGTAATCTGCCAAAGGGCTCAATGCGGAATGCTCGATGCCTGCAATGGCGAGAGCCGCTTTTGCCTCCGCGATCAAAGCAGACAGCCTTTCTTTGGACTCAGCAAGTCCCAACAGCGAAGGATAGGTCGATTTGTTCCGGTCCGCGTCGCTGCCAACCGCTTTTCCCAGCTTTGCCGCGTCCCCTTCCACGTTGAGGATGTCATCCTGAATTTGAAAAGCCAGTCCGATGCAGACGCCGTAGCGGGTCAAAGCATCCATCTGCGCTTCGCTCGCTTCCGCCAAATAGCCTCCGCCCCTGAGCGCTGCCACGAGCAGATCGCCTGTCTTGTGGCGATGGATGAACTCCAACTGCTTCAGATCGAGCTGCTTGCTCTCTCCTTCGATGTCGGCCATCTGCCCGCCCACCATGCCTGTCGCGCCTGCGCGCTTGCCCAGCTCGGCAATCAGTTTGACAATCGTCGCAGATGTCACATCTGTCCGCTCCTGATAGGCTTCCGCTACGTGAGAAAAGGCGCGCGTCAAGAGGGCATCGCCCGCCAAAATCGCGGTCGCCTCTCCGTACACTTTGTGGTTGGTCGGCTTTCCACGGCGCAGGTCATCGTCATCCATCGCTGGCAGATCATCGTGGATCAGCGAGTATGTATGAATCATCTCCAGGGCAACGGCAAAAGGAACGCCGCGCTCCATCGGTTTGTCCAGCGCTTCCAGCACAGCGAGAACGAGCATCGGACGAAGCCTTTTGCCGCCTGCCATGAGTGAATACTTCATGGATTCGTACAAATGGGTCGGGACGCCTTCCTGCTCCAGGGCAGGCGTGAGATGTTGTTCAATGTAGGCTGTTTTTTCCGCCAAATACGATTGGAATGTATCCACGATGTCGTTATTCCCCTTCCACACGAAAAGCCTTCTGCTTCAGTTGGCCGTCTTCTTCTACCAGCTGAATGATTTTGGCTTCAATCGCATCCAGCTTCTGTCCGCAAATACGCGAGAGAGTGACGCCCTCTTGATACAGCGTAATTGCTTCCTCCAGCGGGATGTCTCCTTCTTCCAGCTTCCCGACGACTTCTTCCAGCCGCTTCATCGCTTCTTCGAACTGCATGTCAGTCTCTTGGTCCGTTTTCTTGCGAGCCATTGCGCTTCTCCTCCCGATTCAACTGTTCCACCCGTGCCGTAGCACTGCCATCACTTAATCGTACCACGATCTGATCGCCAGGGGCAAATTGTTCCACGGACTTCACCAGCTGATCATTCGTGTACACCAGCGAAAAGCCGCGCTTCATAACCGCCAGCGGACTGAGCGCCTCCAGAGTGGCTACCCTTGAAGCAAAAGCCATCCGGTTCTGGTTCAGCCGCGCCAGCATTTTTTCATCCAGACGCGCGCGAATCGACGCAACCGCTTTCCTTCTCTCCCCGACCTGATCCGACAGCCGATATTTTTTGATCTGTTCGGAAAGCCGCGTGTAGCGCTCCCGCCTTCTTTCCATCAAATGCTTCATCGCCTGGCGCATTCGCATATACGTCCGATCGAGCCGCTCTGCCGCTTCCTCCAGCCTGCGCTGCGGCTGCCGCATCGCGTACGAACCGCTCAACCGATCCAGCCGCGTACGCTCTTCTGCGAGCTGATTGCGCACCGCCCTGTGCATCCGGATTTCAAGCTGGCGAACGCGCTCCACCCACTCCAAATAATGCGGGACAGCAAGCTCTGCCGCTGCGGTTGGCGTCGCCGCCCGCACGTCTGCCACAAAATCCGCGATCGTCACATCCGTCTCATGTCCGACTGCGGAAATGACCGGAATCGGCGACCCGGCGATCGCCCGCGCCACGTTTTCATCGTTGAAAGCCCACAATTCTTCAATCGAGCCTCCACCTCTGCCGACGATCAAGACGTCGATGTCAGGGTGCTGATTAATAATCCGAATCGCCGAAACGATCGATGCCGGGGCATCTTTCCCTTGCACGACGGCAGGCGACAGGACAATCTCCGCCTGCGGATACCGTCTGCGGATGGTGGTGCAAATATCGCGAATCGCCGCTCCTGTCGGGGATGTCACGACCCCGACCCTTTTCGGGAAGCGAGGCAGTGTCCGCTTGCGCTCAGCAGCAAACAAGCCTTCTTTGGTCAGCTTTTCTTTCAACTGCTCAAAAGCGAGATACAAGGAGCCAAGACCGTCCGGCTGCATTTCTTTTGCATAGAGCTGATACGCTCCGTCCCGTTCAAAAGCGGAGATGGAGCCGCGCACGATCGCCTTCGTTCCATCCTTGGGCAAAAAGCGCAAGAAGCGGTTATAGCTGGCAAACATCACGACCTTGATCCGCGATGTGTTGTCCTTCAAGGTAAAGTACATGTGCCCGCTTGCGTGATGCGTGAAGTTGGAGATTTCTCCCCTCACCCAGACGTCTTGCAAGTTCGTCTCTTTTTCCAGGACGAGCTTGATGTAGCGGTTCAGATCACTGACAGACAAAATGTTTGATGCAGCCATGTGCCCCTCCTCTGTTCAAGCCCTGGTCTGATTGACTTTTCGTATACGCATGCAAAAAGAAATGGATAAAGCGCAGGCCCTATCCATTCCCTCAGTCGTTCCTCTAAAGTTGCGCTTGCTTTCTCGCTGCCACAACCGTGTTTTTCAACAGCATGGTGATGGTCATTGGGCCAACACCGCCAGGTACCGGAGTCAAAAAGCTTGCGATCTCTTGCACTTCGTCAAATTTGACGTCCCCGACGAGCTTCCCGGAATCGATCCGGTTTACCCCTACGTCGATGACAACTGCGCCCGGCTTTACATGCTCTTTTCCGATCATATGCGCCCGGCCTGTCGCTACCACGAGGATGTCCGCTTTCGTCGTGAACTCCTCCAGGTTTTGCGTGCGGGAATGGCACATGGTCACAGTTGCGTTTTCCTGTTGCAGCAAAAGCGATACCGGCTTGCCGACGATGTTGCTTCGGCCGATGACGACGGCGTGCTTGCCGGAAATCTCCGTGCCTGTCCGCTTGATCAGCTCGATGACGCCATGCGGAGTGCAAGGCAGCAATGTTTCGTTGCCGAGCACCATGTTGCCCACGTTGATCGGATGGAAACCGTCGACATCTTTTTCCGGATGAATCGCAGCGATGACCGCTTTCTCCGAAATATGGGCTGGCAGAGGAAGTTGAACCAAAATCCCATGAACGTTCGGATTTTCGTTCAAATCCCGAATAATGCCCAGCAGCTCTTCTTCTGTCGTCGAAGCTTCCTTGAGAATCAGCTCGGAACGGATGCCGACTTCCTCGCAGCCTTTCGATTTTCCGCGTACATACGAATGCGATGCGGGATCATCACCCACAAGCACAACAGTCAGTCCAGGGACAAGTCCTTGTTTTTTCAGTTCCGCCACTTCAACCGCGAGTTCTTCGCGAATGCTTTTTGCTACTTCTTTTCCTTGGAGAATGGTTGCAGTCATGGAGAAAAAGCCTCCTTCTTAAACGTCGATACCATTAGTGTACCGATTTCGTTTGCAACTGTAAAGCCGAATCATAAAAAGTTTATCATTATTTAATGTTCGTCTTTTGCTTCATCCACCCAAGCATTGCCACTCCGTAGGCGTTATCGCCGGAGTAAACAGGGTCGCAAAAATACAGCTTGGCTTTTACCGCCGGATGCTGCAAACGTTTGATCAGGCGCTCGCGCATGTACTGATTGGCAGCTACCCCGCCCACAATCAGTATGTCCCTTGGATGCCCCAGCTCAACAGCGTGCCGCAATGTTTTTTCCAGCGTGTTGGCGATACACTGCTCGGTTGCCCGCGCAATATCCGCATGGCTCGTCTCGCCGCGCTCAATGGCGCGCAGCAAGGACGCTTCCGGCCCGGAGAAGCTGAAGGTCAAACCGTCCACAGCAGAGGAAATGCGAAATTCCCCCGTCGACTCTTTTGCCAATTGCTCCAAGTACGGCCCGGCAGGAAATGCCATCCCGAGCGCCACTCCGATCCGATCGACCAACTGCCCTGCGTGCAAATCGATCGTGCCGCCGATTTTTTCAATCGCATATCCGGCACTGTGACGCTCGCACAACAGCAACTCACTCGTTCCCCCTGACAGATGGACAGCCAAAAAGCGATCTTGTCCTGGCCGCTCATCGGCTGTGTACTCGCCCGCTGCGATATGCCCCTCCTGATGGGTGGTCAGATGCAGCGGAACACGCAGGTAGGTGGACAGCGATTTGGCCAAGCCCTCTCCCACCTTGAACACAGGCATGTACGACTGATCGACAGGCCGCGGCTTTTCACTGACGCAAATCGCTTCGATCTCATACTCGTTCCACTTCATTTGCTCGCTTAATTCCGGCAAGTTCATCACATGCTGAAAGACGGCTTCGGATTGTTGCAGCCCGCGTTTGCCTTCCTTCACTTTGAGGAGGCGTTTTGCTTCTGCAACAATTCGGCCGTCTTCCTGAGCCAAGCACAGCGATGTCCGGTAATTGCTCGTATCAATGCCCAACATTACCTTACTCATGCTTGTATCTCCTGCCTGTTATGCCTTTTGCGTTTCACGGGATTGCAAGAAGCTCGCCAATACACCGTTGATATAGCGATAGGAGGCATCGTCACTGAACAGCTTCGCGATTTCGATCGCTTCGTTCATGACTACCTTGTCAGGCGTATCCGCTTCAAACATGATCTCATAAAAAGCAAGGCGCAAAATGGCGCGGTCAACGTTGGCAATACGCTCCAGCTGCCAGCCGCGCAAATACTTTTTGATTTCTGCATCGATGTCCGCCATGTTGGTCAAAACTCCATCGAGCAAGTAGCGCAAATACTGCGCGTTTTCCTCGGATTCTTCCATGACCAGATCGATTGCTTCTTTTACTGGCACCTCGGCCATATCGATCTGAAACAAGCATTGGACTGCTTTTTCTCGTGCTGTTCTTCGCTTCATACCATTCACCTACTAATTAAAGTCAGCAGGGGAGTTTTCCCCTCGTTCTTGTTACCGAAACTTGCCAGGCAGAATCCGATCCAGTATTTCGCGCAAGTCTTCCTTATGGTCAAGCTTGCGACCGATGTAATAGCCGGTTCCGACAAACACAACAAAGACCAGTGTATCCCAAAATCCGACGAGAAGGTAGATGATGCCGAAAAAAAGTCCGGCAGAAATCCCCATTAGCTTCCCCTTGTGTTCCCACATTAACTCCCATTTCATGGACTTCACCTTCTATTCTACCCGCTTGCGAGCCGCGTAGTTTTCTTGCTGAGCCACTTCCGTCACCACAACCGCTACTTCGGAAATCACGACACCAGCAATTCCTTCGACCTGCTCTTTCACATCCGCTTGCAGCTTTTGCGTCAACTCCGGCAAAGGTGTCTCGCCATCCACAGAAACACGCAGGGTAATGATGTTCCCGCTTTCCAGCGCTTTGACTGTCGTCTTCATGTCGCGCACGCCTTTTACACGTCGGGCAGCGCGCTCCGCAATCGTTTGGATCGTCTGAATCGTAATGTTGACTTCGCCCAAATCACTGCGCTGGCGAATGCCGCGATCCACTTTTGGCTTGTTGGAACGAAACGAGCTGAAAAAGAAGCGAAGGCTCACAATGAGGAAAATAATCGCGACGATGAGATACGTAATGTTCGTACCCTCAAGCATTTGATCCACATAAGGCTCAAAATAAGCAGATGAGACCAATCCGCTGGTGGCCGCAATCGCGATGCAGGACAAAACGATCAGCGCAAAGCTGTAAATCGTCAAAATAAAGCGGTCAAACAAGTTCACATGCATCTCTCCTTTACGCCATGTTTGAAAGGAGACAAACAAGGCTCAATCAAAGGCTAACGCTTCGCCATGAGCCAAGGCTTGGCGAAACAACTGATTGGAATGAGGAAAATGCCCCCTGTGAAAAGGGGGCATCCATCCGGTGCTGCTTAGCGCACACGCTGGTAATCTTCGACTACAGGCGCCGCCGGTGCTTTTTCTTCGGCTTTCAGCTCTACATCGACGATATGTACGTTTACTTCCACAACAGAAAGTCCGGTCATTCCTTCGATTCCATTGCGCACACTATCTTGAATATTACGAGCGACGTCTGGAATGCGGTGTCCGTATTTGACAATGATGGAAACATCCACTGCCGCTTCGCGGGAGCCAACCTCCACACGAACGCCGCGAGCTATATTTTTACGGCCCAATCTTTCAGCAATCTCCCCTACGAAACCGCCGCTCATTTGCGCTACGCCTTCAACCTCGGACGCAGCCATGCCGGCGATCACTTCCAGTACCTCGGGAGCGATCTGGACTTTACCAAGCTCTGTTCTATCTAAATCCGGAGTAAACTCTTCCATGCTTCGCACCTCCCTTTAGATTTGTAATTCATTATACCAAGCGCACCGTTTTTTTACAAATCAGCCCTGTTTATTCTTCGTCCAGGTTCAATTCGTAGGTTTCCAGGAACTTGGTGTCAAAATGACCGCTTACGAACACTTCATGCTCCAGCACTTTTTGATGGAACGGGATCGTCGTGGTGATGCCATCGATGACAAATTCGCCGAGCGCACGCTTCATGCGTTCGATTGCCTCGTTGCGATCCTTGCCCCAAACGATCAGCTTGGCGATCATGGAATCGTAGTACGGCGGGATGGAATAGCCTGCGTACGCAGCACTGTCCACACGCACACCGAAGCCGCCTGGTGGCAAGTACTCGGTGATGCGTCCAGGTGACGGCATGAAGTTTTTCGCAGGATTCTCTGCGTTGATCCGGCATTCGATCGCCCAGCCGTCAAGCTTGATGTCTTCCTGGCTGAAAGACAGCGGTTGGCCAGCTGCGACCGTCAGCTGTTCCTTGATCAGATCATAGCCGGTAACCAGCTCTGTGACAGGATGCTCTACCTGAATACGCGTGTTCATTTCCATGAAGTAAAATTGTCCGTGCTTGTCCAGCAAAAACTCGACTGTACCCGCTCCGTGGTAAGCTACCGCCTTGGCAGCAGCAACGGCTGCCTCGCCCATTTGCTTGCGTGTTTCTTCGCTCAAGGCAGGCGATGGAGCTTCCTCGATCAGCTTTTGGTGGCGGCGTTGGATGGAGCAGTCGCGCTCGCCCAGATAAACCGCGTTGCCATGCTTGTCGGCCATGATCTGGATTTCCACGTGACGCGGGCCTTCCACGAATTTTTCCAGGTAGACGCCCGGGTTGCCGAAAGCGGTTTTCGCTTCGTTTTGCGCCTGACGGATCGCCTTTTCCAAATCTTCGTCGTCGACTGCCACGCGCATGCCGCGTCCGCCGCCGCCCGCAGTAGCCTTGACCATTACCGGATAGCCGATCTCATTCGCTGTCACGACGGCGCTTTCCACATCTTCGATCAGCCCTTCTGTTCCCGGAACAGTCGGCACTCCAGCTGCTTTCATCGTATCTTTTGCGGTGGACTTGTCCCCCATTTTTACGATGGCTTCCGGATCCGGACCGATAAACGTGATGTTGCATGCCGTGCAAATCTCCGCAAAGTCGGCGTTCTCAGCCAAAAATCCATAGCCTGGATGGATGGCGTCTGCCCCTACCTTGGTCGCGACACTCATGATGTTTGCTATGTTCAGGTAGCTTTCCTTGGATGCTTTTGGACCAATACAGTAAGCTTCGTCGGCCATTTTCACATGAAGCGCTTCACGATCCGCTTCGGAGTAGACAGCGACCGTACGAATGCCCAGCTCGCGGCATGCCCGGATGATCCGTACAGCAATCTCCCCGCGATTGGCAATCAATACTTTTTGAAACATTTCGCTCTCCCCCACCTTATTCTGGCTTCACCAAAAACAGCGCTTGACCGTACTCAACGAGCTGGCCGTCTTCCACCAGCACTTTGACGATCTCGCCGCTTACTTCTGCTTCGATTTCGTTGAACAGCTTCATCGCTTCCACGATGCAGACCACTTTGCTCGCATTCACTTTGTCGCCCGCTTGGACGTAAGGAGGCTTGCCTGGTTCCGGAGCGCTGTAGAACGTTCCAACCATCGGGGAAACGATCTTGTGCAGGTTCGCATCGTCAAGAGCCGGAGCGCTTGCAGCTGCCTTAGGCGCTTCCACGGCAACAGGAGCTGCTTGTACAGCTGCTGGGGCTGCCGCTTGCACTGGCGCAGCAGGAGCCGCTACCTGGGCTTGTACGACAGGCTGAGTCACTACTACTGTCTCTGTACCACTGGATTTTCGCAGGGTCACTTTTGCCCCTTCTGTCTCCAGCTTAAATTCATTAATGGAAGATTGATCAATCAGCTTAATAATTTCTCGGATTTCATGAATTTTCATGACGAAAAAGCACTCCTTCGTTTGTTTCAATAGAGGATCGGGGAGTCCCATATGTATCCTTTTTGGCAAACCATAAATCCATGGTAGCCTGTTGCCCATATCACGTCAAGAAAGGATTTCCCCGCTTCCTGCCAAGAAGAAGCGAGAAAATCCTTACCATCATGCCCACTTACGGCACCCGTTATAACGCGAAGGTCAGCTTGCCTTCGCCATTCAGGACGTCTGGAACTGGACCTGGATGTTCGTTGCCGGGAGATTCAATTGCTGCTTGACTTGCGCAATAATTTCCACCACTTCGTTTGCGCTCAGTTTGTCTTTTTGCACGATGACAGTCGCTTTGTCGTTCTGGACGAGGACGACCGCGTCCTTGTAGCCGCTCGCTTTGAGCATCTCTTCGACGTTCATCGTGGCCGTCTCCAGCGTGGACAGCTCATCGTACTTGGCTTTCGCTTCGGCTACCGCCTGGGGCGTTGCTTCGGAATTGTTCATGATCGCCAGCTGCTCGTCTTTTTGCTGCGCGGTTTGCGCTTCCCGGTTCAGCTTGAAGCCCTGGAACACTTCGCTTGCTGTATCCGCTACGGGGAGCACGGCATTGCCGGAAGTTTGCTTCGCTTCTTCAGGCGCCGGTGTTTGTGCGGTCGGAGTGGCCGGAGCCGTCGTTGTTTCCTGCTTGCCGTTTTTAGCGTCAACGGCGGCAGCGCCAGGAGCTTGCTCGACTTGCTTGGTTTCTACTTCCACGCCGGAGATTTGCTCCTGCTTCTGGACGGCCTGCTCTTGTCCGGAGGTCGGAACCTGTTCCTGCGGCCCCTTCACCAGGTAGTACCCGGAGAGTACAACCATGACAGCCAGCATTGTCAACAACCACACTGTTTGCTTGCGCAGAATCATTTGTCATTACCTCCTACCCTTTTTTGGGCAAAATGGATATTTTGTAAGCGGGAACATCCAAAACTTTTTGGACAGCTTCGGTGATCCATGCTTTCACCTGGATGTTGTCGGCCCCTTTGGCCACTACGAGCACTCCCCGGACGCGCGGCTTCAACGTCTTGACGACGACGGGCTGGTCTTGCTTGCCGCCTTGGACGATCACGACCTGTGCATCGCGCGATTGGTCACTCTGATTCCGGGTTGCCTTTTCCTTGTCCATCTCCTGGTTCACGGAAGAGCGGACATTGGTGTTTTTTTCCACGACAATCTCTGGCGTCGATTCCAGATTGACCATGACTTCGACCTCTCCCACGCCGACTACATTCGCGAGGATTTCCCGAAGCTGGGTTTCGTAGATGTTTTCATATTCGGCGATAATGTCCGGTGCGGGTGAACCGCCCAGCGCCGGAGCTGATCCGTCGCCTGTTGGCTGCGGCGACGTCTCGCCAGGGTTGATCGAGAACCCGAGAGGCTGATCTTTTTCGACTTTCAGAAAATCTGTCAAGATCATGACAGCAATCCCGATTCCAAGTACGACGATAAAATAGTGCAATGGCTTGAGCTTTTTGTTGCTGCCGTTTCCTTCCCACAATTTTTTCAGCTTTTCCAGCATGTTGCTCACCTCGCTTGTGTCGACAGCGTGATTACTGCTTTTCGTTTTCCCGGGTCTCGTCCTTGATGATCACCTGTTCTTTGGATAGCCCCCACTGTTCTGCGAGGTCGCTGGCCATTTTGCTCGCCAGCGGGTTCGCTTCCGGGGCTGAAACAGCCACTTCTTGCTGTTCTTGCGGCGGCTCCCCGACTGTGACTTGTACCGGAGCAATCGGTGTAATCGGCTTGACCGGCTGGACTTGCTGCGGGTCGTTGCTGTTTTTGCCGCTGTCAGCTTCGCCAATCACCAACTCCATCCGGGACAAGGTCGGCTCGCCTTGCTTCTTCTGGTCGATCACAACCTCGACATCGACAACTTCCACGCCGTAATCGGCTTTGATTCTCGCCTTTACAGCAGATGCCACCTGTGCCTGCACATAAGCTGTCATCTGTTCGTTTTGTTGACCAAGCAGCTTGTCAGTCATTTTCTTCCATTCGACAGCGGCTGGCTTGTTCAAATTTTGCTGGTAGCGATCAAGTCTGAGGGCGAGATCGTCCTGCGACAGACTGAACAGGCTGAACACCGGGGAGATGATCGTCAAAAGCAAGATCAGACCCATCACCATTTTGACGTAGCGCTGCAAGGTCGTATTGGGCAGGATCAGATCGAGAAAAGCGGCCAAAAGAACGAGCAGGATGATTTTTTTGAGCCAGAGTGTTAACCATGTCATGTCATCACCTACCGGACCATCATGGAGATGTTGCCTGCCGCAATAATGATGGTAATCGCCAGAAAGAACATCAATCCCACTGTCGCAAGTGCGGCGAAGACGAACAGGAGGCTTTTGCCAATCGTGCCGAGCGCACTGATGATCGGACTGTTCCCCAGCGGTTGCAGCACAGCCGATGACAAATTGTAGATCAGGGCCAAAACCAGTATCTTGAGAGCCGGGAAAGCGCACAAGATGATGAGAATGACGACTCCAGCCAAGCCGACTGCGTTTTTGACCAGAAGCGAAGCGTTCAGAACCGTATCGGCCGCATCGGAAAACATTCGGCCGACGATCGGGATGAAGTTGCCTGTAATGTACTTCGCCGTCCGCAGCGTGACGCCGTCAGCCACAGCCGAGGTCGCCCCCTGAATGGAGATGACCGCCAGAAAAATCGTCAGGAAGGAGCCGAGCACCCCCATGGCGATGTTTCGCAGCAAGGTGGCAAGCTGGGTGACCTTGTACCGTTCGGAAAACAGGCTGACGATCGAGAGCATCGCGGACAGAAACAGGAGCGGAAAGACGACGTACGTGATCATCATGCCGCTGATGTTGATCATGAAAATGATCAGCGGATGAAACATGGTGGCCGTCGCCAGGTTCCCGACCGAGGCCAGCAAGGCAATCACGAGCGGAATCATCGCGAGCATGAAATCAGACATGCTGTTGATCGCGTCTTTGGCATATGTGATCGCGACGTGAAAGCTGTTGATGGCGAGCACCATCAGGACGAGGTAAGCGATCGAATAGGCGACGGTGGATACGGCGTTGCGCTCGAATGCGTTTTGCATCGTCTCCAAAATCATGGCAAAAACCGTGATGATAATGATCGAGCTGAGCAGCTTGCCGTTCATCAAAATTTCGTGAAAGACGAATTTGCCCATCCCTTTTAACACACTCGACAGCGTCAGTTCCTCTTGCTGCATCAAAATCTGGATGAAGCCTTGCGATTTCAAATCGGGCAAATAGCCTTTATACTCGCGCTGAAGCTGTTGCCAATATTGCTCGACACGCTCCAGCTGCAAGTGATCCACTTGCTCCTCGACAATCTGGTTGATCGGGTTGGCTGTGGTTGCTCCGGCGGCATGGACCGTGCCAGGGCCAGGCGACAGATAGATGAAAAGGATGAGCCACAACAGGATCAGTTTGCCAGTTTGCGCCACAGACACCCCTCCTCTCTCACGCCGGCAGCAAGTCGATCACTGTTTCGATAATGATTTGGATAATCGGTACCGCCATGACCAGAATCAGCACTTTTCCCGCCAGCTCGATCTTGGAGGCAATCGCCCCCTGTCCAGCGTCACGGGTCATTTGCGCCCCAAATTCGGCAATGTAGGCAATTCCGATGATTTTTAATATCGTTTCCAGAAACACCAGGTTCAGATCTGCCTGAACGGCCAGCTTTTCCAGAATGCGAATGACTTCGGCAATTTTGCCTACGAGAAAGTAAAAGATGATGACACCGCTCGCAATCGCCAACAAGAAAGCGAACATCGGCTTTTGCTCTTTGATCACCAAGGCAAGAATGGTAGCGACCAATCCGAGTCCAACGATTTGTACGATTTCCATCGAAAAGCCCCTCCTCAGTTGAACAGGAAGACGCGTTTCACCTCAGAGAACAGGTCGCCGAGGTAGTGGGACACCATGTACAGGACGATGATGAATCCGACCAGTGTCGCCCAGTGCGCAATATCTTCCTTTCCCGCCTGTTTGAGGACCGTGTGCAAGATCGCTGTGATGAACCCTACCGCTCCGATCTGGAAAACAGGTGTCAAATCAAAATCCACTGTGAACACCTCGCCTTTAGAACATCAGGATGACGACCAGAAGACCACCCAGAAAACCGAGACTTTTGTACATGCGCTCGTATTTTGCCTGCTCGGCGCGCGCTTCTTCCTCAAGCCCCCTAAGATGGGTAACTGCCAGGCGCAAATGCTTCTGCTGGTCTTCCCGGTCGGATGATCCGAGAACCTGCCCCAGACTCGCCAGCACTTCTCGCTCTTGTCTGCGCAATGCGGTTTGTGCCCAGTACTTCCCCATTGCCTGCTGCAAGGAATCTTCTGCCGATGGCGCCTTTTCGCTGACCAGAAGCTCTGCTGCGTAAAGAAACAGCCTGCCCACTTCCTCGGAAACCCGGCGACCGACTTTGGCAAAAGCGCGATGCAGCGGCGTCATGCCGTATACGATCTCGGTCTCCAGCATTTGCAGGGCGACCAAAAGCGCGCGAAGCTGCACGGGACGATAGGCGTAATACCTGCCGATCTGCCAGCCGACCATGGAGGCCGAGAACAGGATGAGCACCGCGCCAATCAGCTTGACCATGCAACCTTCTCCTTTTCCAGCGGCTTCATGCTTCGGTCGTAGATCGCCTGGATCGTGCCTACGCCTTTCGTACGGCTGAGGACGATATAGCGGGAAAACACGCCGTGCCGGACGAGGTTGCCGAGCATCGGGCGACGAGCGACTTCATTGAGATCAGCGCCATGAGCCGAGCAGATGACTGCGACTCCTGCGTGAATCGCTTCCCATACGGCATCCCCGTCCTCCGCACGCCCCACCTCGTCCACAATCAGCACATCAGGAGACATGGAGCGGATCAGCATCATCATTCCTGCTGCTTTCGGGCATGCATCCAGTACATCTGTGCGCGGGCCGACGTCTCTTTGCGGCACGCCCTCCAGGCAGCCTGCCAGCTCGGAACGCTCGTCCACGATCCCGACTTTGCGACTGGAAGACCACTCGCTGCCGTAGCTGAGGGAGCGGGCCATGTCGCGCAAAAGAGTCGTTTTCCCGCATTGCGGCGGAGAAATCACCAGTGTGCTCAGTACGTTGCCGCCTTCAAACAAGTAGGGCATCACTTTTTGCGCCGCCCCTTTTTTCTCCCGGGCGATCCGGATGTTGAAGCTGGTAATGTCCCGGATGCCTTTGACATCGCCTTTTTCCAGCACCACTTTGCCCGCGATGCCGATGCGATGACCGCCCATCACCGTAATGTAGCCTCGCTTCAGCTCCTCCTCCAGCGCGTACAAAGAATGCTGGCTTACCTGACTCAGCAGCTTGACTGCCTGATCTGCGGAAAAAATCCAGCCTTTACTCGCAGTGGAGGTAAGCTGACCTGCTTGCGTCACGTAGCTGGATTGCTGACCGAATCGTACTTCCAGCGGCTGATTTTGCCGAAGCCGTATCTCTTCCAGATGCTCTTTGACCGCGGAGGGAAGAGCAGTCAAAATCGCGCGAATGGCTTCTGGCAAAATCGCCATGATCTCTCTCACATCTGGTACCCTCCTTTTTGTGGCTGACTCTCGTTTGTCCACATTGACTTACCTCCATCCTATGCGCGGCTGGACGAGGTTTATGCTAAAAAGTAGCCGGAGATAGAAAAAGCTTGCCCCTGCGCTTTCGTGGCGCGCTGGGACAAGCTGTGAGCCTGCTCTATTACGTCGGATTGACCGGCTGATAGTCACGCTGGGCCGAAGCCGACTCGATGACGTAATGACTGTAGCCGTCGTCATCGGTACCTTCTCGCAAGTGAATCTCTTTCTGGCAGTGCGGGCAGGAAAAATCGTAGCCCGTCGCCAAGTGCGTATCGTCATCCGACTCGTACAACGCAGCATCTTCATCATCGTCGAGATCATAGTAGGTGGCGTAGTCGACATCGTCGTCATCCTCTATCGTTTCGTACAACGCCTCGTCATCCTCGAAAAGATAGAGTTCCACGTCTTCGAGGTCTTCGTCCAGCGCTTCTACATAATCCTCCGCCTCTTCCACGCGGGCGTGCAGCTCGCGAAACTGGGCGTACACCTCGTCCATGATCTCGATCATTTCAGTCATAATTTTGCCTTCTGCACTCTTTTCGCCCACATCCAGGCCATCTGCCAGCCCGCGCAAATAGGCGATTCGGTTCGCCATCGTTTCAAGCATGCCAATCCCTCCCATTCGTCTCTTGCACTAGCATTCCCAGATGAGGCGCTCATTACCAATGGAAGGAATTGGACATCACTTGCGCACTCCGATCAAAATGCAGGAGATACCGAGCAAAATCCAGGCGATTTTTGCAAAGCTGACCCGATCAGACATGCCGAGCAGGCCGATCGTCGTCGTGGTAATCAAAATCACAGGCCCTACGATTGCCAAGCCCGAATTTATGAGCAGTGCCTTTTCGACCTGATTGACCTTCAAAATGAGCAAGGCAGCCACAATCTCGATGCTGCCTGACAAGATCCGCAGCGCAGCCATCCCCATAATCGCTTTTTCCCACATACCGTCTCGTCCTCCCCTCCGTTCACTCTATGCCTGTACCCGTTCGTTTCAGCACTCGTGTGGGCAATCGCCTACTGCCTTTCTTCTTCACTCCTCCTCCACGGTGGGCATACACTGAACCATACGCCTAGAAGAAATGAGGAACTTGCATGGTAGACTGTGAGCATCCGTTTATGCCCGCGAGCTGGGCGAATCCGTTCGGGCACAAGCGAGCGAAGCCCCGCCAAAAGGGGTTGACCATGGTAATTGACAAAGGGCTGGGGCTGACCGCTTACTGCGATCTGCTGGAACTGGCTTCTCCTTATATCGATATATACAAACTCGGCTTTGGCACAACGGCCCTGTATCCGCCGAACGTGTTGCAGCAAAAGCTTTCCAGGGCAACCGCCTTGGGCTTGCACATCATGCCAGGCGGAACTTTTTTTGAGATTGCCATTCAGCAGAGCACGATCAAGGCGTACATGCAACAAATCCGTTCGCTCGGATTTTCAGCGGTTGAGATTTCAGACGGGACGTTCCCGCTATCGTTTGAGCAGCGCAGAGAAGCGATTGAACGGGCCGTGGACGCAGGGCTTGTCGTGTATACGGAGGTAGGAAAAAAGTCGGCAGGCTATCGCGCCGAGCGCAACGAGCTTTTGGAGACACTCGCCTTTGACTTGCAGGCAGGCGCCAGCCACGTCATCGTCGAAGCACGCGAAAGCGGAACGGTCGGCGTCTTTGACGGAAACGGCAAGATCGAACAGTCATTCATTCTGGATGTCGTCCGTGCCGCCAAAGCAAACGCGGAGCGGCTCGTTTGGGAAGCGCCGCAAAAAGACCAGCAAGTGTGCCTGATTCAGTCTCTCGGTGTCGATGTCAATCTCGGCAACATCGCCTGCACGGACGTCTTGTCGGTCGAGACGCTCCGCCGCGGACTTCGCGGAGACACCGCCCTGATGCTTGCGGAAGGGAGGTCTGCCCCGTGCGAATAGAGGTCGTGCCCACGGTCGAGGAAATTCGCTTTGACCAAATCAGCAATCATGTTGTGATTGTGATCGATGTTTTGCGCGCATCCAGTACGATTGTCACCGCGCTGGGCAACGGCTTTGTCTGCGTCGTTCCCGTTGAAACGATCGGGCAAGCGAACTCGCTCAGAGCCGCTGACTGCATCCTGGCTGGCGAGCGACATTGCCGCAAAATACCCGACTTTGATTGCAACAACTCCCCGACGGAAATCTCCGCGGCCAAAAATCCGGGCAAACGACTGATCCTCACGACGACGAACGGCACTCGCGCCATTCAGAAGGCGGAGCGAGCCTCCGCGCTGCTCGTCGGCTGCTTTTTGAACGCGACGGCCTGCATTCGCCACGCGCTCACGTATCATCTCGACGTGACACTTTACTGCGCAGGGACGCGTTCCGAATTTGCCCTGGAAGATGGACTCGCGGCAGGACTGATGATCGTCCAGGCGCAAAAAGCTTTGGCCCACCTGCAGATTTGCGATCTCGGCGAAGCGTTGAAAGCAAGCTATTTATACTATGCAGATAAGCTTGGCGAACAAATGCTGCAAACTACCACGGGCAAGCGCCTCGTTTCGCACCATTTTGCCGACGACTTGCGTTTTTGCGCACAGGTTGACCGCTACACGCTCGTGCCCTACGTCAAGGACAAACGCATACTCCCACACCTTGTCTCATAGAGTGAAAGGAGAACAGGGACAGGGGTTTTGATGCCAATGATGATGTCTGGAGAAGTGATGCTCGTCATCCTGATCGTCATAGGACTGATTGGCCGTTCACCGATAATCGCGACGGCGGCCAGCATTCTTTTGGTGCTGAAGCTGACGGCCTTGGAACGCTTTTTCCCCACGGTCGAACGCCGAGGTCTGGAGCTTGGCCTGCTTTTTTTGACGATATCCGTACTGGTGCCGTTTGCCAGTGAGAAAATATCGTGGAAAGACGTCACGCCGCTGTTCACTACGGTCGTGGGCCTTACAGCGCTGGCTGGCGGCGCGATTGCGACGTGGATGAACGGCAAGGGACTGGATTTGCTCCGGGCTGAGCCGCATATGATCGTCGGACTGGTGATCGGGTCGATCATTGGTATTGTGTTTTTCCGCGGCATCCCCGTCGGCCCGCTGATGGCTGCCGGGATTACTGCCTTTGTGTTAAAGCTGTGGGAGTGGTTCGGAGGGCGCTGGCCCCACTGAGCAGCAAGGCCAAAAAACAGCAGACCGCTGAAATCCCCTTTTCGCTTTCGGAAAAGCGGGATTTTTTTTGTGGCAACGCCGAGACTCATGCGCAACTAAAAAAAGCTGCACCCGGGAGGGCACAGCTTTTTCCATGACGATCTTGCAAGTT
The DNA here is from genome assembly GCF_029892995.1 of Brevibacillus sp. 1238. Classification (NCBI taxonomy): domain Bacteria; kingdom Bacillati; phylum Bacillota; class Bacilli; order Caryophanales; family Paenibacillaceae; genus Brevibacillus; species Brevibacillus sp. 1238. The sequence continues at coordinate 245,318 of NZ_JARXWC010000002.1, read as the reverse complement.
ACGCGCGGGAAACGTAAGCTTCCGAACGCGTATCGATGATCAAACGCTCGCCTTCTTCTACGAAGAGAGGAACGTTTACCACGAAGCCAGTTTCCAGCGTTGCTTTTTTCGTAACGTTGGAAGCGGTATCGCCTTTAACGCCTGGCTCACATTCAGTAACAACCAGCTCAACTGTGTTTGGCAGTTGGATTCCGATTGTTTCACCGTTGTACTGCATGATTTGCACGTTCATGTTTTCCTTCAGAAAACGCAGCTCGCGCTCGATTTGTTTGCGAGTGAACGTCAATTGCTCATACGTTTCGGTGTTCATGAAAGTGTAATCGTCACCGCTCGCATACAGATACTGCATGGTGCTGGATTCGATGCGGGCAGGGTTTACTTTTTCGCCGCCGCGGAAAGTCATTTCTGTCGTGTTGCCATTGCGCAGGTTGCGCAGTTTGGAGCGTACGAAAGCCGCACCTTTTCCTGGTTTTACGTGTTGGAACTCAAGCACGGTGTAAATGTTGCCGTCCACTTCGATCGTCAAACCGGTCCGAAAGTCGTTTACAGAGATCATCGTTGTCCTCCCAAATCAATCAATAACGTAGATTAGTATAAATTACACGGGCAAAATGAGCAACTCTTTCGTAGACTTGTTGAGGTTCTCATGCCCATCCGCCGTGATCAGAACGTCGTCCTCGATTCGCACTCCGCCGAGTCCCGTCACATAAATGCCCGGTTCCATCGTGACAAGCATGCCCGGCTCCAGAACGAAGGTGCTCACGGTAGACAAGCCCGGCAGTTCGTGCACCTCGATGCCCAGACCGTGACCCGCGCTGTGTCCGTAGGCATCGCCATAACCAGCCGCTGCAATCAGGTCACGCGTAGCGGCGTCTGCTGCCTTTGCTGTCACTCCCGGTTTCAGGGCTTCCAGTCCGGCCAGTTGTGCGCGCAAGACGATATCGTAAATCTCTTTCATTTTGGCGCTAGGTTCGCCGACAGCAAGCGTGCGGGTAATGTCGGAGTTGTAGCCTTTGTACGCTGCACCGAAGTCGAGCGTAACCATTTCTCCGGCCTCGATCACTTTTTCCGAAGCTCGTCCATGCGGCAATGCTCCGCGCACGCCGGATGCAACGATCATGTCGAACGCAGACCCTGTCGCCCCTTGTTTGCGCATGAAATATTCCAATTCCAAAGCAACGTCTACTTCGCGTACGCCAGGACGGATATATCCTTGAATATGTGCAAAAGCCGCCTCCGCAATTCCCACTGCTTCACGGATGATGACCATTTCCGACTCTTCTTTGAACATGCGAATTTTTTCCAGCAGTCCGCTCGTTGGAACCAGCTCTACCCCGGCAAAGCCTTTGCTCCACTCCTGATATGTACCAAAGGAAACGCTGCTTTCAAAAGCGAGACGCTTGATGCCTTTTTCCTGTAGCAGCTTGCCAATCGCTTCGACCGCTTTTCGCTCGTTGTTGACGACAGTGAAATCAGGTGCCTGCTCCTCTGCCTGTTCGACATAGCGGAAATCCGTAACCAAAAAGGCTTCGGTTTCCGTGACGATCACCCAGCCGGTAGAGCCAGTGAAACCGCTCAGATAAAAGCGATTTTCCGATTTTTCCGTGATGAAAGCATTCGCCCCTACTTGGGAGAGCGCTTCACGCAATTTGTCCAAACGTTGTTTCATGACAACCAGTTCCCCTTTCGCTTTGCCAAACCGTTATTTGTTCTCGATTTTGCGGACGAGCGCCCGCAGCGCCCATTCGTATCCGTCCATGCCCAAACCGACTACTTGCCCAATCGTAACGGGTGCAATCACGGAATGGTGACGAAATTCCTCGCGCGTATGAATGTTGGAAATATGTATTTCAATGGTCGGGATTGCCACGCCTGCCAGAGCATCGCGGATCGCATAGCTGTAGTGCGTGAAAGCGCCGGGATTGATCAAAATGCCGTCGTGCACGCCTCTCGCCTGATGAATCGCGTCGATCAGAGCGCCCTCGTGATTGGACTGGAAATGTTCAAGCTTGCCCCCCAGCTCATCCATGACAGAAGTCAGCTTCGCGACGAGATCTTCCAGCGTTTCCCTTCCGTATACGTCAGGCTCCCTCGTTCCCAGCAAGTTGAGATTGGGGCCATTCAAAAGCAAAACGGAAGCCATTGTCTTCCCTCCCCGTCTGTTTTCGCAAAAAGTTTTTTTACTAATGAAACATTTTACCACAAGCCTCTCCTTGTACAACAGTAGGCGACAAAAATCGGCCAACATTTCGAATCTTGCAAACGGCAGATGCAGAGGGGACAACCCGGTCCCCTATCGCTCTTTGTCTTTGCCGCCCCACTGCTCTTCGTCGGATTGTTCCAGGACAAGCGTCATGCCAATGAACAATCCATAGGACAAGTACCAGGCTCCTTCTGTACTAAGCGTGCCTACTTCCCAATTCCCGATGCGAAAGAAGAATCCTGCAATCGCAAGCAAAATCGCACCGTAGAGCAGGCCGATCCACCATGCCCGCATCTGGCCGAACAAGAGGGAGAACAAAAAGCTTGCCAGGATCGTCTCCACGAACAGAACAATCGCTCCCAAGGAGTTGCCCATCAGGCTATTCTCCTCGTATCCGCTGAGCAAAGGCCGGGCAAAAGCACCCAGTCCGTACGGAGTCAAATTCAAAAAGTGGGCGAGCATGCGGATCACCCCCCACAAAATCGTGCCCCAAAAAGCAAGCTCGACGATTTTGCTGACGGAAGCCGCCTTTCGCTCCGCCGTTCCCCGCTCTCTCGGCTTGCCCAACAGCTCTTTGTTTCTTCGCGTGGCTTTGCCTGCTACCATACCTATCACCTCACAGATAGTATGTGCTGTTCCCATGTTTTTCACTAACTGTTTACATTTCTTGGCACAGCATGAACTCCTTGTAGCTTCAAGGCTCGCTTTCCGTTAAAATGGAGGGTAAGGAAGGTGATAGTGTGGCTCAACAAAACGTACCCAGCTACGGCGGTCAGGCCGTCATCGAAGGTGTTATGTTCGGCGGCAAATCGATGACTGTAACAGCTGTTCGCAAAAAAAATCATGAAATTGAGTATTTTGAAGCACCGCGTACGGAATATAAATGGATTACCCCACTGAAAAAAATTCCGTTCATTCGCGGGCTGGTCGGCCTGATCGAAGCCAGCGCCAACGGGGCCAAACATCTGAACTTCGCCTCGGAGCGGTTCAACATGGAATCCGGCGAAGAAGTCAGTGAAGGTCCTTCCAAGCTGACGATGATTCTGGGGGTCGCCCTGGTCGGTGTACTCTCTTTCTTGTTCGGTAAATTTGTGTTTACCCTCGTTCCCGTATTTCTCGCCGATTTTCTCCTGGGAAAATGGGTGCCGGATGGGGTGCCCCAAACTTTGGCGGAAGGCGGCTTCAAAATCATTTTGCTGCTCGGCTACATCACTGCCATCGCGAAGGCTCCCCTGATCAAAAGACTCTTTCAATATCACGGAGCGGAGCATAAAGTGATTAACGCCTTCGAAGCCGGGGTAGAATTAACAGTAGCCAATGTGCAAAAATTTTCCACCTTGCATTATCGTTGCGGTAGCAGTTTTCTCATTTTCACCGTGTTTGTCGGCGTTGTGATCTACTCCCTGTTCAGCTACGACTCCTTGACCGAGCGTGTTGTGCAGCGGATCGTCCTGTTGCCGCTGGTCATCGGGGTCTCCTATGAAGTCTTGCAATGGACAAACAAGCTCCGTGATACTCCTGTGTTACGCTACCTTGGCTATCCAGGTCTCTGGCTGCAAAAAATCACAACGCGTGAACCGGATGACAGCCAGGTCGAAGTAGCCATCGCTTCTTTCCAGAAGATGCGGGAGCTGGACCTTCAGCATGTTCAAGGGAAAATGGCTACGACCGGATAACGTGAGGCATTCTTATTCCCATTGAGGTGAGGCCTATGTTACGTCGCATACCACCCGTGATTTTGATTATTGTGCTGCTCGCCATTTACGGATTTTTATTGACGCTCATCAGTGATCCGATCAATACGCTGATCATCTTGGGATTGTCTGTGGCGCTGTTTTTGATCGTACGCAACTATTTGCGCACGGGCTCCTTTTTTTCGAAAAGTCCTGGACCTGGCAAGCCAAAGCAACAAAAGGTGAAACCAAAACCTCCGGTGATGCGACAAGCGCACAAAAAGCAACCGACGGCCTCCAGAAAAGATCACCCGTTCCGCGTGATCGATGGCAACAAAGGCAAAACAAAAGAAAAGCAGAACGAGAACTCGCCAAACAATATGTCCCATTAAAAGAAAAACAGGTCGCCGCTGCTGGCAACCTGTTTTTTCGTTTTGCTCCTCTTCGCTACACCAGATGCTTGGGAGAGGAAATGCGGAATACTTTGACATATTCTTCGAAGTCCCAGCGTTGCAAAAACTGTTGGGCTGCGGCTTCCCCGGACGCGTACAGCTTCTCCCGCATTTCCTTGGAAAGCTGAAACTGTGTCGTCCGAACGCCGAGCGTATGAATGAAAACGGTCCGTACCGCCTGTGCTTTTTCGACGTAAAGCCTGTCATGGGCGTCGAGCATCGTGGCAAGCAAGCCGCGCGAAAACGAAAACAGCCCGGTAATTTTTTTCGTCTCCCGCTTGCTCTGATCGTCGGAAAGCCGAAAGCCGATGGTCGGCCATTGCGGTATCCCGGGGACGTCAAACAGCCAGATCGGATAATTGCTCAGCAAAGCTCCGTCGACAATATAGTGGGTGTCGTTGCCGCTTTTCAGTTGGGCAGGCTGAAAGAAAAAAGGAATCGACGAAGACATGCGGACTGCTCTTGCCACAGAAAAGCTGTCCGGGTCAATCCCGTAGCGAGTAAGGTCGTCAGGCAGCACCGTCATTTTCCCCGAGGTCACGTCAGAAGCGACGATTTTCAGCCTGCCCGGAGCCAAATCGCCAAATGTACGCACATTTTTGCGCCTTAGCAAGTCTTCAATGAACAGCTCCATTCTGTCTGCGCGATAGACGCCTTCCCGCACGATCAGTTCGTGGATCGGCCCGATGAGCGGCAGTCTGCCAATCCCCGCCCGATGCAAAAAGTGCAGATAGTCCAGCTCGTCAAAAATCGGCTTCAGCTCATGGCTCGTATACCCTGCGCTGAGCAGAGCGGCTACGATCGAGCCTGCCGAAGTGCCCGCCAGCTTTTCCCACGTATAGCCGTTTTCCTCCATGACCCGCAAGGCTCCGATAAAAGCGATTCCCTTCACACCACCGCCTTCAAAAACCGCGTCCGCTTTCACCCTGTCGCCCCCCTTCACTAAAATATAAGGCGACAGCTTTTCCCATACGATTAAAAAACGTCATTTTCACCAAAAAAGAAAAGCGCAAGCCATGTCAGCCTGCGCGCTCGGAGACTTATTCTTCTTTTTGCTCATCTTCCAACCGGATGCGACGGAGATCCTCCATCCGGCTCGGTTCTTGTTGAAAATATTGAACAAGATATTCCAAACATGTAATCGATTCCCAGCTCAAATGATGTTCGATTCCCTCGACATCTTGATAAATATGTTCTTCGTCAACGCCGATGACCCGCATGAACTCTTCCAGCAGGCTGTGGCGATCCACCAAACGCTTCCCGATCTTTTTCCCTTTTGGCGTCAACACAAGGCCACGGTATTTTTCATAAACGAGATATTTGTCTTTGTCCAGCTTCTGAACCATTTTCGTGACCGAAGAGGGATGTACTTCCAACGCTTCAGCAATATCGGAGACACGAGCATAGCCCTTTTCTTCAATTAAGCTGTAAATACGTTCCAAATAGTCTTCCATACTCGGCGTCGGCATGTGAACCCCTCATTTCAAACCATATTTCTTCCGGCCAAAAAAGGCACGTAGAAATATAATACCTTTAAATGAGAACGATTAGCAAGAGAAACCTGTCTATTGTGGCTGTTTTTCTGTTTCGCGGTTCATCATTTGGACAAATTGCACCAGTTGCTGTCCGAGCGCTTCCATCCGGGCTTGCAACCGTTCATCTTTCAGTTTGCCCTCTGGCGTAAACGCATTGTAAGCGCTCGGAATGCTCGGACTTGCTGGCAACGGCCACGCATGCAAATTGCGCATGATCAACTGGAGCGTATTGACCGTGTTCGTCGCTCCCATGCTGCCCCCGGCAACACCGATGAGAGCCACTTGCTTATCGCGCAGATGGCGCCCTTCCAAAAAGTCGATCGCATTTTTCAATGCTCCGGTAATCGTGCCGTGGTATTCAGGCGAACCGATCACAAGTCCATCCGCCTCGGAAATTTTTTGTACGAAACGATGGACGATTTCCGGATAAGTCGTCGCGTCTTCCCGGTCGTCGTAAATCGGCAAGCTCCAGTCTGCCAGATGAATCATTTCAATATCAGCACCTGCAGCCTTCGCTGCATCGAGAACAATCGCTACCGCTTGCTTCGTTGTCGAGTTGTTGCTATTCATGCTTCCCGCTATTCCTACAATTTTCATCTTGGAGTCACCTCATGCAATCTGCTTAACTGGTTTATTTTTCATTATAATCCACATCGTCATACTTTGTAAATGAATAAGTATGTTTAATATTCCCGGTTCTGAACAAGCCTTGCTTGGACATACACATGTAGCAAGTTGGGAATAAGGATGATGCCTATGGACAAAGTCGCTTGGCAAATCGCCATTCTGTTTGCAGGGTCCGCGCTGGGAGGACACTATCTGGGCGGTTATGAGTGGCTCCGTTTCTTTACCTATTTTGGCTCCTGGGGCACGGTCGGCATCGCCCTCGCAGGCATTGGAATCGGGTGGATCTGCCTCCAGCTGCTGAATTATTGCCATCGCCATCAAGTCGGTTCGCTCTATGAGCTGTACCTGTTCTTATTCGGAGAAGCTTTTGCTTCCAGCCTGTCGATGATTACCCATCTTTTTTTGCTGGCATACGTGGGTGTCATGCTCGGTCAGCAGTCGGCCCAGCTCATCCCAGGGCTGTCGTCTGTCTGGTTCGTCTTATTGTCTCTCATCGTGACGATCAGCTTCCTCTTCAAGCGTTGGCAATGGATTGTAACGGGGTCAGGCATTTGTTTAGGCGCAGGTCTGCTGTTTTTCGCCCTGCTTTTCCTCCGCCAACCCCATGTCCCTATCCCTGGCCTCGGCTACCAAATGAACGGAAGCTGGGTGATTCACGCCGTTTTTTTCCTCGCGCTGCATCTCTTGCTTGCGCTTGTCGTCTTGCTGCCCGTAGCGGGACGAACCGATCAGCCGAATGCCGTTCGTCTGGGCGTCGGCATCGGAACGGGGATCACCTTGTTATTTTTGCTGCTCGGTCAAGCGATTTTCCTGTCTCACTGGCATGATATTCATACTTCACTCTCGCCTGTGCAATTGATATCGTCCCGATTGCTGCCCGCTGGCAACTGGCTTTTCGCGATTTTGGTCCTGATTCAGGGTGGCGTGCTTTCCGCCTTGCTCCTGCACTCACTCGCCTTGCCTGTGACCCTGCGCCATCAGCTGCAAATGCCACCGCTTCTGTTCGTGATGCTGCTTTTGGTCGGGGTGTTCGCCCTGCTGCCGCTTTTTTTGCCCTGGAGCGTCTCTGTCGTGGCAAGCGGAGCTACTTACTGCGGCTTGTTTTTGATTGGCTGGTTTATTTGGAAACGTCAGACCTGATGGGCGCTTGGCACACATACGGGAAGCAAAATGTTCACCGTCGTTCCCTTGCCCTTTTCGCTTTCGATCTGTAGACTTCCGCCGTGATCCTCCAAAATGCGCTGGCTGACCATCAGGCCGAGGCCCGTTCCGTTTTCTTTCGTCGTATAAAAAGGCTCTCCCAGGCGCGGGATTCGCTCCGGATCAATCCCGCAGCCGTTGTCCTGGATGCTGACCTGAATGTGCTCCTCACTGATCCGCCGACTCTGAACGTAGATCTCGCCGCCATCGGGGAGCGCTTCCATCGCATTTTTGCAAATGTTGAGCAGCACTTGCTTGATCTGGTTTTCTTCGCAAGCGATTGGCGGCATCGCTTTTTCAGTCGAAGCGTACATCTGGATATTTTTTAAGTTCGCCTGGCTTTCCAAAAGGGACAGGACGTTGTGGATCATCACCGACAAGTCTTTTTGCTGAAAGCTCACCGCTTGCGGCTTCGCCAACACCAGCAGCTCGCTGACAATCAGATTGATCCGGTCCAGCTCGGACAGCATGATTTGGCAGTAGTTGCGTTGCACGCCTGTTATGGAAGCATTCAACAGCTGGATGAACCCGCGCAGCGATGTCAGCGGATTGCGAATTTCATGCGCGATTCCCGCCGCCAGCTGACCGATCGCAGACAGCTTGTCCGATTGGCGCAACAGCTCTTTCGTTTTCGTAATCTCGGACACATCACGCGAGACGATCAACATGCTGTCCACCACTCCATCGCTGTTGCTGATCGGCTTGAAGCGCGACTCGACGTTGACCCAGTGCCCCTGGCTATGCCGCAGCCGATAAATCCCGCTCGCCTCTTCTTCCTTTCGCCAGCTCAGCCGGAACAGATCGCTGACCTTTTTTTGGTCTTCCGGATGAATGATCTTGTCGATGACGGCTAGCCCCATCCCGATCATGTCCTCGCTGGAGTACCCCAAAAATGTCGTGTGCGCGTGAGAGACATACGCAACCGTCCCATCCCGCTTTACGAGGTATATCATTTCGGTCATGTTTTCGGTGATCAGACGGAAATGAGCCTGGCTGTCTTGCAGAGCCTGCTCCATCCGCTTTCGCTCTGTTATGTCACGGGAGCAACAAATGATCCCTTTGACCTTCCCTGCTTTGTCCAAAACAGGGCCGTATGACAGCGATACGTGCATCAGCGAGCCGCTTTGATGGACGCGAACCGTCTCGTAGCCGACGATGGACTTCCCGTTCAGCACTTCGCTGTGGCACCGCTCCATTTCTGCGATATGCTCCTGCGGCACGCAAGGAATGGCATTGCCCAGCAAATCAGACGCGCTGTAGCCGAATTGTTCGACTGACGCCTTGTTCACATGAATGAATTTCCCGTCCCGACCCACGATCGAAACAGCGTCTGGAGTTTGTTGCAGCAAGGCATCAAGCAGCTCCTTCGTCTCATCCAGCTCGATTCTCATTCGCGTGATTTCTTCCTGCTTCCGGCTATCCTTTTCCCTCATCTGGCTGTACATGCGATAGAACTGGAGTACAAGCATAAGCGCATACAGCAGGTTCAACAAGCAGAACGACCACACATTGATTTTATTGGGGTACAGGTAGAGCAAAAAGACACTGAGTGGAATCCAACCGATGATGAGAGTTAAGGAAAGGGCGAAATGACTTGAGCCTATTGGTATCATCACAACCTCCGCTGTTCTTTGCTGAATATTTGCTGTGTAGGATGGATCATCGTAACTAGCATGGATTGGATTGAATATAATTTTCAGAAATATGTAACTGCAACAATATACAATGGACGAAATTTTTTAGGATTCTTAAAAATTATAAACTTTTTTCCAATGGGTGGCTATGACTTGTTATTCCACATTTTTCGACAAATTCGCAAAATCCCCCGCTGATCGAAAAAAGTTTGCCGGGAGTTTTTGCGAGGGCGATGGCGAGAATCGTCTGCACACAAAAGGCGCCCCGTGTCTTTTCCTGGACGCCCTGCGTTTGCCTTCGTTTTTACGATGCGCTCGCAACCAAGCCTCAACCAAGCCTATTGAAGATCTTCTCCCGCTTCCTGCTGTCTGCCCGTTTGCACGGACTGACGCGGTTCGGCAGGAGCAGTAGAGTCGGTCAGGCTGCCGACCACAGATGAAATGACTTTCGCCGCTTGCGCAAGCTGCTCTTTTTGAATCTGGACAAGCCCGTCCTTCGCTTCCTCCTGCGCTGGCAGACGTGTAAGCAAGACCGCCGGAATCCCTGTCCCGGCAAGCAATTGCAGCTCTTTTCGCTGACTCGCGCCCACTTGCTCCAATGCGCTTGCTTGCACTCCGGCTTGCGTGAACACGCTGCCTGTCTGTGTGGAGGTCGATTGTGCAGGCACTGCGGTCAGTTGACCGTCCCTGCCCACTGCATCCACATATATGGCAGCCACGATCTTCGCCTTGTCTTTTGCCGCAAGTGAATCAAAAAATGCCTGTCCGCCCCGTTCCCCGGCTGTCTCCGCTCCCAAACTGACCAGCTTCACCTGCGCATCCAAGCGGCTCTCGGCCAGTTGGCGCGCCACTTCAAGCAAGACGGCTACGCCGGATGCGTTGTCATTGGCTCCTGCGGACGATGCGGTCGAGTCATGATTCGCCAGGAGGAGTACCTGCCGCTCCGTGTTTGCAGCTGTCGTTTTGTTCGTCGCGATGAAATTATAGGACGTATGTCTGCTCGTCTGGCTTCCGTCTACCTTCACGGTTGCGCGCAGCGGCTGCTGATCCCGCAAACGCTCTTGCAGCAGGCTGCCGTCCGCCTGTGACAAGCCGATGACCGGAACGGACATGTCCAGCGGCTCGCCCAGTGTCGCCTTCCACTCCCCCTCGCGATCGTTCCAGATGATCGCCGCTACCACTCCTGCTGCCGCTGCCTGTCTGACCTTTTCGCCAAACGGAATTTCTCCCCGCTTGATCAGCGCGATTTTCCCTCTCGCCGCTCCATTGGCAAAATCATTGGCGCGTCCGTAGCCGACATCGACTATGTCCGCTGTTGCCGTCCCGTTCTGGGCAAAAGTCAATCCTTTGATCGCCCAGCTGCGCTTCCAGTCGTCGATCGCAAGCGACAAGACCGTTGGGCGTTTGTATGTATGGTAATAAAAAGGCTGGAGTTCTGTCTCATAGCCATAGGCGCGCCACAGATTCTCCACGTATACCCCTGCTGCGAACTCCGACTCGGTCGCAGGCGGTCTCGCTGCTTTCGCCAAGCGCTCTACATGGCTGTACAACAGCTCTGCATCTGTCTGAACCTGATTCGCATATGCCTGTTGCGAAGAGAAGGGCAAGGACAGCAAACTCCCGCAAACAAGCAGTGCTCCTAGTGCGCAATAACCAACGGATCGCATGACGTTCTCCCCTCTCCCTGGCGCTCTTTGCTTTTATTATGGACAGACTGCTCCATAAGCGTCTAGTCAGAATAGTTAGTCAAATACCAGCACGCGCCGTCAGCGGCGGACAGCTTTCGTTCTCCTTCTGCCCAAATCTGCCTGGACATGCACAGCGACACGAGGAACTCGTCGATTTGTCGGAAAGGAGACGCCCATTTAAAAAGTTAATAGATGAACGCTTCTCCTTGCTAAATTATTGATAGCGGAAATCCGCTTTTCAAATTGACCCTGAGAGGTACGATTTGCTAATGTTGAATCAAATAAAAAACCGTTGGAAAAAAGCGGCTGGAATCAGTAGAGGAGGACTCACCATGCTTTATGTAGATGGCAAATGGGTGGAAGAGGGGCAAGCAGCGGTTCATCCGGAAGATCGCGGATACAACTTCGGGGACGGCATCTATGAAGTCGTACGAATCTATAAAGGGCGCATGTATCAATGGGACGCCCACTTGACCCGCCTGTTCCGCAGCGCGCGGGAAATCAAGCTGGAGCTGCCGTGGAGCCTGGAATCACTGACCGATTTGGCTCAAGAGCTGATGGCGAAAAACAACATTACCGACCAGGACGATGCCACCTTGTACTTGCAAATCTCTCGCGGCGCCGCTCCTCGCGTCCACGACATCCCAAGTGCCATCACTCCGGTCATCATGGCTTTCGTGCGCCCCAAGGCTCGGCCAGTCGACGATTTGAAAAAGGGTTGGACCGCTTCCCTAGTAGAAGACATTCGCTGGCTGCGCTGTGATATCAAGACTCTCAATCTATTGGGAGCCGTCCTCGTCAAACAGTACGCCAAGGACAAAGGCGCACAGGACTCGATTTTGCACCGCGACGGGATCATTACCGAATGCAGTTCGTCCAATCTTTTCGCGGTAAAAGACGGCGCGCTGTACACGCATCCGGCTGATCACCTGATCCTGCACGGCATCACCCGTCAGGTCGTCATCGATCTGGCCCAGGCAAACGGCATCGCTGTTCACGAAAAGCCGTTTGACATCGCCTTCCTCAAACAAGCGGATGAGTTGTTCCTCACCAGCACGACCGCAGAGATCATGCCGCTGATCTCCGTCGATGGCGAAGCGGTAGGCAACGGTCAGCCAGGTTCGGTTACGTCCAGGCTGCAAGCTTTGTTTGAACAGCACATTCACGACAGCGTACTCGTCTAACCGTACGGAACGGATGAAAAACGAAAAAGCTCACCAGCGATTGTTCACACTGGCGAGCTTTTTTCTGTACGTTTGTCACCTGTCGGCTATCGTCTATCGGCGCAAGTTCCATTCGTCTGTCGCATAACGGGTGGCGGCGAGTTCCTCTGCCAGCGCCCGCTCTTCGTCTGTCAGTGCGGACGGCACCAGTTCGACGTCGAGACCGGAGGCAAAGCCTTTGGAAAATGCCTCGATCGCTTCTTGCAAGCTGACAGGACGCGGGCTTACTTCGTTAATCGTCACCGCTTTTTGGCGGAAGCTGTCCATCATCCGCTGTTTGACGCGATCCGACGGGAAATGCAGCAGCGAGAACAGCAAATCGACGTCCATATCGAGCAAGATCGAGCCGTGCTGGAGGATGACTCCCTTCTGACGCGTTTGCGCACTGCCCGCTACCTTTTTGCCTTCGACGACCAGCTCATACCACGATGGCGAGTCAAAGCAAGCAGACGAGCCTGGCGAGTTGTACTTTTCTTTTTCCTCCTCGCTGGCAAGCGACACCATCTCTGCGGCAAGCCCCAGGTTCTGGAAGCCGTGCAGCAATCCGAGGCTGATGATTTTGTAAGCCTCTGTCACGCCAGACGGCATCCGCGGATGATCTTCGGACACGATCACACTGTACGTCAGCTCCTGATCGTGGAGAACGGCGCGTCCGCCTGTTGCCCGGCGCACAAAGCCAAGTCCGCGCCGCTGTACTTCCTCCAGATTGATTTCCTTGATCGCCTTTTGAAAATATCCAATCGACAAAGTAGCCGGGTCCCACGTATAAAAACGAACGGTCGGCGGTACCTTGCCTTCGCTGTGCAGTTGCAAAATCGCTTCGTCTACAGCCATATTCATCGCCGGAGACATCGGCTCCGTTACGACATAGCGCCACTGTTCCATATGTATGTACCTCCTTCTCACAACGATTTCATTGTACGCTTCTCCCAAAAGGGCGGCAAGACTTGGATGCGCTGTTTCAATGAGCCGCTTCCTCGATGATCGCGACGACTTGCGCCAAGGCGTCTTTTGGTTTTCCGATCGCGACGCGCTGCTTTTCCGCGATGGCGCTTCGCTTTTCGGCAAGGCTTTTCAACGCTTGCAAAAAGCTCGCCTCGTTCAGCGCCTCTTCCTGCAAGACGGCACAAAAGCCTTGCTGCTCAAATGAGCGTGCGTTCAACAGCTGATCTCCCCTGCTGGCTGCAAGAGACAACGGCACAAGCAGCATCGGCTTTTGCAGTTCGAGAAACTCGTAAATCGCATTGGAACCCGCGCGCGAGACGACCAAATCCGTCATCGCCAAAAGGTCGGGAAGCTCCTCCTGGACGTACTCGAACTGCTTGTAGCCTTTCCTTTGCAAGCTTTCGTCCCGTTGGTTTTTGCCGCAAATATGTACGATGGAATACTGTTTGAGCAGCTCATCGAGCGTTCCCCTGATCACTTCGTTCAAACGTTTTGCCCCGAGACTCCCGCCCATGACGAGCAGCACAGGCTTCCCCGGAGAAAAATCACACAGGGCCAGCCCTTGCTCTTTTCGGCCTTTTTTCAGTTCCTCGCGCACGATGGCTCCCACGTGCGTTCCCTTGCCTGCTGGCAGATGCTTCAATGTATCAGGAAAAGTCACGCATACTTTGTCGGCAAAAGGCAGCGACAGGCGATTGGCCAGTCCTGGCGTCAAATCAGACTCGTGCAGGACGACAGGCAGCCGATTCAGCCAGGCGCCGAACACAACCGGGACGGAGACGAAGCCGCCCTTGGAAAAGATTACGTTCGGCTTCCAGTCAGCGAGGAAGCGGTACGCCTGCCAAGCCCCTTTGCTCACACGCAGCGGGTCCGTGAAGTTTTTCCAAGCAAAATATCGGCGCAGCTTGCCTGTAGCAATCCCGATGTAGCGCACGCCGTCCAGCTTCTCGACCAGCTCCCGCTCAATCCCCTCTGTCGAGCCGATGTAGGCCACCTCCCAGCCCCGCTGCAAAAAATGCGGGATGAGGGCGAGGTTGAGCGTGACGTGCCCGGCAGACCCGCCGCCAGTAAATACTATCCGTTTGCTCATGTTTGTCTTCTCTCCCCGAAAGTCGGATCAACCCCATCTGTTCATGATAGCATCATTCGGAAAGAAAAACCGCCCTGTAAAAAGGCGGCTTTTCCCAAAGAGAGTTATTAAGCTTGTGGCTGATAGCGCAGGATCGGCTTGCGCGCCGCAGTCGCTTCATCCAGACGTTTTACCACGGTCGTGTGCGGAGCTTCCTGTACAAGCTCAGGTGTTTCTTCACACTCGCGGGCAATTTGCAGCATGACGTCGATGAACTCGTCGAGCGTTTCTTTTGTCTCGGTTTCAGTCGGCTCGATCATCAGGCACTCATCGACAATCAGCGGGAAGTAGATCGTTGGCGGATGGTAGCCGAAGTCGAGCAAACGTTTTGCGATATCCAGCGTGCGCACGCCGAGTTTCTTTTGGTTCACGCCAGACAAGACAAATTCGTGCTTGCAGACGCGGTCAAACGGCAGGTTGTACGCCGTAGCGAGACGACGCATCATGTAGTTGGCGCTGAGCACCGCATTTTGCGAAACTTGCAGCAAACCTTCTGGACCCATCGTGCGGATGTAGCTGTAAGCGCGAACGAGAATGCCGAAGTTTCCGTTGTAGCCTTTTACGCGGCCGATCGATTCCGGACGGTTGCTGTCCCAGTAGAAGCTGCCGTCTTCTTTTTTCGCCACGATTGGCGTTGGCAAAAATGGTTCGAGAACCTTTTTCACGCCGACTGGTCCAGCACCTGGGCCGCCGCCGCCGTGTGGTCCGGTAAATGTTTTGTGCAAGTTGAGATGCACGACGTCAAAGCCCATGTCGCCTGGACGGGCAATGCCGAGGATCGCATTCGCATTGGCTCCATCGTAGTACAGCAAGCCGCCTGCTTCGTGGACGATTTTCGCCATCTCGACGATGTCTTCCTCGAACAGACCGAGTGTGTTCGGGTTGGTCAGCATGAGCGCTGCCGTGTCAGAGCCAACCGCATCGCGCAGAGCTTGAATGTCTACCAGACCGCGCTCGTCAGAAGCAATCGTAACGGTATCCAGACCTGCTACAGCCGCAGACGCCGGGTTTGTACCGTGCGCGGAGTTCGGCACGATTACTTTTGTACGGTGAGCTTCTCCACGGCTTTCATGGTAAGCGCGGATCATCATCAGACCCGTCCACTCGCCTGCCGCTCCGGCAGCCGGTTGCAGGGTAACGGCGTCCATTCCGGTGATTTCAGCCAGTTCTTCTTGCAGGTTGTACAAAAGCTCCAGTGCGCCTTGTACAGTTTCTTCCGGCTGGTACGGGTGAGTTTGCGCGAAGCCGGCATAGCGAGCCACGTCTTCGTTGATTTTCGGATTGTATTTCATCGTGCAAGAACCGAGCGGGTAGAAGCCGTTGTCTACCCCGTGGTTGCGACGGGACAACTCGGTGTAGTGGCGAACGAGTTGCAGCTCGGATACCTCTGGCAATTCAGCAGGGGTTTCACGAATGAGGTGCTTTGGCAAAAGGCTTGCGACCTCTACTTCCGGTACATCCAATGCCGGCAGATTGTAGCCCACACGGCCCGGTTTGCTCATTTCAAAAATCAGTGCTTTCTCCTGGTCGTTACGCACGTGTGATCGCCTCCAATTCAGCCGCCAATGTGTCGATTTCTTCCTTGGTCCGAAGCTCGGTTACTGCGAGCAAGGTGTGGCCTGCAAATTCTGGGTAATCCAGCCCCAGATCGTAGCCGCCGATGATTCCTGCCTGGAGCAGTTGCTTGTTGGCTTCTGCTACTGGCTTGGACAGCTTGACCACGAACTCGTTGAAGAACGGGGAAGTAAAGACGACTTCCAGCCCTTTGGCTTGCAGGGCTTGCTTCGCGTAATGCGCCTTTTGCAGGTTCATCATCGCCATTTCCTGTACGCCTTGTTTTCCGAGTCCAGTCAGGGTGATCGCAGCCGCCAGTGCCAACAGCGCCTGGTTGGAGCAAATGTTCGAAGTCGCTTTTTCACGACGGATATGCTGTTCACGAGCTTGCAGCGTCAGTACGAAACCGCGCTTGCCGTTCTCGTCTTTCGTTTGCCCGACGATGCGTCCTGGCATTTTGCGCATCAGCTTGCTCGTCGTCGCAAAATATCCGCAGTGCGGTCCGCCAAACGATGCCGGGATACCGAACGGTTGCATGTCGCCTACTACGATGTCAGCGCCCAGTTTGCCTGGCGCTTCCAATACGCCCAGTGCAAGCGGGTTGGAAGAAACGACGAACAGGGCGCCTTTGCCATGAGCAATCGGCTCAACTGCTGCCAAGTCTTCCACGTTTCCGAAGAAGTTAGGATATTGCACGATCACAGCCGCTGTGTTTTCGTCAATCAGCGCTTCCAGAGCTTGTGTGTCGGTTACGCCATCGCTGTTGATGCCGACTTCAACCAGCTCTACGCCTTGACCGTACGCGTATGTTTTCAGAACGCCGCGCGCTTCCGGATGCACAGCGCGGGAAACGATGACGCGCTTTTTGCCAGTGTGACCAGCCGCCATCATAGCCGCTTCTGCCAAGGAAGTCGCTCCGTCGTACATGGAGGAGTTCGCTACTTCCATTCCTGTCAGTTCACACACCATTGTCTGAAATTCAAAAATTGCTTGCAGCTCGCCTTGGCTGATTTCAGGCTGGTAAGGCGTATAAGCCGTGAAAAATTCTCCGCGGAGCAGCATGTGGTTGACTGTGCTTGGCGCATAGTGCTGATAAACGCCAGCACCCAAAAAGTTGACGTGTGTGCTGAAGTTGACGTTTTTGTTAGCCAGGCGAGTGAAGTATTTGACCAGATCAGGCTCGGACAGAGCTTCTGGAATGTTCAGCGCACCTTTGAAACGCACCTCTTCCGGAATGTCTGCAAACAGTTCTTCTACACTGGAAATGCCCAGAGTTTCGAGCATTTCGCGCTTGTCCTGATCAGTTTGGGGCAGGTAGCGGTATTTCACGAACGTTGTCCTCCTCAAATAGGATGTATTGTGGGCTTATGCTTGGTTATTTCGCACGTTTATAAAAAGGAGCGGCAACAACAACAGCTTTCAGTCGTTTTCCGCGAATTTCCACTTCAACCTCTGTGCCAATCGCCGTGTGCTCGCTTTTGACCAGGGCCAGACCAACGTTTTTCTTCAAGGTCGGGGATTGTGTCCCTGTGGTCACTTCTCCTACCAGCTCTTCTCCGACATAGACCGGATAGTGCGTGCGCGGAATGCCGCGATCGATCATCTCGATCCCTACCAGCTTGCGAGGCGCGCCGTTTTCTTTTTGCGCTTTCAACACCTCTTGGCCGATGAACGGCACTGCTTTATCTACCTTCACCGCGAAACCGATACCCGCTTCGATCGGTGTAATGTCCTTGCTCAGTTCCTGACCGTACAGTGGCAGCTTGGCTTCAAAGCGCAGCGTGTCACGCGCACCCAGTCCGCAAGCAACCAGACCGTCTTCTTTGCCTGCTTCAAGCAGGGCGTCCCACAGCTCTGCCGCACGATCCGCAGCCAGGTAAATCTCGAAGCCATCTTCGCCCGTGTAGCCTGTACGGGATACCAATGCCGGAATACCGCTAACCTCTACATCGCGCTCAAAACGGAAAAAGCCGATTTGGGACAGATCCGTTTGAGTCAGCTTTTGCAAAATCGATTCAGCCAAAGGCCCCTGGATCGCAATCTGCGCCGTTTGCGGCGAGATATTTTCGATCGTGACGCCCGGAATCAGGTGCTCCTGCAGCCATGCATAGTCTTTGTCAATATTGCCAGCGTTGATGACAAGCAGGTAATGGTCGTCTGCGTATTTGTAAACGAGCAAATCGTCGACCGTACCGCCGTCCGGGTAGCAAAGCACGCTGTATTGAGCTTGTCCCACTGCCAGCTTGGAAACGTCGTTGGTTGTCACGCGCTGCAAGTATTCGAGCGCGCTCTCGCCTTTTACGTCCACCTCTCCCATGTGGGATACATCAAACAAACCTGCTTTCGTGCGAACAGCTTCATGCTCCTGACCAATGCTGGAAAACTGTACAGGCAGCTCCCAACCGCCGAAGTCGATTGTTTTGGCGCCGTATTTTGCATAGGAATCAAACAGTGGCGTTCTTTTCAGATTGGACATGTGTGGCACCTCCTAAAGGCAGATAGTCGGCATTTTTCCCCATGAAAAAACAGAGGCGAAAAAACGGGTACACCAAAAGAAAGGTGCCCATTTCTCCTCCTCTGTCCTTGGTACCTGAGAGTTACCTTGCCAATCAAGCTCGGCGGGGATCACCGGGCTTGCAAGTTTCCCCTTTGGTGGCTCGACATGCGAGCTCTCTCCAGAGTTGCGTCCAGTAGAGGTTCTTTTGCCTGAGAGATTCACCGTTACCGGCTTGCTCCTTCGGCGCTGCAGTGGTTCACGCAGTCTCTCCCTGCTACTATCATTCGCGTTGGTTAGATGGTCATACATAAGTTTTTGCTATGATTTCCATACTAATGAACGAACTTCCTCTATATCCTACCATGAGAGTCGACAGTTGAAAATATGCAAATTAACAGTCAGATCAAGAAATACTTAACAAAGTGATGAACATTACCCATAATGTTAAGTTTTTTATTAAAACGCATGAAAGTTATGGCAGAGCTGTGTAAAGGAGTAACGTATATGCCGAATGTTCCTGTTTCATTTGACACGAGCTGGATATCGCCGCTGACCGAGCGGCTGCACGAAGATGGTCCATGGGACAAGTGGGAGCTGTTCAAGCTGGCGCTGGAAGCAGAAGAAGCGATGGCGGTTCGCGAGTTCGATTCTTTGCAATGCCTGAACTACTTGCCGCTGCTCTCGCCTTTTCCCCATCAGCTCCAGACGGCGGAACGCGTGCTGAATGACATGCGCGGCCGCGCGATTCTCGCGGATGAAGTCGGATTGGGCAAGACCATCGAGGCAGGGTTGATCATGAAAGAATACATGGTCAGAGGCTTGGCGAAAAAAATTCTCGTCCTCGTTCCCGCCTCTCTCGTCATTCAGTGGACAAAAGAACTGCAACAAAAATTCGGCATTCCTGCCGTCGCGCAAAAAAAAGAGTACATGTGGCGTCAGCACGAAGTCGTCGTCGCCTCCATCGACACGGCCAAACGCGATCCGCATCGCCGCCATGTGCTCGATATCGACTACGACATGCTCATTATCGACGAAGCGCACAAGCTCAAAAACAAGCGAACCCGAAACTATCAATTCGTGAAGGAAATTCGCAAAAAATACTGTTTGCTGCTCACCGCCACCCCTATCCAGAACGAGATGGACGAGCTGTACAACCTGATCAATTTGCTCAAACCGGGGCATCTGGGCCACTCGACGTCGTTTTCCACCAATTACGTCGAGGGAAAGCGCCAATCGAAAAACAGCGAAAAATTGCGTGAAGAAATCGAAAAGGTCATGATTCGCAACAAGCGAAGCGACGGCGGCATCCAGTTCACCAGCCGCCGCGTGCAGTCGATTCCCATCGAGCTGACGCAGGAGGAGATGAAGCTGTACGAGGGCGTCACGCGCTTTGTCCACGATCAGTACAAGACGGGAACCGGGCTGTTCAATTCGCTCGCTCTCATCACGCTCCAGCGCGAGGTTTGCTCCAGCAAGGAAGCCTCCTTCATGACGCTGTACAACATGCATCAACGCACCAGCGAGGAGTCTTTGCTGCGGGCGCAAATACTGGAACTGGTGGAGATGATCAAGCGGATCGAGACGCATTCCAAGGCCGCCAAAACGGTCGAGCTGATTCAGCAGATCAACGACAAAGTGATCGTTTTCACCGAATATCGGGCCACGCAAAATTACTTGCAAAAATATTTGCATGACCACGGAATTACCTCTGTGCCGTTTCGCGGCGGCTTCAAGCGCAGCAAAAAAGACTGGATGACCGATCTGTTTCAAAACCGCGCACAAGTGCTGATCGCGACAGAAGCAGGCGGCGAAGGGATCAACCTGCAATTTTGCAATCAGGTGATCAACTACGACATGCCTTGGAACCCGATGCGTGTCGAACAGCGAATCGGCCGCGTTCACCGTCTCGGGCAAAAGCGGGATGTGCACATTTACAATCTGTCCACGGTCGGGACGATTGAAGAACATATTCTCAAACTGCTGTACGAAAAAATCGATCTGTTTGAAATGGTCATCGGCGAACTCGATGATATCGTCGAACGCCTCAACCTGAGTTCCTCGCTGGAAGAAAACTTGACGCAAATTATTATGGACTCCGCATCCACGCGCGAAATGGCTTTGAAGCTGGACAACATGGGGCACGCGATTCGCGCAAGCCGCCAGCCGCACGTCGCCCCTGCTCTCTCGGAAGCCGCCGAGCAGTAGTCTGGATGCCCCCAACTAGCCAACAAGAAAAGAGGTTCCCTGATGCAAGCCAACCAGGTCAGGCAATTCGTAGAGCGCTATCTCGCGACTTTTTCTGCTCACATCGTCGAATCCCACCCCGACTACTTGACGGTCAAGCTGCCTGTCGAGGTCGACAAAGATATCGGCAACCGGCCTTTTTACTGGAGCTGGGTCGACAAAATGAATCTGGCGTACCAGCCGCTCGTGCTCACCTTCGCCTTTCACCCCGACCGCATGCCGGACGGGCTGCGTGCCGAACACCTCCACCTCGGCGCCGGGCGCATGCAGCAAATTTTTGCCTCGGCGAAAAAGCACGGTCAATTCGTCTGCATGTACGAGCAAAATACCGCTTCGCTCCCCGCCACGGGCAAACGCCGTTCTACGCCGCTCGTTCCGTGGCTGGGCATCAATCTAAAAGTGTCGTTTCTGTGCGACAAGCGGCGCGATCTCATGCTCTACCTCGGGGTCAACCTGCACCAGCCGCGGGTCGTGCACGACTTTTCGACGTACTTGTTTCAGTTGCCGCTCTCCCCGGCCATCCCGGACTATTTCTATACGCTTGATCGGAAAATTTCCGTAGAGGATGCGCTCCAGATGGCTCGCCAGGAAGCCGAAGCGGTCATCGCCAAGGAAGACCAAGCGTGGGCTGCCGAGGCAAAAGCCCGCTTGGCGGAAGAACTGGACATTCTCGCCGCCTACTACGAAGAACTGGCGAAGCGGGAGCCGCAAGCAGAGCAGGCTGATGCGGACGACGAAGAAGCGGAAAAAGCCGAGGAGCCGCAAGCAGCGCAAGCCATCGTTCCCCTCCCGCAAACGGAAGCTCCTCCTGTCGCGGAGCCTGTTGTCGAAGCAACGCAAACCATTGACGAATACCGCTCATCTGGCGGACGAATCCTCGACTTTTTACGTGCGAATGGCATTCAGGTGACACCACGGGAAGAAATCAATCAGGAAGAGTGGAAAAAAAGCACGCCGGAAGAAGAAAAACAGCGGCGAATGGACGAGCTGCGCTGGCAGTATGAACCGCGCATCGAGGTTCACTTCATTAACGGCGGGCTGTTTTACTTGCACTCGAACCCGCCTGTTCAAAAGCTTTCTGGCGCAAAAACGGTGCGCCATCTTCCCACAAACGGGCGAATCATGTAAAAGATCAACGAGAAGTAGTGTGAGAGGAGTGACAAGTTGCAACAAATCTTTTTGTCATAGCTGGTTACAATAGGAATAGGATAGCCAGCGCAAAAGGTGGTGCATGTTTGTGACCAGACGATTTCTGCCCTTTCTCGGGGTCCTCTTGTCTTTCGTATTGATCTCCTGGCCCGTTCATGCCGAGGAGCAAGGCGGCTGGGAAAAAGCGTTTCAGGCTCAAATCCAGACCTGGATGAAAGAGCTCGCAAGCCGTGATCCGCAATTCAAAGAGTGGCAAAAAGCTGATACAGAAGTACAGACGCTCGGCCCGAACCAGCATCAATGGCTGGTCAGCATCAAAAAAGCCGACAAGCAAGTAGGCTATCTCGTCGTCGGAGAAACAGTCGAATCGAATGTCCCGGAAAAATTCGTCTTGCTCGAATACGGCGTCGGGGAATACATTTTGTTCGACGATGCCTTCGCTCCCCGGGAAATTGCCGCTGAGCCAGTCTACGACGGATTCGCTTCCCACTGGCTGATTGCCCGCCAGTCTTCGGCGCAAATGGTGAACGCCAAAACAGGCGAAGCTTATCCCGCTTCGTTTGCAGCCAACGAACCAACCGTGCTGCAAAATCTGGTGCAGACAGGACAAAAACTGACCCAGACCCGCACTTTGCAATCGGCGCAGACAGACCCGTTCGACCAGATCGGCTGGTTCAACCAAATGCAACGCGGCAGCGCCGTTACGTGGTCAGAGCTGTGGCAACAGCAAAACAACGCGTCGGTTACCCTCACTGTTTCCTTGTACCACGCCCAGGTGCTGGCTCCTTACGCTGTCGGCTCGCTCCATTTGTGGAACGACCAATCTGCCTATGTGGGGGTCTGGGATGAAGGACTGCGCTTTGTCCCTTACGTCTACGCTGACAAGATCGGCAAATTTTACGTATCCAGTCCGCAGGTGCGGCCGCCTCAAAGCTGACATATCGCTTCGTATGTATAAAAAAACAAGCTCCCCTGCCAGCGTGCAGAAGAGCTTGTTTTTTCGTTGTTTGCGCCGTCGGACGCCATTTTTTCGATCAGTGATGATCTGTTGGAGAAAGGCGTTCATGCACGGCGTGGAAAACTTCCGCGGCTGTCATGCCCTCCGCATTGATTATCGGCGCACCCGTAATCGTCTTGTTTTGATCGCCAAGAACGTTCACATCCTGGCCAGTGATCACGATCGCATCGACCACTTGCTGCCAGTTTCCCAAATCAACCACATCGTAGCCGTTATCGCACAGCATTTTGCGAATTTGAGAAAGGGAGTTTTCTACCGCTACTCTCGCCATACGCACGCACCCTCCGTCCGCTTACCATGGTGTAGGATTATTTGCGCCACAACAGCCGGATCGCCATGGGAATTGCCCCAAACCAGCGTGCAGACCAAGGCTCACGTGGAGCCTTTCGCTGACGCCGTTCGTCTTTTGGAGTATCCATGTACTGCACAAACAATTTCGTCAGGTACTTCAAATATTCTTGAAAGGACATCGCACGTGACCTCCTTCGTACTCGCAGATGCACGCCGTCGTTCACCGGCAAAAGCGCTGTCCTTTTTATTGTTTCCCGTCTTCTGTGCTTTCAACCACGCGCTGCTTAATTTCCTCCACGATTGCTTCCAGGCTTTTTCCGGTCGTATCCACCTGAATCGGGGCAAAATCGTACGCTCCTGCGCGTTCTGCCATGAGCGCCGTCACCCGTTCTGCCACCCCTGTGGCAAGCAAAGGACGAGCTGTGTCGTTTTTCAGCCGTCGTATCAGTTCTTCTACGGTTGCATGCAGGGCGATGACGATTCCTCGTTCCAGCATGACTTTTACATTTTGCTCGCGCAGGACGACCCCTCCGCCCGTTGTCAGCACTTGCGGCCCTTCATTCAGCAGCCTGGACAGCTCAGCCGACTCCACATCGCGAAAATAAGTTTCTCCTCGCTCTTCGAAGAGCTTTGGGATCGAGCGGCCTTCCTTATCCACGATGGCGGTGTCCAGGTCTGTATGCGCAAGCCCCAAAGAAGCGGCCAGCGCAGCGCCAACGGTCGTCTTGCCTGTTCCCATAAAACCGACCAAAATCAGGTTTTTCATTTTGTTTCCGACACCTTTCCACTCGATCTGCGCGTTTGTATTTTGACTGTTCTCTCATCGGGATTGTACTGGGTATCAAATTCCAGAATCGTCGCGAAAAACGACAGCGGCACCATCGTCCGCTCCTTGATCTCCATCAGCGGATGGCCGAGATCGAGCTTCTTGCCGTCGCGAATGGCAAAACGCTCGCGTTCTTTTACGTACACCTCGTAGCCGTTGCCCGTGATGCGGATCATTTGTTTTTCCTTGTCCCAGCTAATGGCAAGCCCCATCTTTTCCCCCAGCTCGCGCAACGGGAAATACACCGTGCCGCCCGTTGCCCGCGCCGAAATGGACGGATAGTAGCTCATATTGTTGATGACAGTCGTAATATACGGCTCCAGCTGAACCGTTCCCATGCCCTCGCGGTTCGATTTTTTCGTTGCCGTGACGAAGTATGAAGCCTCGCCTTGCAACGTCTGGCCCAGCGCCTGATCCAGATGCTCTGCCCCGATCACGCTGCCGTGGTAATTTTGCTGGACACGGTGGAGAAAACGCTTGTAGGCGTCATCCCCGATCTGCTTGCGCAAATGGTCGAACAAAAGGGCACCTCGGGAGTACCACGTCCAATGAAATTCTTCTTCCGTGGCGAACTTCTGCAACGGCTTGTCCAGCTTGCCGTCCGGATAGCGCTCCTGCAAACGGCGGGCGTCATGACTGTACTCTTCCAGCAAGGTCGTTGCCGATTGCGCCCCGTACCGATTTTGCAAATAGTGGTACACGCTCAGCTCCACAAGCCCCTCGTCCAGCCAGCCGTGAGACGCTTCCAATGTCGCTACGCTGTTATACCACCACAGATGGGCAATCTCATGCGGAAGCCAGTGGTCAATCAGATTGCGCTGGTACATGTCGCGCTTGAACACGGCGAGATTGGCGTATTCCATCGCATAAGTTGTCCCCGTGCTCGTCTCCGCGATGGCAACATGCGGATAAGGAAGCGGCCCGTACCAGTCGGTGTACGTCGGAAAGACCGATCCGGCGATCGCCTTGATCCGCTCGATGTTTCCTTTGTCTACAGACGCGATATCAACAGACAGGTTTGGAGTAATCTGAACGGTTTCCACCTGGTACAGCGGACTGCCGATCAAGGCGAAATTCAACAGCTTTTTGCCCTCGTAATGAATTTGCTGCTTGCTGCCATCAATCGCTTTCGCATTTCCTCTGCCCCAGGAACTGACCCAGTTGTAGCCTTTTGGCGAGACAAAGGACACGTTGTAATCGGCGTAATGGTAGACAAACGGATCGCCAAAATCAACGCGTTGCGGCGGATCGTACCACTTTCCTTGCTGATTTTGGGCACCGAGCATCGGGTACCACGTCGTCAACGTCCAAATGTCATCCTTGACACCAAACCTGGTTCCTCTCCGCGGAACCGGATTTTCGAACTCAATGGCAATAGCTCCACGCAATTCCGAGCCTAGCGGGTTTGCCAGCTTGACGGTCGACAGCCCCCGCTCAAAGGCAAGCGGTTTGTCTTTATAGCGAATCGATTTGACTGCCAGCTTGTTCCACAAATAATCGTAGACGAAGAGGCGTACATCCGCTGTTCCCGGATTGTCAAATTCGATCGTCATTTTTCCGGTAATTTTTGCTTCCGACGTATGCAACTCGGCTTGAATGTTATACACGGGATGCAAGTCTTTCACAAGGGAAGGCAACGGCGGATCGTAGGAAAACGGATCGACCCCCGGCTGCTCTGCCACGGTCGCCTGGCTCGTTTGAAAAAAGCCCGAGATCTGCGGCCAGTAGCTGATGATCCCGATGGAGCCAAACATGACGAGAATGGTGATGCATACTAATAAGCTTGTTTTTTGCAAAGTCTTCATGACAGCCCCCAAAAATCGCTCGGCTGCAAGCGTGCGTTTTTTATCGTAATGGATAGGATAGACCGCTTGCGGGTCGACAAAACAGTCGTACCGTTTTGTTCCATTGTAGCAAATAACGGGCAGGGTGAGTAGAAATTCAGGAGATTCTGTCGAGAAAAAGCCGTCCGCCCTCGCAACAGCAAGGGTGAACGGCTCCGTGTGCTACCACGTCTCGTACATGATTTTTCCCGTTTGGGACAGGTCGTAGCCGCCAACTGCCTCAAGCTCCTTGGAAAAGGCAGCGGAGTGGAGAATATCCATGACCGTTTTCAGCAGCGCCTCGTTTTCCCCCGTTTTGAGAATGACGAGGTCGTATCGTTCCTTGATCAGCGGAACAAACTCAACGCCGACCATGCGAGCCGCTTTTTCAATGCCCACTCCCACATCCGCTTCCTTGCGTGCGACCACTCCCGCTACAGCCAGATGGCTGTTCTCCTCCCGCTCGTAGCCATTCACGTCCCGCCCTGTGATGGACGCCAGCCGAAACTGCTCCTCGATCAGCGTGCGTGCCCCCGATCCTTTTTCCCGGTTGACCATCCGCACCCCGGACTTGGTCAGATCGGTCCAGGACAAAAGCTGTTTCGGATTGCCAGGCTGCACATAAAAGCCGGCCCAACGAGCCAACATGTTAACGACGACAAAGCGATGGCCGGATAAAAGACGGCGGACGTAAGGAACGTTGTAATCCATCGTCTCGCCATCAAACAAATGGGTGCTGACGATATCGGCTTTGCCTGTATACATGGCGACCAGACTGTTCAGCGAGCCTTGGTAGGAGCGCAGCGGACGAAGCGCTGCATCGCTTTTTTCCAGATGGCTGGAAAGCAAGTCGAGGCTGACATCCTGACCGCTGATGATGACATTGCGTCCGGTTGTCGGCTGGGCTTGTCCCGGCGCCTGCTGCGCTTGCCCCGGCACAGGTAACGTGTACGCCACCGGCTGCGCAGCCGCACGGTATCCCCCTTTGGCGCGCGTTTTGTACGCCTCCAGGTCGCTTTCGTCCACGCGCATCTGTCTCCCGACCCGATAAGCCGGCAGTTCTCCTTTTTTAATCAGATCGTAAACGGTCAGTTTGGAGATGCGCAAAAGCTTGGCAATTTCTTCTGTTGTGTACGACTTTTCATGGCTCATGTCATGCCTCCGCTCGGTTCTTTCCTTTCATTTTCTTTCAATTCTCGTAAAATCGCAATTGATTATTCACATATAGGAACTATAATCTATTTATATCCAGTTATAATTAAATATAACGAAACATCACATTGGAGGTTAGTTTTGATGAAAAAGCAATGGCTCGCTTTATGCGCAGCATTTACCCTGATGCTCGGCGCGTGTTCGACTTCCCAAACAGCTCCGCAGGCAAATGAGCCTGCCAAAACAGAGAACAGCCAACAACAACAGGCTCCACAGGCAGAGCTGATGATTTCCGCAGCGGCAAGCTTGACAGATGCCCTGAACGAACTGAAAACGGGCTTTGAAGCAGAAAATCCGGGAACAACCCTTACTTTCAACTTCGGCAGCTCTGGCAAACTGGCGACACAAATTGCCCAAGGCGCTCCTTCCGACGTCTTCCTGTCCGCCAGCAAAAAAGACATGGACGGACTGGACGAAAAACAACTGATTGTCAAAGACACGCGCCAAGACTTTACGAAAAACTCGCTCGTCCTGATCGCGGGAAAAGACAGCTCGATCGCGATTACTTCTTTTGAAGAACTGAACAATCCAGACATCAAGCACATCGCTGTCGGTGAGCCTGAGTCGGTTCCAGCGGGACGTTACGCCAAAGAAACGCTGGACACGCTGAAAATGTGGGAGTCGTTGAACGGCCGCATGGTATTCGGCAGTGACGTTCGTCAGGTACTGACCTTCGTGGAATCGAAAAATGCCGAAGTCGGAATCGTCTATTCCAGCGATGCCGCGATCTCCAAAGACGTGAAGGTACTCGCTACAGCGAAGCCGGAATGGCACAAGCCAATCGTCTATCCAGGTGCGGTCATCAGCGCTTCCAAACATACAGATGCAGCAAAAGCTTTCCTCGCCTACTTGACAAGTGACAAAGGAAAAGCGATCTTACAGAAGTACGGATTCCAATAAGCAGCAAAAGTTTATGACCGTTTGTGATTCACACAAGCGGTCACATTCTATTTCATGAAAAACGTCGAGACGTTCTCGCAGAAAAAAGGTGGGTTAGCGATATGGAAACGAATCTGACACCTTTGATGCTGTCGTTAAAAGTGGCTGCGCTATCCACCTCCTTTGTTTTTGTGCTTGGCATGCTTGGCGCGCGCTGGATGACGCAAAAAGAATTTTGGGGCAAAAACGTGCTGGAGTCTTTTTTCCTGCTCCCGCTCGTCTTGCCCCCTACTGTTGTCGGCTTCGGTCTGCTGTTGCTGTTCGGAAAAAACGGATTTTTGGGCCAACTGCTTGAGCAGTGGTTCGGTATCCAGGTCGTCTTTACGCTGTCGGGAGCGGTGATCGCCTCGATCGTCGTCTCGTTTCCGCTAATGTACCAGAGCGCCGCCGCAGCTTTTACCGGAGTCGACCAACGCCTGGAAAATGCCGCACGCACGATGGGCGCATCCGAGTGGCGCGTTTTTTGGACCGTCGCTTTCCCGCTGGCTTGGCCAGGGCTTTTGGCAGGACTTGTGCTGTCGTTTGCCCGCGGCTTGGGAGAATTTGGGGCCACGCTGATGCTCGCAGGCTACATCCCGGGAAAAACGGACACGATTCCGGTCGCCATCTATTTTGCCGTGGAAGCCGGACAAATGGAAAAAGCGCTGTTTTGGGTCGTCATCATCGTATCGCTCGGCATGGGCACCACCCTATGGCTCAACTGGTGGAGCCGACGCAACGTGCGCAGGTACGCCAATCAAAAGTAAGGCAGGAGGGAGAGCGTCATGCTGGAAGTAGACATTCAGAAGCGCTTGCCAGATTTTGTGTTGGATGTCTCCTTTTCAACCGAACAGGAGATTGTCGTCCTCTTCGGCCCATCCGGTTCGGGCAAGACGACCATTTTGAACAGCATAGCCGGGCTTGTCCATCCCGATGGAGGGCACATTTCCTTGAACGGCCGCACGTTTTACAGCGCGGGGCAAAAACCGCTCGCCGTGCAGAAGCGCAACGTTGGCTACTTGTTTCAGGATTACGCCTTGTTCCCGCACATGACCGTTTCCCAAAACATTCGCTACGGTCTGCGAAAAGGGCACGAACTGCATCTGGAACCGCTTTTGACGACAGTCGGAATCGATCATCTTCTGGACAAGTACCCGCACCAGCTTTCGGGTGGGCAAAAGCAGCGTGTCGCGCTTGTGCGGGCACTCGCTACGGAGCCGGACATCTTGCTGCTGGATGAACCGCTTTCCGCGCTGGATACAGCCACGCGCAAGCAATGTCAGGACGAATTGCTCCGGCTTCACGAAATGTGGGGCATTCCGTTTCTGCTCGTCACCCACGACCGGGACGAAGCGGAAAAGCTCGGAGATACGATCCTTTTGATGGAAAACGGGAGAATCGTGGAAGCAAGCGCGCAAAAAAGCCATACAGCAACGTCGTCTTCCTGAATCGCAGGAGTTGGCGTTGCTGTATGGCTTTCTTTTATTACGGGATGGCTGCCAGTATGACTTTTACCGGGCAGTGATCGGCTCGATTTTCACATCGTTCTGCTTTGCCCATTTATGCACTTCCACCAAAAATTGCAGCACGTCGTGACTCTCATGATGGACGCAAAGCGTATCGGCTGCAAGCTCGATGACCTCGCCATTGACCGTCGTTACTTTTTGCTTGAGCACGAGCTGGCGCGTCTGCTCCATCCGCTCTTCCTTGCTGATGAGCACGCTGCCTTCCAACTCGCGCGGAGCCAGACGGCCATTCGGCATGTACGCCCGTTCCGCGAAAACTTCCTCGGCTACTTGCAGTCCATGCTCCAGCCCTGCTTCCACCAGCTTGCTGCCGGACAACGCGTACAGGATCAGCTCCTCGTCGATGTCGGCAATCGCCTGGACGACCGCCTCGGCAAGCTCGGGACGCTCTGCTGCTTCGTTGTAAAGCGCTCCGTGCAGCTTGACATGGTGCAGTTCTCCCCCCAAAGCGCGTGTCATGCCGGACAAAGCCGCTACCTGGTACAAAACAAGCTCATATACTTCGTTCACAGACAGGTTCATGGAGCGTCGTCCAAAGCCTTGTATGTCCGGGTATCCAGGGTGCGCTCCGATTTTTACATCGTGCTTGATCGCTGCCTCGATCGTTCTGCATATGAGATGCGGATCACCTGCGTGCAAACCGCAAGCAATGTTGACGGAGGTGATCCATTTCATAATTCCCAAATCCTCTGATTGTCGTCCTCGGCTGAAGCATTCGGCCATGTCGCAGTTAATGTCTAGATGAATCATGTATGTACGCCCCCACCTTTCCTCTCATGATCTATGTACGCGTATTGAAAGCGCATTCATCAGCGTTACTCCTGGAGTCTTCCTATTTATCTAGCATACCATGTACACTGCCTTGGCAAAAGGAAAAAAGCTGCCGAAAACTGGCAGCTTGTGAACAACTTATGTCGAACCGACCGTCGCTGGACTTCCCTCTTCTGCCGTCATTGTCTCGGCCAGCGCCATCACCTGGTTTTTTTCCTGTTTGTAATCGTATTCCTTCGCTTTGTCCGGCCTTGCATTGTTGTACTCCACCGGAATCTCGTGACGATGGGACCGCTCGATTTTGGTCACGAAATGCAGTTTCTCCATGATGCGGATCGTTTCGTCCAGCAGATTCGCATCTACGTACATGGAGACGTAGTTCAGCCGTTTGGAGATGTAATGAATGGTGCCAAATTTGCGTAAATTTTTGGCCGCTCGTGTGTTTTTTACCCACACGGCAACACCAAGACGTCGTTCTCTCATGTAACCGTTGGTCTCCTTTCCCTTCATGGTATAATCACCTGTAAACGCCCGATACAGAAAGGATTTGTGGTCATTATGCTGACTAGCTTTTATCGAAGCTTCGAGGAAGCGCTTCACCAGGAAGGCATCGTGACAAAAAGCGGCTGGCGCACGCATGCGGGCCAACGCTTCTTTTATGTAAGCAGCACACTCCCCGCTTCTCGCCTGACTGAACGGCTGATGGAAACGGGGGAGCGACTGACCACCCATACCAAATTAAAGCCCGAGTGCATTTATGTGCGCTCAGGCGACGACCAGCACGTCTACCGTTTTCGCTTTCTGGTGCCCAGCGAAAAGCAGTTTTGCTGCGGCAACCTGTGCGAGGACTGTTTTCTGTTGCGTGAAAAGTCCTCGCCACAGGCCGAAGCGTGACTGCCTGTCAGGAAAGCTTTTTCGTGCTGCAACCGCAGCTTCCCCCGGTCCCGCAGCCACTGCCCTGCGCTTCCAGAAACGGATTGTTGCTCGGCACCTTGATGGTGTCAGATACCGAGTGGGCAATCGTTCTGCTCACCTGATACAACAACTCATCCAGCGCGTCCTCAGCCCGCTTGAAAGCCTGCACGGAATCGCGAAGCTCAATCGTCCGCTTCAGCTCGCGCACTTCTTTTGATATATGGTTGTAATCGGGATGGTACTTCCCGAACCGTTGTACATCTTCATACTGCTCCTTCTTCTTTTCAAACAACTCCAGAAGGCGCTGTACTTCTTCGTCTGCCTCCATCCAACGCTTGGCCTCCAAATATTGCACGACCTCGCGCGATTGATTGATCATGGTGGACAGTTCATGCGACTCCATAATCAACTGGGCCATATCCACAGTCTCTACTGCTTCCATAGGGCGAGACCTCCTTTCACACTAAAGGCGTAAAGCTTTTAGTCCCTTCTGATTGTACCACGATCTACACCCTTAGTACAGATAATCAGGCACGACAATGCGCACTCGGCCCAGATCATCAAGCCTGTAGGAGCGCTTGCCGTGCGGACCGCTGATGGAGACGACCCAATAGCCCATGTCCAGTTTGACTTCCACAGGCAGTCCATGCAGCCGCTCCTGATCAGTCAACTGGATTTCTACTTCCAGTTGCAGCTCGGCCGCCCGCTTGAGCAAATCCCGCAGCGATTGCGGATGATACGACTGGAAATGCTGCGTCCACATTTTCGGCAATGTCGCCAGCTGCGGCATGGCTTCATCTTGGGCAGGAAACGTATTTTCGATCGCGTATCCATCCCAGGGCCGTTCGATCAGAAGCAGCCCCCTCGCAGCCACATCCGGTGACGTGTCTTCTTCCCCATCGGCAGCGTCTGTTTGCATGACGACATGCGGCTCGTAGCCATAATGCTTGAGCAGGTCGATCAGCTGCCTTTTTTGCGAGAGCGGGATGAAAAATTCCGCCGGAGACAAAACGTGCTGCAAAAACGGCTGAAAGTCAGGAATTTGCCGCCATTCCTCCACAAATCCGCCATGTGCGGTACGGACGCGGTAAAACGGCTCCAGCTGGATTTGCGTAGCCGCCTTCGCCCAATGCCCGATCACTTCGACCAGGCTATCCGGCAATGGATGGGCACAACCGCTCCGCAGCTTTTCAATCACCTGCTCCTTAGTTCCCCCCGAAGCAAGATACGACTGGAGCTTTCCCGCTTGCAATTCGCCCCTGATCAACTGGCCTTCAAACGTCAGCTGACAAAATGCGCTGATCTCCCACACGTCACGTAGCGGCACGAGCGGCGGAATCGTCAGTGCTCCGGTCGGATCGACAAACCAGCCTTCTTCGGCCGTCAAATGCGGCAAACTGTTCCACCGCCAGAAAAGGCGCTCCTCGTCATCGGCTCCGAGCTGAATCCAGCCCATGCCGAGCAAAATGTGCAGCCATTGCTCCACAATCGCTTTTTCGGCCTCCTCTGGCAAGACAAAACCCGCTGTCTCTAGCATGCGCAATTGCGCGTCGACACAACACCACTGATCAAGCGGAACATGCCTCATCATCTGGGCAAAAGCATCCCACCAATCGCCATGCGGCAGCAGCTGATCCGCAACCAGCTGATACAGCTGTTCAAATCGCTCGGGAGAAGAATGGTTGAGCCACTGGCGGATTTGGTATGCGTCTGGGACAAGCTGTTTCTCTTTGCGCATCACTAGCCCCAGCCGGAAAGCCAGATCGAGGACAATCGTGAGCGCCAGGCCATCTCTCTGCTCTTTGTCCAGCGGAGCGAGGGCGATGCCTTGTACGTGCTCGTCCGCAATGGACAGGAGCGGAAGCATTTTTTGCATTGCCCTGCGGTGAATGCTCCCTTTTTGCGTCACAGGCACTTGCTGATCGCGGACGAACAGCAGAAGCCCAAAAAGATCCAGATGTATCCCTCTGCCGGCTGATATATAATAAGGGAGCGTTTTTGACAAAGAAACATAGGCCGAAGTCAATTGTGGCAACAACTGCATGGTCAGCTGCTCACGAATTTCTTGCGGCATCACATAACCGATCTCACTCCACATTTTGCGTACAGTCAAAATCAGTCCCAGTCGTCGAAGCCTCGTCAGACCGATGGACAAGTGTCTGTGCTCTTTTGCCGTTTCCCGTTCCCAGGCCCGTTTGCTGAAAAAGCCGCGTGGCGCTTTGGTAAGAAACAGCTTGATGACGGTTCTTTCCAGTTCATCAGCCTCTTGCCAGACACGGCTGATAAACGCGCTATCCAACAGTCTGGACGACAAGTCCTGCTGTTCCTGGTCAAGGCGAAAACGCCTCGTCTGTTCGTTTAGAATCGCTTGTCTCGTTGCTTCGGACAGGTATTCCAGCGAATCGTTCACACGCACTCCTGTCACCTCAGTTTTCATGATCTCATCACGATTACTTTTACCAATTGGAAGGAGAATGATGATGAATATATTCCCTAGTTTGTTGCTCGCAGCTTCGCTTTGTGTCACAGGTGCCCAATCGGTTTCCCTATCCCATCCTACCGCATCTGCGCCCGCAGTAAAAGAGGTTGCGCCTTTCGCAGCCGAGTATGAAGCTGTAGCCGCTCCGTACCCGCCTGCTGTAACGGAAGCATTGAAAACCGTGCGAAAAAATGGCGGTCATACGGTCGTGCGCGCGAACGGCAAGGCGTATGTCGTCATCAGCGCAGGACAACGGCCAACGGGAGGGTACCGACTTGTAGCGGATCAGGTCAAGCGGACAGGCCCGCACGGCTTCACCGTCCACGTTCGCGTTCAGCCGCCAGCACCTGGTGCTCTGAAAACGCAAGCGATCTCGTATCCGACGCTCGTCATTGCCTTGCCTGACCAACAGGCGCAAGTCAAAGTGCAAATGCGCTAATGAAAAAAGCCGACAAATCGAGTGCCATTGGCGCTTTTCTGTCGGCTTTTTTCTATGGAGTCTGACCACTTAGGCTTGGACGCGAATCAAGGCTTGACCTCGATGTTGAAGCGCTCGGATACTCCATACGACTCGTGGTTGTTGTGGGCCAATTCGACCGTAATCTCGTGCTTTCCGCTCGGGATGTCTTTCAAGACATAGCTTGCTTCAAACACTTTTGCGATTTTTTTCCCATCCAGGTACAGATGGACATGGCCTTCTCCCTGCTTGTTTTCTTTTCCCATGTTCTCCAGAGAAAAGGTAAAGTTGGTGACAGCCAGCTTGAGTTCCAGGTCATCTTGCGTGAGCGTATGCGTAACCTGGAGCGTAGGCGCAGCCTGGTGAGCCTGCGGCTGTTCTACCATGACATTCGTCTGTGCATCGTTTTTCGCATAGACGAACCACTCGACGAGCGCCGCGATGGCAATCAGCAGGAACAAGCGGAAAATCAATCGTTTGGTTTTCACCGAAAACGGCTCCTTTCCAAATTCAGTCATCCCACATTGTGCCCTGAAACAGGCCATTTATTCGCCGCGCTCTGAACCCGGTGCTCTTGAGGGGATTGACCGCAGCGATTAATGTTGCGGCTGGCTTCCGTATCCTTGTGTTTGTTGCTGCAAAGACAGCGGGACATTTGAGACGGATTGATGGACAGACAAACCCGCCTGCCTGCAAATGTTGGCGATTTGCTGCATTTGTTGAATGGCGATGTCATGTCCTTGAAGTGCTGTCTGAATCATATGTGCCGCTTGATGCTCTCTTTGCGCAATTTGTTCGAGCGCCATTGCATTTTTTTGTTCTTGCTGCAAAAGCTGTTGATACTGGGCTGATGCTTGTTGTGTCTGCTGGATCAGTTGCGCAATGAGCTGCTCGCATTTGGCCAATTGTTGTGCGATTTGATTATTGTTTGCAAAGGGATTCATTGGAAGCCTCCATTCCACTGCTTTTGTTTATGGACAAACTTATCATGTTTTCCCTGGTCGATGTTTATTCTCCAAAATTGGCTTGATCCGGTACATAATCACTTTCCCCTTCGTGAAAAGGAAAGATGCGATGTTGACCTTGCCCGTTATCGTGGATGTTTAACAAAAAAAGAGAGCTTTTCGCTCTCTTTTGCGTTCTTAGTCGTCTTCCCGCTGGCTATTTGCTTAAAAAATCGTCTTGCGGCCTTGTTCTTCCTTCAAAATCTCCACGGCTTCACGGAAGCGCAAGGAGTGGACGATTTCTCTTTCGCGCAAAAATTTCAGACTGTCCTGCAAATCCACATCGTCTGTCATGTCGATCAGCCATTGGTACGTGGCCCGCGCTTTTTCCTCTGCGGCGATATCTTCATACAGGTCGGCGATCGGATCGCCCTTGGCCGCGATGTAGGTTGCCGTCCACGGCACGCCTGCCGCATTGTTGTAAAACAGCGCTCTGTCGTGGTTGGCGTAATGGGCGCCAAGCCCGGCTTCTTCCAACTGCTCGACAGTCGCGTCTTTGGTCAGCTTATACACCATCGTCGCAATCATTTCCAGGTGGGCAAACTCTTCCGTGGCAATGTCTGTCAAGAGACCGATTACTTTGTTCGGGATCGTGTAGCGCTGGTTCATGTAGCGCAGCGCTGCTGCCAGCTCTCCGTCTGCCCCGCCGTACTGCTCGGTCAAATATTTTGCCATTTTCACGTCGCACTTGCTGACGCGAACCGGATATTGCAGCTTTTTCTCATAAATCCACATCGGTTATTTTCCCCTCATTTCTACACTTGCCATGGCCAAGGCTCGTCATTCCACTGCCACGGATATCCGGAATAGCTGCGTCCGAACCCTTGCAAGGGGCCGTACAACTTTTCATACTCATTCGCCAGCGCCCAGCGCTTTTCCGTGAGCTGGTTGAACTGCTCTATCGCGTTCATATCGGTAGGATGCGTATCGAGATACAGATTCAGCTCGACCAGGACGAAATCGATCTCTTGCAGCCTTTGCAACAGAGCGTAGTATTCTTTTCCTCGTTGTTCAGGTGCCATGGGAACCCCCTCCCCCTCTTCCTAAGTGATCCATCCTCGGGTCGTACGGGCTGTACAGAGACGGCCACAATACACCCGTGCGCAAAGCTTCGGCTGGAGAATTTTGGGGCAAATCAGGGGGCTGGAATGTGATAAACAATTGTGGCGGCACCGAGTATGTTTTCACCCGAATCGGCGGGCAAGGATCGTATGGACTTACGTAGGGAAACCAGTTACGTGTTTGCGGGTACAAGCAGGATGCCCTCCTCCATGTGATTTTTCCGGTTTGTCATGAATACGATATGCCACCTACCCAGAAGGCGTGATAAATGTCCCGGAATGCAAAAAAACAGGAGCCTGTTGTCAGCTCCTGTTTTTGCTCGTCATGCGATCAGCTTTGTGGTCATGCCTGCAAAAGCCCTGCCGCTTTTACGCGAATCAACAAGGCATTCCCCGGCAAATACGCCAACGGGATGTCTTCCATATGAACGATTTCCAATGACTGCGGATCAGCTCCTGCGGCAATTGCCTCGCGAATCGCTCCGGCTTTTGCATCCGCCAGTGCTGCTTCTCTCGTCTGCTCGTCCAGCGCGTATATTTTTTCGATTTGCCCGCTGACTTGACCGAGCGCCGCTCCGATCGCATTCGCTGCGCCAAAATGTTTCGGCCTGATCACTTCCGAGACGCCTTTCATCTGATCAGGCAGCAAGACGCTGCCGCCGCCGACGAGAATGACAGGGACCGGAGTCGGGCTCGTCTTCATCCGATCAATCGCATCCTCCACGGCTGCGACCAATTGAGCGTCTACCTGCTGGCAAAAAGCCCGGTCGATGCCTGCTACTTTCGCCCCCGGCCAGTCCAAGCGGCCCATGACGACTGCTACATCTGTCGCGGTCATCGTATCCCCGCCGACGATCAATGCCCGATTGCGCAACTGGTAGCCTACGCTGTCCGGACCAAGCTTGATTTCCTCGCCGGATCGGCGAACAATCGTGCCGCCTCCGATTGCGACGGAGAGAATGTCCGGCATGCGGAAATTGGTACGAATCCCCCCGATGTCGACGGCAAGCGAAGACTGACGTGGGAAACCGTTGATCAGAACGCCGATATCCGTCGTAGTTCCGCCGACATCGACGACCAGCCCGTCTTTTCGCCCGGACAGATGAGCCGCGCCGCGGATCGAGTTCGTCGGACCGCAAGCGATCGTCAAAATCGGGTAGCGAATCGCATACACGAGCGACATCAATGTCCCGTCATTTTGTCCGAAAAAGATTCCCGCATGTTCAATCCCGTTTTTGCCGAGCGCCTCGCGGAAACCTTCTGCCACCATTTTTGCCGTCTGGATGAGGGCTGCGTTCAAGATCGTCGCATTTTCCCGTTCCAACAGGCCGATGCTGCCGATCTCATGCGACACGGAGATCGAGATAGATTCGCCCAGCTCTTCGCGGACGATGTGCGCCACCCGCTTTTCCTGATCCGCATTGGCCGGAGAAAAGACGCCGGAAATCGCAATCGTCTCCACGTCGCCTTTCATCGAGCGGCAGGCGCTGCGGATTTCTTCCTCGTCCAAAGGAACGATTGTCCGACCGTCGTATTCGTATCCGCCAGACACCATATGCCAGTTCTCGCCTACGGCGGCCCGCAAGTCTTCCGGCCAGCCCATCATCGGCCGAACGGCTGTCGTGGCTGGCTTTCCGATGCGGATGGTGCCCACGCGGTTTAAGCGCTTGCGTTCTACAATCGCATTGGTGCAATGCGTCGTTCCGAGCATGGCGTACCGAACATGCTGCGGATTGACTCCGCTTTCGGCCACAACGCGGCGCAGCGCTTCGTAAATACCCGAGCTGACATCTGCTGTGGTCGGCGATTTCACCTCGTGGACGACTTGCAGCTGTTCATCCAGCAGCACCGCGTCTGTATTCGTCCCGCCTACGTCAATTCCAATCCGGTAGCTCATGCCTTTTCCCCTCTCTTTGCAACCAGTTGTTCCACAGGCACATAGTCAAAATCGTACCCGAAGTAGCGCGGCCCCACTGTCTCGATGCCTTTGGCCGTCCGCCATTTGGCATGGCACGGGAATGCCACAATCGAGACGCGCGCGCCGTATTTCAAGCCTTCTGTCGTGATCGGCATGCCTGTCTCTTTGTCCAGGACAGCGAGCAAGTCAGGCGTGGTCGCAAGCGGTTGACCGTTTTCCAGCGCGACGAGGTGCTCGTTTTGAAAGCCGAGAATCATTTGGCGTCCGCGATCGTGGTCGATCCCGTCAAAAGTCGCCTGGCCTTTTGTAAAGCCGCTGTCTGTCCGGCGGCTAATGTCGACGGTTTTGCCCGCAAACAATTCAAATCCGCCAAGCTTGTCCAGAAGCATACGCACCGGGCTCGTCTCCTGGCTGCGCGCGGTGCGCAACAGGGCGCCGATCTCCTGCGCCAAGGTCAGCGTGCCTGGAATGGCGCTTTGTTTCACCTGTTTGCCCGACAGCGGATAGTCGCACATCGCCGCAGAGCCGCCCATCTGGATGGTCACGCTGCGCGCGAACCTCTCCGACATGACGCCGTCTACCGGATACATCACGATCCCGTTGCCGCGCTCATCTGTCATCGCGGTTGGAGCCGGAGCCAGCCCGTCCAGGTAAAAGGTGACCATTTGCGCCTCCGGAAAAGCTCTGCCCATCGCATCTGCATCGAGGACGGGGATGCCTTTTTCCGCCGCAACGACCAGCGGAATGATCGAGTTGACCCCGCCGACCTCAATCGGCATCGTTACCGCCACCTTTTTCCCCAACGCTTGCTCGATAAATTCGAGGGCTTGCGTCACCATGCCTTCCGCCGGAATTTTCTCCACCATGACCGTAGGTGCCCCGATCATGCTGGAAGGCACGACGAGCGCGTCGTCGTCCAGCTCATCTACCGTCATGAGCGGAATCGGGCCGTACTTTTCAATCGCCTGCAACGCCATCATTTTGCCGATGTACGGATCGCCGCCCCCTCCTGTTCCCAAAACGGCTGCGCCTGCTGCAATGTCCTCGATCGCTTGTGCGTCAATGTATCTCATGCGTATCTTCCTTTCTGCGTGTACGTGTGCATTATCCTTTTGTGGCTGCTTCCTCGGCTTGTTGCTTCCTGCGGCTGGCTACTCCAAAAGTAACCTGGGACAACACGCCGCACAAAAAGCCGTCGAGCGCCGGAACCGTCGTCAAATGAAACAACCCCAAGCCATCGGGAGCCGCCGTTGTGCAGTAAGCGATGAACGAAGCGAGCAGCCACGACACCAGCGAGCGGGCAATCAACATGCGATGCGCTTTGTCAAAAGCAAAAGCCGCACGGTTGACGAAGTAATATTCGGCGATGCAAATTCCCCCGACGGGCGCAATCAACATCGTGATGAACGACAGGAACGTAATAAACCGATCGTAAATGCCCATGTAGGCAAGAGCCGTGGCAAACAGGCCGGCAATCAGCGTAATCCATACCTTGGGCGTTTTGCTGAAGACGACGGAAAAGCCGAGCGATGAGGAATACAGGTTGCTCGTATTCGTCGTCCACTGCGCGAGCGTGATGACCAAAATCGCGGGGATGCCCAGGCCGAGCGCCAAAAAGATCGTCGTCAGATCGCTCGTGCCCATCGCTTTCGACAAAATGATCGCCACGACGATCATGAAGCTGTTGCCGACAAAAAAACCGACGAACGAGGCGAGCATCGCATCTTTTCGCGTCCGCGCCCATCTGGCAACGTCAGGCGTGATAATCGTCCCGACGACGAAGATGCCGATTACGAGCGAGACAGCCATCCCGAAGGACAGCGGTTCTCCGGACAACCCAGTCTGCGCCATTTGCGAAAACGGATGATTTTGAATAGTCAAAACAATAGAGGTAACAATTAAGATGACCATTAGCGGAACAGCCCAGGAGCTGAGCTTTTCCAATGCTCGATAGCCGTATATGGCGGTAGACATCATGAGCAGTCCGCCAATGACCGAGAGAACTGCCTGGTCCATTTCAATGCCCAAAACGGAAGAAAGCGCTGTCTGGGCATTTTGGGCAAAAAATCCGGCCTGTACGCCAAACCAGCCCAGCAAGGAAATGCCGATGATGGCGGAAATCAGGCGCGCCCCGTACTCCCCGAAGGCGTAGCGGGTAATCATCGCAGTCGACAAGCCAGTGGCTGCGCCCATGTAAGCACATACGGCCCCCATGATCCCCAAAAGCAAGGAGCCGAGCATAACCGCCCAGATGGCGTCCCAAAAATTCATTCCAGAGCCAAGCTGCGCGCCGAGCAGCATTGATGAGATATCAATGCCGATGGCGATCCAGACGAGGCTGAGCGGAACCCACCCTTTTCGCAAGGCGAGTGGGACCGGCTCGCGTTCGTAGTCGTTTTTCTTGTTGTTCGCCTCTTCCATGTCATCTAACCCCCAGGTTCGGTATCTGTCTTTTTATGATCCGGCGATTCCACTCCAGAACAGCTTCCAGATGTTTTGCAGCTTGTGCTCAAACTTCGACTCGTCATAGTAGAGCAATTGCAAAAACAGTCCATCCATCAGGCACAAAAAGCCGTCCAACAGATCGTCAAGCGGACGGTCTGCGATTGCGCCCGCCGCGATTCCTTCCGCAAGCAAAGCGCGGATTTCCTGCGTCAGCATCTCCTCTGTCGCGCCGAAGCGTTCTTTCAGCTTGTCCTCAAGCGACGCAGGCGGAAACATCATCGCGCGTTTGTAAAAAATCGTCTCTTCTTCCTGGCTGACGTGATACGTAAAGGCGCCGCGCAAAATCTGGTACAGCCGCTCTTCCACGGTACCGTCCTGCGCTTGTTCAATCGCGCTTTTGACCGAGTGATAATGGTTGGACAAAACATCTTCGAAAATCGATAAAAACAAGTCTTCCTTGCTGCCAAAAAACGCGTACACGGCCGGAGTTGTCACCCCGACTTCTTTTGTAATCGCCGACAGCGGCGTCCCTTCATATCCGCCCTTGGCAAACTGGGTCAGGGCAACTGCCTTGATTTTGTCTCTCGTCGTCATGGATACCCCCCTTTTGTTTGTGTGACACTTTTACTTAATGATCGTTAATTAAGTGAATCTTATAGCGAATCGTCTGACAAGTCAATCCTTTTTCTCGGTGAAAAAACAAAGCCTTTGCTCGCGGCGAAACCGATGAGCAAAGGCTTTTGGAAGCTTGTTACAGTTGAGGTAATACTTCGTTTACAACAGGGACGTTCCGCTCTTTGCGGACGATGTTGGCCAAGTAGCCTGCCATCTGTTTCGGACTGTTCGTGAAGGCATCGCGCGTACTGCCCGCCATGTGCGGTGTAATGGTCACATTGTCGAGATGCAACAACGGATCATCCGCTGCCAGCGGCTCATTGTCAAACACGTCCAAAGCGGCTCCGGCAATCCGGCCTGCTTGCAGGTATGCCACCAATGCTTTTTCATCAATCAGCCCGGAGCGCGCCGTATTGATCAGAACTGCGTTCGGCTTCATTTGC
The DNA here is from genome assembly GCF_029892995.1 of Brevibacillus sp. 1238. NCBI lineage: Bacteria > Bacillati > Bacillota > Bacilli > Caryophanales > Paenibacillaceae > Brevibacillus > Brevibacillus sp. 1238. The sequence goes on along the minus strand of NZ_JARXWC010000002.1, from coordinate 203,843 downwards.
GCAAGCTCGTGCTCCCCGATAAAATGCTGAGTCTTTTCTGTCAGCCGCAAATGCAAGGAAACGATATCGGCTTGCTGCAACAGTTCGTCGAGCGCCACTTTGCGATACGGAGCCGGCACTTGCTCGATGTACTCATCGTACACGAGAATCTCGCAGCCCATGGCGGTGAGAAATCCGGCGATCAACTGACCGACATTGCCGTATCCGATCAGGCCGACTTTTTTTGCAAACAGCTCGGGAATCGCTTCGCTGTTCGGAAAAGACTTTCGCCATTCCGCTTGCTTGAGCGCAGCGTGGGAACGGGCGATGTTGCGCACCTCGGAAAGAATCAGGCCAAGCGTAAACTCCGCTACGGCGCGGGCATTTCGGCCTGGCGTATTCAGGACGCTAACGCCGCGCTCTTTTGCAGCCTCAATCGCGACGTTCTCGGTGCCGCCGCGCAAAATTCCGATGATTTTCAGCTTGCTTGCCGCCGCGATCACTTTCGCAGAGACGGGGGCAAATTGAACGACAAGCACGTCATATTGCTCGATTCCGACAAAGACGCTGTCTGGCATGGTCACCGCTTCCGGCCCGTGCAGCTCCACCGCCAGATTGTCTTTTTGCAATTCTTCCAGCGAGTTGTGCTGCCATTCCCGCACCTCTACCTGAAAACCGAGCTTTTCCAACTCTTGCAGTCCTTCTCCCATCTCGCGGGAAGGAATAAACCGATCGGCAATCGCCAAAACTTTCATCTCTCTCACTCCTATATCTCTTACGCTCTGCCCAGCGAACCTAGCATGCGAATTTTGTGTTCTACCGTTTGCTCCAGCTCCTGCTTGATCGGAAGGAACATCTCTTCCGGCAACGGGTCGATTCTGGTCATTTCAGCGGCAGCCCGCTTCACGCCTTTTGCCATCGCAATCCGGCAATCGGCGTACAAGTTTACTTTGCTGATTCCGTGTTTGACCACTGCTTGCACTTGGGCATCCGGCGTTCCCGAACCGCCGTGCAGGACGAGCGGAACCGGGCTTGCTTGGTTGATTTCCTGCATTCTTTCCACGTTCAGGTTCGGCTCTGCCGTATAGACACCGTGCGCCGTCCCGATGGAGACAGCCAAGGCATCGACACCTGTTCGCTCGACAAACTCGGCCACCTGATGCGGCTCTGTCAGTTTCGACTCTGTGCCGTACGCGCCGCCCAGCTCGTTTCCGCCCACATGTCCCAGCTCAGCCTCTACACTGATTCCGTGCGGGCGAGCCAAGTCTGTCACTTGCCTGGTCAGCGCGACATTGTCGGCAAACGGCAGACTCGACCCATCGATCATCACCGAAGTAAAGCCGTAGCGGATCGCTTCCTGGACGAGATCGACGTCCATCGCGTGATCCAGGTGCAAAACGATCGGGATGTTGTAAAAGGGGGCGACTGCCTTGATGTATTCCGCCAGGTAGACGAACCCTTTCGGCTCTCGCAGGTTGTGCTCCAGACACATCAGGATGACGGGCGATTGCAGCCGCTCCGCCGTATCGAGAATGGTACGCACCATAATATCGCCTACGCAGTCAAAAGCCGGAACGGCGTATTGATTTTTTCGTGCATCGTTTGCTACTTCACGCAGTGTGGTCAACATCTTGCTTCCTCCTATCCTCTCTCGTGCTTCTATCTCATCAACATGCCGCCAGTGGCGTCCATCGTGGCTCCGGTGATGTAGTTCGCTTTCTCGGAGACGAGGAAAGCGGCGATATCCGCGATTTCTTCCGGTTTGGCCACCCGTCCCAGCGGAATCCGGTTGACGTAGTAGTCTTTTTTCTGTTCCAGATCGGCCTTGATCATATCCGTCTCCACAATGCCGAGCGCGAGCGCATTGACATTGATTCCTTGCTTCGCCACCTCGCGGGCAAGCGAAATCGTGAACGCAACTACCCCCGCTTTGCTGGCGGCGTAGTGCGCATGACCTGTCGTCGAGCCGTGGAAAGCAGCCTGCGAAGTCACATTCAAAATTTTTCCTCGGCGGTTTTCAGCAAGCAAATGATTGACGAAGCTTTGGCAGGTGAGAAACACCGACGTCAAATTGACATCCATCGTGTGATTCCATTCTTCCAAGGAAATGTCGGTCACCCAGTTTTTCGGCCATACGCCTGCATTGTTGATCAAAATATCCACGCTGCCAAATACGGCGGTCGCTTCAGTCATCAGTCGGTCGCAGTCTGCCTTTTGGCCGAGATCGGCCTGGATGGCGATGCACTCGCCGCCTTGTTCCCTGATCAGCTCCACTACCTCATTCGCACTGTCGGCGCTGCGGTTGTAATTGATGATGACTTTTGCGCCCTCTTCCGCCAACGCCAAGGCAATCGCCCGGCCTACGCCCCTTGAGGCTCCGGTAATAATCGCGCTTTTTCCTTTGATGCCAAAATCCATGTCTGCTCCATCCTTCACGAAAGTTTTTTCCACAACGGCTGCAATGCTTCCAGCACTTCCAAATACGCCTGGTACTTTTGCTCGTAGATGTCTCTATGTTGTTCTTGTGGCGTGTACATTTTGCTGACTTTCACCATCGACTCTGCCGCTTGCGAGAACGAATCGAAGTGCTTCGTTGCCACCCCGGCGCAGATGGAAGCGCCAAGCGTTCCCTGCTCTGTGCCTTCGACCACCTCGACAGGCAGCTGCAAAACGTCAGCGAACATTTGCATCCACTCTTCCGACCTCGTGGCCCCTCCCGCCAGGCGCACCGCCTTTGGCCGGGAGCGGTGGACGAGCAGCTTGTCGATATGCTGGCGGTGACCGAACACGACTCCTTCGTACAAGGCTCTGACCATATGCGCTTTGGTGTGCCAGCCATTCAGGCCGATAAAGCACGCTTTGGCGTTGGCGTCCACGTTGGAGCCGAACAAAAACGGAAAGAAGACGATGTGGGAATCTTCCGGCTTCGTGCTGGCTACCATCTGGTTGCACAGCTCATACACGCTAATGCCTTGCTTGAGCGCCGCGTCGTGTTCCTGGCTGAAAAATTCGTTGGTGAACCACTCCAGATTGCTCGCCGAAGTCGGACTGCCCTCCAGCGTCAGCCAATAGCCGGGGATGCAATAGATGGACGTCATGAACAACGCTTTGTCGACGACTGGCTCTTTCGTGATGTATTCGTTGATGCTCCATGTGCCAGCTACGACGCACAATTTATCCTCATCAGTGACGCCAGAGGCAATCGCCGACGCATCGATGTCGAACAATCCCCCCGCTACAGGTGTCCCTACCGCCAGCCCGGTTTCTTTCGCCGCCTGCTCCGTCACATAGCCGCAAATGTCAGCGGAGTATTTGACGGGCGGCAGCTTTTCCGCGATGCCTTGCAAACCAAATTCGGCGAGCAGTTCATCGTCGTAGGATACATCCTTGATGTTGAACAGGTTGGTGCCGGAGATGTCCGTCACCTCTGCATACGCTTCGCCTGTCAGCCGATAGCGGATAAAGTCTTTGCACATCAAAACCCAGCGTGCCTTTTCCAGCGCTTCGCGTCTGTTCGCTTGCAGCCAGCCCAAGAGCGCCACAGGCTGGCCTGCCCAGATCGATTGCATCGTCTTCGGCAGGACGCGTTCCGCCGTTCCGTCCTGATACCACTGCTCGACAAGGTGCTTGGCGCGGGTATCCGTCGAGACGATGCCGTTGCCAACTGGCTTTCCTGCTGCGTCGACGAGGTACAGTCCGTTGCCGTGTCCCGTGACAGCCACGCCCGCCACTTCTTTAGGATCGATGCCCGACTTTGCCAGCACCTCTTTTATGACGGACACATTCGCTTTCCACAGTTCTTCCATGTCTCTCTCGGTATGGCCAGGCTGTGGCATGATCATGACGGTCTTTCTGCTGGAAACCGCCAGCTCCCGTCCGTCCACCGTGTAGACAGCTGCTTTCGTGACTGTTCCTCCGTTGTCAATCCCAATCAAAAATGGTGCCACGTTCTCTCCCCCTTACTGGTTTCATGCAAAGATTGAGGCTAGTTTGATGAGAATCCAGCCGAGCGGAGTCGTTGCTCCCCCGACCAAGTTGGCCAACTCGGTTGTGGCGCTGACACCCTCAGGCAGCGAAACATGGACGAGATTCGCAGCGGTTGTGTACAGCGGCGCAATGCTTGTTGCCGCGTACAGCACGAACGCGACCATGACCAGCCCTGAGACGAACAGACGAACGAGATTCTTTTTCAAATACGGTGCCGCCATCGGGATCAAGAACACGAGCGAAGCCAGATCGACAAAAGGCAGCACTTTGTTACCAGGCAACAAAATCGCGAGGACCAGCGCCCCGGGAATGAGCAGCAGCCCAGTAGCCAACACAGCCGGATTGCCGATCAAGAGAGCCGTATCCAAGCCGATGTAAAACTCGCGGTCCGGGAAACGCTTTTTCAAAAACTGTTCCGCCGCCTGCCGCACGATCTCCAGCCCTTCGACCAGCACGTTGATCATCGCAGGCAAGAGAACCATCACCGCCGCTACTTGAATGCCGAGTGTCAAAATTTCCGCAATTCCGAACCCGGCAAGGATGCCGAGCAACACTCCGAGAATCGTACCAAGCGTGAGCGGTTCGCCCATCACGCCGTATTTTTTGGTGATTTCCTCCGGATCGGCCTTGATGTCCCGCAAACCGGGAATTTTTTCGATGATCCAGTTCACCGCGATGCCGATGGGCACGTAAATCGCCGATGTGGCATGAGCAAAGGAGACGCCTTTCAAGTCGAACTCTTTCTGGATTTTCGGCGCCGTAATGTCCGCAATCACAATCGCGATCAGGAAGTGAATGAGTGCAGCGATCGTGCCAACTGCGATGCTGTTAGTTGCCGCATACACGACACCGCCTGTCAGCATGAAGTGCCAATAGTTGAAAATGTCGATGTTGACTGTCTTTGTCCATTTCAACATTAGCAACAAAATATTCAAGAGAACAGCACTGAAAACAACGATCGGGACAATCGGCGTCCCCCAGCCAATTGTCGCACCGACAGGCCACCCCGGGTCAACGACCGTCAGCGACAGGCCAAAGCGACTTACCATCGCTTCTGCTGCCGGGCCTAGCGTTCCCAATAACAGGCCGATTACGAGATTGATGCCGACAAACCCGATCCCTACCAGCATCGCTGCCTTGAAGCCTTGTCCGACTTTCACCCGAAAGATCATCGCCAAAATAAAGAAAATAATCGGCATCATAACAGATGGGCCCAACTGGATCAAAAACTGAATGACCGCCATTCGGTTGCCTCCTTTGATTTGTTTTTCGCTTTGCCCTTGCACGCTCGTTCGCTTGCACCACCCCCTTTCCAAAACAAAAAACCCTACACAGAGCTAGCGCCTTTTCGCACTAACTCTCTGTAGGGTTTCGCATCTACACATAACCCGTTAACGTATTTTGTTGTCGCGTATGTTCCAAAGTTCACGCTTGCTTGTTGTCACACCGTTGATTCCGGCTGCGAACAGCTCGTGAACGACTTCTGCCGAATCGATAAAGCCACCTGCGAGAATCGGGACATTTTTCACGGCGCGGAACTGGTTCACAAACTGCTTGGCAAAAGGACCCGGGAGAATCTCAATCGCATCGAGATCGCTCATTTCCAGTCCTTTCAAACCATTTTCCAGCGAGCGTGAATCGAGGAGAAAAAATCGGTGAATCCCGATCAATCCTACGTTCTTCGCACGGTTGACAATTTTGGCACTCGGGGAAATGAGTCCATCTACCTGAAACAAGTCCTTGAGCAGCTTGATTCCCATTTGATCCTTGTTCAAGCCGCCGATCAGGTCCACGTGCACAATCACTTTTTTCTTGGCTTCGTGGCATTTTTGCGTCAAGCTTTTCAAATTTCCGATATGGACATCCGACAAAAGGATAACCGGAGCGTCGCTTTGCAGCGCGATCTGAAAATGGCGCAAGTCCCTGACAGAAGGAATCGTGACTTGGTTAGGAAAAAAATCAGTCGCCATCTTGAAACCCTCATTTGACATCTTGTTGGTAATTAAAGCGCTTTCGCCATTTATTTAATAACAGAACGAATCGTTTGTCAACTGCTCCTCACCGGAAATTCCGTTTTTTCAGATAAATCTTTTCCCCGTAAAAAAGGCCAACCCGGTGAGCGCGGGTTGACCTGCTGTGCCTCTATTCAAGGTGCTGCGCCTCGCGGGAAGGCATGATGAACATCGTCTCAACATCTGCCGCCGACAACGGGCTGGCGAAGTAATAGCCCTGAATTTTTTTGCAATCGTTTTCCGTCAAAATGTCCAGCTGGTCTTTTGTCTCGATGCCTTCGGCAATGACATCCAGCTTGAGGTTTTGCGCCATCGCAATGATTGTGGACACGATGGCCCGATCGTTGCGGTTTTGGGAGATATCGGTGATGAAGGAGCGGTCGATTTTCAGCTTGTGAATCGGAAATTTTTTCAGATAGCTGAGCGAGCTGTAGCCTGTCCCGAAGTCGTCCAGGCTGATGCGTGTGCCAAGCTTGTTCAGCTCCTCCAAAATGTGAATGGAGACAGCCGGGTCCATCATCATGCTCTCCGTGATCTCCAGCTCCAAATACTCCGGGGCAAGCCCCGTTTCTTGCAGGATATTTCGGATATACGTCACGAGGTTGGACTGATGAAACTGGTGGGAAGACAGGTTGACCGACACAGGAATGAGCGGTCCGCCTTCGTCATGCCAGCGTTTCATCTGGCGGCACGCCTCGCGCAAAACCCATGTTCCCAAGTCGTAGATCAAGCCGGTTTCTTCGGCTAGTGGAATAAACAGGCCAGGCGAGAGCAGTCCTCTTGTCGGGTGATTCCACCTGACGAGCGCTTCCACACCGATCATCCGGTTGTACTCGGAATGAAACTGCGGCTGGTAGTAGACGACCAATTCGTCTCGTTCAATCGCTTTGCGCAAATCGCTCTCCAGCTCGATGTGATCCAGCAGTTGGGCGTCGAGGTCATCCGTGTAGAACAGATGGCCGTTTTTCCCTTGTCGCTTGACCTTGTACATCGCCGCATCCGCTTTTTTCAACAAGGAGACGGCATCTAACCCGTGCTCTGGAAAAAGGGCTGTCCCGATGCTCGCCGAAATGTAGAAGTCGCTGTCCTTCAGATGAAATGGCTGCTTCAATGTGTCGATGATTTTTTGGGCAAGTTCCGATGCTTCCCGGCCGTCTGGCTCGCATTTGCAAAGAATCGTAAACTCGTCGCCACCCATCCTGGCGATCGTGACCTCGCATCCAGCTGCACTCTGCAAAATCCGCTTGCTCACGCCCTGCAAAAACAAGTCTCCGTAGGTGTGCCCCAAAGAATCGTTGATCATCTTGAAGCGATCCACATCGAGCACCATGACGGCAAACGTTTTTTGCTCGGAAGCGCTGCGCTCGATCGCCTCCTCCAGCAGTTGATTGAACCTTCTGCGATTCGGCAAGCCCGTCAGTTCATCATGGTACGCCAAGTATTCGATTTTTTGCTTGGCTGCGTTTTCTTCTGTGATATCCTTGACGATGATGTGTGTACCGACGATTTCTCCCGCGATTTCCACAGGTACTTTCATCACGCTCAGCTTGATGACATCGCCACCGGGGTAGCTCCACGCTGTTTCAAAGCTGTTCAGATGCTGCGCCGTCGTCTCGTAGAACAAGCTTCTGGTCTGCTCTCTCTCTGCTCTCGGAATGTGCAATCCGATCTGGGCGACGTGGCGATTGATATATTGCTCGGTGATCAACCCGGTTATTTTTTGCACCGCCGGATTCATGTCGATGACCATGCCTGTCTTATCCAGAGAAATAATCCCGTACTCATTGTTTTTATACAAAGATCGATACCAGCTCTCGTTTTCCTCGATCTCGGAATCTTTTTGCGAAAAGCGCTTGTTGATGAACACGCCTATGAGCGTGACGCCCAATAGCAAAAACGTAGCAAACACAATGACGTACGCAAGCGTCTCCGGCTGCATCTGCATTTGCACATGCTCCCGCACAAGCGAGTCTGTGTGGAAGCTGGCGGCGACCATGCCCGTGTAATGCATGCCCGCGATGGCCGCTCCCATGATCAGGGCGCTGCCCAGCTTGTACAAGGACGCGTAGCGCGTCTGATCTTTGCGGAAGTAAAACAGCAGCCAGAGCGCTGCCACCGAAGCCGTACCCGCAATGATGACGGACAGGACGACCCACCAGCTGTCATACGTAATCCCGATGATCATCGCTGCCATTCCGGTGTAGTGCATGCCGGATATCCCCGCAGCCATGAAAGCTCCCGAGATGACGAGCTCCTTTGGCGTCAGCTCGTCTTTGGTCACGGTGTACAAAGCGATGCTGGAAACAAAAATAGCGAGTACGACAGACAAGATGACGTAGGCCATATCGTACATAACATGGATCGGCAAAGTCAGGGCCAGCATGCCGACAAAGTGCATGGACCAGATGCCCAGCCCCATGGATGTTGCTCCGAAAATCAGCCACAGCACGCGATGTTTTCCCCGACTGATTGTCACTCTGCCTGCCAGATCGAGAGCAGAGTAGGAAGCGGTGACGGCGATTAAATAAGATAAAACAACAAGAAAGCTATCATAAGTTCCGTGAAGTTGGTGTTGCACTCTCTTCCCCCCGCTTTCCTCTGATGACTTGCACAGCGTTACGCTATGCCCGCAGCCTCTTGAAGCGTTTCAGCCGAGATGACCACCTGTTGTGTGGCAACCCCAATTTCCTCCATGCTTTGTACCAGAACGCGCATGCCTGCCTCGACGTTTTCAACCTCGCCAAGACTGCGTGCCATCGACTGGACGATGTGCGCAAACGATTCTTCTGTCGCTTCGGATTCCGCCTTGCTCGCCTGCACGAGTTGATGAACCTCCTGAATCGCGCCCACGACCTCTTCGGTATATGTACGGGTTTGGACGATGTAGGAATTGATCTGTTCCACTGACAGCTTCGTTTGCTCGGACAGCTTGCGAACTTCCTGGGCCACCACAGCAAATCCTTTGCCATGCTCTTGCGCCCGTGCCGCTTCAATCGCCGAATTAAGCGCCAGCAAATTGGTTTGCCCTGCGATGTCCTGGACGATTTTGATGACCGTGCCAATCTCGCGTACGGATTGGTTCAACAGCTCCACGCTTTTTTCCATCGTATTCGTCCGGTTGAAAATCGCTTCGATCCGCCCTTCCAGCTCGCCCAGCTTCACTTTGCCCTGCGATGCCAGATGCTGCGTCTCTCTCGATGTCTGCGCTCCCGAGCGAACACTGCGGTTTACTTCGTTGCTGCTGGAGATCAGTTCTTGCATCGAAGCACTCGTCTGCTCGGCAATCGACGTCATCTGCTCGCAAACCGTAAAAATTTTCGCCTTCAGCTCTTCCTTGACCTGTTCATACTGCTTCTGTTTTTGGCGCAAATTTTCTTTTTCGTAAGCTTCCAGGACGATTTGCTGTTCAAAATTGAGGATTTTCGAAATCACTTTGCCAATTCGGACACTTTCCACTCGATTCTCAATATTTTCGTGGACGATATCGAGCAATGTACTTTGCAAGTTTTGAAAGGCCCCCATGTACCACTTCGGCTCCAGGCCGATTCGATAGTGCACTTCTGCTACACGAATCCGCTTTTGCAAAAACTCGCCGTCGATTTGCCCGCTGAACATCTCGATCAGATGCCGCTCCAACGTCTTTTGCAGCCGTTCCAGCGTGCTGTTGTCCAGGATGATTTGTTTCAGTTCTTCGACATTGGTAATCGTCTGGTAGAAAGCGGACACAATCTCGCGAATATGTGCCTGGATCAGTTTCTGGATCGAGCTTGCCAGCCGGATTTCCTCTATGGTCAAATCAATCATTTCCAGCTGCTTCAAGATCGTCGGATCGGTCACGTCAATCTTTGCTTTTGCGCGATCTTGCTGATCAAGCCACCTGGAATGCTCCATCGGCTTTTTCCGGCTTCCCCACAAACTGTGAAAAAACGAAAATGGACATTTGCTCATGCTCTTCTTCATCCCCTATTCCCAATTCAAACCAGCTACAAACATTGCTTCAGATGCAGTCCCCCAACTGCAACCTATTCTTTAGGCAAATAGACCCTCTTTATGATACAACATCCACCTGAAAGATTTTTGAAACCGTCGCACTTTTTTTGGAAAAAACCTATTTTTTCATGGAAACGCAATATTTATAGGCAAAAAATACTAAAAACAAAAATAGAAATAGGTTTTTTTCATCAAAAAATCCGACCTGTAAAAAGTCGGCTCTTCGTTATGATTTTTGTTTCCACTGCGCAAACCACGCTTGAACCGCCGGATGAGCCTGGGCGTCAAACTCAGTTCGTAGCATAGACACGAGCAAGTCGTATTGCTTTTCCACGGAAAAACGATCGCCAAGCTTGGCGTAAAGACGCATCAGTTCATAATAGAGTGCTTCTTCGGAAGGCAAGATTTTTTGGACGTGCAAATAATGCGAAACGGCCTGTGTCAACTGGTTGCGCTCTACGAAAAAGCGAAAAATGTCATGCGCATGCTGAAGAAATTTTCCGCGCAGTCGGATTCGTTCGGTTTCAGCCCACAAGTAATGATGGTCAGCCAAGTAATCTCCGCGGTACTGCTGTAATACGGACAGATGCACGTCCAATGTTTCCGGATCAAGCGGTGGCGCGGTGTTCAGGTTGGCTTCCCACTCCTGCACGTCCAGTCTCGTGCCATTCATCTCCAGCAAGTAGCCTTCGTCACAGTTGACGATCTGAACGCTCATTTTTTCTTCATTGATGACTTTTCTGATCTGATAAACGGTCGTATAAAGCTGCGTAATCCCTTTTTTCCAATCGATTCCCGGCCAAAACTGGTCGAGAAGAACTTGTTTTTTGACAACCGTTCCCCGGTGGTGTAGCAAAAAGGCGAAAATTTCTTGTGCTTTTACGGTTTTCCAGCGCAACGTCAGCGGCTTTTGGCCAGCCAGCTCTAGTTGCAAAGAGCGAAGGCTGTGGATCAATCCGTTTTCCGGATCAGCATTACGAGCTGCAACAGCCTCAAGCGGCGCTTGTTTGCCGAGTCGCTGAATCGTTTTTTGCAAGCGCTCATGTTGAATCGGCTTCAAAATGTAATCCAGCGCATTCAGCTCAAAAGCCTTGATTGCGTATTCGTCGTATGCCGTCACAAAAACGATCGCCATGTGCGGATACAGCTGCAAAATTCGCTCGGCTAACTCGATTCCGTTGACACCTGGCATCTGAATGTCCAGAAACACCGCATCCATTGGTTCCTGGGTGATTCGTTCGAGAGCCAACTGCGGGTTGCGGTATTGTCCCAAAATGTTCAGCCCGCCGATGCGTTCAAGCTCCTGTGCGAGATGGCGAAGGGCAAGCGGCTCGTCATCCACGATGATTACTTTCATACGAAATCCCTACCTTTTCCAGCGGCAGACGAATCAAAATCTCGGTTCCTGTCCCTTGTGCACTGTTGATCCGCAATCCTTGGCCGAACAGTTGCCTTAATCGCCGCTCGATATTTTTCAAGCCGATTCCACCAGACAATGAATCTGTAAATAAATGTTCGAGGACATCCGCAGCGATGCCAACGCCGTCATCCTCTACCGCGACGCACACATGCTCGTCTGTTCGGTAGACACGAATGAGCACATGTCCCCCTTCAGCCTGCTGCATAATGCCATGGCGAATCGCATTTTCCACCAGCGTTTGCAACGTCAGAGGCGGGATCAAAAAATCAGTCGTGGTGGAGATTTCAATCTGATAGGAGAGCCAATCTTCAAATCTGACCTTCTCGATGTGCAAGTAAGAACGAACCAGCGCCAATTCCCGTTCGAACGGAATGAGCGGCTCCGAGCTTTCAAACCGGAAGCTCTCCCGCAAATATTGCCCAAATTCATTTAACAAGGAAGCCATCCGGTCAGGTTCACTCCGACTCAGCGACGCAATGGAATTAAGCGTATTTTCATCCTGTTTCCCAGAATTTGCATAGCCTCCCGTCCATCCCGCGCTGTCGTCATCCACGACTAAAATTTCCGCTTCCGCCAATGCTCCCTCGCCGCTCGGCGCAACGCTGACACGATCGGCTCGCATCGTTGGCTTCGGCAGCACAGCTTCAACAAGCTTTCGCGAAACCTCTTGCTGTCCTGTATTCGCCAATGGAATAGCCAGGCGGTATACGACATCTTCAGGAGAATCAGCGTGAACCGTTATCACTCCGTCATTCCCTCGCCCTGCAACCGGATGGAAATGTCGGCAAACGGCTCCTTTACGCTCGCCTCAATGATGATTTTCCCGCGAATCACTTTCTTTTGAGCGTGGATCAAAATGCTCATGAGCAGCTGATCCATTCTCTCCTCATCCGCTAAAATGGGCGGAAACCCCAAAGGAATCTTGTTCTCGAACAAGACGCTGTGATCAAAATCGAGGTAGTACAGCCTCTCGATTCCTTCGTTGACCACTGAGCGAAAGTCAATCGGTCGAACTTGCAGCAGCATAGTTTTGTTGCGCAAGCGGGAAAAGTCGAGCAAGTCATTGACCATGCTTCTGATCGTCCAGCCTACAGAAGTGATAATCCGCAGGTCATGCCTCTGGTCAGGCGTCAGTTTGTCGTCCTCATGCAATCGCGCATCTGCAATGCTGATCGTCGCATTGAGCGGCGTTACCATTTGCTCGGAAATGCTCGCCATAAATTCATTTTTGAACTTGTCGACAAGCAGCATTTCCTGTGTGATCTTCTCGGTCTTGCGGTAAGCGAGAATGACTTGTTGCAGGAACAAAAAAGAAATGACTACGAGGAAGCTGAAGTTTTGAAAGAAGTACCAGCCGCCTTGTTCCGTGATTCCAAAAATGATTAGCGCGTTCAACAAAGCTTCCGATGCAAACAGACAAAAAGCCAGAAACTCATACCAGGCCCCCTCCTCTTTGCTTCGCAAGCTCCAAATGAGCAGAACGAGTATGAAAATATACATCAAGGTAGAGACAAGATTCCACGCTGCTATGTACTGCGTCGCCTAGTCAGGCGGAAACACGAGGATCATGCGAATAAATGCGCAGCTTATAAGCAGTACCAACTTTTTGAGCCACTTGTCTACTCGCCGCTGGCAGCGACGATAGACGAATATGAACACACAGTAATTCAGTCCGATCCTGGCAATCCAGCATATCGTCACAGTTGCGTGAAAAGAAAGAAACGGCAGCAAGTAGGAAAGCCATTTGGTGCTATTCACCGATACAACAACCGCTAGAAAAAAGAAAAACAGGGAGAGCCACTCCCAGCTATTTTTCCGATCAAAAAAAATGGAGAAGTCCGAAATACAAGGTAAACAGCAAATATACTACGAGAATGGCAAAATCAAGTGCAGCGATTCGCTGGTGTTCCCCTACGATTGCAGCAACAGGCCCCATGCTGATCGGCTGAATGATGCCTCCGCTTACGGCATGGTCAAAGTTAACGACTTGAACGAAAATATCGAAGCGCTCTTTCTCGATTTTTTCCACGCGACATACGGAACAGCTTGTCCAAAATATTGCGCCGGGTCTGGGACCACAATTCCTTTCGCGCCAATCTCCTGGCCATCAACGATTAACCGATGGGCAGAGCGAATCAGCGGTACGCGAAAAGCGATCTGCCCGGCTTGCTCGGCATCCATCACCACGGTTAACCGATACGTCCCGTAGCCTATGGCGCTGCGGGCATCGTCAGCATTCAAGCTTGGCCCCCAATTTCCGGGGGTCTGAATGTATGGGAAGCTGGCAGGCTGATTTTCCGGTAGCCTCGAAAGGAGCTGGCCCGGATAAAACTCCCACTCTCCCTTGAGCTTGAGCGGCTTTGTTGCGCCTTCCGTCCACCCGCGCAAATCCATGACTCCTTGTTTGGCTACCGGATCGTGATCCCAGTCAAATAACGACAGCATATTGACGCAGATCACTGCTATTACAACGGCACTCAAAATCGCAATCCGCTTTATGTTCATGCCCTGCCCCCTAGCGCTTTACGGCTTGCCCAGACAAAGACTATCGTTTCGGAGCGCGAAACCCTGCTGCTTGCGCCTCTTCTTCTGTGGCAAACCACATTTCCGCCTTCGTTTGCTCGTAGCTGGCCGAGCCGGGAACATGGTAAATTTTCTCGCCTTTGGCGTTGATGTTGCCTTTGATCGCCTTGCCCTCTGGCGGGGTGTCGCTGTCCGCGGACTTGCTCGGCTGCGCTTTGGACTCATCCTTGGCTTTGTCCTTTTTGCCTGCCGCTTTTTTGTCTGCGTCCTTGGCGTCTGCACCCTGCTCGCCTACATCCAGCCCCCACAGCCCGCGGTTGCCTTCCCGCGCTTCCCGCTCTGCGGTCAAAAACAAATCGGCCTGGGCCACATTCGGCGGGATGGTCATAATCCGCGCATACCCTTCCCGCACCAGCTTTTCGTTGACGAACGTCCCGTCTTCCATGTACACGTAAGCGAGCAGCCGCTGGTATTTGTCGTACGGCTCTACATCAAACTTGAGCGTGACCTTTTTGCCCGTCAGCAGCTCTTTCGTGTAATTGCTTGCTTCTTTGCCGTACGGTTCGACGGGATGGTTAGGCTTGACCGTTTCCGGTGTATCGACTCCGATCATCCTCACCTTTTCCCCGCTCGCCAGCTCAAACGTATCTCCATCGACCACGCGTTTGACGGTCGCCGTCATTTCTCCGTTTGCCTTTGGTCCTTCTGCTGTAGAACAAGCCGCAAGCAAAAGCGCTACCGCGAACAGGTACATCACTAGCTTTCGTTTCATTTTGTCTTCTCCTCTTCCGCATTGCTTCTCGTTATGACTGCTTTCGTAAAAACCGTCTGACACGCGAAAAAACTGACCCAGAACGTGTCAGTTTTACGCGATTGCGATTTTTATGATTTTATAATTCTCCCCCACAATTTTCAAGCAAAGCCCTGCCTGTTCTACTCTTCGATATAATCAGACAGCATATCTCGCTCCAGCGGAACGTAAACCAGGGAAGGGGCCGTCTCGCCCTTGATCCAGACGTAAGCCAATTGCAGGGGATGGCGCTCTACGTACTGTTTGGCGGCTTCGACAGCGCTTGCTTGCCGGTTTGGTTTGTGCGCAGCCTGCTCCTGTTTCGGCGGCGTCTTCTGAAACCCGACGATTTGACCAGTCGCTGCTTGGACCGTAACGGTGTAGACAGGCAAGGCAGCAGCGTCATTTGCTTTGGACAACGCTTGAAAATAAATGCGGTAAGCCAGTTTGTCCTGTTCGACTTCCATGACTTGCAAGCCCGTCACTTCCGAAGCGAGGTAATGTTGCAGGAACGAAGCCGCTGTCTGTGTCGCTGCCGCAGCATCTTTGGGAGCGGTTGTCCTGTCAGAAGCAGCCGGCAGACTTTTGTACTCCAGTTCCACGACCTCTCCCGTGGAGGAAACGGTTTTTAGCGCGATGCTGCCGCCGTTCTCCAAGCGCCACCGATAGTTGCGCGTGTCCAAAAAGTCGTTCTCCGCTCGCCAGAACGTTTTTTCCACCGTCAAGCCAAACTCGCTCGCCACCAACTGCACAGCCTCGTCTTCCGTCGTCACCTTCCAGCTTGTCCGCTCGGCATCCAGCTTGTACGTTTTGCCGCGCAACGAGTCATGTGCCTTGTCAACGCCGATCAACTGCCCGCTTTGCGCATCGAGGAAGCCCATCAGAGCCGGATCGTAGCCACTCGTTTGCGTCTCGGCAAAATAAGGCGTCAATGCTTGGACGAGAATCGTTTCGGCCTCCGCTTTTTCGATGGCAGCAGCCGGATCAGGGAAAAGCTGCTCGCTCCATTTGCCTCCTTGAATCTGCTTGGCCGCAATTGCCTTCCCGTTGTTGCGCTCATCCAACCCGACCGTGTAATGCTCGTTGAGAAACGGAAGCCCGTTTACTTGACGCACAAAGACGTGCTGGTTTTGCTTCGGATCGGCAAGCGATTCGACCAGCTTGTACTGACGCTGCTCGGCTCCGATCAGCTGTTCCAAATAGGCCGCCGCCTTTTTGGTTGCGCTGCCATCGGCTGTTGCTGCATACGGCTCGGCTGGCGCGACGGTTTGGCTCGTCGGCGGGACAGTCTGCTTTCTCGTTTCTGTTCGTGTCTCTGTTGCCTTTTGCTTAGTTGGCTTCGCCTGCTGTTCCTTTTCCTGAGCAGCTTTCCCGTCCTTTTCTCGTTCCAGCGGAGAAGTCTTCTGTGCAGACGGCGGATTCACGGTTTCGTAGGAGGGCTTCGCCTGCTCCGAATTGCCAGGCAGCTCCTGTTTCACGGAAGGAAACGCCAGAGAAGTGCCCCATACAGCCAGGGCAAAAAAAGCAGCCGTCTGCAGCGTCCAGCTTGCCGTCCTGCTCATTTTGCTGCGCCTGTCCATCTCGCGCGCCTGTTTGGACAACACCCCTTGCAGCCGCTTGATTTCTTCTGTTCGCGGTGCAGGTACATTTCCGCCAAGTCTTTTCATGCGTTCGTGCAGGAACTCGTCATCTTCCCAATACATGCTTTCCCCCCTCACCTGCTGTTCGCACGTTCAACTGTTTTTGAATCAGCTTGATCGCGCGGTGATAGTCCACTTTTACTTTTGATTCGGATATGCCGAGAATTTCCGCTGTTTCTTTTATGCTGCACCCTTTGATGGAACGTAAAATAATAGCTAGACGATATTTGGGTGGAAGCGCGAGAATCGCCTGTTTCAGCTCTTGGTCCCGTTCTTTTTCTACAAACAGCTCTTCCGGCAAGCCATCCTTGGCTGGCAACTCGCTGAACCACCAATCCGCAAAAAAACGTTGAAATTTCCGGCGGCGATACAGGTCGATTGCCGCATGTTTCGCTATGGAAAAAATCCATGTTTTCATCCGGACTCTTCCGTCATACCGCGGCAATGCTTGCAACACTCGTATAAAGACTTCCTGGGTGATGTCCTCGGCATCGCTCCGATTCCCGATAAAATGATAGAGGAAATAGAAGACATCCTGGTAGTACGTGTCGACCAGGTTCGCAATCCGCTCTTCGTACGTTTCGTTCATTGGGTTTCCTCCGTCTCCCCATCCCTAAAAGGTGCGCCTGCCCGCTTCCGCGAAAGGGCAGGCACACGCTCTATCCGTAAACTATTTCCGAGGGATACTGCTTCCTGTCACGGCATCCACATATTCCTGTACACTTTCACTCTTCGCAGACTTGTACACGAGCAGCGGATTCGGCTGGCGCTTGCCATCCAATACTGGCTCCAGATAGACCAGGCTCAGCGGATGATGTTTCAAATACTCCTTGGCTACTTGCTCGCGCGGAACGATGTTGGCCGGATCGGGATAGACCACATTTGCCGGTTTGGAAAATTCACCGAACAGTCCGATCACTTTGCCCGTTTCTTTGTCGATCGTCACCTGATAAGCATGGTTTAAGACGGGCAAACCGTTTTGCGTGCGGTAAAAAGTGAAGCGGTAAGCGTTCGGGTCTTTCAGATAGGAGCTTGCATCTAACGCTACCGCTTTCGTCTCTTTGTCCAAGTAGACTTGCAGCACCTGCACGGCTGCTTTCCTCGCTGCTTCCACGGTTACTTTCTGCTTTGGCTCCACATATTGGCTCGGTTCCAGACTCACATCGATGACTTGTCCGGTTGCTGCTTTAACGGATACGTTCGCAACGAATGTTCCCTTTTTCCAGACATAGTTTTGCACCTTGCCCTCTGGCGTATCTTCCGCAGCCCGCTCCACGTAAGTAGCGTCCTCTGTATTGAAGCCGATGATCGTTTTCAGCAATGCCGCTGCTTCCGCTTTGTCTTTTGCCGTCAAAGTCTTGCCCTGCGGCGATACGGGAAGGAGGGCACCAGAAAGATCGGGTTCATAGTAAAACTGCGAGTGCTGCGTCTCTACCGATTGTCCGGTTTTGGCATCGAGCATGCCCGACCAGGACACATGATAGGTCAGCATCATGCTCTTGCCGTCTTTTTGCAAACGATACGCAGGTGTCATCCACTCGGCAATTGCTTTCTCGGCTTGCGCTACAGAGATGGCCTCTTCTTTCTTCGGCAAGTTTGCGGAAGACAGCGGATTGCTTGCGGCATTCGCCATCAGCCCTGACACTTCGCCGTTTCCGTTCACGCTGACGAGCAAGTTGCGCTCAAAAAACGGAATGCCGTTTACCACGAGCTGATAACTTGGTGTTCCTAGTTCTTCGGACCGTTTGGCGTCGAACTGGTAGCCTTCCGCAGCATCACCGAGCAGCTCGCGCAAAAACACGTCCGCTTTTCTCTTCTGCTCGTCGGGCGACAGCTCTTCGTCGCCTGCATCATCCGCTGCATATTCGAAGCTCTGAATGCTGCCTGTTTGCTTGTTCAAATAAATGGTCATCGCCGCCTCTTTATCTTCTTCCAGCTTTCTGCGCTCGACGACGATGACGTCACTGTCCTCATCCAGACTCACTTTTTCAACGGGCAACTGCTCCATGTACGGCAGAAGCTTTTCCAGTTTCGCGATCGTTTGCTGCGCGGCTCCCTGGGCTTGTGCTGCCGTGCTGTCGGCTGACTTCGCGCTCGCTTGAACTGCCCATGCGGGGCTTGCTGCCAAAAGGGTTGCAGCGACAATTGACATGACGGCACTGTTCCATTTTTTCATTTTCCTTGCCTCCTGAATGGTGAATGTTGTTTTTTGTTGCTCACTGGGTTATTCGCATGAGTTTGGAAAAGGTTACAAATTTTCGCAGCTTGCTCGCAAAAGCTTGTCCCAGGCAAATTCTCTGCGCGCTTCCCAGCGTCTGTGCCCGGCAGATGCCAAACCGAAAAAAACGACCTTCCACAAGGTCGTTTTGTCTATACGTACAGACTTAGTCACGATCGGCGCTAAACAAAAACAGCAGAACAACCACGACAATGATAATCCACAGAAACTCATCGTTATCGCGATCAAAAAAGCCATCGAACAGACCCATAGTGGAGTCCTCCTTTCCTTCTCGTTACAGCCTATGCAGAAGGCTAGGCACGTGTCAGCGATTGGAAGAGCCCAAAAGTAAAGGAATGTTTTAGCGCAGTCTGGCGATGAGCAAATGCGTGTAGACGGTCAGTTGCTTCGCCTCGATTTGAAAGCCGAGAGCGTCAAGCTCTGCAAGCAACCGGGAGCGATCGGCGTAAAACCGATCGTGGATTTGCATGATCGCTTCGTCTTTGCCTTCTCTGGTCAGCTCAGCGATGTGCGCCTGCCTGTGCCCTTCATCCACAAACATGAAATCCGCAATCACTAGGCGCCCTGTCGGCTTCAGTACACGGCGGCACTCCGCCAAGGCGAGCAGCTTTTGCTCATCGTCGAGATGGTGCAGCGCGTAGCTCGTCGCCACAAAATCAAAGCGATTTTCCAGAAACGGGAAGGCGAAAAAGGTGCCGAGCTTCGTTTCCATGGCAGGCAGTTTGCTGCGGCAACGGTTCAGCATTTGCGGCGACTGGTCAAAGCCGCTCATGATCGCTCCCTGGCTGACCAGCCGTTTGGCGAGATTGCCTGTACCCGTGCCTGCGTCCAGTCCGATCTCCCCGTGAATCGGGCCAAGTGCGGCGACGACCTCGTCCAGCACTGTCTCGTATGATTGGTGGGCGTTAAAGCTTTGCGATTCGCTGGTGACCCAGTCATCGTAATAGTTGGCGATCTGGTTGAAATTCCAGCGATCCACCCAGTTGTCGCGGGACTGCCGCAACCGTTTGTTCGCCTCAGCCAGCTCGAACAACTCGGCTGGATCGATCGTTTGACTGTGTCCGATCCGCTCGATCATCGCTTCTGTCGTCTGGATGACTTTGGCCATTTCCACCCATCGCGTGTACATGAAAGAGCGCTGGAGATCCAGATAATGCAGCAGACTGCCTTCCTGCTCCTTCATTTGCGAGAGCAGCTCGCGTATATCGTCAATCGACATGCCGACCTCGCGCAGCGTGATGATCGTTTGCAATCGCCATACATCTTCTTCGGTAAAATGACGATACCCGGACTCATCTGCTTTGGCTGGCTTGATCAGCTCTTTTTCTTCATAATAACGAATCGCTCTTGGCGTAATTTGCAGCCTGCGCGCCATATCATTGATCAGCATGCATTTCTCTCCCTGTCAGCTTCTTATCGGTATCATATACCTTACCGTTGCGTCAATGTACAGGGAAAAACGAAAAAAAACTGCCTGTGCGGCAGCTTTTTCTCAGGTTGCTTCTCTTGTATCCGCCTGTCAGTGGCGGGCAGGCTCGGAAATTTCCTGAAGCGCATCGCTCGCCTCATCGTGGTGTACTTGGCGGATCGCCATGTCCGCAATCGCGACAATCCCGACCAGCTTGCCGTTTTCTACGACAGGCAGGCGACGAATTTGGTGCTCAGCCATGATTTTTGCTGCTTCATCGACCGTCATGCCCGGCTGGCCGAGAACGATGTCCTTGGTCATGACGACCTCTGTCGCCGTCGAGCCTTCATGCTTCTCGGCCAGGCCGCGAATGACGATATCGCGATCCGTAATTACCCCGATCACATCGTTCTTTTCATCGACAACCGGAATGACACCGACGTTCCAGTCGCGCATTTTGCAAGCTACTTCGTACACATTATCCTTAAGCGTCACCGTTGCGACATCTTTGGTCATAATTTCGCGCAGTGTGCGGTTTTCCACTTTCGCCATCTTGTTCTCCTCCTTTTGCTGTTTGCTAATGAACGGTTGTAGTGTGTCCTCTCTGCTCTCATTTCATGCGCTGCAAAAGGGTATGATAAGATCGTGGCGGAACAGAGTTATGCATTGCGCTTCTTCCAAAAACAGACTATCATTAATAAGTGAAAATCTCACCATTTGTAGGAGGAAAAAGAATGGTTATCAAGGACACGGGGATTGGCACGAAAGAAGTTTTTTTCGCTGATCTGGAACATTACATGAGCGAACTCGGCTTTGATCGTGGCGCCTGGGATTACAAGCACGCTACATACGATTATAAAATCCAAGATAAAGGAAACGTTTACTACCTGCGCATCGAAGCAAACGTGACCGAAGGCAAGCTGGAAGATTCCCACGCTGTCCTGAAATTGGATGAGCCGTACATGGGCAAACACCTTTTCCCACACGGATTGGACTACGACTATCCAATGCCTGATTCCGTTGTAAAAACTGCCAAGCTGAAACTGCAAATGCTCGGCGAAAAGCTTTCCTCGCACTAATTTCAAAATGAAAATGTCTTGCGATACAGAGAGGTATCCCCTCTCTGTTTCACGTAGAAGGGGGTATTACCGTGAAGACGAGGGGCGTACCTGACTTCCTGCTCCTGTTTTTAACTGCCCTGATTGTCGGGTTTGGTATTACCATGGTGCTTAGCTCAAGCTCCATTTTCGCCCTGACCAGCTTCACAGCCAATGGCTGCTCCTATTGCAACGGGGACGAGCTGTATTTCGTGAAGCGGCAAATTCGCTTCCTCCTGATCGGTGTCGTCGGCATGCTGGTCGCCATGAATATTCCCTTCTCCTTTTACAAACGCAATTTCCTGCTGATTGCGATGGTGAGCTTCTTCATGCTCGTGCTCGTACTGATTCCGGGAATCGGTGTCAATATCAAGGGAGCGCGGTCCTGGTTCCAAATCGGCTCATCCAACCTGCAACCAGCAGAGTTTGCCAAGCTTGGCCTGATCTTGTACCTGGCGGCCATTCTCTCGAAAAAAGGAGAAGGTGTACGCAAACTCAAGTCAGGTTTGCTGCCGCCGCTCATGGTCACAGGTTTGTTTTTTCTCCTGATTGTCGTGCAGCCCGATCTCGGGTCCGCCGCCATTTTGCTCGGGAGTGCTCTCGTTGTGATGATCTGCGGCGGGGCCAGACTTCGTCATCTGATCGGCCTCGGCGGTCCGGTTGTCACCGTCGCCTTGCTTGCCTACATCACGACGAAGTCTCACGCCTTGAACCGGATCAACTCTTACCTCAATCCTTGGAACGATCCAAGCGGAACCGGGTACAACATCATTCAGTCGTGGATCGCCATCGCTCACGGAGGATTGTCCGGGACTGGCTTCGGGAAGAGCATCCAAAAGTATTTGTACTTGCCCGAGATGCATACCGACTTTATTTTCTCGATCATTACTGAGGAGCTTGGCTTCATCGGCGCTTCCTTGTTTTTGCTGGTTTATTTGCTGTTTTTGTTGCGCGGCATCCATATTTGCCTGCGCGTCAAAGACACGTTTGCCAGCTTGGCCGGAATCGGTGTCGTCACGATGATTGCCTTGCAGGCGATCTTGAATATCGGTGGCGTAACCGGACTGATCCCGCTGACAGGCGTGCCGCTGCCTTTTATCAGCTACGGGGGGTCATCCCTGCTCGTTTGTCTGATCTCGACAGGCTTCTTGCTGAGCGTATCACGTGAGGTCAGCCGCCAAAAGCTGGAAGAACAGATGAAAAAACAGCCGTACTCGATGTAGGGCGCCTATTCGTCTCCAAAGAAAAAACGGCCTGCTGTTGCGCAGGTCGTTTTTATTTGCTAATATCGACGGTCTCCACATGCACGTTGACCGCATCCACAAACAGTCCGGTCAAGCTCTCCACCGCTTCTTTCACCTTTTCTTGCAGCGTGTGGCAAACGTGATGAATTTGCGATCCGTAACGGACCGATACCCGCATGTCAATGATGACCCTGTCCTCCGTTACCGCTACCGTGATTCCTTTTGCACCGCCATTCAGCTTTTTCGCCAAATCTTGATACAAACCGCCGGATCTCACCGAAATCTCCAATACATCCTCTACTGCCACAGCGGCAATGATCGCGATCACTTGATCGGCCACTCTGATCTCGCCCAGTCTTTCAGCCATCAGGATGCCCTCCTCTTTTGACCGAATGATAACGGCTGTTCCCGTGTTATCTGATTTTTCTTTCATTATAAACAAATCATGCTTGGGCTTGGAAGGGGATTTGTTTTTTTCTCTCGGTTAATGTCGGAGCGGTGCAATGAATGTCAAGCAGTGTCAAACGATTGCTGGCGAGCGCTTGCTGCAAAGCCGGCTCCAGCTCCGCAGCGCTGCGCACCGACACGGAGTCAGCCCCGCACGCCTTGGCCCACAGGCAAAAGTCTGGATTTGTCAGCCTCACGCCGAAGGAGCCGTAGCCTTCCTGCTTCATTTTCAACTCCTCCAAGCCGAGCGTCTGGTTGTTGACGACGATCAGCGTGATCGCAAGCTGCTGCTCCACCGCCGTCATCAGCTCCGCGAGGTTCATTTGCAGTCCGCCGTCGCCTGTCACACACACGACTTGTCTGTCGGGAAAAGCGAGCTTGGCCGCAATCGCGGCTGGCAGGCCGAAGCCCATCGTGCGCCACTTCCCGGAAAACAGCGGGTACTGCCTGACTGCGCGAAATGCGCGATTAAACCAGATCGTATGCTCTCCGGTATCGAGCGCCACAATCGCGTCCTCCGCCACCATTCGCCCTACTGTATGCAATAACAACTCCGGCTTCACCGCTTCGTCGGGCGATGACGCCTTGCTGATTTGCTCATTTTCCGCCCAAAGCTGCTCATGCCAGCTCTCTACTCTCTGTTCCCAAGCTTCGCCACGCTGACGATTTTTTAAACGGGCAAGCCACAGCGGCAATACGTCCAGCAGATCGGCAGTGACGGAAAGAAGCTTCGGCTGTGCATGCATAGACGTAGCAGCATGATCGACCTGAATAATCGGCAGATGCTTCGGAATAAACTCTTTTGGAAACCAGCTCGCCCCCAAAATGACGAGCAAATCCGCTTCGTCAAGCGCTTGCAGCACCCCCTCGCTTCCCCCTTCACCCAAGCCGCCCAGCACAAGTCGATGCGACTCCTCGATGGCCCCTTTTGCCCCCAAAGACAAAACAATCCCGGCCCCAAGCTGTTCAGCGAACCGCAAGCAAAGTGCCGCCGACTGCCGCGCGCCAATCCCGAGCAAAACGAGCGGCGCTTTGGCCTGCATGATCTGGTCAGCCGCCGATTCGATCTCTACGCGATCACCCAGCACGCGCGGGATGCGTGGCAATGACGGAAGGATTGTCGCTTGCGTTTTTTCGGCAAACACATTTTTGCAAATGGACAGATGCGCGACGTCTTTTTGCTGCGCGGCGGAAACAAAAGCGCGATGGAGCACCTCGCCCACGGCATCTGGTTCAGTCACCGTCGCCTGATAGCAGCTGATCGGGCGAATCATGTCTTCCTGCGCCACATACTGCTTGTAGCCGCCCCCGAGCTTGGCTGTCTCGACTTGTCCGGTAATGGCGATGACAGGAACGCGGTCTGTATGCGCGTCCGCCAATCCATTGAGCAGATTGACAAATCCCGGCCCCATCGTCGCGGTACATACCGCCGGCTTGCCAGTCAGCTTCGCTTCCGCACTCGCCATCATCGCGGCGGCAGACTCGTGTTTGCATGCGATATATCGCAGCTCTGACTGCTTCCCCAGTGAATCCAGCCAGGCAAAAATGCCATCCCCGGCCACTCCGTAAATGCGTTTGACTCCCCATTCGGCGAGCTGCCTGGAAAGATATTGCGCCACAAGCATCGTTACTCCTCCATTTCTTCGTTAGCGAAAAGTCAATGGTAGTGTACGCATTCTCCAATATTTTACTAGGGCCTGTTGTAGAAAGATGGAGAACCTAACAATTATCATCAGCTGATAAGCACATTCCCAAAGGAGGATCAAAAATGAAGCAGCCTGTGAAATGGCTGATCGCACTGGCAGCAGTAGCAATCGTCGTCACCACCGCCGTCATGGCTTCCCCGCTGCGTTCTGACGCATTCAGCCAACAAGTCGTCAAAGTCGGCACAGAAGGAAGCGATGTTCGCGAAATGCAATACCGTCTCAAGCATTTAGGGTTTTACACCGGAACGGTTGACGGTATTTTCGGCTGGCGCTCTTACTGGGCACTCCGCAACTTTCAGTATGAGTTTGGTTTGCCCGTAGACGGCGTTTTGGGGCCGAAAACGAAAGTGAAGCTGTACAATGCCACCAAAAACTACAAGCCAACCGCTGCGGATTTGGGCGCGTCGCAGGCGGCTCCAAGCGCACCCGCGCCAAGCAATCCGAAAAAAGAGACGTACCACGCCGCCAACATATCAGCCAACGACTTGCGGCTGATGGCAAACGCGGTATACGGCGAATCTCGCGGCGAGCCGTACATCGGTCAGGTAGCCGTTGCGGCGGTCATCTTGAACCGGACGAAAAACCCCGCCTTCCCGAACACGCCAGCCGGAGTAATCTTCGAGCCTCGCGCATTCACTGCCGTAGCGGACGGACAAATTTGGCTGACCCCAAACGAACAGTCCAAAAAAGCGGTCAACGATGCGCTGAAAGGCTGGGACCCAACCGGAGGAGCCATCTACTACTTCAACCCGGACACAGCCACATCCGGCTGGATTTGGAGCCGCCCGCAAATCAAAAAAATCGGCCGGCACATCTTCTGCCGATAAGCCCGAAACACGAAAACAGGCACTACAGTCAACAAGACTGCGTGCCTGTTCCCTTTTGTCCGCAGAAACTGCGTTCATTGCGAACGCTGGGTCTGCATATGCTCTGCCATTTTGACAAAGCGCTCTTCTGATTCCGTCGTGCCGCACACTCCACACTGGATCATGTATGAGTCGCCTTTATACGGCTGATGAAAAATGTCCAGCTCCTCGCTCGACAGTTGCTGAACTACCTCGCCTGTTTGCGGGTCGAGACGCATGTAGCGCGGTACTTGCTCAATGATCGTAAAGCGCATCCGGTTTGACTTGCATGTAGGACAAAGCATCGGCTTGGTCATAAAAGCACCTCCCTGTCTTGTTTCATCGTTTAGTTTCTGTCAGAAGAGGAACTCTATACCTATCTTCCTAATTCCGCGCAGGGACCAACTTTTTGGTACAAAAAGGAAGACAATGCTGGTATGATTCAATAGGTAGGTAAGTAATTTGATTCTGCATCTGAGGTGATCACATGAATTTACGACTTTTCTTTTCGCTCGTCGGAGCATCTGTGCTGCTGGCTGCCTTCGCGCACTACTTCACAGAAAACGAGTTTTTCCAATTTGCTACCTCCGCCCTGGCGATTATTTTTCTCGCGGCCTGGCTCGGCAAATCGACGGAAAGCGTCGCGCATTACGCCGGTGACCGGATCGGCGGGTTTTTGAACGCTACTTTTGGCAACGCCGCAGAACTTATCATTGCTTTTTTCCTCGTCAAGGAAGGCTTGTTCGACATGGTCAAGGCATCGATTACCGGGGCGATTATCGGCAACATGCTCCTCGTGCTCGGACTCAGCGTGTTGCTTGGCGGACTCAAGTACAAGGAGCAAAACTTCAACAGCAGACTCGCTGGTCACAACGCTTCGCTGATGACGCTGGCGATCGTCGCGCTGTTTATCCCTGCCGTCTTCATGAGAGAGCTGCCGCCTGTGAAAATTGAGACGCTCAGCATCGTCATCGCGATTTTGCTGATCATCGCCTACGTTCTCTGGCTGATTTTCTCGATGATTACGCACAGCGACTTTTTGTCCGATATCGAGCCGCACGAAAGCGACGCGGTCTGGTCAAAAGGCGTCTCCATCCTGATGCTCGCCATCTCGACCGTGTTTGTCGCCGTCGTCTCCGAGTGGCTTGTGCACGGCGTCCAGCACGTCTCCCATTCGCTTGGCTGGTCCGAGCTGTTCGTCGGTGCGTTCGTCATCGCCATCATCGGGAACGCCGCCGAGCACAGTGCTGCCCTGTTGCTCGCCATGAAAGGACGGATCGGCGCTGCCGTGGAAATCGCCATCGGCTCCAGTCTGCAAATCGCGCTGTTCGTGGCGCCCACACTCGTTTTGGTCAGCCTGTTGCTCGGCAATCCGATGGATATCGTGTTTACGCCATTTGAACTGGCCGCCATCGGAGTCGCTACGTTCATTACGATCTCGATCACAAAAGACGGAGCGACCAACTGGTTCGAAGGGGTGCTTTTGCTTACGGTGTACATTATTTTGGGTACAGCCTTCTTCTTCGCTTGACGAGCGCGCGCATGACTTTCCTCGCTATCGCAACGGGAAGAGGAGAAGTCAGTTTCACTAAAAAAGGAGTGCATGCGGCAGTTGACGCCGTTGCACTCCTTTTTCGTGAATGGATATTACCAGATCCCGAGCATTTGCATGAACACCAGCACAATCGCCAGCGGGGAAACGTATTTCAACAGCAACAGCCAGATGACAAACAACCGTTTGCTGAGCGGGGAATGGTCAGCCCGCAGCTCCTCGATCAGCACTTCCCGCTTCATTTTCAGCGGGACGAAAATCGCGATCAGCAAAGCCCCAAGCGGCATCAAAATGTTGCTGACGAGAAAATCGAACGCGTCGAAAATCGATTTGTCAAACAGCTTGATGTCGCTCCACACGCCAAACGACAAGGCGGAAGGCGCTCCGACGATGAAAATGAGCAGCCCGATGATCCAGGACAGCCGCTTTCTTTTTGCTTCGTTCCCTTTTGTCAGAGACGCGACGATGATCTCCAGCATGGAAAAAGCCGAGGTCAGCGTAGCAAACAGGAACAAAGCGAGGAAGATCAACAGGAAAAAGCTGCCGAACGTAATCTTTTCAAACACGGATGGCAAAACGATAAACAGCAGACCTGGCCCAGCCGTCGGCTCCATGCCGAGCGAGAAAACCGCAGGGAAAATCGCCAGTCCTGCAAACAGGGAGACGAAAAGGTTCAGGCCGACGATCGAGCCAGCGGAACGGACAAGGCTTTCGTTTTTCGCCAAATACGAGCTGTACGTCACCATCACGGATACCCCGACGCTGAGCGAGAAAAACGATTGGCCCAGCGCGTACAAGATCGATTCCGCACTCAGCTTGGAAAAGTCCGGACGGAGGAAAAACGACACGCCCTCCATCGCTCCCGGCAATGTCAGAGAACGGAACATCAGGACGAGAAAAAGAATAAACAAGGCCGGCATCATGTATTTGTTCGCGGATTCGATCCCGCTCTGCACGCCGCGAGCCACGACCCAGGCCGTGATCAGCATGAACACGAACTGGGCGGCAACAGAACCGAATGGAGCGGAAATGACTTCTCCGAAAAGTTGCTCGTACGAAGCACCCATCAGTTGCCCCGTCACCCCGCGCAGCAAGTAAGTAAGAATCCAGCCCCCGACGACACTGTAAAACGACAGCAGCAAAAAGCACGTCACGACTCCAAGCCGACCGATCCAATGCCACAAAGTACCCGGCGCAATCGCGCGATAGGCGCTGATCGCTTCTTTTTGCGTACTGCGGCCGATGACAAATTCACCAAGCAACAGCGGCAAACCGATGACGAGCGTAAAAATCAGAAACAGACAAAAAAATGCTCCTCCCCCGCTCGTCCCTACCATGTACGGGAATTTCCAGATCGCCCCCAGCCCAATCGCCGAGCCAGCCGCAGCCAAAATAAAACCGAGACGGCTCGTCCATTGCTCTGTTTGATTTTTCATGATCAATCACTCCTCAACTATACATACATCTTGTTCCAATGGAATAAAAAAAACCCGCCCCAAAAAGGGACGAGTTGTTCGTTTCTCGCGGTACCACCCTAGTTAGGCATCGCCTTTTTCCCAAAAGACATGCCTCTCCTCGTCATTGATAACGGGTATGACCCGGACTCTCCTACTAGCGGCGCCATGCGTTCAGAGGTCAGCTCCAGAGTGAATTCTACGAAGACTATTCCTGCGGCCGCTCTCAGTCTTTGGCGGCGCTTCCCTGTCAGGCAGCACTTTCGTATACTACTCTCTTTCGTTGCTATTTTCCTATGCGAGGGGTCGGCCGAACATAAAAAAAACCCGTCCTAAAAAGGGACGAGTCTGTTCGCGGTACCACCCTGATTAAGCACCAAGAACGCTTGACGTTCCCGGCACTTCACTTGCTCATCGTTAACGGAATGACCCGTTTCCTCCTACTTGGCCTGGGCCGTTCAAAGGGCTGCTCTGGAGGGAATTCCACGAGGCTCACTTCAAAGCTGCTTGCAGTCTTCGGCAGCTTCTCCCTGTCAAGCGATGTCATTCGTGTACTGGTCTCCGTCATTGCATTTTAGTTGTTATTGAAATGCTAGTGTTAAATTTAATATATACAACACAAATAGGCAAGACTTTTTTCAAAAAACGAAAAGCGAGGATGATCACCGCTCTCCTCGCCTTACTTTTGATTGAACAGCTCATGGAGAGTCGCCAGCTTGCGCTCCAGTGAACCCATGATATCACGGCCGATTTCTTCACCAATCAGTCCAAGGCGCACTGCATACTCTACTTCACGGGAAAGCCCGAACATTTGTGTATCAAGCACTTCTTCATACAGTGGGCACTGCGGCATGGTCAGGTTTTCCATCTGCACGTCGATTAGCTTGTAAATCTTGTCTGCGTCCGCTTTAAGAAGTGCTAGCGCTTTCTGTTCCAAGTCAGGAACCTTAATTTCTGTCAAAACCTATCCCTCCGTTTGCCTCCATCCTTATCATACATAGTACGCGATTCTGGGCCATTTGAAAAGGGGAGAAGCTAGATCAACTGCAAGAAGCTAAAAGATGCCAAGATTCCATTCTTGTGAGAGAATCTCAAGCAACTTGACTCCGGCAACCGAATTTCCTTTCTCATCCAGAGCAGGTCCGAACACGCCGATCCCCATCCGCTGCGGCACAGCTGCCATAATGCCGCCAGCCACCCCGCTTTTCGCCGGAATCCCGACATCGATGGCAAACTCCCCGGATGCGTTGTACATCCCGCAAGTCACCATGAAAGTCTTGCAGATGCGAGCAACTTCTCGTGGAATGATTCTTTCTCCTGTATGAGGGATTAGGCCATCGGCGGCGAGCACCATGCCCAATCTCGCCACATCTTTTGCCGTTACCTCGATGGCGCAATGACGGAAGTACAGATCAAGCGTCTCTTCCACATCCGTGGTCAGCACTCCGCTGTCCTTCAAAAACCAGGCGAGCGCGCGATTGCGGTCAGCCGTCCGCTTTTCCGAGCGGTACACCGCTTCATTGACAGACAGCCCAGGATTCCCCGTGACGCTGCGCAGCAGGGTCAGAATCGCGTCCAGACGCTCTTCCACGCCATTGCCCTGAATCATTCCCGCAACCGCGATCGCCCCTGCGTTGATCATCGGGTTGAGCGGCTTGTGCGGCTTGATCGTCTCCAGCTTGATAATCGAATTGAACGGGTCGCCTGTAGGCTCCTTGCCTACCCGCTCAAATACATGCTTGTGTCCGTTTTGGCACAGGGCGACGACCAGCGAGAAAATTTTCGAAATGCTCTGTAGGGTGAAAGGAACATCCGCGTCTCCCGCGGATACAATCGTCCCGTCCGGCATACAGACTGCCGCGCCCAGCATCCGCGCGTCTACTTTTGCCAATTCGGGTATATATGCTGCTACCTTGCCTTGTCCTGTATATTCGCTGGCCGCTTGTACTTTCTCGGCCAATTGATTGGATGCACTCTCGATGTCCATCTGTTATCCCCTCTATCCATACTCGTGATGCATATGAATAGATTGTAGATTTGAATGCGTCGGCTGTCAAATTGTGGGACGCTATTCCATGATCGCCCGCTTCAGCCGCTCCATCGCTTCCACAACGACAGAGTGAGGGCAAGCAAAGTTGACGCGCTGGAAGCCTTCCCCTTCCTGGCCGAACACAAGGCCGTCCTGAAAGCCGAGCTTGCCTTTCTCCCGAAGCAGGCTGCTCAACTCGGCCTGTTTCAGTCCCAGGCTGCGAAAGTCCATCCAGCCCAAATACGTCGCTTGCGGAACCGGCATGCGAACCGCTGGCACGTGCTCGGCCAAAAAGCGGCTCATATAAGTCGCGTTTTTGTGCAAGTAGGAAAGCAAAGCTTCGAGCCACGGCTCCCCGTAGCGATAGGCAGCAATCGTCGCCTCCATCCCGAACAGGTTCACATTTTCACAGCCCATTCGCGAAGCCGTCACGGCAAAGTCACGCAGCAATTGGCGATTTTCCGTCAACAGGTAGGAAGTAAACAATCCTGCCAGATTGAATGTTTTCGATGCCGCCAAAAACGTGACGCTCTGCCTCGCCAGCTCCGTTGGCAACGAGTAGTACGGAACGTGGCTGCCTTTTTCATAGACCAGATCGGCGTGAATCTCATCCGCCACGACGACGACCCCGTGCTCCACGCAGAGCGTGCCCAATCGCACAAGCTCCTGCCTCGTCCAGACCCGTCCAATCGGATTGTGCGGACTGCACAGAAGCATCAGCTTTACCCGTGGATCGCTCAGCTTGTTCGCCAAATCATCCCAGTCCATCTCATAATGCCCATTTTGCTCCACCAAGGAGCTGCG
Source organism: Brevibacillus sp. 1238 (assembly GCF_029892995.1). Lineage (NCBI taxonomy): Bacteria > Bacillati > Bacillota > Bacilli > Caryophanales > Paenibacillaceae > Brevibacillus > Brevibacillus sp. 1238. Next base: position 172,677 of record NZ_JARXWC010000002.1, on the reverse strand, counting down.
CACGACTTGCCTGCCGCGATTTTCCACCGCATGAAAAAACGGATGGTACACGGGAGTCTGGATCAGGACGCGCTCCCCTGGTGATGTATATGCCTCTATCGCCACATGAATGCCAGGAATCACACCGGGAATGCCCGTCATCCAGCTCGTCTGCACCTCTACTCCATACCGTCTCTGTATCCACTCCTGCAAGCTTTCATAAAAAGCCGCGCTTTTCAGCGGATACCCGTAGATCGGGTGCATCGCCCGCTGCGTGATCGCTTCCGTCACTTCCTTGGGACATGCGAAGTCCATGTCGGCCACCCACATCGGCAGCACGCCTTCTCCGTTCACTTTTGGATTGTCAATGTCCCATTTTACACTCTCTGTCCCTCTTCGCTCGATTCTCGCATCAAAGTCGTACACGTTGTCCCCTCCCGCATATCCGAAAGCTTCCGGCCATTTTGTCCTTTATTTTTACAACTATGTCCAGCATACCCCCTCTTGGCAAGATTGTCCAAGCGTGAGGCGAAAGCAGCGTTTGCCCTTTTTCAAAAAGGTATAGTAAAATGCTAGATGATTGAGAAAGATGACGGAGGTATGCATCATGTCTGATGTTATCGTGTTTAAAGGGGCCGTAACTTACCCCATCACTTTGGACCCGACTGTTTGGGTGTTCGACGATCGCAAGTTTGATTTGAACGCGTACACGGGTGAAGACGACCCTGCTTTGTCCAAACAAATGCAATATTTGCAAGGAACAGGAACACAGTGGGACAAGGAATTGCGCGAAGGCGCCCAGCTGCCGTCCGAGCGCAAAAGCTTGGCCGAGGAGCGCAAAGTGCTGGAAGGCGACTACGGGATTCGGCTCGATCCGTTCATCACTAACGCCGCTCCGCTGCCTGAAGCCACCCATGTCCGGCTTCATCGCGAAAACCAGGAGCCGATCGTCCTGCCGATTTCCGAAGCAAGACGGGCGATTTTGCAGTTTGCCAAGGCCGGAAAACCGATTAAAGAAGACGGGCCGGTTTACTTTTACTTGCCGGAAGTTCTGCTCAACAAGGAAGCGCCGATTACCGGAATCACGGCACTGGAGTTTTTTTCTGCCTGATCCCGCACGGCACTGTTTTTGAAAAAAGAAAGAAAAAGCCATCCTCTAACTGAACAGTCGCTCCCATCAATCAGGAGGACTGCTCATGGCCAAGGATGGCTTTGTCGTTTAGGTCTTATGTGTTGTGGTTGCACTGTGCACTCAGGCGCTGACCTGTGTGATGCGAATGTTTCGTGTCTGCATCTCTTCGCGAAGCAGTTCAATAAAAGCAGAATCTAGCTGAAGGTCGACAGCACGATGATATACTTCTATCAGCATTTGGTCACTCAAGTATTTCACCCTTGCTCACCTCCATCCTGTCGTATGAGTTCATTGTACCAGATGATAGAGTATCGAACAACCGTTCTGATATCCACAAAGCATGTGGAAATGTTGTGAGTAACTTGTGGGCAGCCTGTGTGTAACAAACAAAAACGCGGGATTCCCTATGTGGATTTTTCTTCCACTTTTATCCACAGGTAGTCGAATTTTGTCGAACGATTGAAGGATAGATTTCAGCGCTGCCAACGATAAAAAAACAGCCATCCTTGACGCCGGATGGCTGTTTGCTCTGTTTTTACGCGTTTGCAGTTTCCGATACGTGCAGCACTTGCTTGATGCGATCGATTGCCCAATCGAGATCTTCTTTGCTGATCACGAGCGGCGGAGCAAAGCGGATCGTTGTTTCGTGAGTCTCTTTGCACAAGAGGCCCAGTTCTTTCAGCTTCTCGCAATATGGACGAGCCGCTGTAGTCAGTTCCAGTCCGATGAACAGACCGCGACCGCGAATTTCTTTGATGATCGGGTTGTTGATTTCACGCAGTTTTTCCATGAAGTACGTTCCCATTTCCAGGGAGCGTTGCACGAGACCTTCATCGGCAAGTACGTCCATAGCGGCAATCGCTACTGCGCAACCAAGCGGGTTTCCGCCAAAAGTGGAGCCGTGGGAACCTGGCTCGAACACGCTGAGGATTTCTTTGTCAGCAGCTACAGCAGAGATCGGGAATACCCCGCCGCCGAGCGCTTTCCCCATGATGTACATGTCTGGCTTGACGCCTTCCCAATCGCTTGCGAACAGTTTTCCGGTACGGCCAAAGCCTGTTTGGATTTCGTCGCTCACGAGCAGCACGTTGTTTGCTTTACATACGGCTTGTGCTTCCTTCAAGAAGCCTTCTGTCGGAATGATAATGCCCGCTTCGCCCTGAATCGGCTCCAGCATGAATGCTGCGGTGTTTGGTGTAATCGCTTGCTTGAGTGCTTCAATATCGCCGTAAGGGATGATTTTGAAGCCTGGAGTGAACGGTCCGAAGCCGCGTCTGTACTCTTCCGCAGAAGAGAAAGAAGTAATCGTTACGGTACGGCCGTGGAAGTTTCCTTCACAGACGATGATTTCTGCCTGGTTTTCCGGTACTTTTTTCACATCGTAAGCCCAGCGGCGAACAGCTTTGAGAGCGGTTTCTACTGCTTCCGCACCCGTGTTCATCGGGAGGATCATGTCTTTGCCAGTCAATGCGGACAGCTTTTCGTAAAACTCGCCCAGCTGGTCATTGTAAAAAGCGCGGGAAGTCAATGTCACTTTGTCTGCCTGATCTTTCAACGCCTGAATGATGCGTGGATGGCGATGGCCTTGGTTCAAAGCGGAGTAAGCACTCAGCATATCCAAGTATTTGTTACCTTCTGGATCTTCTACCCAAACACCTTCTGCTTTGGAAATGACGATCGGCAGCGGATGGTAGTTGTGTGCGCCGTATTTTTCGGTTTGATCAATGACAACTTTTGTTTTCGTCATGGTGGTAGCCTCCTTCGGTTTCACTTGCCAATCTTAATCAAGCAAGAATGATGCCAATATAAAAAACGTGCGAAACGGCGCAATGGAATCCGTTTTCAGCAAAATTTTTTTGCATGCGTTTTCCTTATAATTTTGCAGGTGCATAGACATTTTGCACATCGCCTGTTCTATGATATGATACTGTCACGAAGAAAGGCTGGTGACCCATTGTGTCGACTTCAAGGCAAGAATCTTCCCTCGACACGTTTTTGCGCATTTACGAACATATCCTGGACAGAATGAACGAGGGCGTCCACGTGATTGACGCCACTGGCACGACGATTGTGTACAACCAGAAAATGACCGAGCTGGAGTCGATGGCCCGCCAAGACGTTCTGCACAAGCCTCTGTCGGAAGTGTTCCAATTCCACAGCGGTCAGGAGAGCACGCTGCTCACCTGCTTGCGAACAGGAAATAGCATACGCAATACGCGGCAAACGTATTTCAATGACAAGCAAAAAGAAATTACGACGATCAACAACACGTACCCGATCATCGAAAACGGGCAAATCATCGGCGCGATGGAGATTGCCAACGATGTGACGAAGATGGAACGGCTGATCAGGGAAAACCTGCTTGCCAAAAACGGCTCCCGCTACACCTTTGAGCAGATTATCGGCAAAAGCGGCCCGATTCTCGATGTGATTGAAAACGCCAAACGCGCGGCGCGCACCTCCTCCTCCGTCCTCGTCGTCGGCGAAACCGGAGCCGGAAAAGAACTGTTCGTGCAAAGCATTCACAACGCCAGTCTGCGCTCATCCGGCCCGCTTATTTCGCAAAACTGCGCAGCGCTTCCCGACAGCCTCATTGAAGGCTTGCTGTTCGGCACGGCACGCGGCGCTTTTACCGGAGCCGTGGAAAGACCCGGTTTGTTCGAACAGGCAGAGGGCGGCACTTTGTTTCTGGACGAAATCAACTCGCTTAGTATGCCTCTGCAAGCAAAATTGTTGCGCGCCCTCCAGGAGAAGTCGATCCGGCGCATCGGCGACACGAAAGACCGGGCCATTGACGTGCGGATCATCGCCGCCATCAACGAAGACCCTGTCGAGGCCATCGCCAATTCGCACCTGCGAAAAGATTTGTACTACCGTCTCGGCGTCGTCACGCTGTTTTTGCCCCCGCTGCGGGAACGCAAAGAAGATATTCCCATGCTCGTCTCGCATTTTATCGAAAAGTACAACGAGCTGTTTCAAATGGAAGTCGCGGGTGTCTCGGCGGATGTCCTGCAATTTTTCCAGGAGCATGACTGGCCGGGTAATGTCCGCGAGTTGCAGCATCTCATCGAAGGCGCGATGAATTTGATGGTGGACGAGACGATGATCCGCTACGAGCATCTGCCGCTGCATTTTTTGCGCCGCTCCCCTGCAAGCGCCGTCGTGATCGAACAAGCGCCGCCCCGTTCGCTTCCTTTTATCGAAGAAGGAAAATCATTGAAAGAAACGATGCAGGAGTTCGAAACCGCCTATATTCACCACGTCGTCGATCGTTACCACGGCAATATTTCCCGGGCGGCCAAGGAGCTGCAAATCAGTCGGCAAAGCTTGCAATATCGCTTGCGCAAATTGGGAATCAAAGGATAAAAAAACAGCTTCATTTTTCATGACGCCAAATTTCTTGGCGTTTTTTCATTTTTTTTGCACAAGTGTGCCGATTTGTTTTGCACTTTTCTCCATAAACTACCTGCAAAAGTCGATTTGCTTGGGCCGTTTCATTTGGTATCATTCTTGCAGAGCATATATCGCGCCTGAAAACGCATTCATCGAATCAATATTTCTCGCGTGAAGGAGAGGGTTATATGACACCAAGCAGCAACGAACAGAACAATGAACTAAAACGCAGTATGAACAGTAGGCACCTCTTCATGATTTCTCTTGGAGGCGTAATCGGAACCGGACTGTTTCTCGGTTCAGGCTATACTCTCAGCCAGGCTGGCCCTATTGGTACGATCCTTTCTTTTCTGGTGGGCGGATTCATCATGTACCTCACCATGCTCTGCCTCGGCGAATTGACCGTCGCCATGCCTGTTGCCGGTTCGTTCCAGACCTACATGACCCGGTTCGTAAGTCCGTCCCTCGGTTTTGGAGTAGGTTGGCTGTACTGGCTCGGTTGGGCGGTAACGGTTGCCCTGGAGCTTTTGTCGTCCGGTCTGTTGATGCAACGTTGGTTTCCAGACTCGCCTGTCTGGATGTGGTGCGCCATCTTCGGTGTCCTTTTGTTCCTGTTGAATGCGCTTTCTGCTCGTGCGTTCGGTGAGTCCGAGTTTTGGTTTTCCAGCATTAAAGTAAGCGCTATCATCCTGTTTATCATTTTGGGTGGCGCGGCCATGTTCGGCTTGATCGACATGAAAAATGGACAACCTGCTCCGATGTTCTCCAACTTCACCAGCACCTCACTGCTTCCCCACGGAATTACCGGGTTGCTGATGACGATGATCACGGTGAACTTCTCCTTCCAGGGTACCGAATTGATCGGTATCGCGGCAGGCGAGAGCAAAGAACCGGAAAAAACGATTCCGAAATCGATTCGCGCTACAGTTTGGCGCACGCTCGTCTTCTTCATTTTGGCGATTGCGATTGTGGCAGGGATGATCCCTCACCAGCAAGCCGGCGTTATCGAAAGCCCGTTTGTCGTCGTATTCGACAGTATCGGAATCCCTTATGCGGCAGACATCATGAACTTCGTCGTATTGACTGCCCTGCTGTCCGTAGCAAACTCCGGCTTGTACGCCGCAACCCGGATGCTCTACTCCTTGTCCAACGAGAAAATGGCTTCCCGCAAACTGGCCATTGTAAACCGCAAAGGTATTCCGATGAATGCGCTCATGATTACCTTCGCGATCTCCTTGCTCTCGCTGTTGTCTGGCTTTTTCGCGGAAGATACCGTGTTTATGGTGCTTTTGTCTATCGCTGGTCTGGGGGCACAAGTGGGCTGGATCTCCATTTCGGCTTCGCAGCTCGCTTTCCGTCGCCATTATCTGAAAAACGGCGGCAAACTGGAAGACCTGAAATTCCGCACGCCTTGGTATCCGGTCCTTCCGTTGGTTTCGTTGATCTTGAACTTGACCGTTCTCGTGAGCCTGGCCTTCGATCCGGAGCAGCGAATTGCCCTTTACTGCGGGGTGCCGTTCATGATTATCGCGATCCTCATTTACCAATACCGCTTCAAAAACCGACTGGAGCCACAACCGAAAAACGATCTTGGCTCTTATCGCAAAGCGGACAACCTATAAGAAAGCAAAAAGAAAAGCTTGCACTCCCATTTACGGGAAGCAAGCTTTTCGCTTTATACGCAAACTTGTTTGGCCATGCTACAGAGAGATTCGCACGATTTCCGTTATGACTACCATGGCAAAAACGGCAAATCCAAGGGAACTCGTCACCAGCAACATCCGCTTCAATTTTTTCATATCTTCCATATAAAATTCCCTCACTTTCGTTAACGCCCAGCATTTCGTTTCCTACCGATATATACGCACAAGGAATGGTAAATGTTTCAATTTGCGCCCAACATTTTTTCGTGTTTTCTCGTCAAAAAGTTTACGGCTGCGCGATTTTTGTCAAATCGTTGCCGAGTTTGTACGTATCGCGCTCCATCAGGTGAAGCATCCAGGCAACGAGCAGCCCGACAACGATGCAGATCGTCCAGGGGAGCCACGTCGCTTCCAGCCTAAGCCCCACATCGTACACCCAGCCGCCTGCGATCTGGCCGAGCGAGCCTCCGATGGCGATCGAGTAGCCGTTGAAGCCGTAGTAAGCCCCTACCAAATCTTTTGGCGCAAAACGCGGAACGACGTCTACCAGATTGGGCACGGCGATCATCGTCCCCAGTGCGAACAGGAATACATCGATGAGCAACATCCACAGAGAATCGGCAAACGTAAACAGGAACAGTCCTGCCCCCATGACGAGGGTGCCGATCCCGATCAAGGTGAGCCTGTGCGGGTAGCCTTCCAGCCATTGCGTCACTTTCATTTGAAAAAGGATGACGAACAAAGACATGGCAGACAAAACAATTCCGACCGAAGTCTTGCTATGTGTCACATGCTCCACGAGCAGTGGTATCGTCAAAAATACTTGCATGTTCAAATAGTAGTAACCCATCAAAATCAAGGTAAAGCGCACAAAGCGCTTGTCCCGAATCACCGTGAACATGCTCTCCCAAATACTGTGCCGCGTGTTGGTAGCGCTGATCGGGGCCAGAAAAAAGAACGAGACGACCGCGTTCAAGGCAAAAACCGCTCCGGCAAACAGGGACAGGTAGGTAAAATCGACAGCCGACAGCGCTGTACCGACGATTTGCGAACCGACCACCGCAATATTTCCGAGCACATTGCGAAAGGCGAACACTTCTTTGCGGATAGAATCAGGGGTTAAAATCGCAAACGCCGCCGAGCCAGCCGGGTCAAACAACGCCCCACCCAAGCCTGACAAAATCGCTGCGATAAAAAAATGCCAAGTCTCGGTGCAAAAAGCAAACAGGGCAAAGCCGACAGCCCGCACTGCCATACCCAAAACCATCGCGCCCTTGTAGCCGAAGGCATCCGCAATGACTCCGCCCATAAACGCAAAGCCTTGCTGGGAAAATTGTCGCACACTAAGTACCAGACCGGCCATCGCCAGCGTCCATCCGATACTGCCTGTCAAATACAAGGTCAAATAAGGAATCAGGGCGTAAAAGCCGAGATTCATCATAAAGGATGTCGCCAACAGCAGTTTGACCGAAAACGGTGTTTCTCTCCACATTTCCCGCTTCATTCGATACCCTCGCTCTCCCGTTTGCTCTCATGATTTAGGGATATCCCCAGCTTAAAGAACAGGGTATAATTTGGGAAACGAACGTTTTTGTATATGGTTATCAAATATTTAGATAAGAGGGAAACACACGCTATGGACTTCGAACAACTGCGCGCTTTCTACACATTGGCACAGACCAAAAACTTCACCAAGGCTGCGGAGATGCTCCATCTTGTCCAGTCTACGGTGACGATGCGAATCAAGCAACTGGAAGAAAAAGTCGGAAAGCCTCTCTTCATCCGTGACAAGCGAAGTGTTGAAATTACCCAGGCAGGCTTGACGCTTTTGCCTTATGCCGAGCGCATACTCAAACTGTCCCACGAAGCGCTCAACGAAGTCGCTTCTCTCCAGCCCTACGAGGACTACTTGTCGATTGGCAGCCTGAACGCCATCTGGACCTCTACCCTCGAACCGATCTTGAAAGAGTACCATTGCCGCTATCCGCAAATTGCCATCAGCACCAGAACCGGGCATTCCTCGGACGTCATCCAGTATTTGCTCGACAACGTGATCCAGATCGGGATCGTGTACGTGCCGCCCTCCTTGCCGAACTTTGAAGTCATTCCTACCTGGGATGATGAAATCGTCCTGGTCTGCTGTCCAGAGAGCAGCGTCGCCCAAGCGACTCACGTGGATTCGCGCGAGCTTCGCAACCTGCCGCTGCTCTACATGAACTGGGGACCGCCTTTTAACGAATGGATCAGGCAAACATTGCCGCGCAACTACGTGCCCAAGCTGACTGTCGACAAGGCGGAGCTTGCCATCGATTTGATCAAGGAAGGGCTTGGCGTCAGCTTGCTCACCCGCTCTGCGGTCAAAGCAGAGCTGGCTGCCGGGACGCTGAAGGAACTGCCGATCACTGGCAACAAGCCGCCCAAGCGCTCAGCCTATATCGTCCTGCCGAAAGACAAAAAAAATAAACCCAGCGTAGAAAAATGGCTGAGTCTGATGAGTGAATTGGGATACTCAACAACGTAGCGCAACTAGCGCGATTGCGGTATGGGGCCGACGACGACATCTCGTCTCCCCAGCCTTTTTTCATAACCCCAGCGAACGCAGAAATACCAGCACATCGACAGGCAAAACCCGGTCAGCACATCGCTCAAAAAGTGCACGCCCAAGTACACGCGGCTCGCGGCAAGCAGCACAACGAAGACAAACACGACAGGCTGTACGTATGCCGACCAACTTTTTTCCTCGTACCAGCGGGCGATCAGCAAGGCGAGCATCAAGTAAAAGCCGGGCGCGATCATGGCGTGGCCGCTTGGGAAAGAAAACGAATCCGGCAGATCGATCAGATTGAAGCCAACTGGTCGAGGACGGGCAAAAATCAGCTTCAAAATCTCGTTGACGACTTCACTGACCCCGAGCGACAGCAGGATGACGACAGACTCAAGCCTGCGTTTTTTGAGGAAAAGGGCGACGATCAGCACGACGCCAAACGGCGCAAGGAAAGTCGCGTTCCCAAAGTGGGTAAGCAGCTGGAAAAAGCTCGTCAAGCCAGCGGAGCGAACAGCGGCTGCCAACGAAAAGGCTGCCTGATCCATCCCCGCTACCTGACCGGTTATGTATTGGCGAAACATCCATGCCCCCAGCACCGCGAACACGATGCCGCAAAAAATCAATCCTCTTTCTTTACTCGTTCCCATCCTGTTGTTCTCCTCTCTCTAGCAATGAACGCAGTGCCGTCAAAAAGCGCTGGTCATCTTCACGCGTACGGGCCGCAGGGCCGCGCGTTCTTCCTCCCCCGCGACGAAAGCGGGCTTTCTCGTTTCGCTCCTCCAAATGAAAAGCCATCCGTTCCGGTTCAAAAATCAGGCCATGCGGCGTCAGCGGCTGCGCACGCTTGCCAAGAATCAGAGCCGCCAGTCCAATATCTTGCGTCACGACGACATCATTCGGGCGGGTTTCATTGGCGAGCTTCATGTCGACCGCCTGCGGGCCGGCATCGACTGTCACGTGATGCTCGGAACCGATCTGATGATTGTAGCTGGCAAACGTGAGGCACTGCCACCCGAACTCCTTGCACAACTGTTGCGCGATCACCAGCGCCTGGCGCGGACAAGCATCGGCATCGATCAGGACGCGTCCTTTTTGCATCCAACCATTCCTTTCAAGCGCTTTTCTCTCCCCGATTCCGCTCATTTTTGGTATGATGGAACTGGAGAGGAGTGAACTTACCTTTGCGCAATTACTTTACTTTCGATGAACGTTTAGGCATTCGCCTTCCTGCATTGGATATGCAATGGGAGGAGTATTCACATACGGAACGTGCGGACATTTTGATGGAGTGGGAAGAAATTCGCGCAACCATCCCCGATCGGATTCACCGGGTGGAAGCTGTGATCATCGAGAAAACCAAGCAGATGTCCGAGGAGGAAAATTTCGCGCGCTCTTGTGAGCTGAACAGCGAAATTCATGAATTGGCGAGCGTCATTAATGATCTTAATATATGGTTTCGCGTCCAGCAAGATCATGACACCAAAATTCATCAATAATCCTCGAAACAACACGGCGAGGAACACATTCGAGACGTTTTTCCCACAAAAAAAGCTCTGTGGCTGCAAGAAGCCATGGAGCTTTTTTCCGTTTCGTTGTCTTTCGTCTACTTTGCCTTGTTCCGCTTGCGGCCGATTTCCAGCGCCATCAGCCCGGAGACGTGTGGAGCTGCCATCGAGGTGCCGTTCAGCTTTTTAAACTGGTTGCCCGGCCACGTCGATAAAATTTCCACACCAGGCGCTTTCGTATTCGCTCCCCTTCCGCGCGAGCTGAACGAAGCCAGCCTGCCCGACTGATCGATTGCGCTCACTCCGAGAACGCCTTTGTACTTGGCAGGGTACTCGACCTCTCCCCCGCTGTTTCCCGCCGAGGCTACCATGACGATGCCGTGCTCTTTCGCCTTTTCCACAGCTCGCGCCAACGCCTCGCTATATTGCGGCATGCCGAAGCTCATGTTGATCACGTCCATTTTGTTGGCAATCGACCAGTGCAATGCCTGCAAAATCGTCGACAGCGACGCTTTGCCCTCGTGGTCGAAGGCGCGTACGTCGTACAGATGCGCCTCGGGAGAGACACCGACGATTCCGCGCTGGTTCATCTCGGCCACAATGATTCCGGCTACATGCGTCCCATGTCCGTTTTGCTTGCCGCGCACAAAATGGACGCCCCCTTTGATCCGATCCTTCAAGTCAAAATGGTCGCGGGAAATCCCCGTATCAATGACCGCCACCTTCACCCCTTCGCCCCGGCCTTTTCGCCACAGCTTTTGCGCGCCGACATAGCGGACGCCCCACGGGATTTCGTCTTCGCCCTCTGTTTGTGTTACTGTTTGTGCTTGGGCATGGACGCTTACGGTCACATTCTCTTCCACCATGGCTTGATACCTGCGAAAATGCTCGCAGTGCTGCTCGTATATGTTGTCCTTGATGCACAGGCAAGCCCAGTCATCGAAGCATCGCCAAGGAAGTCTCTCTGTTTTGGTCATCACTTTTTTCTGCAAATCGCTCAGGATGTCGTGAAAGGACGTCTCCCGCTGAAAGCTGATGATTTTCAACCCACTAGCCTCCTGTCATGCACAGCGTTGCCACATCCTATGTCGTATCTGCCTCTGTCTGCTTGGGCATCTGCACACCGCCCGCCAAAATAGGCGATTCCCCCAGTCCATCTGTCCAAGCAAACAGATGCCTTCTCCCATATAACTGCTTAGGGCAGGCTCAAAGCCAATCTTGAGAGGAGAGAGTGCTGTATGGGTAAAAAGAAGGGCAAAGGCACAGGCGATCTCTTGAAAAAAATCAACAAGAAAAGCAAGAAAAAATGGAAAATGAGCGACATCAAGTCGTTGGCGAAAGGAATCACGAAAAAAGATTTGAAGGACGACAAGAAGCTCGGCGATCTGATTAAAAAAGTCAGCAAAGCCGTAGGCGTCAAACTGTCCGACAAACAAATCTCCAGTGTCAAAAAACAGGTTCATGAAAAGCTCGACTAAGGCGAGCGAAACAGCAAAAAGGGAGAGCAGTTACGCTCTCCCTTTTGCTATTGCCAACCTTTTTGCGGTCGGTGTGTTACCTCGTTAGTCGCAAGCGCAAGCAACGATTGTCAGCAATACGAACAACACCAGAATCAAAGCAAAATCGTCGAATCCTCCGTTGAACAGACTCATTCGCTTTCCCTCCTTTGTCAGCAACTAATCATAATGTATGTGCGAATAGCCAATCTTGATTGGACGCTCGCCCAGACATTGCCCATTTTTCAGGATAAGAGTGTAGCTGCTGTGAGGGAAAACCGCGTCAGATCAACTCGCGCGACGCTCGATTGGCTCCATCAGGCCATACTGTTTTTTCATAACCGACTGCCAAAAAGGAATCGTCCGCTGAATCATCGGCCCCGTCAAAACGGCAATGAGCACCGTTCCGATCGACACCGGGCCACCCAGCGCCGCCCCGGCAATCAACACTGTTACTTCGATAATCAGCCGAACCTTTTGAATGCTCCAGCCCAACCGCTCGTTCATGGCAAGCATGAAGCTGTCGCGCGGCCCTGCCCCCAGGCGCGGAGACAAGTACATGCCGATGCCGATGGTCATGACGACTACGCCGAGCAAAAACACCAGCAAGCGCAGCCAGAATGACTCGAACTCCGGCACGATGTTGAGCCATAAAATCAAGTCCAGGAAGCTTCCGAAGCAGATCATGTTCAGAAACATGCCAAAGGTCGGCTTGATTTTGGCTACCAGATAGGACGACAAAATGACCACTACGCCGACGATCTGCGACCAGATGCCAATGGTTAAACCAAATGTTTTTTGCAAGCCGATGTGAAACGTATCCCAGGGCGCCACCCCGAGATTCGCCTTGATCGCGAGCACGCAGCCGAATGCCCCGATGAACAATCCGAGCACAAACATGGCGTAGCGCACGGCAATCGACTTGCTGACCCGTGTACCGGACACCGTCGTTCACCTTTCCTCTCCCGTTGCCATTTTTCTCTCACTGAATGGTGAAGTCTCACATCCATGCGTTCATAATTTATTCATTATAACAAGGAAGATCGGTTTCTCCCACCGTTTTTCGCACTCGCTTCACTTCGACGCTGCCCAAGTCTTCGGCGAGCGTCGTCATGGGAAAGATCGCCTGCGCCTCTTTTAACAGATCATCCATGGAAAAGTCGCCGTCCTCATCCTCGTAGCGCGGACTGAAATGGGTCAGGCAAAGCGCTTTTACACCTGCACGCTTCGCCAGCTCAGCCGCTTCTTTCGCCGTGGAGTGTCCGCTGCGCACCGCCAGCTCCTTGTCGTGATCGGCATACGTGGCTTCGTGCACGAGCAAGTCGGCATTCGCCGCAAGCTCCTCGACGCTTTGGCACGGCTCCGTGTCGCCGCTGAAGACGATTTTGCGGCCTTGCTGCGGCGCTCCGACAAAATCTTTGCCATCCAGCACGCGACCGTCGGCAAGCGTCACCTGCTCGCCGCGCTTCAAGGCTCCGAAGAGCGGCCCGGACGGAACTCCCGCCTCTTTCGCTCGCTCGACGAGAAAAGCTCCCGGTTTGTCTTTTTCCAGGACGCCGTAGGCAAAAGACGTCACCCGATGGTTCGCTTTCCGGCACGAAACGACGACTTCCTCATCCTCGTAAATGACGCCTTCGCTGACCACTTTCAGCTCCAGCGGATATTGCAAATGCACCGGACTTACATCCATGATCGCCCGAAAATAGCGGTCAATCCCCGGCGGTCCGTAAAGCGTGAGCGGCGATGCTTCGCCATTGCGCAGCGAGCGGGAAGCGAGCAACCCGATCAAGCCGTACAAGTGGTCGCCATGCAAATGCGTAATGAAAATTTTGTCCAGCTGACTGATTTTCATGGGAGAGCGCAAAAGCTGATGCTGCGTACCTTCCCCACAGTCAAACAGCCACCATTTTCCTGCCTGCAAAAAGCGAAGCCCGATTCCGCTCACGTTGCGGCGCGTGGTGGGCGCTCCTGATCCCGTACCTAAAAATGTCACAATCACAATGATTGCCCCTCTCTTTGTGCAGAGCTTCCCGCAAGCGTGCCTGTCACCAGCTGTAGGCATTCACCCTTTTTTGTCTGGGCGCATACCTTACAACAAACAACAGCCTAGCAAGGAGGTACTCCTGATAATGAAACGATTTTTCGCGCTGGGGCTGGCTGCCTGTCTGGCTCTGATCGCCGTTTTGGCCGGCTGCTCCAGCACTCCTGAAAAAATAAGAATTGGCGAAGTAACCCGCTCGCTTTTTTACGCCCCCCAATACGTCGCGCTGGAAAAAGGCTTTTTCAAGGAAGAGGGGCTCGATGTGGAGCTTTCCACTATTCCCGGCGGCGACAAGGTCATGTCGGCGCTCTTGTCTGGCGGGATCGACGTAGCGCTCGTCGGCTCGGAGACGAGTATTTACGTCTCCCAGCAAGGAGCAGCAGACGTCGTCGTCAACTTCGCCCAGTTGACCCAGACGGACGGCACCTTCCTCGTCGCCCGCAACAAACCCGACCAGTTTTCGTTTGACCAGCTGAAAGGCAGCGTCTTCCTCGGTCAGCGCAAAGGAGGAATGCCGCAAATGGTCGGAGAGTATGTCCTGAAAAAACATCAAATCAATCCGCAGTCCGACCTGGAGCTGATTCAGAATATCGAATTTAAAAATATCGCTTCTTCTTTCGCTTCAGGCACAGGCGAGTACGTTCAACTGTTCGAACCGGAAGCGTCGCGGTTTGAGCAGGAAGGGATCGGGCATGTCGTCGCCTCCTTCGGCAAGGAAAGCGGCACCGTTCCCTACACCGTCTACATGACGAAGCAAAGCAATATCGACAGCAATGCGGCAACTATCCAAAAGTTTACCAATGCGATCTACAAAGGGCAACAGTGGGTTGCAAGCCACAGCGCCAAGGAGACGGCTGCGGTCATCGGCAAATATTTTGAACAGATCGATCCGACCATCCTGGAAAAAGCCGTGCAACGCTATCTGGAGCAAGGCTCTTACGCCACCGATCCGATCCTGGACGAAGCGGAATGGAATCAGCTGCAAGACATCATGGATGCCGCTGGCGAACTGAAACAACGGGCCGATTACAGCAAGCTGGTCAACACCACCTTCGCCAAACAATCCAAGGAAGGGAATTAATCCGTCATGAACCAGACTCCTTCTGCGCCAGCCAAGATTGAACTTTCCCACGTGACCCACCTCTATTTATCCACAACCAGGGCGTTCATGGCGGTCCAGGACATCAACCTGCGCGTGGAGGAAGGCGAGTTCATCTGTATGGTTGGCCCTAGTGGTTGTGGCAAGACGACATTGCTCTCGCTCATGGCGGGACTGGAATTGCCGACTGCGGGAAAAGTGTCCATTGATGGGACACCCGTTCGCGGAACTTCCCGCCAGGTCGGCTACATGCTTCAGCAAGATTACTTGTTCAACTGGCGCTCGATCGAAGACAACGTCTTTCTCGGCCTGGACATCCAGGGAATCCGCTCCAGGGAGACAGAGCAATACGCCTTGCATCTGCTCGATGAAATGGAGCTGTCTGACGTGCGCAAAGCTTCGCCCATGCAGCTGTCCGGCGGCATGAGGCAGCGTGTCGCGCTCGTTCGCACCCTGGCTTGCCAGCCTGACGTGCTGCTTTTAGACGAACCTTTTTCCGCACTGGACTACCAGACGAAGCTGAAACTGGAAGACTTGATCTTCTCGACGCTGCGCAGACACAAAAAAACCGCCATCCTGGTCACGCACGATTTGTCGGAGTCGATCGCCATGGGAGACCGCATCTACATCTTTTCGCGCAACCCTGGCCGCGTCAGCAGCGAAATCGCAATCCCGCCCGCCATCCGCGACTCCCTGCCCTTCGACGCCAGAAATCAGGATGGCTTCCAGGACCTGTTCCATCGCGTCTGGAAGGAGATGGAGGTAGTATCTGATGCAGCAAAAGGAAATTGAAAGCATCCATCGCCACTATTTGAAGCAGGAAGCAAAAAACCGCTACTGGGTGTTTTTCACCCAATGCATGCTGTTTCTGCTGTTTCTCGCCCTGTGGGAAGTGCTTGCGCGCACCAACACGATCAATGCGCTTATTTTCAGCTACCCGTCGAAAATTTGGGCGCAATTCTGGTCGCAGCTGCTCGACGGAAGCCTGCTGCCGCACGTCGGCATGACCGTCTGGGAGACGATTATCGGCTTTTTGCTCGGAACGTTGCTCGGGGCTGTGATCGCAACGCTCATCTGGTGGTCGCCCTTTCTCTCCCGCGTCCTCGATCCGTACCTGGTCATCGCCAACAGCATGCCAAAAGTCGCGCTCGGCCCTGTTTTCATCGTCGGCTTCGGCCCCGGACTCATGTCCGTCATCGCCATGGGCTGCGCGATCTCCATCATCATTACCACGATCAACGTCTACTCCGGCTTTCGCGAAGTCAACCAAAACTACGTCAAAGTCGTGCAGACGCTCGGCGGCAACAAACGGCACATTTTCCGCCTGGTCATCCTCCCCGCCACCTTCCCGACCTTGCTCGCCACGCTGAAAGTAAACGTCGGCCTCTCCTGGGTCGGAGTCATCGTCGGGGAGTTTCTCGTTTCCCAACAAGGCTTGGGCTATCTGATCATCTATGGATTTCAAGTGTTCAATTTTACCCTGGTCATGATGAGTCTCGCCATCATCGCGGTCGTCGCCACCTTGATGTACCAAGGCGTGGCGTTTTTGGAACGGCGGCTCACCAGCCAGTTTAAATAGATGCCTTTTCGCAACACAGCGCGACCATCGTCCGGGGATGGTCGCGCTGTGT
Source organism: Brevibacillus sp. 1238 (assembly GCF_029892995.1). Taxonomy (NCBI): domain Bacteria; kingdom Bacillati; phylum Bacillota; class Bacilli; order Caryophanales; family Paenibacillaceae; genus Brevibacillus; species Brevibacillus sp. 1238. The sequence continues at coordinate 156,213 of NZ_JARXWC010000002.1, read as the reverse complement.
TTTGACTGACAGACGTTTTGCGGTGCAAAAGCTGTGCTATACTTATGGTCAAAAAAGTCCAGAAAGCAGGAAAATCATTTATGGGTACATCAGATGTACAAGCTCCCGCTCTTACTTATCAGTTGATGACTATGTGCATGATCCGCGACGGCGACAGGGTACTTTTGCTCAATCGCCCCAGTTCCAAAGGCTTCCCCGGCTACATCGCCCCCGGTGGCAAGGTGGATTTTCCCGAGAGCCTGACGGAAGCGGCCATTCGCGAAGTGTATGAAGAAACAGGGCTTCGCGTCACAGACCTTGCCTTCAAGGGCGTGGATGAGTATGTCGTCCCGGCGACAGGCTTTCGCTACATCGTTTTCAACTATTTGGCAACCCGCTTTGAAGGCGAGCTGTTGACACATCCTCCCGAGGGAGAGCTGCATTGGATTTCGCTCGACGAGATTGACCAGGTGCCGATGCAACCGTGGTTTCGTCGTCGTTTCCCGCTCTTTTTCGAGCCGGGAACATTTGAAATCTCCATCGTCTGGGATGAAGAAAAACAAGAACCGATTGCCGAGAAAATCAAGCAGCTCGGGTAAGCCGTCCGGGACGTGCCGCCTGTTTACTTACTCCGGCGCTACGATCTCCACCTTGATCCGATCCGGGTCTTCGCAAAACAGCGCGTAATGTTCCGGGCCGCCCGCATGTGGATGGCGATCCTCGTAGAGCAGCGGCACGCCTCGCCGCCGCAGTTCCTCGCGAATCGACTCCACCTGCTCCCGGCTGCGCGCGTGAAAAGCGAGATGATTCAATCCGACGCGACAGCGGTGATACGGCACATCGCGAAACCGCTCCTCCGCCTGCACGAACACCAGATACGTGTTGCCATGCTTCCAACTGACCCCGCTCGCCCATTGCTGGTAGCGTTCATAGCCTAGCTGCTGCTCCAACAGCCAGCCCCAAAATTCCGCGGACCGCTTCAAATCTGTGACGTACAACTCGACATGATGCAGCATCGCCCAGCCTCCTTTGCCCCAGCTACCTGTCTTTTATCGTGAAAACACGTGAAAGCCGCTTCCTTGCTTCAAGCCTAAGCACAATTCTAATCGCTTTCCGGTCCGGCATAGCCTTTTTATCCGCATACGCATAGAAAAAACGCCCGACCAATCGCATGCCGGGCGTTATGTACGCGTCTCATCTTACTTCCAGAACTTCCACCAGCTCTTTTTCTCCGTCTGATCGCCAGCGTGGTTGCCTGCTTCCACTTTTTGCTTCGCTGCTTCTTCTGCTTCCAGCGCGCCAGGCACCCGTGCGAGGAAATGATCGACCATCGGCTTGTAGTTGTCCGGCAAATGATCCTGCATGTTGCGCAGCATCGCAATCGCCCGCTCCTTTTGGTCGGTAGCCAGCAAAGCGTTGGCGTAGTTGAAGCCCGCATACGGATACGGGAACTGCGGCGTCCAAAACTTTTCGCAAATCTGGATCAGCTGATAGACATAGCCTGCCTGGCCCAGCTCGCCCGTTACCGTCATGACCACTTCAAAGCGGTCTTTCGCCCCCTCGATGGCAATCGTGTACCACTTCATCGCGTTCAGGAGGTCGGTCTCGGTCAGAGCAAGACGCGCCAAGTGCAGCTGCGGTCTCCACGCTCCCTCCTTGACGGAGAGCGCTTCCAATCGGGTTCTCAGCTCCTCGCGCTTGCCATTTTGCAAAAAGCTTTCCACGTACATGTTCAGTCCGTTTTCCTGGTTCGGATCTTTGTGCAGTCCGGTATTCAGGATTTCGAACGCTTTGTCCTCTTCCCCTTCATACGCGTAAATTTTCGCCAGGTTGGTACAAGCCGTTCCCGACGCCGGGAATCGTTCCAGGCAATCGTTCAAAATCGTTTTCGCTCTCTCAAATTCTCTCGCCTGCATGTGAACGACTGCACGGAAAATGAGCGCGGACTCGATCGGCCCGTACAATTCGAGCAGCCTGTCCGCCGCAATCGCCGCTTGCTCGTGAAATTGCTCCTTCACCAACTCCATCGCGAAGTCACGAAGCTTTTCCTTTTGGTCCCAATACATATCCAGATTGTGCGGAATCACTTTTTTCTGATAGTCCTCTCTGGACATCTCGATCGTATGGCCAAATTCATTGGTAAACGTCACAAATTCAGACATGAAACAGCCTCGCTTTCATTTCCTTCACAATAGTATCAAGGGACAAGCCCTGTCTTGCAAAGAAGAACGATTTTCCCCAAAAGGAAAACCGCGATTGGTTATATCCAGGCTTTCAGGTTTACTTTACGGATAAAATCCTCCATTGATTCCTTCGCTGGTTCGTCATTTGCCTCATCTGCATCCGACATGCCCATCAGTTGCCTGAAGAGAGCCTCGTTGCGGGTAGCCAAAGCGTAATCAAGCAAGGCTTCCTGCGAGACGCGCTGCGCTTCCTCCTCCAGCAATTGTTCTTCCAGGGCGATGTCCTCTTCCACCACAGGAATGTGCTTATCTATTTTGGGTATGCGAATGACCCATGCAAACGCACTGTCCGGGTTGCGGTCGCGCGCGATCAAATACCCGTATTCGCCAATCGGCAAACCTTGCTCGAAGGAGTCGGCAACAATGACGACGCGTTGTCCAAGCTTGAACATGAGCGTCCACTCCCAATAAAGATTAATTCTAATCATACTAAATTGTATGTGTACTTGGGAAGAGAAAACCCTCGCGATGGGCAAAAGCACAAAAAGTTTGTTGCGTACACGAAAATAAGGTACACTTTACCTATACAGGCTTTTTTATGGATTACGGTTACGAGGTGTTCGCAAATGAATGAAATGTCTACAGGGTTTTCCCTGTTCATTGTTGGCTGGACGATTGTGCTTGTAGGACTGATGGGGATTGGCGGCTACTTCATGTTTCGCAAGTTCCTCAAGTCCATGCCCAAAAAGGACGGCAAGTCCGATCTCGACTGGCAGGACTATTACATCGACAAAACGCGCGCAATGTGGACGGAAGACGGCCTGGTGCTTCTCAACGAACTGGTCGACCCGGTTCCGCAGTTGTTCCGTGATGTAGCCAGACGTTCGATCGCAGCCAAAATCGGGCAGATCGCCCTTGAAGAGAAGGCGACCGTAATCACCACCGACCTGATCGTCAAAGGCTATATCGTGGCTACCCCCAAACGCGACCACAAATGGCTCATCGCCCATTTGCAATCCAAGCAGATTGACTACACGCCGTACGAAAAATATTTGAACGCGGAGGGCTAAACAGCTTGCACGCTCATGCCCGAAGGCTCGTTCTCTTCGCTTGAAACTTCTTGTCTTCCCGTCCGTAACATAACTTATACGGATAACCGGCCCGCGAAAACGCGTGAAGCTTGCACCACACCCTTTTCGCGAAAACCAGGTTGGACAAAAGGAGACGATGTTGATGTCAGTCATACTTACCATTTTGGCGATCGGTTTCGTGCTGTTCCTCGCCGCGATCATTATTGTGATCGTCCTGCTGAAAAAAGGAGCCAAATTCATCTGGAAAATGGGCGGACACGGCTATCGCAAGTACAGCAGCAGCGATTACCGACATCGCGGGCCGTTGTGGAAGTTCGGTCACAAGTCGTACGGACATCACTACTATCGTCGTCGCAAACACTCCAGCCACAGCGGTTTTTTCAGCAGTTGATCCTCTCGCCAAAAATCAGGGCAGCCCGACTTGTCTAAAGTCTGGCTGCCCTTTGTACGTTCTGCATAGCGTCTGCGGATGCTTGTTTGGATAGAGGCGGCGCATGCTTGGCTGAAAAACTGCCTTATCCCTGCCCGGCTGCTTCGTTTTCCGCCTTGGCAGCCGTCTTCTTTCCCGATACTCCACCGGACACGAGAAAAGCCATGACGTCCGCGCTGTCCATGTCCAGCGGTTGTACTTGCTCGCTTGGAAAAAGCAGCAGATTGCCAGCAAAGTTGTACGACTGCGGAAGGTAGACGGCGACGTGATCGGCAAGCCCGTATGTATCCATGCTTTCTTTTGTGATGAAGCCGATGACTTTCGCCCCAGTGTCTTTGGACAATGTGACCAAAACAGGTTTGTCGAAGCTTTTTTTATCCCCGACAAAGGCGCCGATCAAATCTTTGATCGAGGTGTAGATCAGCTTGATGAATGGCACTTTTTCAAACAGTCTGTCCACGATGGACAGCACCCCGCGAGTCAGCACATTCGACGCGAGAAATCCGACAACCGTAATCCCCACAATCGTGATCAGCACGCCTATGCCCGGGAAGTGCAGAGGGAAATTGTTGCGGGCCAGGTTGTAAAACCAGCTGTCGACCGTCGCAAAAATGTAGTACAAAATATAGATCGTCACAGCCAGTGGGATGACGTACAGCAATCCTTCCAAAAAGTAGCGGATAACACGCTTCATTCCGTTGCCCCTCTCTGCCAACACTTTTTAGAAATATTGTACCCCATCGGATAGCCATCTGCTATGATGAAGAAAAATCAGAAAGCAGGGTGAACGATGCAAGCACTTGTCACGCCACAATGGCTCCGCGATCATAGGAACGACGAACGAATTGTTATCGCCGATTGCCGCTTTGCCCTTTCCGCTTCCGAACAAGGAGCCGAAGAGTACGCAACAGACCACATCCCGGGAGCGCTCTATTTTCATCTGAATCGCGACTTGTCCGGCCCGAAACAGGAACACGGCGGACGCCATCCTCTTCCTGATCCGGCTGCCCTCGCCGCGCTCTTTTCCCAGGCTGGAATCGATGAGCACACAACCGTCATTGCTTACGACGACCAGGAAATGGCGATGGCGGGACGCCTTTGGTGGCTATTGCGCTACCTCGGTCACGATCGTGTCGCTGTGCTCGATGGCGGATACGCAGCCTGGAAAAAAGCTGGCTACGAAGTAACTGCGGAAGTGCCGACGCCGCAAGCACGTACTTTCGTCCCGCAACTGCGCCCGGACATGCTGGTCAGCGTCGAAGGCGTAAAAAATCGCGAGCCGGAAGCGGTGCTGCTCGACTCCCGCGCAGGCGAACGCTATCGCGGCGAGCAAGAGCCGCTCGATCCGAAAGCAGGACATATCCCCGGCGCCCGCCACTTCTTTTACAAGGACAACCTCCAAGCAGACATGACCATGCTACCAGCCGAGCAGCTTCGCAATCGCATCGCTGACTTCGCCGAACAAGAAATCATCGTCTACTGCGGCTCAGGCGTGACCGCTTGCTCCAACCTGCTCGCCCTGCACCAGGCTGGCCGCACAGATGCGAAACTGTACGCAGGAAGCTGGAGCGACTGGGTTTCGTACAGCGATAATCCGGTTGCTACGGGGGAAGAGTAAGAGTTTTACTAGGAAGACAGTTAGACGCGATAGTAGGGCTGTAACAGGTTAGCGGTATGCGGCCTGTTACGGCTTTTTTGGCGTTTTGGAGGCAGATGCTAAAACAGGAGATTCAGCAAAAATTAAAGGTGTAAGGGTGAAATTATGGAGACAAATTCTAAACCGCCCCAAACAAAATGGTATGCAGTCAAAGTCTTATTTGAATCGGTTCACTCTGGAGGTTCCGATCAGCCAAAAAATGAAGTCAATGCTGAGAACAACATGAAACTTTTTGAAGAAAGTATTATTCTCGCAAAAGATACGAATATGGAAAAGGCCATTGAAATTGCGGAAAAGTTTGCCAAAAAGGCTGAACATGAGTCTTTGAATAGCTTTGGTGAAACAGTTAAGCATCAGTTTGTAAGACAGCTGCATGCATTTGAGCTAAATGATGATGAAATCACGATTGGAACTGAAATTTATTCAAGATTTATCCATGTTGGTCAAGAGACTTCAGCTAGTGATGTCATCAAGCGCTATTACCCAGAAGTTTTAGATGAAGACGGCGATTCTGAGTAGAAAATGCAAAGCAGTAACCGTAACTCCTGTTAATATGGATTGCCTGAGCAACCAGCGTGAGACGGTGTTCGACCGTAGCGCGCTGGTTTTTTCTGGAAAACAAAGTCCGCGGGAGCTACAATTGCACTGGTCCTATCCCGTCAAGAATGACCGTGCCCGAAAGCCCCTTTCAGTTCAAGCAACCTTTTTGTTGCCTCCACCACCTCTTCCCGCTCTTGACCAGACAGCGATAATTGCTCTGCCTCCTGCATCAAAACCCGCGCGAGATTTATCTCGTCCATTGAGGCCGCGATATCGGCTCGCAGCACATAAGCTTTGTAGCGCAGGCTTGCCGAAGCTTCTTCTGCTTTTGAAAATACAAGATCCAGTACCTTGGCCGCCTCTGCGGGTTCGTCTTTGGCATACGCCAATCGATATGCCGTTTCGAACGCATTGGCAAACCTGGACGGCTGCGCCATCACGGTTTGCTCAGTTTGGACTGGCGCGGCAGATGCATGCTTCTGACCGATTAACAAGCGGTTTCCGGCAGGGTCGATGAGGTTAAATCGGCGGTCTTCCGCGAGATTATTCGGTTTGGTAATTCTCGGAAAACCTCTGGAAGGAACCTTGCCATACGCATTTTTCAAGTTTTCACAAAACTCTTTGTGCACGGCATCCACATCGCGGACGTGTACATAGCACATGCTGTACGAGTTGGATGGGTCCAATTGCTTCCATACAAAAAAATGCAATTCCACAATTCGGTGACGGACGCAAGCGTATAAGTTTGGCTTGGCTTGCCTGTAAGTCAGTTCAAAACCTAGCGCCTGATAAAACTCCAACTGTTCGTCTATCGATCTGCAAGGGAAAATAGGAATTGTTACGCTCTCCCGATTGGTTGACACGCTACCACCCTCCACGCCCAAAGAAATACTGTGCTAAGTGAAATCAATCGACCTCCTTAATCGTACTATATTTATGCAAATGGTAAGGTTTTGCGGAAGTCAGCCTTGTGCTGCAAGCAACATCCGTCGCGAAGTTTAAACATTGATTGAAGGTTTAAAGGAGGTGGGCTATACGCGTGCTGATTCCCGGGTTAGGGATCGCATTTTGTTCGCGAAGGGATGCCGCGCATCATACAAGGGGATAAGCTTGAGGTTTCTGAGGTTAATCAACAAAGCGCACATTGGCCTTCAGCCCGCGCGTCAAAAAGAGTGGTGGGTTCGCTTCTATCGTTCCTCTGACATTCGCAATTCGCATTGCGCCCGCACGATCATCCCCGCATGTTTGTTTAGGTACTATTCAAGCATTTGGTTTCATGGGAGAATAAGAAGCTGGAGCGACGGGCGTTCCAACGATCTGCCTGTCGCCAAAGACGCTACAACTGCCGAAGGAGTCACATCATGATCCGATTTATCCGCCTCCTGCTCCACTTCGGATACCAGGAGGCCATGTCTTGTCTGTTTCCCGTGTTCATCTTCGCCTCGCTCGCGATCTCCAAGTGCGTCGCCATCCCTGGCCTGCCCAGATACGACCTGCTTTTGCTGCTCTGTCTGGCCTTCCAGGTGTTCATGGTGAAAAGCGGACTGGAGTCGCGGGACGAGTTGAAGGTCATCACGGTTTTTCACCTGATCGGACTGTGCCTGGAAATTTACAAAGTGCACATGGGCTCGTGGAGCTATCCGGAAGAAGGGTACAGCAAAGTGTTTGGCGTCCCGCTCTACAGCGGATTCATGTACGCGAGCGTGGCGAGCTATTTGTGCCAGGCGTGGCGACGGCTGGACGTCAGTCTGACAAACTGGCCGCGGCCGTTTTTGGTCACTTCGCTCGGTGCGGCGATCTACTTGAATTTTTTCACCCATCATTACATCTGGGATCTTCGCTGGGTGCTGATGGTGCTCATGTTCGTCGTGTTCTGGCGCTCGAAGGTCTACTTCCGCGTCACCCATGAGCGTTTTTCCATGCCCGTCCCGCTCGGCTACTTTCTGATCGGCTTTTTCATCTGGATCGCAGAAAACATCGCCACGTTTTTCGGCGCCTGGGCGTACCCGAACCAGCGCTCAGGCTGGGAGCTGGTCCATCTGAGCAAAATCAGCTCGTGGTTTTTGCTCGTGATCGTCAGCTTCATCATTGTGGCGGAGTTGAAGCATGTGAAGGCTAGGCGGGGTGGCGGGAAGCCCGATCGCTAAAACGGGAAGCTCATAAGCGTAAATGGCAGTAACAAGCCCATGTTCATTTGGGCGACCGCAACTGCTCACCTGTTTTTTTATGAAAATGGCGAAATGTATGCTCAGAAAAAGACAACGACAACCTCGTTGTCTTTTGTCATGAAAGGCATGAAACTTTTCCTGCTGCTTTGTCTGTTCGGCGGTCCATCCGTCAAAAAGCTCCGCTTGCGGCAAAACGTCGATCAGGTTCCAAGCCATGAGCGTTCCCCGCCCCAGTTGACAGTTGATGAAGCCTCGTCCATTTTTGACCTGCGTCCACCTTGCAACAAAAAAACCCAAACCCCCGCTCGCCTGCCGCGTGCACAAGGTTTGGGTTTTGAACTGGCTTACTTCACCACATTTTCCAGCACGTTCTCGATCATTTGCCGATTGGCGATAACTCCCGTGTACAGCCAGCTGGACTCTGTGGAGAAATCGTAGACCTGCCCTTTTTGAACGGCAGGGATGTTCGCCCAAACCGGCTCCTTCAAAAATTCATCCTTGGAAGCGCCTTTGCTGTTCACGATGAACAAGTAGTCCGCATCCATCTGAGCCAGCTTCTCTTGAGACAGAGCGTTCCAGTTCGCGTCGCCGGATTTGGAAATCTCCTGGACGACGGCTGGCACCGTAAACCCGAGGTCTTTATACAGCACATCGCCACTGGACAAATCTTGGCGCGCTACATAAATGTTTTTGGATGTCACCCACAGGGCCGCAGCCGTTTTGTCGCCGATCGCCTGCTTGAGCTTTTGTTTCGATTCCGCGACGTAGGCATCGTAGTCCGCGAGCACTTTTTTCGCCTCTTCGCTCTTGTTCAACACTTCCCCCACGACCAGCAGCTCTTTGCGCCAATCGCTGTTTTTCTCTTTTCCGATCGTATATGTCGGCGATATTTTGGCGTACTGGCTGTACTTGTCTCCCGCTACGAGGTCTTCATTGTCCATGATGATCAGATCCGGATTGTAGCTCATGACCACTTCTGGCGGCAAATCATGCGGGATTGCCGGAATACCGGCCAAGTCTTTTTGCAAATATCCTTGAACATCGCCCTTCCCTACCGACCATTGGGCAACCGGCTTGACTCCGAGTGCCACCAGATGATCTTCCAGGTAGGTCGCAATAATGCGTTGCGGATGTGACGGCACCGTAACCTTGTTGCCCATGCCATCGGTCAACTCGCGCTGTGTCGCGCCAGTTTGCTCCTGCACGCTCCCTGTCTGTGGTGTCGGGCTGGCTGTACCGGAGCACGCGCTCACGAACAGTGCTAGACTGACCATGAAAAGAGTTGCCATGTGGCGCGTCGATTTTTTGTTCATGTGGATGCTCCCCCCAAAGCTTCGCTGATAACGATTATCGTTAACACTATAGCTTTCCCTATGCGCGTCCACAATACACAATCCGGGCTTTCCATATAGACGATCTGGACCTGGGGCATGTCCGGAAAAGCTGGTGGGTGTCATGCCCGTATGCTTTTTGAACAGCCGACTGAAATAGAGCACGTCGTGGTACCCGACAGAAGCCGCCACCTCTTGCATCGTCGCATCTGTCTGGGAAAGCAGTTCCTTCGCCTTTTCCATCCGTAGCGAGATCACATAGTCGATCGGGCTGTGGCCCGTCTCTTCCTTGACCAGTCGAGTCAAATATCTGGCACTGTAACAAAAATGCTCCGCGAGGCTCTCCAGCGAAATTCTCTCGGTATAATGCTCCTCCAAATAGCGAACGACCTGTTTGGCGAGCGGCTCTTGTTCTTGTTGAAACCCGTGCCGCAGAAGCTGCTGCATGACCTCATGGACGAATTGCAAAAACGTGCCTTTTGCCCGAAGCCGCTCCTGTGCTGCCCATTCGCGGGCCATCGTCGCGACGAGATGATACAGTTTGGTCGGCTCATGCGGCACGAGCGCATACGGCAGATGAAACGGCTCTTCCCCGCCATTGCTCAACAGAGCTTGGTCGACGGAGCGCGGCAGCATCATTTTGGCTTTGTACAAGATCAAATAAAAGACGAACAGCTCATCCGTCAGCTTCACGTCGAGCACCATTCCTTTGCCGCCGTGAAGCAACAAAAAGCGATCCGCCGCATATTCGCGTCCATCCAGCCGCACCGTAGCCTGTCCCTTGCAAGCGTATAAATAACTGGAGGCCGGAAGCCGGTAGCTGTTCCACGACTCTTGCGCCTGCAACACAAAATGCCGAACGTCGATCACCTGAACAGCCGCATGCGTCCAATGCGCGAACCAATCATGGATTTTCTTCTTTTCCTCTTCCTTCATCCGAGCACCCCTGCCTGTTTTGCGTGAAATGAACAGCGTTGATTTGTTTTAATTTTTATGAGAATGATTATCGGGAAAACACATCGGTATTATAAGGGAATTTGTTGGGGGGAGCAACATGTGGAAAATTCCAGGTGGGGGGTTTGGGGATAACGGTTTGGAGTGATTGGATGAAAGGTGCTGCGCTGGCAATGAAGCGCGAGTAATCTCCTGGACTGCCGTTCGATTTTTTTCAATGATGAAATTGACAAATTTTGTCCGTATCACAACCTTTGGGCTACTTGGGACGTGATTCAACCTTGCTTGATTGTTTCGGCAACGGAAGTCAAAAAGAGAGGCGCCTGCCCCTCTCCCTAGGTGACGTTGCTTTTATTGCTGCATCCATTATTGAAGCAAATAACTCCTATTCAGATGCTTTTCGACGATAACGCTTTTTGTTTTCAATAACCCTTGTCTTTTAAATGGATCGGGAATCAGTTGTGACATGGCCAGACGTTACAAGCTTTACTCTTCTGGCAGACTATGAAATGTAATTGACGCATCGTGGGTACAGCGTTAAACGATACCACTCAGGAATACCCCTCAAAACTCTTTGATACCCTCTTTTACTAATTCTAAATATTTCACTTCTCGTTTATATCTTTCATATAGTTCACGTTCTTCATAGGCTTTTAAATAATTTAACATCTCTTTCAAGCCTTCTATTCTGATCATAGCTGACATATCTGCCAAACCACTTGAACTTATCAACGTCCTCTTGTGTTTCTCCAGTTCAAGAAATCGTTCAATCAATTCTTTAAACCCTTCCAAAGAATAGTCTTTATTAATAAAATCTCGATTAAAATCAACGTTCTTCAAGTCGCTAGTATAATCAGCTATAACTTCTTTACGTCTTGCAATTGATAAATCAGCCTCTCTTTGCAAAGGGCCAAATCGAAAATGGTTTTTCCATTGAATAATAGTTTTTTTAGGCACGTTTAAAATGCTACTTATTTCAGCTGGGATCAGATTCTTCTCTACACAATATTCGTACATTATTTCTCTGAGCGATTTCCCATGTTCTTCTTCAACCTGCTTTTTATAATCATTGTTTGACTTCATAGGTGAAACAACTCCTCCCGCTGCGGAAAATAGTGGATGATTCTCTAATCAAATTGAACTACAGCCGTGGAAGCCCAAGGTCCAAGAAACTTGAAAGTGTACTTGATCAATTATTTTTTATGGTTCGCAGGCAAGAACACTCTTAAAGTAACCAGTCAATCTGGCGCACTGCTCCTATCCGTTGATACTGCTCGTAAATGATGCTGATGTCCAAATCCAGCACACGATCCTTGCTGTCAAAGCGCCTGAACGTTTTTCGACCGTAACTTTCAGGCAAAACCCGCCATACAAAATGGATGTCATACGGAAATTCCCAAGTTTTTGTTGCCTTTTCCAACAGCAACAGCTCATCTAGCATCTGGCCTATACAGGGTCCGTGTGTATCCAATGAAAACGTTAGATTCATGCATGCCTCCCTGACAATATCTAGTGAGACTTGCCTGATTGCTATCTCACGACCAAAATGGTGCACTTTTATCCCCAGTTATCCTCTCCAATTGGACATGTTTAAAGATGTTGCCCCAGAGGTCGTAAGCCATTCCTGTTTTACCAGCATACACGCTACGCTTCGTCTAAAATAAGCACCGCGCCTATACCACTCATGCATTTTCGATCCGAAATTCATATTGCCCAAACTGATCTCTGAGCTTCTCTTCGTACGGCAGCCACTCCGAATCACTCCAGATCGGTATCCCTGTGAGTTGCGACAGCTTGTCTGCGGCCTGTTCCGGACTTGTCAGCTTGATGAACGAATCAAAATCCTCCACACGCATCCCCAACGCTTCTCGCATGTAGTCATCATGAAGACGCTCTTCTTTCAGCCCGTACTCGTCCCGCGTCCACGGTTCACAAAAGATTTTTTCCGCTTGAATCTCTCCGTTCTCGTAAAACGACAACTCGAATATTTCCTCATTGATGTATCCGGCGGTCATTACTGGTTCCTCGATCAGCTGGGACAGCGCTTTGCCGATCTTCTTCACCGTGCCCCAGACAAAATAATCGTGGAGCACGCTGATCCAGTTGTCGTTGCTTTTGCTTATGTGCATGACAACTTTGGGCTTTTGCGCCTCCGTGTCTGGCTGATTACTTTTCCATTCGCCAACAGACCGCTCTGAAACATCCGCAGCCGCTTCATTTTGCGTAGATGAATAACCTAATACCTCGGCGCGCTCTTCGCTTAGCTTTTTTAGCGTCTCGACAGCCTTCTCAAAACTTCCCGACTTGATATGCAAATTTGCGAACGATCTGCCCACGGGTTTGCCTCCTCGCACTTTTTTGCCATTGCAGTACATTGCTGCTACATGCTCATCGCCTAAAAGCAGACTCTCGGTTGTCTGATATTTCCATTATTAAGGAACATTCGTGCTGAGTCTACCTTCACCTGAATGTTGGAAATGAATTTGGCAAAGGTTTGTTGTTCATACTTGTTTCGTGCAACCCACCCGGTCAGAAACTTCGACATCATCAATAGGCGTTGCCGACTCATTTACCAGGCTAGGCCATATTCCACATCCCATACAAAAAAGAGTCCCCCCGTTTGCACCAGGAAAACTCTCTCTACGCCTTTATATCGCTGGGCTTTTCCTATTGCAGGTCGCCAGCATGAATGCTCGATTGTCCTTACACTGACATCGCTTTTCCTAAACAAACCAAGTCTGTTCGTTACACGAAAAGCGAAAAGCAACTGCATGTACTAATCAATGTATGACTTTAAAAATCCCTCAAGCCGCGCCTTGACGGCTGGCCACTCCCTGTCGAGTATGCTGTAGTAAATCGTGTCTCTTACATACCCGTCAGGCAAAATCATATGGTTTCGCAAAACGCCCTCTTTGACTGCGCCAAGCCGCTCAATTGCTTTTTGGGACCTGACATTCCGACTGTCCGTTTTCAGTTGAACTCGAATGGCTCCCGCCGTTTCAAAGCAATATTTTAACAGCAAGTATTTGGCTTCCGTATTGATGGAAGTCCTCCACATCGCAGGAGTCAGCCAGGTCGAGCCAATCTCCAGGCTTTTGTTTGGAATAGAGATATCGTAAAATCTGGTGCTGCCTACTGCCTTTTGCGTCTTTTGTTCGACGATAACAAACGGAAAGGCATTCTTTTGTTCCAAAGCTTTCGAGACATACTCTTTTGCGTCTTCCAGTGACTGGATTCGCCCTTGTGTCAGCCCCCATATATCCGGGAACCGACCTGCCTCATACAAATCCTCGGCATGCCTCAGTTCCAGAGGAGCCAGCGTTACATTGACACCAGTTAGCACCAATGGGGTTGTCATATTCATCCCAAATCTCATCCTTTCAGAGCTTTTTTGCTGAACAGACTTCAACCAATACCGATCACAGAGCCAGCCTCCATCTGATGCATCTATCAGAACCAATATTTCACATAGAATTACTTGGTTTTAATGGCGTGGATGTGCTGTTTTTTGGGGAAATAGCTTCATTGATAGAGCGTAGCAACTGGGATCGTCAATATTTCGCCTCGCAGGGGGCCGCCCGAATTGTCTTGCTGAAAGATGCCTCTGGCAGACAAAAGGGCGCACAAATGCAGCGTTAATAGAAGGAATCCTCTACTCCGAAACAATCTCCACATCCTCTCTCGTCAACGACCAACCAATCATTTCTTCGTCTCTCAACTTCTCTTGAAAATTCAGTTTCCCCAAAATTTTCGCAGAGTCAGCATTATCTATGCGGCATCTGGCCGCGATCGCCTTTACCTCTGGTTGGGAAAATGCCCAATGAACCAACCCTCTGGCAGCTTCCACCGCAAAGCCTTTCTTGCGTTCATTTCCAATAATCCCATAGCCGATATCGACTTCGCCCTGATCATTTGGTCTTCCCTTAAAACCAGCATCTCCGATAATGGTGTTGCCGTCTTGTTTTACGATCATCCATGATTCAAAACCTGTTGGTTCGCCGACAAGCTCCAGATTTTTAATGATCTTTGGCAAGGTTTCGATTGCATCTTCATCCGGCCAGCCATCTCCCAGACGATAGCCGTCTGCTAGAAGCTCATCGAAGTTTCCTTGCAAGATCTACTCCGCACTGCTTTTGGTAAACGGTGTTAACAAAAGTCTGTCTGTCGTAATTCGTTTGTCTTTCACTTGGTGTTTATCTCCTTTTTCATTTTTGGCATTATCATAAAAATGATCGCCCGCTCATCATATCACATTATGAAAATTATGGACATATTTTGACAGCATGAACAGACTTCGCTCGCGTGCCAATTTGCCAAACAGCTTGCCGCTCCTTCCACTTACTAGCTCAGGCCTTCATCAAGTTTTCAAGTGGTCAATGCCAGTAGCCTCTTTACTCTTTAGCAAGTTATGAAGATATAAGTCCTCTACTGCACCAAAACCAAAGACTCACTTTCTTTAGACACAGTAAACATTCCTAATAATTCACAAAGAAATGCATAGTGTTAAAGATCAAAAAATAAAAAAGGAAAATCAAGGAAATACATGATGCGATCATTTCAAAAGTCGATAGCTGCAAAGCAAATCAAAACATAAAATCCCCCTTTTTACGAAAATGCCTGGCAAGCAATTGTTCTCGGTAAAAAGGGGGCTAGAAATTAATGCACATTAATCATATTGCAGTGAAAGGATATCTACTATCATTTTGCTATTTAGTAGATCCAAATGTGCTAATTGATTGCGTGCCTCATATAGCAATCGAAAGGAGCGCTCATCATTTGAATTGTGGAAGCCATTAGTTTTAAAGTAATAGTACCACATATGACGCAGCTCCATATCTTGCGGGAGTTCAAGTAATTTCTCAAAATTGTCTCGTTGCGGCAACTCGCCTTGCAACTCATCACTGTAACGTTTAATAAAGTAGCGACGCATTTCCTCAATAATTGGAAAGACAACATGAATCTGCGCCTCCCAAATTATAGAGGACACCTTCTCTGGATTATCTACAAGATCTCTCGCCGTCTCATAATCAGAAGCCAGCTCGCGCAGTAACTCAAAAGCATTATTCACCACCCCTTCAACAGTTAATTTGCTGCACAGCTCTGGATCAGTTCCGGCCATTCTTGAGGCGATCTGCGTAATATAGTTGCGTAGCCCTACAGTAAGTCCGGGTCTTTCAGCAATGCAATAGGAAGCGAACAGTTGCATATCATAATGTGCCACGTAGTCGCTCCATTGCAACAATTTCATCCCTTTGCGGGCGGTTGGCAATGGAGAGGTGACACTGTATGTCAAGACAAGCAGACCATTCCGCTGTGAGCTAAACTTTGCATATTCAATTGCAAAATCAATCCATTTTGTTCGGCAATTCATCTCTCGCACCATCAGTACGCGACCTGAAAGCAAATCATTTTTTGCAATATATTCAGATCGAGTTCCATCCATAGGATGATATTCAACCTGATGTGCGTAATCATTCATTAGTGCCTCTCCGACATCCATATCTTGCGCCCATTCGTCAGCCCGAATTTGTCCGATTTGGAGACTGCTGTCACATTGCAGCAACCTTTCCTTGAGCAGATGAAAAAAGTCCTCCTTGTAAGGTGGCTCTTCAAGCACTATAACGCGATAGTTACTGGTGGCCGCCACGGTATCCTGAAGATACCGTGCAGCACCAGACATATAATTCCACCAAAGCGATGGTTTTTCCATGTTAATACTCTCCCAATTCGTAAAGCTGATAAAACAGCTCGTCTTCACTGCTGCCGAGCATCTGGAAGAAGCTGTAACGATTAAACACATAGCTATCTGAACCACGCGTCTCCCTGCGGATGATGTTCAGTTCATCCATTTCCTCCAGCAGTGCCTTGACACTATCTTCCGACAAGCTCGCTATCTTGTTGATATTGAACTCTCTGCAAATTTTGATGATGTCCTGCGCGGATGAACTCTGGCCAATTCCAGCCTCATAATAACGGTAGGCCATCGCCTTCGCCAAAATGTCATACAAATTATCAGTATCAAGCTGCAATGTAATCCGAAACTTATTTTCAATCTCTGTGAGAAGTTCTCTTTGTCCGAGCAATGTCTTGATATGCTTCTCATCAAGCAAATAGGGCGGATTGGAGTTTTCATTATAATTGCCGTTGCGATAGCTGTCAGTTATTGCTTCGATCAGTTTTTGGCAATAAAGATGAATCAGACCCGGATAGTAGTTTGTCTTCGCAAGAATAAGGCTGATGATGTCCTCGCCATTTTCTTCAATCCGAAATCCGAGGTATTGCAACGGACGAAGCAGCAAGTCACGAGCATCCAGATATTCCAATGGTCGGATTGTGATGTGGCCCAAATGCGCAAGTACGCTGTTGCCGCCAAGCCGTCGCTTGTTGAATCGGACAACATCCCGGAGTCCCGCAAGAACAAATTTGAATTGTCCATTGAATGTATCTTTCAGTTCCTTCAGTATTTCGAGCGGCCGATTTTGGCAACTCTCGCAGCTTGCAAGAAACGCATCTGCTTCGTCAAGCAACAGCATTAATTTCTGAATGGGACGCTCCTTGGCAAAAAGCCTTTCACGCAGTGCTATTCGCAACTCATCCCAGGTGTAGCATGGCTGAGCCAATACCTTTTCCATTACCAACTCTTCACATATGGCACGAAGTGATGCATCTGTATTCTTCTCCCGTAAATCGACGAAGACTGCATACCGAGCTTTTTCAGGATCGTGTTCCCGATTTTTTGATTCTCTAAGCAATGCCGTTTTACCAAGTTGCCGTCCACCATAGACAAATACCGGACCATTCATGCTTCTGATTTTTTCCATCTCATCAGTTCGACCAATAAACATTTCTGGCGGAATCCCGCCAACTGGGATATATGGCTGAATCTTGCTTGATGGCAAGGCAATCGTAAGAAATGCATCGCCCCGAGCGATTTGACTGTATCCTGCCAAAAACAGTGCCATAACCCTGTCAATGACAACAATTATTTCTGGAATTGATCGCAATTTGATTGACTTGGCTAACAGCTTTCTGTCAGCCAACGAGAGCGCATAGTCAAGTACAACGATAGTTGCCGCTCCATTGCCCGCGCCACGCTGTGTCACTTCATCCAGCAAGTTGTCAGCCGTCCGAACTCCGGCCATTGCCAGCACGCGAACTCCTTTTTGCACAGCCTCGGTGCCAAACTCCTTGAACGGATGAGGATACTGACCTAGTAGAGCATCACGGGCAGCCGGGAAAACATAAAATTCATTCTCTCGTTGTTTCACAACTTTCTCCACCTTGTGAAACAACAGTTGTTCCATGAACTCGCTTATTTGATGTGGTTGAAACTTGTACCATTGTCGGATAAAACTCTCTGCACTATGCGTGTTGCGATTTTGCTGATTCGGATACAGCATATTACGAACAAATTGGTTGTATACGCGATACAGATCCGCACTTTTATTAGTGTTGCATCCTTGAAAAAGTACCTGATATCGCTCAAGAAATAACATGTACAAGTCACTGTCAAGCATTTGAAGCGACGGCGTATCTTTTTGGCCGCTAGCAGCTAACTGGATGTAGTCTTCGGCAACTGTCATATTGCGTCTTTCGAGAGCTTGTTCAATTTTATCGAGAATTGGCCACTGCCGGAGCACATCCTCGTCGCCTGCCTGATCATCTCGATCCGCATTCAGAAGTGTATCCTCTTTCAACGCATCCAAACGGCTGCGGGTTGCTTCCATGCGAGTGTCAGAACCTCTCACAATTTGTGCGCGGCAGTGTTCAAGCAGACGTTTGAAAAACCCGACATTGAGCGTTTTCTCCGCATGTTTTTTTGCAGCTTCTGCCAACTTGATATAGCCATACATTTCGTCATTGCTTGCCATTTGACCATAATTTTGAGCGAGTTCCACCTCAGCTCTGAAATCATCATTATATTTCACGAGCTGCTGAGGTGCCTTGCGGCGTATCTCGCTAACCGTCGTATCAGCCAGCCATTCCCCAGAGCGCTTGGCAATCAAATCGTACATTCCCATGTCGTAGTTGCGCAACGCCTGGTCAGCCGCTTCTTCCCAGGATTCGAACTTCTTGCTGCAATGACGTAGCACACGTTCCCAAAGGGTATACCCGGCAACTGGTTGGTGCGACTGGAGCCATTGCTCATCTTTGATAGGAAGATAGTCAGAATCCAGCTCAATTTCTCCTGAGAGCAACAATGACTCATAAAAGGGGTGTTTACGATCATCACCTGTGTCTCCAAAGACAGATTGCAAATTGTGAATTGAGTCAAGAAGCAGGTTATGGCCTACCTTATCCAATAAAATCGCTTGTTCATCCAACTGCCGCATCGCTTCAAGAACCAGTTCTTGCGATTTTTTACGCGCTTTGCTTGCCGTCTCTGGAGGAATATAGGTTGACCCACTCATCGAAGACAGGGCATAGCGGCAAGCATAGCACCGCAAAAGTGGCTCTGTCGCTTCATGCAACCAATTTATCATCTTTTTTCGATAAGTCCCAATGAGCCTGTCACTCTTATCATTGCTGGACCAATTGACCATTCCAGCCCAATATTTGTCAAGGTATTGCTCCAGTTTTACGTGAGTCGGCTGAAGATTAAGGCCTCCCGGATCGGTAGACAGATCTGTCTCGGTAAACAATTGGCATACGTCGCGCAGCTGCTCCAGCTGCATTTCGAACGCACGTTGCAAAAAGTGAGTAATGACGCCACTGTTACCATACAGTTCAACGGCCATCTCCTTAATCTTCGGATGGTTAATTGAAGTCATAGTATTGCGGGGGAAAACCGTTTCGATTGTCTCTTTAATGCGCTCTTCTACCTGTTTCAATGCCAAGTGAACATCGAGTTGGTCGCGAACATC
Source organism: Brevibacillus sp. 1238 (assembly GCF_029892995.1). NCBI lineage: Bacteria > Bacillati > Bacillota > Bacilli > Caryophanales > Paenibacillaceae > Brevibacillus > Brevibacillus sp. 1238. The sequence goes on along the minus strand of NZ_JARXWC010000002.1, from coordinate 137,016 downwards.
AGATGACACGCAATACTTGATGCCGATATTATGCCGTTCAATAAACATCCAGAAGTAACTAATGAGTTGCTTGATGCCCGGAAAAGTTTCCAGGACGTCACTCGACAAGTCACTGTTAATTTGCTTCCACCGATTATTCAAGCGATAGTCGTTTGGATCTTTGGGATCAAAAAAAATTTTCAACCACATAGCTGCTTTGACGCAGTCATCAAGCATCTCGAAATTGTTGAACGGAAGCGTGATTGGCATATCGGCAAGCGTATGCCAGTCCTCATCACGGCAGAGCGGATCATTGAGAATGAATGAAATTTTGTCACGCAAAATCTGGACGTCTTTGGATAGCCCGGCCGCTGCGTGCAACAGCAACATCCCTTCCGCCCGATTTCCTTCCGCAAGCATATTCAGAGAACTTTCTACAACATGCTTAAGATCTTCTGCGCTTATCGAAACGAATGATTCTGATTTTTGCTGATCGGACTGTTGAGTTTGCCCTATTTCAACTACTGCGTACGAATTTTCTTTTTTATTTCCGGCTAAAACTGACGCATCTGCCTGCGAGCCCGAGCGTTCCTGATCCATTGCCGGCGTTTGACTATTTGCGTGCAAAGCTTCATGAATCACGGTTCCTGCTACCGTTGGCTCCTCTGCCACACTGTTATTGGCATTCGTTTCCGACAGATCGAACAATACAGACAAATGATCCGAACCTTCCCCGTCTCCGATAATAGGAAGCTGGTCTTCTACAAACAAAAAGTATGCTTGCCGTCCTGTGGAAGACAGCCATTTAACCCAGTAACACCCTTCGTCCATCGAACCAACTGCGACGAGAGGAATGCAATTATCCTTGTTATTTGCCAACTCCATCACAAGGCCAAGATCTGCCTGCGGATCCCTTGCATCAAGAATACCAGGAATGATCAAATAACGGTTTCCGGTCTTTTTATCGGAAACTTCCCGATGTGGAAAAGGCTTTATGGTTACCCGTGACATCGACAAACGCTTGGGCACATGATTATTCAGCACTTGCAACGCTTGATTGATATGTTTAAGCCGGAAAAGATCTGTAGCCATCTTGTCGCTATACAACTCTGTTTGGGCTTCTTCCGTTTCGCTCAAGAGCTTCATTTGTGAACGTGTCTGCAAAAGCCGTCTGCTGGAGTCTTTTTGGAATGCCACTGCTCCATACGCGCTGAGCGTATAGAAAACATCGGATCGTTCCGCCAACTCTATGACATGCTCAACCACATAGCCTTTCTGCCCCAGCTTCCGAATGGTGTTTCGCATAATTTCTTCTGGATCACCAGATGTACGGGCATTTCCCCGCATAGGATTTGCCATTAATTTTTCAAGCTGGCTGTCGGCTATAGCCCCATTATTATACAAATAGGACATAATAAAAGCTGCCAAGTGCGGTATTACTGATGCTTGTTTCAATTCTCCTTCAAATTTATTTGAGGAAAAACTGTCGATATTTTTCTTCTTACTAGTGCAGTCATACTTGACTATCGAAAAATCAAGCAAACTGTCCGGAATTCCGGCAAATTCATCAACGATCGGGGGAGCTGTTGTCGCTTGTTCACAATAGGCAAGAGAGTTCCTAAGGTCGGTTACTGACAATTCGCTTTCACTTTTAGAACTCTCTCCATATACTCCTATGCTATCTGATGTTGGACAATCCTTGTGATCGATCATCCCCTCTGGGGAAACCTCCAAGTTTTCCTCATCAATCATTGTCTCAGTAGAATGGCCGGTTATGACTGGACCTTCCTCCAAAACTTTAATTTCTTCCCCCACTTCAACAGTACGCTCTACCAGAGCAGCGCTTGTAACATCTGGCCAAAAGAGCCATCCCTGTTCCAGTGCATACCTAGTGGCTACCCCGATTGATTTTGTAATCTGATTGTACATCTCTACATGATTATCAGAATCGGCTGGATTACATATAAATTGAACAACTCTCTCATAGATTTGCCCAGCTTCCGCCAGTTCTTCACCCGACAGCTGTTGAAGCAGACTCTCCGCTTTGGATTGCTGCTGCACAAATTCATAGGCAACCCCGTCATCCGAACATTGCAGACGAATAAATGCCTCAATAGACTGACGCACCCGCTCTACCCTCTCCAAAAGATGGGAGGTACGTTCGATATCGTCCGCGATATCTCTTAATTCATTCAGGGTAGATGGCTTACCATATTTTGATGGGATAACGCTGAAAATATCATTCTGCAGTTGAAACACTGAAGCTAACGATTTATTTACAGCTTCATGCACTCCCTCTGACAGTATCTCGCCAGATTCCAGTTGAGAATGTATTTTTTTCACTTGGACAGCAGCATTCCCTCGAGCAAGTATCAACTCCTGCATCATATCTTCGATTTTTTGTTGATGGTCTGACACACGGTCCCTCCTAATTAATAATAATGTGTTTGCCTCTTACCACTCACTCTCATTGCCATCTCATATTTTCGGGCCAATCTCACCTCACTCCTTAATTGTTGGAAAATATAGCTATTTTCAGTTTACCATTCAATCTTACATTCATGAAGACTTTTGACCTATAAATTCATTCTCTATTCGGTATTTTTTCCTAAATTTAATTAAAATAATGATGTTTAGAACAATTTTCATATCAAATCACCTTCACACTTTTCTAGATATATTTTCATGAAGCCTTTGTACAAGAGCACATGCTTGGCAATCTTAACCTTCTCACGGTTTTCCACCCCACTTCCCCCTGCACAAAAAAAAGAGTCTCCCTGCCCCCCCTCCAGGAAAACTCTCCGCTCCCTACCTTGTCACCCCGCTCAACAACAGCCGATGCAACCCGCTGATCAGGCACACCCCCGCCGTGACAAAAAAGGCGATGAAGTACGAGTGATGCCAGTTGCCCAAAAGACCTGCCACCACGGGACTGAGGACAGCCCCGACCGACAACACGGCAGAGTAAATGCTGAACACGCTGCCGTACATTTCGCGCGGAGTGTGGATCGTCAAGGTCGTGGCAAAAGCCGGGAACAGCATTCCGAAGCATGCGCCGAGGCAGAACATCATCACCTGAATCGGAATCGCCAGACCCATCGCCAGCATGTACATCAAGAGGCTGAGGATGCCAAGCCCCGCAAATGACCGCGTTTCGATCGCTACCTTGTGCAGCCAAAACTGGCTGAGGATCGCGAGCGCTCCCAATCCTTTCAGGCTGAACAAAATTCCCGTAACGGCTGGCGACATCCCTTGCTTTTGCACGAGCAGCGGCACTTCGTAAATGATCGTCCCTTGCGCGTAGATGATGGCAAACCCGCCGAGAAAAGCCGGATACAGCATCCGATTTTCCATGATCGCGAGCAGACTCTGTTTGCCCGATATGTTCGGCTTGGAGGGCGCTGCCTGGTCGCTGCCGCTGTCCACTACTCTGGAAGGAAGGACGAGCCAGGAAAAAACGCCTGCCACGATCATGATGTAACCCAAAATGACGAACGACTGGCCGTAGCCGAACTGTACCGCAAAAAAGCTCCCGACCGCTGGCGAGACGATCCCGGCTGTCGTGAGCACAAGTCCTTTTTTGCCCATGATTTCGCCCTGTTCCAGCGCGGTTTTGCCTGTCTCCCCCAACATGGCGGAACAGGCGGGCGAGACGAACGCCATGACGAAGCCAAGCATCAGGCGAAACGAAAAAAATGCCCCGGCATGCGTCACGAGTCCTTGTCCAATCAGCATTACCCCAGCCAGGATCAGGCCTCCGGCAATAAACCATTTCTTCGGAAAACGGTCGAGAAAAGGGCCTGCGATGAGATTGCCGCTCAGATTGCTGATGGCATAACCACCCAGCACGAAGCCGATCATCGCAGCGGATACGCCCAATATATTCAAGTACGGCGCCAGCAGCGGCGTTTGCGCGTGCATGTCAAAGGCAACGAGAAACAACACGACCAACAGCAGAACCCTCAAAGCATTCCCATCCTCTCATCCCGCCAGTCTTTGTCCCAGTATATGAGGGGAGTCGTCCAAGTAGGATAGGAAAAGCTTTCTGAATTGCCAAAAACAAGCAGCTTTTCTCGCTTGCATCCTGTATGATGGAAAAAAATGAAAAGGCTGGTGAGTCAAGCTATGATCGTTTTGCAAACAGAGCGTCTTGTTCTGCGGCGCGCGCACGCGGAAGATGATGCGGCCTTTATTTTCGGGCTTTTGAACGAGCCATCCTGGTTGCAGTACATCGGTGATCGCGGCGTCCGCACGTTGGCAGATGCGCAGCAGTACATCGTCAACAGCTTGCAGGCAAGCTACGAAAGCTACGGCTTTGGCTTGTTTGTCGTCGCAGAAAAAGCAACAGGCACTCCGGTAGGCTTGTGTGGCCTCATAAAAAGAGATTTTCTGGAGGATGTCGATATCGGCTATGCTCTCTGTCCTCCCTATTGGGGAAAAGGGTACGCCTTCGAAGCGGCCTCCGCTGTTTTGGACTACGGGCGCGAGGCGTTCGGGCTGAAACGGATCGTCGCGATCACGGACAAGGCGAATGATGCATCCGGCAAATTGCTGGAGAAGCTGGGCTTGCGCTGGGAAGGCTACGTTCGCAAGCAGCCCGATCAGGAAGAGCTGAAGTTCTTCTCCATTGATTTCCCCTCCTAAGACTTTAGGCAAAAAAGCCGTTAGCAAGCCCGTCTTTAAGCGAGCAAATCTTTCAGTCAAGCGCGCCGGAACACGAAAAACAGGACCCCGCAATTCCTGCGAAGTCCTGTTCTACTCTCCTGCCACTTACGATTGAACAGCTTTCAACCCGAGCGAGCTTTCATGGAATTTGATGGACGAATGCTTATCCATCGCTACCCGAAGCTGGTACTCGCTTTCGAACAGCATGACCGGACGTCCGTAGCGGTCTGTCACGGTTTTGTTCTTCACGGCATCGAGCGCCGCTTTGTCGCCTTCGAGCCAGCGGGCAATCTGATACGGCATTCTCGTCAGCATAATATCGACGCCATACTCTGCTTTGAGTCGGTATTCCAGCACCTCAAACTGCAAGACGCCGACTACGCCGAGAATCAGTTCTTCCATTGGATAGGTGCGGAATAATTGTACCGTCCCTTCCTCTGTCAGCTGCATGATGCCTTTTTGGAACTGCTTGTGCTTCATCGCGTCTTTCACCATGACTTTGGAGAAAAACTCAGGCGAGAAGTGCGGCATTTCCTCGTACTCGAACGACTGGCCGACACAGAGCGTGTCTCCGATCTGGAAAATGCCCGGATCGAACAAGCCGATGACATCGCCTGCGAACGACTCCTCGACGATCTCGCGGTCTTGCGCCATGAACTGCACAGGCTGCGCCAGCTTGATGTCTTTGCCCAGACGCACGTGCTTCACGGCCATGCCGCGCTCGAACTTTCCGGAGCAAATGCGCAAGAAAGCGATACGGTCGCGGTGAGCCGGGTTCATGTTGGCCTGGATTTTGAAAATAAAGCCGGAGAACGGATTGGTGTACGGATCGATCATGCCGGCATTGCTCTTTTTCGCGGAAGGCGCTGGCGCCATTTGCAGGAAGTTGTCCAGGAAAGTCTGCACGCCGAAGTTGTTGATCGCGCTTCCGAAGAACACAGGTGTCAGCTGTCCTTGGGCAATCAGTTCCGGATCGAACTCATCCCCTGCTACGTCGAGCAGAGAAATTTCGTCCTGCAGTTGCTGCCACAGCTCCTGACCGACGCGGTCGCCGATCAGCGGGTCTTCGGCTCCCTCTACCGGGAAAAACGAGATATCTTCATGCTGCGTGTTGGTCTGATACAGCTCGACGCGGGATTTCATGCGGTCGTACACTCCGCTGAAGTAGCTTCCCATGCCGATCGGCCAGTTCATCGGGTACGAACGGATGCCCAGTACGCGCTCGATTTCTTCCAACAGCTCAAACGGGTCTTTCCCGTGACGGTCCAGCTTGTTGACGAATGTAAAAATCGGAATGCCGCGCATCCGACAGACCTTGAACAGCTTGATCGTCTGCGCCTCCACCCCTTTTGCCACGTCGATGATCATGACGGCAGCGTCGGCAGCAGTCAGGGTGCGGTACGTGTCTTCACTGAAGTCCTGGTGACCAGGAGTGTCCAAAATATTGATGTGGTGCCCGTTGTATTCAAAGTCCATCGCACTGGACGTAACGGAGATTCCGCGCTTTTTCTCGATCTCCATCCAGTCGGAGGTAGCGTGCTTGGAGTTTTTCCGGCCTTTGACCACCCCTGCTTCGCGAATGGCTCCGCCGTAGTAAAGCAGCTTTTCCGTCATCGTCGTTTTACCCGCATCCGGGTGGGAGATGATGGCAAAGGTGCGTCGTTTTGCTATCTCATTTTCCCATTGGGGATTGGTTTGACTCATCAATCATTCTCCTGTCATCGCGAATAAGTAGCCAGATTGTTTTCCTATACGATTATACCGACAAATGCGTGCTGCATCCACCTAGTAATTTTTCTTCAAACCGTTATAATATTTAGTAGTAAAAATTTTTTGACTGCATGATGTACATACTTGACCAATTAGCGTTTTCATACTTACACAGGAGGGACCCCATGACAACCAATCTGGAAACACGCGCGGCTGATTTTCGCGCCTATGTGAAAAAAATGACCAGCTACAACCAGGCACTCGCTGTTCTGCAATGGGACAAAGCAACGCAAGCGCCACGCAAAGGGATGGATGCCCGCTCCGAGATTATCGGCGTGCTCGCTGGCGAACAGTTCAAGCTGGCGACATCCAAAGAAATGGAAGCGTTTTTAACCGAGCTCGGCGAACCTTCCGCACTGGAAGCGCTCGATGAGATCACGCGTCACAGCGTGCTCGAATGCAAAAAAGAATTTGACCGCAACAAGCAGATTCCGGCTGAGAAATACCAGGAATTTGTCGTTTTGACCTCCCTGGCGGAAACGGTATGGGAAGAAGCCCGCGCCAACAACGACTTCTCGATGTTCCAGCCGTACCTGGAAAAAATCGTGAACTTCCAGCTGGAGTTTATCGAATATTGGGGACACGACGGCAAAAACAAGTACAACACCTTACTCGACCTGTACGAGCCGGGCATGACAGTCGATCAGCTCGATCCGATCTTCGCCACCCTGCGCGAGAAAACCGTCAAGCTGGTCAAAGCAATCGCGGAATCGCCGAACAAGCCGGACACCGCTTTCTTGAACAAAAACTTCCCGATTGCCGAGCAGGAGGCGTTCAGCCGCTTCATTTTGGAAAAAATCGGCTACGACTTCAAGGCGGGCCGCATGGACAAGAGCGCCCATCCGTTCTGCACCACCTTCAATCCGGGAGACGTGCGCATTACGACTCGCTACGACGAAAACGACTTCAACTCGGCGCTGTTCAGCTGCATCCACGAAGCGGGTCACGCCATGTACGAACAAAACATCAATCCTGAGCTTTTGTTCACGCCGCTCTGCGACGGTACTTCGATGGGCATTCACGAGTCCCAGTCCCGCTTCTGGGAAAACATGATCGGACGCAGCCTGCCGTTCTGGAACCACTTTTTCGCTGATTTGCAAAAAGCATTCCCGGCCCAATTCGAAGGCGTATCCGTGGAAGACCTGTACCGGGCGATCAACTCTGTCACTCCGTCCTTCATCCGTACAGAGGCTGACGAGCTGACATACAACCTGCACGTCATGATTCGCTACGAGATCGAAAAAGGCTTGATCAACCAGACGATCCAAGTTGCCGATCTGCCGAAAATCTGGAACGAAAAAATGCAGGAATACTTGGGCGTGGAACCGCCTACCGACACACTCGGCGTTCTCCAGGACGTGCACTGGTCCGGCGGCAGCTTCGGCTACTTCCCGACTTACTCGCTCGGCAACGTGTACGCGGCCCAATTTGCCCACGTCATGAAGCAGGAAATCAGCGGCTTCGAAGACTTGCTGGCAAACGGCGACTTCGCTCCGATCCGCGCTTGGTTGAAAGAAAAAATTCACCAGTACGGAAAAATGAAAAGCCCGCGTGAACTCGTGCAAGCGATCACGGGCGAAGGCACCAACGCGACCTACCTGATGGAATACTTGGAGAAAAAATATACCGACATCTACAAACTGTAATGTGTAGATGGTTGTACCCACAGCGTTCCCAATCCGGGAGCGCTTTTTTCACGGATCGCTTGAAATCGCTTCCTTTTTGTTCACCTTCTATCCACGATTTCTTCACGCCTTATTCACACCTGCCCAGCCACAAACTCACAAAAGAGGAGTATGATAAGCGTGTAAAACATTTCCACCAAGTGAGGGGTAATCCTTATGATTCAACAATTGTCGCGCTGGTTGTGGGGCAAAGAAGAACACGAAGCCGTTCCTTTCGAGACAAAAAAATACGTCCGCAATGAAATGGAACAATTCATCACGAATGAGCCGGAGCACATGCTGCCGTACGCTCAGCTGTAAGATCGAACCTAATCACACTTTTACCGATAAGCTGCCAGCGTTTGGCAGCTTTTTTTGCCTGTTTCTGTAAGCGCTCTCCTCTGTGCTACAATCAAATCAAGGAAAACAATCGGAGGGATCATCTTGGTGGAATTTACGGAAAAATGGCTGCCTACTTACATCCGCCGCGATTTGACAGTGTTGTTTTGCGGCATCAATCCCGGGCGCGTATCGGCCACAGCCGGATTCCACTACGCGAACCCGGCGAATTTGTTTTGGCGCGGCTTGTTCGAGGGCGGGCTTACCGCAAGACAACTGCTGCCGGAAGAAACCTCGCTGCTGTTGGATTACAACTACGGCATTACCGATCTCGTCACGCGCCCTACCCGCTCCTCTTCTGATCTCACGCGCGAAGATTTTGACACAGGCGCAGAGCAGTTCGTGCACATGATCCAAACGTACCGCCCGCGCGTCATCTGCTTTAACGGAATTACAGCTTTTCGCCATGCAACAGGCCAGAAAAAAGCCGCTGTCGCGCTGGGACTGCAACCAGAGAAAGCATTCGCTACCGACGATTGGGCAGGCAGCTACTTGTTCGTCATCCCGTCCACGAGTGGAGCCAACGCCTCGTTCACACGGGCGGAACGCATCGCCAAATTCGCCGAGCTGAGCGACTTTTTGCGCCAAAAAGACTGGCATCCGCTTCCCTTGCCGCCCAACTGAAGCGCCGTGAGTGTCATCCGCTTGGGCCGCCGCGTATGATAATCGTACGTTTCTTTTGCAAGGGAGGCGCAAAACGGATGGACGACCTCATCGGCAAAATCGAGCAAAAGTACGCGCTGAAAGTATTGCAGCAGGAAACACTTCGCGAGACGCCCAAGTCGCTCGTCGTCTTTCTCGATACCTCGATCGGCAAGTTTATCGGCAAAATTTCGTACTTACCGAAAGAACGCCAGCACTTCATTTTGAACGCCGAAGCGCATTTGCGCAAAAAAGGCATTCTCATCCCCGGCATCCAGCGCACGAAAAGCAACCAGCGCTCGATTGTGTACAAAGACAACTTGTTTGTGCTGCACCAATGGTTTTCCTGGCCGAAAATCGCCTACAGCTCACCGAAAAAGCTGGAACAGGTCGGAGCCGCACTAGGGCGCTTCCATCTGCAATCGCTCGGTTTTACTTCCAAGCATGGCGAGCTGTACAACGGGGCGAAAAAATGGTCGGAGGAATACAAGACAGACCTGGCTGCACTGGAAAAATGGGAGCAGCGCCACATGAGCAAAAAGAATCCGAAATCGACGACGATTGTGGAATACTTGCCTTATTTTCGCCAGGCAGGGCTTGCGGCGCGAGAACAGTTGAAATCATCCGCCTACTTTTCCAGCTGGAAAAAGCTTGCCCTGCGCAAGCATTTCCTCTGCCACGGAGATTTCAACAACGGCAATTTGCTCACGCGCAACCAGCAAATCGCGATTATCGACTGGGAAGACGTCCGCTACGATTTTCCTTCCAAAGACATCAGTCGCGTCCTCTCGCTCGCCATGCGCAAGGCAGGAAGCTGGAACGAGCCGTTGTTTACGTCTTTGTTGCGGGCCTACTTGCAGGAAAATCCGCTGTCTGCCGAGCAGCTGCATTTGCTGTTTGTCGATCTGACCTTCCCACATATCATGGAACGGTTTTTGCGCATGAAGCAGTATGAGGAGATGGAAGTGGCCGAGATTCAGAAGTTTTGCACGCGTGAGGCGATCAAGACCGCCTATATGCTGGATGAACTAAAAGCCCTCGCGTAAAGACGAAAGGCAGCTGCCTGTCTTGCGCGAGGGCCTATTGGGCTTTTTTCCTGTTTGGGCTGGTCTGGTCTTCTACGGTTGCGCCGTTTTGACCAGGGCGCTTTGCTGCCGCACGTACGCAATCAGGTCAGCAGCCATATCGTAATAGTTGAAAGGCGTAATCAGGTAAATCCCGTTGAAATAGCGGACAGCCGTGTCGAGCAGTTCTTTGGCGATGGCGATGCCTTCCAGCCTGGCCGCTGGTCCCTGCACTTTTTTCATCCGTTCCAAGGCTTCCGCCGAAAGCTTGATGCCAGGCACTTCATTGTGCAGGAACTCGGCATTTCTTGAACTGGTCAGCGGCATGATGCCGATAAAAACCGGGATGCCGATGTGCTTGGTCGCCTCGTGTACAAGGCGAATCGATTCGACGTCATACACAGGTTGGGTCATGATGTAATCAGCCCCTGCCTCGACTTTCTTTTCCAGCCGGGCGACAGCCGCTGCCATGTTGCGCACGTTCGGGTTGAAGGCTGCGCCCACGATGAACTGGGCTTTTTGCTTGAGCGGTCGTCCCGAGAACGAGACGCCTTCGTTCAACTGCTTCACCATGCGGATCAAATCGAACGAAGTGACATCAAACACCGAGCTTGCCCCCGGCAAATCGCCGAAGCGGGACGGGTCGCCCGTGATGACGAGAATTTGGTCGATGCCAAGCGCGTGCAGCCCCATCAGATGGGATTGCTGCCCGATCAAGTTGCGGTCACGGCAGGCAATATGCAAAAGCGGATCGATCCCGTGTCTCGTTTTCATCAGCGCTCCGAGCGCCATGTTGCTCATCCGCACCGTCGCAAGCGAATTGTCTGCCAGCGTGATCGCGTCTGCCCCTGCTTTGTGCAGCTCGCAGCAGCCGTCCAGAAACTGTTCGGCGTCGAGATCGCGCGGCGGATCAAATTCGACGATGATCGTTGTAGCTGTTTTCACCCGTTCCACGATGCTTGGCTTCTCGCGCTCGTGAATGCTTTGTACCGTTATGTGCGGACGCTCTGCCAACGCAATCGTTGGATTCACGCGTGCTTGCGGCTTTTGCCCTGCGAGCGCGTCTGCTATCGCCTTCACGTGTGCAGGGGTCGTTCCGCAGCAGCCGCCGATCAGGCGCACTCCCTGGTCGCGCAGGCGCAGGGCGCTTTCGGCAAAATAGTCGGGAGACGACTTGAAGGCGTACTCCCCGTCCGTCATTCCCAGCCGTCCCGCATTGGGGAACGCTGACAGAAGCGAATCATCCGGGAAGATTGTGCTTTCAAAAGAGCGCAAAATTTCAGCCGGACCCAAGCGGCAGTTCAGACCGATGACGTCTGCTCCTGCCTGTTTCAGTTGCGGAAAAGCATCCGTCAGCGAGTAGCCGTCGCGCGTGCGTCCGACTTCCAATGTCGCCAGTTGCGCAATGACGGGCACATCTGTCAGCGGACGAATGCCCTCGATGGCGAGCAGCAGTTCCTCCAGATCGAGGAACGTCTCCAAAATCAGCGCGTCTACGCCTGCGTGCAACAGCGCGATCGCCTGTTCCTCGTACTGGTCCCGATACTCATCCAGTACCTTTTTCTTCACCCGTCCAGCCAAAATCGAGCCGATGCTGCCTGCCACGTACGCATCGTCCTGAGCGGCTTCGCGGGCAATCGCCACGGCAAGACGGTTGATCCGCGCCACTTTGTGCTCCAAACCGTAGCGGCTGAGCGCATCCCGGTTCGCGGAAAATGTATTCGTCTCCAAAAGGCGCGCTCCTGCCTGATAGTACGACGCATGAACTTCGTGCACCACTCGCGGATTGGACAAACACAACTCTTCAAAGCTGACGCCAACCGGGGCGCCCAGCGCATGCAGCTGGGTCGCCATGGCTCCGTCTCCGACCAGCAGGTGCTCCTGCAAATACTCCCGTAAGTCTTGCTTGCTCGTCGTCAACTCAATCCCTTCTCTCCCATTTTCATTAGACGATCTATACTTCAAACACCGACGGACCTGCGTTAAAGTAACGCGCTTCCGGGTGGGCAAATACCATCGCGGATACAGAAGCTTCCGGCTCCATCATGAAGCCTTCTGTCAACTGGATGCCGATGTCTTCCGGCCGCAGCAGGCGGAACAGTTGCGCCTGGTCTTCCAGGTTCGGGCAAGCCGGATAGCCGAACGACACGCGAATGCCTCGATAGCGGGCACCGAAGCGCTCCAGCATGGTCATTTCCGCCGGATCAGGAATCCCCCATACATCGCGCATTACGTGGTGAATCCGCTCCGCAAAAGCTTCCGCCAGCTCCAGAGCCAATGCTTGCAAAACGTGCGAGCGCAAGTAGTCGCCGCGTTCCTTCAGTTCAGTCGAGCGCTCGCGAATGCCGCCGCCTGCTGTCACCGTCAAAAATCCGACGTAATCCATCTCCTTGCTCTCGACCGGACGCAAGAAATCGGACAGGCACAGATGCGGCTCTTCCGGCTGACGCGGGAACGAGAAGCGTTCCAGCACTTTGCTGTGGTCGTTTGGATCGTAGACGATAATATCGTTGCCGTCCGCTTGCGCCGGGAAAAACTGATAGGCACCGTGCGCCTTGATCGTTCCGTGCTGCTTCGCTTCATTCAACAGCTCCTCGACTATCCCGTACAGTTCCAACGCCTTTTCGTCGCCCGCTTCCAGCAATTTTTCCACGTTTCCACGCACACCGAGATGCTTGCCGAGCAGCATGCGCAAATTCAGGTACGGTTGCAAATGGCTGATCGGGTACTGGCGCAGCACGTGTCGCTCGCAGTCAGGCGGCAGCTGAATCGGAACGGTTCTGCTAATCGCCGAACGGGCTGGCAGCGGAGCTTTTTTCTCTTGTACCACCACGGGTTGCGCCGTTGCCGCCGCTTCAGCGAGTTCTTGCTGCTCAGCGACCAGACGCTCCCGCTCGTTCGGGTTTTGCAAACGGTTGACGAGGTCGAGTCCGTCCATCGCATCCTTGGCGTACAACACGATTCCGTGGTATTCCGGCGCGATCCGGTTGGAAGTGAATTTGCGCGTCAAAGCCGCACCTCCGACCATCATCGGCACATCGATTCCCGCTGCTTTCAAGTCTTGCGCGGTAATGACCATTTGCTGGGCCGATTTGACCAAAAGACCGGACAACCCGATCGCATCCGGCTTCTCTTCCCGGCAAGCGGCAATCAGTTGCTCAGGCGGCACCTTGATCCCCAGATTCACGACGTTGTAGCCGTTGTTTGCCAAAATGATTTCCACCAGATTTTTGCCGATGTCGTGCACGTCGCCTTTGACTGTCGCCAGCAAAATCTTGCCTTTGGCCGCCGCATCGCTCTTTTCCATAAACGGCTCCAAAAACGAGACGGACGCTTTCATGACTTCCGCGCTTTGCAGCACTTCCGCTACGATCAGCTGGTTTCCGTTAAACAGGCGGCCGACCTCTTCCATTCCTGACATCAACGGGCCGTTAATAATTTCAAGCGGCGCATACTTTTCCAGAGCCAGCTTCAAATCGTCAGTCAAGCCATCCTTGGAGCCTTCGACGACATATCGGGCGAGGCGCTCTTCCAAAGTCAGCGTGGAAGCTTCCACCCGCACTTCTTTTTTCTTCTGGCGGTAAAATTCGGTGAATGCAGCCAGTGTTTCGTCGTTTGTCTCGAACAGCAGCGCTTCCGCCAGCTTGCGCTCATCCTCGGGAATCGACGCGTAGCGCTCCAGCTTTTCTGTATTGACGATGGCAAAATCGAGTCCGGCAACCGTCGTGTGGTACAAAAACACGGCGTTGAGCACTTCGCGGCCCGCTGCTGGCAGCCCGAAAGACACGTTGCTGACCCCGAGAATCGTTTTGCACAGCGGCATCGCTTCTTTAATGAGGCGAATCCCCTCAACCGTCTCCTTGGCGGAACCGATGTACTGCTCATCCCCTGTACCGACCGGGAACACCAGCGGGTCGAAAATGATGTCTTGCGGGGCAATTCCGTACTGGTTGACCAAAATATCGTACGAGCGCTTCGCCACTTCCAGCTTCTTCTCGCGCGTGACAGCCATGCCCGCTTCCTCGATCGTTCCGACGACTACAGCCGCTCCGAACTTTTTGATCAGCGGCGCTACTTCTTCAAAGCGCTCCAGGCCGTCTTCCAGGTTGATCGAGTTGAGAATCGCTTTTCCCTGGGAATAGCGCAGGCCCAGCTCCATTACTTTTGCATCCGTCGAGTCGATCATCAGCGGAGCCTTGACCTTTTTCACGACGAATTGCAGGAATTTTTCCATATCGGCGTATTCATCCCGATCCGGGTCAGCCAAACAAATATCGATGACGTGAGCGCCGCGTTTTACTTGTGCCCGGGCGATATCTGACGCTTCCTCGTATTGGCCTGCGGCGATCAAGTCGCGGAATTTTTTCGAACCGATGACGTTTGTGCGCTCCCCTACCAACAGCGGGCGACTGTCATCTTCCACGTACACGACTTCGATGCCGGATACCGCGCTGACAGCCTGATCGACAGCCTGACGTGGCTTGCAGTCTTTCAATGCTTCTGCCATCGCCCTGATATGGTCGGGCGTCGTTCCGCAGCAGCCGCCCGCCACGTTCAGCCAGCCTTGTTCTGCAAAAGCGCGCATTTTCGTCGCAAGCCCTTGCGGCGTCTCATGGTAATGTCCGTTTTCATCCGGCAAGCCCGCATTGGGGTAACAGCTCACTCCGCATTGAGCCAGTCCGGACAGCGTGCGCAGATGGTCGCGCATGAACTCGGGGCCGGTCGCACAGTTCAGCCCAACGGACACGGGCTTCAAATGCTCAAGCGAGATATAAAACGCCTCGATGTTTTGACCGGCAAGAGTCGTGCCCATCGGTTCAATCGTCCCGGACAGCATGACGGGCAACTCCACATCCAGCTCTGCGAACGCTTTGCGGATGCCGATTCCCCCCGCCTTGACGTTCAGCGTATCCTGCGATGTTTCCAGCAGCAGCACGTCGGCTCCGCCAATGATCAGTCCTTTTGCCTGACGATAGTAGGACTCCACCAGCTCCTCGAAGGTGACGCCGCCTGTCAAAGCGAGCGTTTTCGTCGTCGGTCCCATTGCCCCTGCCACGTATCGCGGCCACTCGGTTGTGCTATAGGCATCTACGGCTTCCTTCGCCAGGCGGGCCGCAGCGATGTTTAACTCCAGATCCTTGTCGGCGACATCGTACTCGGCCAACACGACGGAGGTGGCTCCGAATGTATTCGTCTCGACGATGTCCGCTCCCGCCTCCAAATATTTTTCGTGGATGGATCGAATGACGTCTGGTCGCGTCAAGTTCAAAAGCTCGTTGCAACCATCGTAGGCTTCGCCGCCAAAATCATCGGCGGTCAAGTTCGCCTGTTGCAGCATCGTGCCCATCGCACCGTCCAGAATCAGAATTTTCCGGGAAAGCTGTTCGCGAAAAGTGGGTTTCATTGACGTACTCCTTTTCTCCCTTGCGGCGTTTATTCTCGGCAGTTTTTTTGCACAAAAAAATCCTCTTCTTTGAAAGAAGAGGATTTGTCCGCGGATACAATTGCGCCTGAACCATCCTCTCATCTTTCAAAGCCGTAGCTTTGCTGGAATTGGCACCGGATTTTAACCGGTTGCCGAGGCTTCATCAGGCCAGTCCCTCTGCCTCTCTTGATAAGAGTTGTACCATGGTATTCATTTTTGACTTTCAGGTTTCATGTTTGACAGTATCTTAACACCGCGTCCTGTCTACGTCAATTGAGAATTTGTCTATTATTTACTGCTTTTCTCCCCGACTGCGCCCATTTTTGTGCTTACCGGGCATCCGCCCACGCCAATCTGTGCGATCGTGTATAGACTGTAGCATAACGGAAAGGAGGGGGAACAAACGTGAGTACATCTTACTGCGGAAATGGCATCTTTGGAGACTGCTTCGCACTGGTGCTCGTACTGTTTATCCTGCTGGTCATTGTTGGGTGTTCGTGTGACGACTGCTAGGTAAATGACAAGAAGAGGCTATCCCCCCGCCTTCCAGCTGGCTTGCGGGATAGCCTCTTTTTCTTGTCCTTACGGCTCGATTACAGCCTCGCCGCTTTTGGCATCGATGGTAATGAAACTGCTTGCCAGCTCTTCCTCGCTCCACGGAATGTACGCGAGTCTCGGACGATCCAGCCAATCGTTTTCCTGATCTTTTAACAGGTAAACAAGCCTGAGTGGCATGACGCGCAAAAACGACTCGGCAGCCTTTTGTTTGGAAACGACCTCGGCTGACGAAGGAAGCTCTATCAACTTGTGAGTCTCTCGCCAATTCCGGAAGCTGTTTACCTTCCCGGTCGAAGGGTCTACCGACACCTCGTAAGCGGCATCTGGCCCCTTGTCCAACACCGGAATCCCATCCTTGCTCATGACATAGCGGAATACCCAGTTGCCTGACGAAACCGGATTGGCTGCGCCAGGTTCCATCACTTGTGCAAGCTGCACTTCTTTTACGCCCGGATCGGCGTATTTGGCCAAAAAGAACACGGCTGCCTGCTCGGCCTGTTCGCGCTTCACGGTCACTTGCGTATTTGTGCGGGGAACGCGCAACCCAACTACCTGGCTCGTCTTCGCGTCGATCGTCACTTCATGCCAGCGGTCTTTGCTATCTGCCCAGTTGAATGATTTGTTCTTTTGGTGATCATCTACGGATTCCCGATAGGACATGCCTTCGACGTTGACGCCAAATTCCGTTTGCAAAAGCGCCTTCGCCTCTTCCTTCGTACGCACGATGACAGGCTGTTCGTGTGTCTCGAACGCATCTGCCTGCGGCTGCTCCCGCTGCAGCTGATCGTAGGCAAAGCCGTTGTTTCCCGTACCGTAGTTGATCTTGCCGCTATGCGCATCAATGTACCAATCAAGGAAAACCGGCCTTCCTTGTTGGAAAAAGGAAACCGCTGCCCTGTATTCCAGTGTCGGCTGTTTCAGCGCCTTCCCTTCGGACATGTGCTGCACGTATACAAGCTTCATATTTGCGGCCAGCTCGTTTTCGGCGGCGCTTTTCGCCACAGCTTCCGCAGCATCCGGGAACGAAGACGGGGAATACGCTCTCGTCGGTTTGCTGAACATCAGAAGACGTCCGGAGCTGCCCAGCTCAATATCCAGCACATCTTCCATGACAGGTAATCCGTTATGATAGCGCATGAATTTTTCCGCGCTATTCGATTCCACATGGCGATAGTTCGCGCTGTCAGCTCCAAGCAATCGGCCGAGAAGCTGCTTCGCTTGCTTTAACGCCTCTGCTTCATTTGGCTTTTGCGCTTCTTCGTTGCGGTCCCGCTGAATCCGGTACAGATCGATGTCTTGCCCGTTGCCGATTTCGCTCACCATCGCTGTCTGGCCTTCGTCGTTCACTTTGCCCAAAACCAGCGCCCAGCCATCTCGAGTCAGCTGTTTGTTGTAGACAACCGGGAACGGATTCAGTTCAGTCACGGAGGCGGCGAATTTGGCAAACAGCTTCTGTTCCTGCTCGTTCAACCTGCCGAAAAAGGCGACGCGCTCCTTTTTGTCCACCTGGACAGTCAAGACATCGTACGGGACAGGCTTGCCGTTTTCCAACCGCTGATAGCTGACGTTCATCCACGTTCCGTTGCGCCAATCCTCATCCGCATAAACTTCTGTCGCCTGATGCGCGTAAGCCTTCGCTTCTTCACCGAGCGCGGTCTGCAAAAATGCTTGCGCGACTTTCTCTGCTTGCGCGGGCGCAATCGTTGTTTTCTCGCCGTCATTGCTCGCGTCCAGCAAGTAGCTTTCGATCCGCCCCGTCCGGGTGTCATACGCGACTTGTCCGATTGCCCTGTCCTTTTGCAGCAAGGTCACAAGCGCAATCCCATCCAGCGTCTCGCCTTTGCGCAGTGTGACGCCGCCAAGCTCAGGGACTGCCTTTTGCAGCGGAGCCAGCGCTTGTTCCGGTGAAACGGCCTGCTCCGCGGTTTTGTCCGTTTGATGCGCCGCCGCTGCGCTCGTTCCATTTTTTTGCGGCGACATGGACGGCAGAAAGCCCTCTCGCACCCCTAGCACGGTCAATGCCAGACAAGCCGCAAGCGATCCCGCCATGACCACGCGATTGCGATTTTTCTGCTTTTTCTTCCCGACCTCCATCCGAATCCTCTCTTCCATTTCCCGGGTAAACTTCACTTCCGAAGCTGCCGCTTTCCCTGCTTCGCGTACAGCTTCACGCAGCCCCTGATCTAGTTCCATTCCAATCCCTCCTTTTCACACAATGCCCGAAAATGTTTGCGCGCCCGATGCAGCTGCGTCCGTACCGCATCCTCGGAAATATCCAGCACTTGTGCTACTTCCTTAATTGACAAATCTTCATAGTAATGAAGTACCATGACCTTTCGATACAAAGGCGACAGCATCATGACTTTCTCGGCGATATGTACCTGGTCCAGTTGCTTGAAAACGGACGATTCCACGTTCCCTTCCGCCACTTGTTCCGGCACGGTTTCTTTCGGGGAGACAAACGTAGAAAAGATTTGCCGGAACGACCACGATCGCAAATACTTGCGCGATTCATTGATGGCAATCCGGTACAGCCATGTTTTCAAACTGCTCTCATGGCGAAACTGATCCAGCGACCGATAGGCTTTCAGGAACACTTCCTGTGTGATGTCTTCCGCGATTCCGCGATCTTTGACGATCATGTAGGCGAGCTGGACGATTTTGTCACCGTAGTCATTCATCAAAGTCGACAGCAGCGCATCCTTGGTCGGCTGCAAAGACCGCTCTGCCGCGTTAGCCTTTGCACTGGCATTCAGATTGACATTCACTTTGCTTCACCTCCTCTTGCAAACGATATCCATTTGATCCGGCAGCCTGCTTTTTGTGACAAAAATCGATTTATTTTTTTCGCGCCTCTGTTTTCAGCGGAAAAGACGACACCTGCGCGCACTGCGTTCGTTGTCAGAGCGGAACGCTTTTGCTATCATGAGGCTTACCTAACCCCCAGAAAGGAACGATTGACGATGAACACTTTGCTCGCTTGTGAAAAAGACGAGTTTTTGTCCTGTATAGAGACGGTAAAGGAACTGGAAACATCCGAGTTTGAAACATATTCCATCGTAAAGCATACCGAAACAGGTGAACACTATTTGCGCTACTTTTTGTCGCATATCAACCTGTCCGAAGGCGGCAGAAGGGACAATTACGATCACTTTTTGCCACTCGACTCCGACGACGTTCTCGGTCTGATGTTTGGCGATCAGGATTACCACTTCCCGGAAAACTGGCGCTCTTCCTACCTGCGCAGCGGCAACGACAATCGGCTGATCCCTTTTGATCCATCCGAGAATTACGATCTGGAAGAAGAAGCGGCTGCCGAGCTGGCCATGGTGGAAAAACTGGAGCAGTACAAGGCGCAATGGATGCATGCCGAAAACTTGACGGCGGAAGAAAGAGAAAAGCTGACGCAGGAGTATTTCGCGGCACTCGACAAGATTTTGAAAAAACCGGAAGAGTAAGTTGCACAAAAGCACCAAAAACGGCTATAATGCTAGGTAAACAAGCGAATCGTTGATGAGGACAGTACCCTTGGACTTACGGCTGTAGCGAATCGGGGATGGTGGAAGCCCGATGCCTGACCA
This sequence comes from Brevibacillus sp. 1238, assembly GCF_029892995.1. NCBI lineage: Bacteria > Bacillati > Bacillota > Bacilli > Caryophanales > Paenibacillaceae > Brevibacillus > Brevibacillus sp. 1238. The sequence goes on along the minus strand of NZ_JARXWC010000002.1, from coordinate 117,269 downwards.
AGTGCGGAAGCGCCCCTCGGAGATGCGGCCTGAACATCTGACGCTATAGATGTAAGCGTCTGGATTGTGTAGGGTTTTGCCGGGTCTGCCCGTTACAGCAGCGCAAAGCGGTTTTTGCCTCAACCAAATCATGCAGGCAAAAACAACAAGAGTGGCACCGCGGGAGCACAACCTCTCGTCTCTTTTTACAGGAGACGTAGAGGTTTTTTTATTTTTCAAGCGTTCCGTTCCAAAGCTTTTCCCATCTGAAAGGAGAATTACCATGAGTTACAAACATCAAGTGGCGGAAAAAATCGCCGCGGCCCTCACCGGACTCGGTGTGAACGATTTCTCGCAAGAAACGGTGTACAATATGCTGGAAACACCGCCAAACCCGGCTATGGGAGATATCGCTTTCCCATGTTTCCAATTGGCAAAAGCACTACGCAAAGCTCCGCCGATGATCGCGACAGAGCTTGCGGAAAAAATAGAAGGTGCGCCGCTGCGCTCGGCACAAGCGGTCGGCCCATACGTCAACTTGTTTCTCGATCAGCAAAACGTGGCGGAGCAAGTCATTGGCACCATCCTGGCACAAGGCAGCGCTTACGGCAGCAGCGAAGCAGGCCAAGGCCGCAAAGTGCCGATCGACCTCTCCTCCCCTAACATCGCCAAGCCGTTTTCCATGGGGCACTTGCGTTCGACCGTCATCGGAAACGCGATTGCGAACATCATGGAAAAACGCGGCTACCAGCCTGTGCGCATCAACCACTTGGGTGACTGGGGCACACAGTTCGGCAAGCTGATCGTCGCCTATCGCCTGTGGGGTGACGAGGAGAAAGTCAAAGCGGAGCCGATCAAGGAGCTGCTCAGCCTGTACGTGCGTTTCCACGAAGAAGTTGAAAACGACTCTACCTTGGAAGACCAGGGCCGCGAATGGTTCAAAAAGCTGGAAGATGGCGACGCCGAGGCGCAGCATCTGTGGAAATGGTTCCGCGACGAATCGCTCAAGGAGTTCATGAAAATTTACGAGCTGATGAACGTCTCCTTCGACTCCACGCACGGGGAAGCTTTCTACAACGACAAAATGGATCGCGTCGTCACCCTGCTCGAAGAAAAAGGCTTGCTGACCGAATCGGACGGCGCCATGGTTGTCAACCTCGATGAGTACAACATGCCGCCATGCCTGATCAAAAAGTCGGACGGCGCTACTTTGTACGCCACGCGCGATCTGGCAGCCGCCCTGTACCGTCATGAGACGTACGACTTCGCAAAAGCGCTCTACGTCGTAGGAAACGAGCAGCGCCTCCACTTCCAGCAGCTCTACAAAGTGTTGGAAAAAATGGGCTACGCCTGGTCCGCCGACATGCATCACATCCCGTTCGGCATGATGCTTAAAGACGGCAAGAAAATGTCCACGCGTAAAGGAAAGGTCGTCCTGCTCGAAGAAGTTTTGGCGCAGGCGATTGCCGATGTGCAAAAAGTGATCGAGGAGAAAAATCCTTCCCTCGCGAACAAGGACGAAGTTTCCCGCCAAGTCGGGGTCGGTGCCGTTATTTTCCACGACCTGAAAAACTACCGTCTGAACGACATCAACTTCTCCTGGGAAGAAATGCTCACCTTTGAAGGCGAGACAGGGCCGTACGTGCAATACACGCACGCGCGCGCTTGCTCGCTTCTGCGCAAAGGAGAGTACAAGCCGCAAACGGCTGCCAGCCTCGTACCAGATGCATTGGACAGCAAGGAAGCGTGGGCAGTCATCACTTTGCTGAACAGCTTCCCGGAAGTGATTGAACGGGCCAGCGACAATTTCGATCCGTCGCAAATCGGCAAGTACGTCATCGACCTTGCCCAATCGTTCAACAAGTTCTACGCCAACGTGCGCATTTTGGCCGAGGAAGAAGACGTCAAAGCGTCCCGCCTCCAGCTCGTAGCTGCGGTAGTCGCTGTCCTGAAAGAAGGATTGCGCCTGCTCGGACTGGCTGCTCCAGAGGAAATGTAACTGTCGCAAGATCACGAAAGCCGGCTGCCTCCTGCTCTCAGGAAACGCCGGCTTTCCTTTTTGAAAAACAGCAGCCACGGCTCGCTTGCCGATATCTCACCACCTAAATCGTTCCATTTTTTGTCATGCTTTGCGATAATAAAAAGAAAAACGTCATCGGTGGTGAGTGGATGTGAGCAGAACGATACAGTTTGGCCCATCGGAGTGCACATTGGCGCTCAGCGGCTGGCGCGCGGTGATCGCATTCGAGAACCGCATTACCATGCCGTATCGATTCATCAAGCATGTTCAAGTCGATTCCTTTACTCCCGAGCCGGGAACGCTGCGCATGCCGGGAACGGAGATTCCTTTTTCCAGCACATATGCGGGCAGATTCCTCTACGGAAACGATTGGTACTTCCTTTCCTTCGAGCGGACGAATCATCTGCTTTTGCTCGATTTGGAAGGACATGCGAAATACCGGAAAATTGTCGTGCAGGTGGAGAACCCCACCGAGATCGCCGTTACGCTGCAACAACATCTGCTCGCTCAACACGAATGAAGACAGACAACCGTTGTGAAGCAGATTCTTTTTGAAAAAACGCCCTACAGAAAGTGAGATTGTTATGGAAAAAATTGTTTTGATCGCCGCAAGCTTGCTGCTCATGCTCAGCGTCCTGACTGGCTTTGACACCCCTGCCCCTGCTGCAAGCTCCCTGCAAAGTTCTTTGCAAAAATATGCCGTTCCTGTAGCGAAAATGGAGCTGCCCGCGAAGACGATTATCGGCTTTGGCGAAGCTACGCACGGAAACAAGCAGTTCACTACGCTCAAGCTGGACGTATTCCGGCATGTAGTCGAGAAGCAAGGCTATCGCGTGTTTGCCATCGAAGGTGATTTTGGCGGCGCCCAGAAGGTCAACGACTTCCTTTTGGGTGGACATGTAACCGCAAACGATGCGGCAAAGGCGATCGGCTTCGCCATCTACAACACGCAAGAAATGGCCGATCTGCTGTCCTGGATGCGCACTTACAACGAAAAGCAGCCTGCCGACCAAAAAATCCATTTTTACGGATTTGACATGCAGCGCTACGATCACAACAAGACAAGGCTTTTCGCCTACTTGCAAAAAGTCGACCCTGCGCTTGCTTCTGAATCGGCAAAGGCACTCGCCAAGCTGACCGATCAAACCGTGTCCGACGAAAAGCTCGCAAAGGAGAGCCTTGCTTCGACTCGCCACATGCTCGAACGAATCAAGCAAAACAAAACCGCCTACATCGCCAAAAGCTCGGAAAAAGACTACGAGCTGGCTGTCGCCTATGCCGAATCGATCATGCAAAATGCCACTTTGCACGGAACGAACGTCCCTTACGGCAGCACGCGCGACCGCTTCATGGCCGACCGGGTCAACTGGATTCTCGCGTTTGAAAAGAAATTTTACGGACGCCAGCAGCTGTTTATCGCCGGACATAACGGACACATCGAAAAAACGTCGACGACGGCTGGCATCACCGCCTCCATGGGCGCCCATCTGGCGAAAACGTGGGGCGACCAGTATTACGCGATCGGCAGCGAATTTTACGAAAGCTCGTTTCTGGCCAAAGACGCGTCAACCAATGAACGCAAGCTGTTCCATGTCAAAAACAGCGGAGAGCAGCGACTAGCCGTTCTGTTCGCGAAGACCGGAATGGCGGATGGCTTTTTGGATTTTGCCAAGACCCGCCAGGACACAGCCTTTTCCGCCTACGTGAATCGCGCCCAGCCGATCAGCGCCATCGGCGACATGTTTGCCAGCTGGTATGGCAGCATCGAGAAAATGTACACGCTGCAAATGGTTCCGGCAAAAGCGTTTGATGCGCTGGTGTTCGTGCGGACGGCGACGCCTTCTGTCATGCTCGCAGAGTGACAGCGTCCGAGCGAGCCGTTGAATGCTTGATCTACCTGACTCTACGTCAGTCGCATGTGCACACATGAGTAGACTGCAAAGCGCCGCTCCCGACACCACCGCAAAAGCCCCGCCAGAATGCCGCTAAATCAAAGCGGCTCTCTGACGGGGCTTTTTTATGTGCTGTGCTTGTTTCGCTTACATGCTTGGCCTTACGAAGACAGCGTCATGTTTTCGTAGATGACGGACAGACCCATCCCGCCTGCCATGCAGAGCGTGACCATGCCGTACTTGACGCGGCTGCGCACCATTTCGTTCATCAGCGTCACGGTCAGCTTGGCGCCTGTCGCTCCGACCGGGTGACCGAGTGCGATCGCTCCTCCGTTGACATTGACCTTCGCCGGGTCCAGCTCCAGCCCTTTGATGACGGACAGCGCTTGTGCGGCGAACGCCTCGTTCAGCTCGATCAGCCCGATGTCATCCAGCGTCAGACCTGCTTTCTCCAGCGCTTTTTGCGTCGCCGGGACAGGCCCGATTCCCATTACGCCCGGCTCCACTCCTGCGCTGGCAAACGCCTTGATTTTGACCAGCGGCTTAAGACCCGCTTCCTCCGCTTTTTCCCGCGACATCATCAAGACGGCTGCTGCTCCGTCGTTCATCGGACATGCGTTGCCCGCCGTAACTGTGCCGTCTTTTTGGAAGACACTTTTCAGCTTCGCCAAATCGTCCAGATTAATATCCGCACGCACCGACTCATCCTGGTCAAAGACGCGCGTCCCTTTGCGCTCCTTGATTGCAATCGGCACGATCTCGCTGGCAAATTTGCCTGCGGCGATGGCGGCGGCGGCTTTTTTATGGCTGTCAAAAGCGAACTGATCCTGCTCTTCGCGGGAAATCCCGTACTGGAGCGCGAGCCGCTCCGCTGTGATCCCCATGTGCTCGCCTTCCAGAGAACAAATCAAGCCGTCCGCCAAGAGAGCGTCTTCCATCGTCAAGTTGCCGAATTTGCTGCCCCAACGGTTTTTCACCAAGTACGGGACATTGCTCATGTTTTCCACGCCGCCGGCAACGACGACATCTTCCTGCCCGGCCATGATCGCGAGTGCGCCGCTTGTGATCGCCTTCAAGCCCGATCCGCACGCCTTGATCACGACATGCCCGTACACCTGGCGCGGAAATCCGGCGAGCTGCGAACTGATCCTAGCCGCGTTCAGACCGCCGCCGTGCACGTAACCGTTGCCAAAAATCACTTCATTGACTTCCTGCTTGGAAAAGCCAGACTTTTCCATCAAGCCTTCCAATACTTGCCGTCCCAGCTCCGTTGCCGGCACGTCGCGCAAGCTTTTGCCGAAAGCGCCAACTGCGCTGCGCGCCCCGGCGACAATGACTACTTCTCTCATCGCTACGCTCCCTTTCGCTTTTGCCTCGTTACCTTACAAAACCCGATTCAAAAACTCGCGTGTCCGCTCTTCTTTCGGATTGTTGAAAATTTCTTCCGGGCGCGCCATCTCCACGATTTTCCCCTGGTTCATAAAAGCGACCCAGTCCGCTACTTCTTTGGCGAATCCCATTTCATGCGTCACAATAATCATCGTCATCCCGTCCTGGGCGAGCTGCTTCATCGTTTCCAGCACTTCGCCGACCAGCTCGGGATCGAGCGCGGATGTCGGCTCGTCGAACAGCATGATCTCCGGCTTCATCGCCAGCGAACGGGCGATCGCCACCCGCTGCTTCTGACCGCCTGACAGCGAGGATGGATAGACGTCTGCTTTTTCTGACAATCCTACCTTCTGCAAAAGCTGCAACGCTTCCTGCTTCGTTTGCTCCTTGTCCGCTTTTTTCGCGATCAGCGGCGCTTCCATGACGTTTTCCAACACAGTTTTGTGCGGGAACAGATTGAAGTGCTGGAAGACCATGCCGACCTTTTGCCGCACTTTGGTCAAATCGTCCTTTTTCGGATCGATGCTCTTTCCTTCAATCAAGATATCTCCGCCATTCTTGATTTCCAAAAAGTTGATGCAGCGAATCAATGTACTCTTGCCGGAGCCGCTCGCCCCGATCAAGACGACGACCTCGCCTTTTGCCACCTCTAACGTGACGTCTTTCAACACTTCTACCTGTCCAAAGCTCTTCTTCAAGTTTTGCACGCGAATCATGACTTGCTTGTCTTCCATTGTTTTCGCCCCTTTGCTCTACACGTCACCTTTGGCCAACCGCTTTTCCATCCGATGGACGACATACGTGAAAATCATGACAATCACCAAATAGTACAAGGCGACGATCAAAAAGTACGTCATCTCGTCAAAGGTTTCTGCTGACAGACGGCGAGCCAGCGAAAACAGCTCATCCATCGCGATAAATGCCGCCAGCGACGATTCCTTCAGCGACAAAATAAACTGGTTGCCGAGCGGCGGAATCGAACGCTTCATCGCTTGTGGCAAAATGATTCTGCGCATCGTTTGAGACGAGGACATCCCGAGCGACAAGCCTGCTTCCATCTGACCCTTGTCAATCGACTGGATGGAGCCGCGGAAAATTTCTGCGATGTACGCCCCGCTGTGAATCGCCAGAGCCAAAGCCGCTGACCAAAATTGACCGAGATCGATCATCTTGTAAAAACCGAAATAGAGGACAAAAATTTGCACAATCAGCGGCGTGCCGCGAATGACCATGATATACACGTTGGCGATGATTTGCCCAAGCTTGAACTTGGACACTTTCAACAGGGCGACGAACAGCCCGATAATCGAACCTACGATGACGGAAGCAACCGTCAGCTCAAACGTCAGCAGCAGCGGCTTCCAAAAAAACGGCAGTGTGCGAAAAAACTCTTCGGTCAAATGTGAAATACTGGGCACTCGATGCCACCCCTCGCTGATAAAATGTTCCTGTCACCCGCAGCTTTGCGCCCGCAGATGACAGGCAGTCGAACCGATGCGTCAAACTACTCGTTTTTGCTGATATCGCGTTGGAAATACTTTTCGCTCAACTGTTTGTAAGTGCCGTCTTCATGCATTTGCTTCAGCACCTCGTTGATTTTGTTCAAGAGTTCTGTGTTTCCTTTGCGCACGGCAATTCCATGCTGAACCTCTGACAGCGGCGCTCCGCTTTTCTTGATCTTCAAGCCTTGGCCAATCGCGATTTCCCCAACCACGCTATCGGTAATGACGACATCGTGCTTTCCTTGCTCCAGGGCACGCAGCGCAGTCACGTCGCTGTCGTACGTCTTGATGTTGTCGGTGTACTCGCGCGCCATTTTTTCGTGCGTAGTGCCCAGGGCAACCGCAACTTCCTTGCCTTTCAACTCTTCCAGTGTGGAAGTTGTGCCGTCCGGACGAGTGAACAGTTGACCACCGGACAAATAATATGGATCAGCAAAATCAATTTGCTGTTTGCGTTCTTCTGTAATGGCATGACTGGCAATCGCTGCGTCGTAACGCCCTTCTTTTACCCCGGCAATGATGCCGGAAAAAGGTGATGTAACCGCTTTCGGTGTAAGATTCAGCCGCTTGGCGATTTCGTTGCCGATCTCGATATCGAATCCGGTCAACTGCCCGTCTTTGAAATAGCTGAACGGCTGGTATTCACCGGAAGCCGCGAAAGTGAACACGCCCGCTTCTTTCGTCATCGAGGAACCCGCAGCTGCGCTGCCTTGTCCTCCGGTATTGCCAGTCGACGCTTCTTGTCCACACCCTGCTACGAGAAGTGACAAGGAAAACAATACTCCTGCAACGGCTTTGAGTGATTTTTTCATAGTAATTAGCCCCCTTATGATGTCTGTCAAACTGTTTCATTACTCCACCATTTGCAAATGTTCGGAAATCAAAAGCGGCGCTCCGGTATGGTAAATGACATCCTGCAATGAATACGGATACATCACCTCCGTCAGCATCAACCCTTCTGGCGTTACCTCAATGACCGCCCGCTCCGTGACAATCAGGTCGACACAGCCCTTGGCTGTCAGCGGAAACGTGCATTCCCTGCGAATTTTCGGCTCCCCGGAAAGCGTCACATGGCTCATCAGCACAATCACTTTTTTGGCGTAAAACGCCAGCTCGGCACCACCGCCGATCCCGTGAACCCTCGTCCCGGGAACGATCCAGTTCGCCAAATCTCCGCGGCGATTTACTTGCAGCGCCCCGATAAAAGCCACATCCAGCTTTCGGCGCCGGATCATGCCGTAGGCGACGGTGCTGTCAAAGTAGGAAGCCCCCGGAACGATTGTGACTGGCGCTCCCCCCGCGTTGGAAATATGCTGATCCTCTTCGCCCTGGATCGGCGTAGGCCCGACTCCGAGAATGCCGTTCACAGAATGGAACATGACGTGCCACTCGTTCGGGATAAAATCAGCGACCAGCTCGGGAATCCCGATCCCCAGATTCACGGCCATTCCCGGCACGATTTCCTTTGCGGCCCGGCGCGCAATCATGTTGCGTTGATCCATTGTCAGTCGCATCAGCTGTTCCCCCCGCTGCGATTCACCATGTAATCGACAAAAATGCCTGGCGTCACGATTTTTTCCGGGTCCAGCTCGCCTGCCGGAACGATTTCTTCCACTTCAGCGATCGTGATTTCCGCCGCCATCGCCACCAGCGGGTTCAAATTTCTCGCCGACTTGTCGTAGATGAGGTTGCCGTACGTGTCCGCCTGTTTTGCGTAGACGATGCCCACATCCGCCGTCAGCGCCGGCTCCATCCAACAGGGCTTTCCCTCGAACAGCACCGCTTCCCGGCCGTCTGTCGCTTCTCCCCACATGCGCGCATCGACGAGAATCCCGGGTATGCCCACGCCCCCGGCGCGAATTTTTTCGGCAAAAATGCCTTGGGGGCAAAATGTTACCGCAAGACGTCCGTCCATCATCTGCTGACCTGCTTCGGGATTGGAGCCGATATGGGTCGTCAGCAGCTTTTTGACCCGTCCGTGGCTGATCAGCTTGCCAATCCCCACATCGGGGTATCCGGCGTCAATCCCGATCAAGGTCAGGTCGCGCACTCCCTTTTGCAGAAGCGCATCAATCAGCAAGGCCGGAGAACCGATCGTCCCAAAGCCGCCGTACATCAGCCGTGCTCCGTCTTGTACACATTCCATTGCTTGGTCGCGCGTCACCAGTTTTGATAGCATAGCATGGCCATTCCTTATCTCTCTTGATTATTGGGCAAAGTCGCTTTCGTCTTCTTCGTTGTAGCAAGTCTCGTGCCAATGCCGCAAATGCTGAATCGTAGCGAAAATTGCCGAAACTATGTTTTTTCTGACGAATCGAATCAGACTCACTTTTGAATCGAAATCAAGAAAAACAGGCTTGTTTACGCCGAATTGATATCGACTCACATTTTTTCAAATCCGACTCACTATACAACGGACGGTTTCATCCTGTACAATCAGTTCAAAAATGGGGGGAGCGAATCGCCAATGGAAAAAGATGCGGAGATTTTGGCCCTGTCGTCTGTCGATCGCTTCATCGACATATTGAACTCGCTGGCGGACGGCATTTTCATCTCGGATGCGCAAGGCACGACTCTCTGGTTGAATAAAGCGAGCGAAAACTTGTGCGGCATGCCCAAAGCAGAATTGATCGGACAAAACGTGGCGGATCTGGAGGAGATGGGCATTTTCAGCCCGTCTGTGACACGTCTCGTCCTCGAATCCGGCAAGCCGACGACGACAATCCAGCTGGTGAACAGCAGAGGAAAATTTCTCGTGACGGGGCATATCATCCCTGATGAAGCTGGCAATCCGGAGCTGATCGTCGCCCATTCCCGCGACATCACAGAAGCGGCGCGGGCCAGCTCGCAGCTCGAAGAAACCGTGGCCCTGCTCAAGCGCTACAGCGAGGAGCTGCAACTGATGAAGCGCGAGGCGAATCAAAGCTCGTCGCAGACGCTGATCGGCAACAGCCGCTCCTATCTGGCGCTGATGGAGCTGATCAAAAAAGTCGCCTTGGCTGATACGACTGTCCTGATCACAGGGGAAACCGGCGTGGGCAAAAGCCATCTCGCCGAGCAAATCCACCAGCTGAGCGAGCGCAGCACCGGACCTTTTATCCATGTGAACTGCAGTGCCATCCCGGAAACGTTGATCGAGTCGGAGCTGTTCGGCTACCACAAAGGGGCGTTTACCGGAGCCAACCATTCAGGCAAAATCGGCTTGGTCAAAATGGCGGACAAAGGCACGCTGTTTCTCGACGAGATCAGCGAGCTGCCCTATCACCTGCAATCGAAGCTGCTCCTGCTTTTGCAAAACAAAACATTCATGCCGATCGGCGGCACGAAAACCTACACGGCCGACATCCGCATCATCGCCGCCACGAACACGAACTTGCAGGAGCTGGTGCGCCTCGGCAAGTTCCGGCACGACCTGTACTACCGACTGAACATTTTGCCGATCAACGTGCCGCCATTGCGCGAGCGCAAAGACGACATCTTCCCGCTCTTGCACCACAACCTGCAAAAATTCAACGCCAAGCATAACCAGAAGCGGCGGTTTACGTCAGATGTGCTGGATGTGCTGCACCAGTACGACTGGCCAGGAAATGTGCGCGAGCTGGAAAACTTGGTGGAGCGCATCGTCATCACCTCCAAGCTCGACGAGATTTCTGTCACCGATTTGCCGGAAGAACAACGCAGTATTCGCGAGCTGGAGGAAGGCATCCTCACGTTAGGCTCGCTGTCCCTGACGGAGCGCATGGAAAAAATCGAAGTGGAGTTTATTATGCAGGCGCTGCGCATTCACAAGACAACCCGCAAGACGGCTGCCGCTTTGGGGATTACACAGTCGCTGCTGATGCGGCGGATCAAGAAATACGGGATTGCCTTGGAAGACGAGGAGGACGCTTGAGAAAAGCGGCCGTGGACAAGCCGAAACCTGCTGCAAGTCGCTGGTAAAAGGGCTGACCACTTGCACTCGCGAAAAAAGCATGCCGGACATTCCGTTCACAGCTAAACGGTTGTCTGCGGGCTGTCAGCTGTTCGCAGCCCATCCACGGAACAGCAAAAAAGCGCTCAACACGTGAGCGCTCTTTTCTGTGACCTTTTCGTCTGACTTATTCCTCGATTTTCTTGGCGGTTTTGCCAAACCACGTCTTCGCAACCAGCTCCACCACTTGCTTCGGCAGCGATTGCGGCGCTTGCACTTCATTGCCCGCCGCATCCACGCTCCGGTAGAGCAAAGCGGTGTCGTCAGCCGGATCGGACTTCGTTTGCAGCGTCAAATCCCCGATTTGTCCCGCGTTTGTCCATTCCTCGATCATCAGCTGGTATTCGCCTGGTGCCAGCTCGATATAGTCGTCCTCTGTCACATCGATGACAGCGAACCCGTCGTGCTGGATATCGGCATCGTATGTATTCCCGTTCGCTGTCTCGTAAAGCGCCAGCTCCTCAGGGTTGTTCAACACTTCTTTCAGCGAAGCAAAGTCAGCAATCGTCACTTTGATCCGTTTTGCCATTGGTAACTCCTCCCTCATTGACCACACATCACATCATTTCACACTGTATCACAATATGGTCAAGCCTGCCACTCACCCGCCAACTGACGCACATGTCTGATTTCTTCCCGGTGCCCGCCGTCTGTCCCTCTCGCTGTCTCCAGGACAATCGGCAAGCCGTGCAGCTCAGGCGTGCGCAGAAACTCCGCGAAAGCCTCGTCACCAATCATCCCTTTTCCGATTGGGGCGTGCCGATCCCGAAACGAGCCGCTCGGATAGACCGAATCGTTCAAATGCACCGCGCGCAGATGGGAAAAGTAGTCCAGCTCGCGCATCCGCTCGGCAACCTCGCGCCAGTTTTCCCCGTTCCACAGCCCGCTGGCAAACGCGTGGCACGTATCGAGACAAAACCCGACCTTTTCTGGTTCCGCGAGCAATTGCCGCACTTGCGTCAATTCTTCCAGCGTAATGCCCATCCGGTTTCCCTGCCCCGCGTTGTTCTCAATCAACAGTTTGGCCTGCCCGCTCCAGCCAGCGAGAATCTCGTTCATCATCTGAATCATGCGTCTGTATCCGGCAAGCACATCCGGCCCTTTGTCCTGTCCGAAATGGACGACGACGCCGAGCGCCCCGCACGCCTCCGCAATCTCCAGATCGTTGCGCACCGAAGCGACCGTTACCTCGTACAAATCGGCCGTCTCGACACACAGATTGACGAGATAAGCGGTATGGGCAATCGCCAGCATGCCGTGCTGTTCGCAAAACGCCCGGCAAGCCGCGGTATCGCGGGAAGCAAACGACTTGACTCCCAGACTGCGCGGGTTTTTCGGGAAAAACTGAAAAGAAGCGCCCCCCTCCTTGTGCGCCGTTCTGGCAGCCTCTTCGTAACCGTTGCGAATGCTGACGTGACACCCGATTTGCATCGCTCTTCCCCCCTCGTACGCTCCCTTCATTTTTCCCTGGCTCCTGCTTTCTCACACGTCCTTTCCGGCAAACAGCCCTTGCACTTCTTGCGCATTTCCGCTACACTTTTATTAAACCGAACGTTCAGTCTATAAAAAGGAGTTTACTGCATCATGTCCAGACGCCGCCTAGATGGGGAGAAAACGAAACAACATATCGCCGAAAAAGCAACCGAGCTGTTTTCGCAAAAAGGCTACCTGGCGACTTCCATTGAAGATATTTGCCAGGCGACTGGTGCGAGCAAAGGCAGCCTTTACTACCACTTCAAAAGCAAGGAATATTTGTTTTTGTATTTGCTGGAGAAGCAGTACACGGAATGGTCAGGGCTGTGGCAAGAAAAAGAAAAACAGCACGCCACCTCTGTCGAAAAGCTGTATGCCCTGGCTGCTTTTTTGCTGGAAGACTTTTTGTCCCACCCGCTTCGCCGAGCAGGAGAAGAGTTTGCCGGAAGCCAGCTTGCCGATCCGGCCATCATGGAACAGGTCCTGACGATGCTGTCTTCTTCCTACACGCTGTACATCCCGATCTTTGAGGAGGGCATCGCGCGCGGGGAATTTGCCGATGGCGACCCTCGGGAATTGGCGATGATTTTGGAAGGGTACATAACGGGCCTGATCAATGTCGGCTTGAATATGGGCGAAGAAAACCTTTTTGACCTGATGAAAAGAGGAATTGATATTTTGCTGCATGGTATCGCCGCCAAGTAGCTTTTTTTTCAGGTTTATTTAGACCGAACGTTCGGTTTAATTTCTTGCGGGAGTGGTTGAAATGAAATCGATTTGGGGAAACCGGATCTTTTTGACCGTTTTTGTCACCGATACTTTGGAAAATATCGGGATTTGGATCAGGAATATGGCTTTGCTGTACTACGTCATGGAAACGAGCGGCAACAATCCGACCGCCGTGTCACTGTTAACCGCGATCGAGCTTGTGCCGATCTTGTTGTTTTCGATCATCGGCGGGGCGCTTGCGGACCGCTGGAATCCGAAGCGGACGATGATGACGGGCAACTTGTTAAGTGCCTTGTCCGTGCTGCTGATCGTGTATTTGCTCTGGCACGGGATGTGGGTTGCCGTCTTTTTCGCTACTTTCATCTCGGCAGTCGTGTCCCAGTTTTCCCAGCCGTCGTCTGCCAAGCTGTTAAAAAGACACATCCCGGAAGAACACGTCGGAGTGGCCGTCTCCATCTCGCAAAGCATGAGCGCACTCTTTTTGCTTGGCGGCCCGGTCATCGGCAGTTTTTTTTACGAACAATGGGGCATCTACCCTTCGCTGATAGCCATGGCAGCTCTGTTTCTGCTCTCCACGCTCATTTTGAGCCTGCTTCCTAACGCTGCAACAGCTCCAGAAGAACAGAACGGCACACTTTTCTCCGAGATCAAGGCAGGTTTCGCCTACGTCAAAAACCACCCGTCCTTGCGCGGAATTGCGCTTGCCTTTGCCTGCCTCGGCCTGGCCTCTGGGTTGATCAACCCGCTCGAAGTGTTCCTGGTCACGGAGCGGCTCCAGCTGCCGAAAGAATCGGTCCAATGGTTTGTCGCCCTGGAAGGGTTGGGCATGCTTGTGGGCGGCGTATTCGCCTCCTTGTCCGTGCAACGCTTGAACAGCCGTTTTGTCATCACGGGCGGCTTGATCTTCTTCGCGCTTTCCATCGTGGTGGAAGCCTTGTCTGTCTGGGTTGTCGTGACAGCTTCCATGCGCTTTTTCACCGGAATCGGGATGGCTTTTCTGGAAATCGTGATCGGCATGCGCATGATCAAGTTCGTCGACGAGGCGTACGTTGGTCGGGTAAACGGAACGATTACCCCGCTGCTCGTCGGATTGATGATGATCGGTTCGTTCGCAGCCGGCCCGCTCATGCAGATGACCTCGCTGATCAGCGTGTTTGTAATCGCAGGTGCCATCGTCCTCGTCGCTGCCTGGGGATGCTCGCGGATTCCGTGGGAAACCGCCTCGGATGCCGCCGCCCCGAAAAGCAAAGAAGCTGCCCGCAGTGCGGACAGCTTGCCAGTTCATGAATGAGCTTATGATTTGACGATCAACAGCGGTGTTTTGGTGCGGTGGATCGTTTTGAAGGTGACGCTGCCGAGCAGAGTGCCCGCGATGCCGCCCAGGCCATGGTGGCCGAGTACGATCAGGCCAACGTTTTCCTCTTCGGCTGTTTGACGAATCGCTGTTGCAGGATCGCCAATCACGACTTTGCTCTCATAAGGGATTTGCGCTGCTTCCAGCACTTCTTCGCAAGTGCGAACGGTTTCTTTTCCCCAGTTTTCCAGAGTCGCTGTGTCTTCCCAGCCTACACCGTACACACCAGCGTAAGCAACCGGAGGAGTGACGACACTCAGGAGCAGGTAAGAAACGCCAGGAATGCCCTCGCTCAAAGCGATTGCTTTTTGCGCCGCGTTTTTCGCTTGCTCCGAGCCGTCCACCGTGATCAAAACTTTTTGCCATGGGAAGCTGTCGGCATCTGTCTCCTCGGCAATGAGGAACACAGGCAACTGCGCATCGTGAATGGTTGGGTAGCTGACGCTTTGCAGCAAGAATCCGGTAATCCGGCCATATCCGTGCGTACCCATCACGATCGCGGCATACTCGCCGTTCGTAGCGTGCTTGGAGATGACTTCATGCGGCTCTCCGAACTCGATTTCCAGCTCGTAAGGAACGCCTGCCTCTTCTACGATCGTGAGGAACTTTTTCAAATCTTCTTTTGCTTCGTCCAATTGAAAATCTTCCACGCTCTGTTGTCCGAGCTTTCTTACGACATTGCGTGAAGGAAATGGAGGAATGGCATGAAGCAAGGTCAATTCATGCTTATTTTTGGCGTACGCAAGAGCGAAGCGAACCGCCTGGATCGACTGTGCAGAAAAATCTACTGGTACTAGAATACGGGACATAAGGACACGTCCTTTCCTCTTCTTCGTCGCAAAAAGTCGATTCTTACGACTTTTTGCCTGCTTTCATTGTAGACTTGCTCCCTAGTTATGTATGTAGGGGAATTCCCTGATCTTGGCATTCCAAAAACCCTTAGGACTGGCTGTTCGCTATTCCATCACCCCTGTAATAAAAATGGTAGGCTCTGCGCCGAGATCGATGTCGCAAATCTCGTGATCCTCTGCCATCCGCCGATTGGCCTGCTGCTCTCGCCTGATGACCCGGACGACCGGACGGGCTGGCAAGCCGCGGTTTTGGTCGATGACGACGCCGACTTCGCCTGTACTCAGCTTGAGTGACGTTCCGGTCGGATACATGGCAATCGAGCGCAGAAAATGAACGACCATTTTGTGATCGAAACGCTTTTCCGCCAATCCCATGACCTGCTCGCATGCTTCATAGGCCGCCATCGTCTCCTCTTCTTCGGAAAAAGGCGAAATGAGATTGTCGTAGTAATTGCAAATCGAGACAATTTTGGCGAAATCGTGAATCTCGTCTCCGCTGAGGCCGCGGGGCACGCCTGTCCCGTCGACCCATTCGTGGTGCTGCAAGGGAACGTGCGCAGACACGATGCTCATCTCGTGTTTTTTGCGCAATATGTCAAACCCTAGCCATGTATGATGATTGGTCTTGTTGTTTTTCTTGTAGGCAGGCGCTTCCTTGTCGACCGACAGTTTGCCGATGTCATGCAAAAGGGCGCCAATCGCCAGTTCTTTCAACTGCGTCGTGTTGTACCCGAGACCCACGCCCATGACCGTCGCCATCATGCAAACATTGAGTGAATGGATGTACAGGGCGTTGTCGGTCGTGCGAATTTCCCCCAGATTGAGCAGCACCTTGCGATTGCGCAGCGTCTCCTCGACGATATTTCCGACCGACTTTTGGATGCCGCGCACGTCGAACTGCTTGCCCGACTGGACACATGCAATCGCCCCGGACAGATTGCGGATCGCATCTTTTCTCGTCGTCTCTGTCACGACTTCCTGTTCTTTGATCTCGTCGAAAAAAGGGTCTTTGATACTGAGCATCGTCACCCCGAAACGACGCAACTTGTTAATCATTCCGACGGTCAGCTGCACGCCCGTCTGCAACAGCGTCAAGCCCTCGCTTGTATAAATGCTGCGAGCCAACACATCTCCAGGCTCGACTTGATCCACACTCACATATTTCATGGGGTCAATCCTCCTGATTCCTCTTCCCCTGATGCTTTTTCCCTATATTAGCATTGAAAAAACATGTTTCGCCGCTGTTTTTATGAACATTCCCACACAAAAAAGACCTTTGCGGGCAGAAAGCACCTGATTGATCCGGTACTTTTTGCACAAAAGTCTTTCGTGTCGTTATTTTTAAAGGAATCAGTCCCACCAGCTGCGATCAGCCATGCTTTTCAGGAAGGCATCAACCACAATCGGGTCAAATTGCGTTCCTTTGCCGTCGATCAACTGCTCGACTGCTTCGCCGTATGGGAGAGCGGGACGGTACAGTCGAACGGTTGTCATCGCATCGAAAGCTTCTGCTACAGAGACGATTTTGGCGCCGAGCGGAATATGTGCTGAAGAAAGGCCATGGGGATAGCCCTGCCCATCCATCCGTTCGTGATGGTACAGGATCGTCTGATCGATTCCCCGATTTTGCAGCGGGCCAATCATTTGCACGATCGCGCACCCTGTCTCCGGGTGTTTCTTGATCAGTTCCCATTCTTCTTTCGTCAGCTCGCCGTATTTCCGCAAGATCGAATCTGGCGTACCGATTTTTCCGATGTCATGCAGCAGGCCAGCGATATACATATTGGCACATTCCTCTTCGTCGAGTTGAAACTGATTGGCGATTTTCCAGGCGTAAAACCCGACGTTGAGCGAGTGTTGGTACGTATACGGATCACGAGCATTCACACTGGTGATGAGCGAATGAATCGTGTCGATCATGAGATTCGTCGTGGCTTGATGACAATACAACATTGTTTTTAACAGTTTTTGCAATGGTGCCTCCTCGATCCAAAAAATGCGTCGGCACGCTCGCTACCCTTTGAGCAGGAGAGCGGAGATAAGCTCTCCTTGTTGTACTCCTTTCCCGCCAGCGGGAATCTTGATCAGGCAATCGGAATCTTTGATCGATACGGTAACGCTTGACTGATCCATTCCGACAGGCTCAACGAATAGCTTGCCTTCGCTTACATAAGACTTGCCGCGAACATAGCGCGGATAGGCATTGACTTTGCTGAACTCTTTTCCCAAAAAGGCTGTGCATTCCTGGCGGTATCTCTGGGACTGGCCTTGCATCCCCAAAATAACCGGGCGGACAAACAGCTCAAAACCGACAAAACACGCTCCCGGATTGCCTGACAGCGCAAATAAAAACTGCTCGTTCCAAACGCCTGCCGTCGTCGGACTACCGGGACGCATCGCTACTTTGTTAAACAGCATTTCCCCGTCCCAGTTTTGAAACAGGTCTACCAAAATATCGTAGTCGCCTACCGATACCCCACCGGATGTCACGACAAAATCCGCTTGAGAAAATGCTTCCAAGACAAGCAACTGCGCTTTCGCCGCTTCATCCGGGATGGCGCCCATCAGCAAAGGGATTCCTCCTGCTTCGCGGATCAACGCTTGCAGCATATAGGAGTTGCTGTTGCGAATTTTCCCCTGCGTCAGTGGCGCTTCCACAGGCAAAAGCTCCGAGCCCGTTGCGAAAATCGCAATCGTCGGACGCTTGCATACGTGGACATGGTGGAAACCGAATGTAGCCAACAGCGCCGTTTCACCTGCGCCAATTTTTGTTCCTTTCTGCAACACACAATCGCCCTGCGTGATTTCGTCACCGATCGGAGTCAGATTTTTTCCGGCTGGAATCTCTTTTCGGATGGAAATGCAGGTTTTGCCCTCTTTTTCGCTCTCCTCCGTCATTTCCAGCATGATCACAGCGTCTGCTTGCTCGGGCACCATCGCCCCCGTCATGATCCGCGAAGCCGTTTTGGGCGAGACGGCTTTCGTCGGGACAAAGCCGCACGGAATATGCTCGATCACTTCCAAACAGACGGGAGATTCAGGCGACGCTCCTTTGGTAGAACTGGACATAATAGCGAAACCGTCCATCCCGGAGCGGCGAAAATGCGGCATGTGCGAAGGCGCGAACACATCCTCTGCCAATGTGCGGCCGTAGGCATTTTCCAACGAGACTTGTTCCACGCCAAGCGGACGCAGATGCTGCTCGATTCTGCGCTGCGCTTCCTCCACCTGGACGGTATTTCGACGAAAACGGTTGACGCTTGCCCCTTTTTCCATGTCGACTATCCTCCGATTTGCGACATACGTCTTACGGTTGGTACGTGCGACTGACTTTCCCCCGCCAAAGCCAAGGCCATTTCATGATTTTGCGGCTTGATGCTCAGCGCTTTGAAAAAAAGCTGACGAACCGCTTCGTCATCGCCGATGCATTTGCGGACGTTAAATTCATCTGACCAGTACAGGCACGGCTTAATATTGCCATCTGCCGTCAAGCGCAGCCGATTGCACGTTTCGCAAAAATGCTCGCTCACAGGATGAATCAGCCCAAAGCTGCCTTTGGCACCTGCTATGCGAAACGTTTGCGCAGGCCCGTTGCCGCGGCCATCATGCGTCTCTGCGACTTTCCAGCCCATTTCCTTGCAGCGATCCAGCACGGTGGACAACGGCAAATACGACTGTTTCCATCTCGTGTCGTTGTGGCCGATCGGCATGTACTCGATAAAGCGGACTTGCAGAGCACCGTCGATGGTCAGCCGCAGAAAATCTGCAATCTCGTCATCGTTGATTCCCTTCATCAGCACGACGTTCAGCTTGATCGGCTGAATCCCGACTTGCTGGCACGCCGCTATGCTGTCGAGGACGCGGTTGACGTCTCCCCCGCGGGTGATCAGCGAAAAACGCTCCGGCCTCAACGTATCCAGGCTGATGTTGATGCGCTTCAAGCCCGCTTCTTTTAACTTCTTGGCCTTTTTCGCCAAAAAAATGCCGTTGGTCGTCAGCGCAATATCTTCGATTCCCGGTATCCCCGCTACGCTCTCGATCAGCTCTTCCAATCCTTTGCGGACGAGCGGCTCTCCGCCGGTCAACCGCACTTTTTTCACGCCCATTTCGGCCAAAACTCTGACAACCTCGGTAATCTCGTGAAAAGACAGAATGTTTTCTGCGGGTTCAAATTCCATGCCATCAGCAGGCATGCAGTACACACACCGCAAGTTGCAGCGATCTGTCACGGAAATGCGCAAATAATCGTGAATCCGGCCAAACGAGTCCACTAATTCACTGGGAATCACTGGACTTCCCCCCTTTTTCCTGCACGATTCGCTCAGGCCAGGTGTACACATTAAACGACTGATTGCGAATAAAGCCAACGGTAGTAATGCCGAGCTCATCTGCCAGACGAAGCGCCAATTCGGTCGGCGCTGACTTGGACAAAACGATGCTGCAGCCGATCTTGGCTACCTTCAGCAATACTTCGGAAGAAATCCGGCCACTGAACACCATGACCTTGTCATGAACGGACACTGCATGCATCAAACTGTAGCCGTACAGTTTATCGAGGGCATTATGCCTGCCTATGTCCATTCGGGAGACGACAATCCCGTTTGGATCGCACAGGGCAGCATTGTGCACCCCTCCCGTATCCTGAAAAAGCGTAGCCGATTGCTGCATCGCCTGCATGAAGCGAAAGCAGTCAGCCGCCGGGATCGTCACGGCTGTGTCATCCCGCTTTTTCACCGTTCGGGCGTCATTGTAAAAGTAGAAGCTTTGCCGACTTTTTCCGCAACAGGAAGTCACGTACCTTTTCGAATGAAACATCTGGTTATACGTGTTTACATTTTTAGCGCGAACGTAAGCGAATCCGGTTGGCTCGTCAATGAACAGGTCCGTAATGTCCTGATAGCTCTGAATCACCCCTTCGGACGCCAAAAACCCGATGACAAGCTCCTCGATGTATTCCGGGCTGCATACGAGAGTCGCAAATTCCTCGTCATTCAGCACGATCGTAATGGGCGACTCTGTCACGATTGAATCTTCTTTTTCCTGCATAGAGCCGTTTTCATAGTGCAGGACAGGCGACAAAACAAAGACGGGTTGGATCACGAAAGCTCCCTGCCTTTCCTCCAGGTCTCGATCATGCGAGAGGACGGTCCAATACGTAGACCGTCATGGCGATATCCTCTTCCAAGCTGATATCCGAAAAAATCCGCAAAATCTTGGCATCAATCAATTCCTCAAGCTTGGCTACGACCGCCTGATCGTGGTAAATGTTCTTGACCAGCTTGGTGCGCGCCTCGTGGACCATGCGCTTGCCGTCTTCGGAAAGAATCATGAACTTTTCTACGTTGGTCAGATTTCCCTTCATCTCGCAGATGACCCAGGGGCCGCAAAAGCGGGTGAGAATTTCCCGCGGGCCGTTGCCGACGTGTTCTTTGCGGATTTCGCGGACGAGCATGCTGAATTGATGTTCCAGGTTTTTCGTCATTCGATTATCTCCTTTGCTTCCCCCGCCTTGTTTTGCCGGGGGGGCCAGCATGATATAGCTGATCACCAGAATAAAAATGACCAGCGACAAAATCAGATTGTTCATGGCATCGTCGCGGTTGACGATAATAAAGCGCACGGTACCCGTAATTCCAATATAAATCAAATAGCGCAGGGGAAAGTGGTACGCTTCATGAAAATATTTGACGATCATCGAAACAAAGACAAAATACAGAAAAAAGGCCAGAACCTTTTCCAAAATATCATGGACATTAGTATTGCCTTGCACCGCATCTACTACGATGGCGTACAGCTCACGCAACAAATAAAAGCTGAGTACCAATCCAAGAATGATCAGAGACGCGTTTAGCATCATTTGATAGAAGCGTACGATTGACGCTTCGTTTTTACTTGTTCGCATCCAAGCTTCTGCCCTCCTTCTGATCAGGATTGCTGCGGCTCTCCTCATTCTTTTAGCCCTTCCCCTATCCCCTTCAACAGGTTGATGCCAAAGCCCATCGCGCGGTTGATGTCCGGATCGCGCAGTGCTTTCATCAAATCGAAAATGCCGACCTTGGTTCCCGATTGCAGCGCTTCGTCAGCCCGTTGCAACCCTTTGGTCACACCGGACATCAGCTTTTTCGTCATGTCAGGATCAAGCTCTGTCAAGCCTCCCGCTGCTGCCATCGCGTTATTGATCATGTTCGTGACAGGCGGACGCACCATTTGTCCGACGACGATTTTGGCAATATCCTCTTTCGCCTCGACGGCGGCGTTGAGCGCTCCCAGGATGCCGCTGTCATGCAGCTCCTGGAGCAGCTTGATCGTCGCCTGAATGCCCTCGGGGTTTTGCGCCAGAGATTCCAGGACACGATCTACCGTTTGCGCTTGCTTTTCTTCCTCGGTAACCTCTGGTTTTACGATTTTCGTGATCGGTCTTGCCATTATTTTTCGCCTCCCGCAACGTTTACTTCCGCAATCGGTACATAATCTTCTCTCGCCCACTTGCGCTCGACCTGGACGCCCATTTGCGGGTTGCGCTTCGCATAGCGCGGATTGTACATAGGCAACGGAGTCATGCCTTTTTCTTTGAGGAACTCCATGCGCACCTTCGTTTGCTTGTAAGCAGGTGTCTGTGTGCGAACGTCTCCCACGCTGCCTGTCAACAAGTTGATCGCATTTTCATGGCTGACGGAGTGCATCGGCACGTACAATTCGTTGCCGCTTACCCGATCTGTCACGAGCACCCGCAGCTTGATCGCTCCGTATGGCGAGACGAGACGCACCAATGAACCGTCTTGCACACCGCGTTCGCGCGCAAGCTCAGGGGAAACTTCCACAAATACTTCTGGCAATTTATACTGGATTCCCTTCGATTTATTCGTCATGTTGCCTTCGTGGAAATGTTCCAGCAAACGTCCGTTATTCAAGGTAAGGTCAAATTCCGACGGATACTCGACTGGCGGAATGTATTCCACTGTGGATAGTCTTGCTTTTCCGTCCGGGAAGTTGAAGCGCTCTTTGTACAGAAGCGGCTCATCCGTGCCGTCTTTTTGTACCGGCCAGTGCAGGCTGTTCCATCCTTCCAGGCGCTCGTAGGATACTCCGCCATACAGCGGTGCCAGACTGGCAATTTCGTCCATGATTTCACTCGGATGCTGGTAGTTCCAATCGGCTCCCATGCGCTGTGCGATCGATTGGATGATCGCCCAGTCCGGTTTGGATTCACCCAGCGGCTCCAACACTTGATACAAACGCTGGATACGTCTCTCTGTGTTCGCGAAGGTGCCGTCTTTTTCCAGCGATGGAGACGCGGGCAAGACGACATCGGCAAATTGCGCCGTTTTGGTCAGGAATACATCCTGTACCACGAAAAAGTCAAGCTTGCCGAGCGTATCGTGCACGTGGTTGGCGTTGGAATCTACCCAAGCCATGTCTTCGCCCATCAGGTACATGGCTTTCAGCTCGCCTTTTTCGACTGCTTCCAGCATTTCGATGTTGGTCAAACCAGGTTTATTGGAGATCGTTACGCCGTATGCTTGTTCAAATTTGGCTCTCGCTGCGTCATCGGTAATATGCTGATACCCTGGCAGCCATGTAGGCAACGTGCCCATGTCGCAAGCGCCCTGGACGTTGTTGTGCCCGCGCAACGGATAGGCTCCGGCACCAGGTCGGCCGTAGTTTCCGGTCACCAAAAGCAGGTTGGAGATCGCGGCAGACGTATGCGAGCCAGCGACATTTTGCGTCACGCCCATTCCCCACAAGACGCAAGTGCCATCCGCTTCGTGAATCATTTTCGCTGTCTGGATCAACTGTTCTTTGGGCAGTCCGGTTACTTCGATGGCGTAATCTAAGGTGTACTTTTCCAGCATCTTGCGATATTCGTCAAACTGGTTCACCCGCTGCTCGATAAACGCCTTGTCGTGCCAGCCTTGGTCGATGATGTACTTCGCAACCGCCGTCAGCCAGACAAAGTCGGTTCCTTGTTTCGGATGCAGGAACAGATCGGAGCGTTCTGCCATTTCATGCTTGCGCAAATCAGAGACAATCAGTTTTTGGCCGTGCAATTTTTTCGCCCGTTTCACCCGTGTTGCCAAAACAGGATGGCCTTCGGTCGGGTTCGCCCCGACGATGATGACCAGTCCGGCACTGGCGATGTCTTTGATCGTGCCTGAGTCACCGCCGTGTCCTACAGTGGCGAGCAATCCGTCCGTGGCAGGCGATTGGCAATAGCGGGAACAGTTGTCGACATTGTTCGATTCAAACACTTGACGCGCCAGTTTTTGCATCAAGTACGCATCTTCGTTTGTCGTTTTGGAGGAGCTGACGAATCCAAGAGCTTTTCCGCCATACGTTTGCTTGATTGCGCCCATTCGCTCGGCGATCAGGGACAGCGCCTCATCCCACGTAGACGGTACAAATGCATCTCCCTTGCGAATCAAAGGCGTCGTCAAACGCTGGTCACTATTGACAAAATCCCAACCGAACTTGCCTTTGACACATGTGGAGACGCTGTTGACCGGAGAGTTTTCCGTCGGCTCCACTTTCAAAATGTGGCGGCCTTTCGTCCATACTTCAAACGTGCAGCCTACCCCGCAGAACGTACACACGGTTTTTGTTTTCTTGGTTCGCGTTTCGCGCATCGCCGCTTCGACTTCCGAGATTGCGAAAATGCTGCTGTAACCAGGCTCGACTTCTTTGATCAGATCGATCATCGGGTTCAGCAAATCTTTTTTGATCCCGGACATAAAGCCCGCTTCGCCCAGCATCGATTTTTCCATCAAGGCATTGCATGGGCAAACCGTCACGCACTGACCGCAAGACACGCACGAGGATTCATTAATTGATTTATTGTCATCCCAGATAACTCGCGGGATTTCCCGTTCCCAGTCGATGGTGAGCGTTTCATTGACCTGCAAGTCTTGACAAACCTCTGTACAACGTCCGCAAAGAATGCATTGATCCGGATCGTAGCGATAAAACGGATGCGACATGTCCACTTCGTATTCTTTTCCGCGGAATGGGCGTGTTTGGTGGTCGATTTCCAGCAGCTCTGCCGTATTGTGCACGCGGCAATTTCCGTTGTTGTTGTCGCACACGGTACAGTACAGCATGTGGTTTTCCAAAATGCGGTCCATCGCTTCGTTTTGAGCGCCTTTTGCCAGTTCGGAAGCAGTCAGGATGTTCATTCCATCTTCGATCACAGTCGAACAGGCCCGCATGATTTTGCCGTCAATCTCGCACATGCACGTATCGCAAGTCTGGATCGGGCCTAAAATCGGCGAATAGCAGATGTGCGGATGCTCGATGCCATGTTCCAGCAAATAATCGAGGATTCGCGTCCCTTCTTCTGCCTCATGCTGCTCCTGATTTAATACGAAGCTTACTTTTTTCATCTCCCAAAAACCTCCAGCAAAAATAATAAAGCCCACCATAAAACAATCTGGGCAAATACATGCACAAATTGTTTTATGGTGGGCTAATGATCAAGCATCAACTGATGCCCATTATCCGTCCCGCCATAAACTATGGAAGTGATCAGGATGATTCAGCAATTCGCATTACTAATCATCAATGATCGGCTATGGGTCCATTATAGCACCGAATCTGGCGGGAAATCCAACTTTTTTTCATTCGCACCCTGTTAACTCAGCTTCCCTTTCACGTATTTCGCGTTAAAAATAAACAAACGCATAAGCAGGAACAGCGATGGAATCAGCAACACCATCCCGCCGAAGAGCAGGTGAATCGGTTGTCCCGTTATTTTCTCTATTTTGTGACGCTTTCCATACTGATTAATGCCATCCTGTTTGTCCCGCGCATTTTGATCGACGAGCGCTATGACGGGGCGATTTCGTCCATGCTGTTCGGGGTGATCATCGGCGGCGCACTCATGTACCTGTTTACCAGCTCCATGTTCAAGTTTCGCGGTCAAGGGTTGCCGGAAATCATGCGACAGGCTTTGCCCAAAAGCATTGTGGTTCCGTTCCTGCTCCTGATGGGCAGCGTGTCGTTTATCTCGGGAGCGCTCGTGTTGATCAATTACGCCTTTATCGTGTCCAGATATTTAATCCCGAACACCCCGATCTATGTCGTGCTGATTCTCTTCGTTCTCGTAGCGAGCTTTGGCGCCATGCAATCGTCGCAAACGGTGCTGTACAGCACGGAAATGATTCTCGTTCTCTGCTTGCCGTTTCTCCTGTTTTCCATTTTCAAAGCGTATACGAATCAAAACATGAATTACGATGAAATCCGCGCCATGATTGACTACTCGAACATCCTGCCCAGCTGGAAAAGCTTGTCCGTATCCACTTACGCCGTTACGGGATACATCAGCTTGTCGATTTTTAACCGCGTGTTTGCCGATATCCCCAAGCTCAAGCACCGTTGGGCCGTCCCTTGCATCGGCTTCAGCATCCTGTTTACCGCCTTTTTTGTGCCGATCGGCATTTTGGGCACAGATGGCGTGAACGAATTTATTTTCACCTGGGTTTCGACGGCAGATGCGATTCGGATGAAGTATGCCTTTATTGAACGCGTTGTTTATATTTTTCTGCTCGTTTATTTAGGCATCTCTTACTTATTCGCCATGACGACCTGGCATGTCGGGTCCGAGTTCATACGCGGCTGTTTCTCCCACTACCAGCCCAACACGTCGTCCATCAACTCTGTGCTGCCGAACGCGATCAGTTGTATCGTATTCGGGATCGGAACCGTGATCGTCGGCAATTGGCTCGGTGAAGACGACCTGTTTTCGGTATCCTCGTATTGGATGATGATACGATCCCCACTCGATATTTGTGTGGTCTTTTCCGTTTATATCTTGAGCAGGTGGAGGCAAGCTTTGTGAAACATGTCTGGATGTGGCTCGCGGTCTTGTTTCTGTTTACGGGCTGCGGCTTTAAAGATATTGACAAGCGCTATTTAGTCATGGCGGTCGGCGTCGATAAGTCGGAGCTGAAAGACAAGCCTTATCGCGTATCGTTGAAGCTCGCGATTCCGACAGCGCAAATCAGACCCGGGCAGTCGAATACGTTTCATCTCATCAGCGACGATGCCCCGACGATAACCGAAGCGGTGCGGCATTTGAAATCAAAAGTCGATAAAGACCTCGATTTCTCGCAGACGAAAATTCTCGTTTTCGGGACAAAGCTGGCCGAGGAACGGTTGGACAAGACAACTATCGACTGGTTTTTGCGGAAGCCGGAAATTCAGGGCATCGCCTTCATGGCGCTAGGCTCCCCGACAGCCGAACAAGTGCTGGGCGTCCGCCCCAAGTCCGAACGCATGCCTGCTGACAGCCTGATGCTGAGCTTTGATCAGGAAGGAACGGAATCGTCTTTTATCGTCACCGCTTTTTTGTTTGATTTTCATCGGCGGTTGAGCGAAAAGGGTCTGGACCCGTACATGCCCGTCATCCGCCCGCTCAAAGACACGTATTTGATCGATCAAGTCGCTGTTTTTGACAAAGAAAAAATCAAAGCGGTATTAAGTCCCGAGGAAACGCGGATCTTCAATGAATTGTCCAAGAAAATCAGCAACTTTGATATCGAAACCAGGACGGAGCAGGCCCGCTTTGCCTTGAATGTCACCTCTTTCCGCTATTCGTACGAGTTTGATGAACGCAACGAAGCGGAACCAAAGCTGAAAATGAACGTCCACATCAGAGGATTGTCAGAGGAATCGAATCAGTCTTTTTACAACTCGAATTGGGATCGCTATAAAGCAGAAGCGGAAAAAGAGGCGGCGAAACGATACGCTCATGTGCTGCGGAAGCTCCAGTCGCTGAAAGTCGATCCGATCGGATTCGGGCTACGCTATCGAGCAACCCATTACCAACGGGATCAAGATTGGGAAAAATGGCTGAGCATCTACCCCCGGCTCGACTGGAACATCAAGGTGAACATCGACCTGCTTGGATCAGGGGGGATCAAATAATCTCCCGGTCAAAAAACAAAACGACCCTTTTGCACGGGTCGCCGTTCCTTACTCTTCTTTTCGCATCACACTGTATTCATCGCGGACCATGGAGACGTCATCCCCTTGCTGGGTCAGCTCCAGTTTGTAAAGGATATCCGAGAGCACAGACGCGACGATCAAGGTCAAATCTCCCGTATTGACTGGTGTGCGAAAATAATGCCCGATCATTTCATAGCCTTTTCGCTTGAACGTTTCCGTATTTTCTTCATCCAATGCTTCGCACAGCTCTGCGATCAACTCATCCAGCGCGATTCGCGCCCGTTCGTACACATCCGGCTGATCAGTGGAAACGGCATCTGCTGCTTTTTTCTTCGACAAGTGGCCCCTCCTCCTTCCCCTATAGGTTGGAGCAGAGGCCGTTTTTTATGCAGAGTCGGCCTTACTCGCCACTTTTGGTCCATGGGCGCGAATGCCGGTCAAAGCCTGGAGCAACACGCGGTCGTAATGTGTCTCGGCCTGTATGTCGCGCCGGTCCAGCAGCGTCCCGAGCACCGCCCCCAAAAAGCCGAGTGGAATGGAAATCAGGCCAGGATTGGTCAGCGGGAACAAAGGCTGCGCCCGGATGAAGCCAGTATCGGGATTCATCACAGTCGGCCCGGCCATGACGAGCACGACAGATGCAACCAGTCCGGTAAGCACGCCGCAAATCGCACCGCGCACGGTAAAGCGGCGCCAATACAGGGTGAACAACAGCAGCGGCAAATTGGCAGAAGCGGCTACGGCAAAAGTCAAGCCGACGAGAATCGCCACGTTCATTTTTTCCGCGCCGATCGCCAGCCAGATCGAGGCGAATCCGACCGCAACGGACGAGCATTTCGCCATGACGACCTGCTCCTTTTCCGAAGCCAGCCCGCGGCGAATCAGGTGGCTGTAAACGTCATGGGCAAAAGCCGACGAGGCGGACAGCACCAGCCCTGTCACGACAGCCAGTATCGTGGCAAAAGCGACAGCCGCGATGTATGCCATCAAAAATTCGCCGCCAAGCGCGTCCGCCAAAAGCGTCACCGTCAAATTGCCGCCGAAGCCTACATTTTTCAGCGCCTCATACCCGACAAACGTGCTTGCACCAAAGCCGAGAAAAATCGTCAGCAAATAAAACGCGCCGATCACCCACGTAGCGGTGTAGATCGAGGAACGGGTTGTCACTGCGTCCTTGACCGTAAACAGGCGGGAGATGATGTGCGGCAGCCCGGCCGTCCCGAGGATGAGCGCAAGATGCAGCGAGATCGTTTCCAACGGGTCGTTCAACTGGTTGCCCGGATGCAAAAATTGCTCCTGCAAAGGCGTAATCGTGCTGACATGGGAAAACATTTCCGACAGGCTCCAGCCAAAACGGGAAAAGACGATCAGGCTGAGCACCAGCGTCCCGGTCAAAAGCAAGATCGCTTTGATGATCTGCACCCACGAAGTAGCGACCATCCCTCCGAAGACGACGTAAAAAGTCATCAGACTGCCGACGATCATCACCGCCGTATCGTAGTGAACCCCAAGCAAATAGTGAATCAGCGCCCCCGCCCCGACGAGCTGGGCGATCATGTAAAAAATCGTGATCAGCAAAGTCGTACAGGCAACCACTCCGCGCAGCCACAAGCTGTCAAACCGCACCGCGATGGCATCTGCCAAGGTGTAGCGCCCGAGATTGTGCAACGGCTCGGCAATCAGGAACAAAATGATCAAGTAGGAGACGAAAAAGCCGATAGCGTAGACGAAGCCGTCAAAGCCGTACATCGCAATCGTCCCGGCGATGCCGAGAAACGACGCGGCACTCATGTAGTCGCCCGCAATCGCGATGCCATTTTGCAGCCCTGTCAGGCGGTTGCCTGCCGCATAAAAATCTTTGGTCGTTCCCGTTTGTTTGGCCGCCGAATACGTGATCGCCATCGTCCCGATGATGACAGCCAAAAAGAAAATGATCGTCGTCACCGACAAGCCCCCTCTCCCGTACAAATGGAAAAAGACCGGGGATGACCCCCAGCCTTTGAACTGGCACGAGCTTCCTTGCGTTAATTGCTTCTACGCTGAATCTTTCATTCCTGTGTTGGCCCGCACCAAAATTTCGTCGTACTTCGCATCGTTGCGCGAGCTGGACAGGAGCGTTCCGATCCAGGCTGCCAAAAACCCGAGCGGGATGGAGACGATCCCCGGATTCGGCAGCGGGAACAGCGCTTCGCCGACCAAAATGGCTTTTCCGGCAACCGGGTTCCAGACGTTGGGGCTCAACGCCACGAGAATCAGTGAGCTGAACAGTCCGACGAGCATGCCGCTGATCGCCCCTGTCGTGTTGAACCTTCTCCAGAAAATCGTGAACAAGATGACGGGCAAGTTCGCGCTTGCTGCCACCGCGAAGGCGAGCGCAACGAGAAAGGCCACGTTCAGCTTCTGGGCAAACAGCGCGAGCAAGATCGAAACGATCGAGACGCCGACCGAAGCCCATTTTGCCATTTTCATCTGCTCTTTTTCCGTCGCTTTGCCTTGACGGATCACATGGCCGTAAAAATCGTGCGCGAATGCCGAAGCCGCTGTCAGTACGAGTCCTGCCACGACCGCCAAAATAGTCGCGAACGCTACAGCCGATACGAAAGCGAAGAGGAAGTTGCCGCCGAGCGATTGGGCAAGCAACGGAGCGCCCATATTGCCAGCCGCATCCATGTTGGCAGCGCCGACGAAAGCGGCTGCTCCGAACCCGAGGAAGATCGTCATGACGTAAAAGATCCCGATGATCCATGTCGCGTACACGACGGACTTGCGCGCGGTCGTCGCATCTTTTACGGTAAAGAAGCGAATCAGGATGTGCGGCAGACCCGCTGTTCCCAGTACGAGCGCGAGATTGAGCGAGATCGTATCCAGCCCGACTTTGAACTTGTTCCCGGGATTGAGAAATTGGTCCCCGAGCGGTGTCGCTATTTTCATTTGCTCGAACATCGTCAGCAAATTGAAATCAAACTTGGCGAACACCATGAGCGAAATCACGAACGTCCCGAGCATCAGCAGCACCGCTTTGACAATTTGCACCCACGAGGTTGCCGTCATGCCGCCGAACACGACGTAGACCGTCATCAGCGCACCGACGATCAACACCGAAGTGCTGTACTCCAGCCCCAGGAGCAGCTTGATCAGCGCCCCTGCCCCGACCAGCTGGGCGATCATGTAAAAAATCGAGATGGCGATGGAGTTCAGCGCGGCCACACCACGTACCTGCTTATTGTCAAAACGCGCGGCAATCATGTCTGCCATCGTGTACTTGCCGAGGTTGCGCAGCGGCTCCGCCACCAGGTACAACACGACCAAATAAGCGACAAGAAAGCCGATGCTGTAAAAGAACCCGTCAAACCCGCTGAGAGCGATCATTCCGGCGATTCCGAGGAAGGAAGCGGCCGACATGTAATCTCCGGCGATCGCCAGCCCGTTTTGCCACCCCGTCAGCCCGCCGCCTGCCGTGTAAAACTCGCTCGTCGTATTCGTCCGCTTCGAAGCGAAGTACGTAATGACAAGCGTAAGCAGAACAATTCCTAAAAACAGTAAAAATGCCGTTACATTCATCAGCCTCTGCCCCCTGTCTCCTGTTTGACTTTCTCCACCAGCTCGTCAAAACGTTCCGCTTTCTTGGTGTACAGAATACAGAGCCCCCAGGTCATGATAAATTGGGCAAAGGCGAACACCCACGCCCACGAGATCGCCCCGAACGCCGGCTGATTGAGCACCGTGAAGTAAGAAGTCAGGATCGGCAAAGTAAAGTAAAACACGAAGAAGAAAATGGAAGATGGCAGGATGAACGCCCTTTTGCTTCGCAAAAGTTCCTTGAAGGTGGCTGATTGGATAATCGCCGTGTAATCGGTAGCGTCCTGCTTTTGACTGCCGGCTTTTTTCGCCGATAGCGGATTGCTCATGGGAACCTCCCCCTCTTCAAACAAAATGTAAGCGCTTCCTCTATTGTAGGGAATCATTGGTAATTCGTGTGGTTTTGCGCGCAAGATGTCTGGGGGCGTGCGCCAACGGCAAGTTTTGCATCGCGATCTGCGGTTTACGTTTCTTCGAGTCGTTTGAGCAAGTCTTTGGCGGAAGTCCGGGAAACGGGGATTCGCGTTTTCGCCTCTCCTTTCAAGAGCAGGTTGTACGCGCCGTTGAACCACGGCTCAAGCTCGCTCACGTAGTTCAGATTGACGAGATAGCTTTTGTGCGTGCGAAAAAAATCGTAGCCACTGAGCTTGTCAGCGAGCTGCGTCAAGGTCATCCGCGTGGAGTAAGCGTCCGACTGGGTGATGATACGAACGAGCCGTTCTTCCCGCACCGCGTAGACGATCGTCGCCGGGTCGATCACCACCAGCCTGCTGTTTTCTTCGACAAGCAGCTTGGAGCGCTTGGCAGTCGCAGTCGCAGGCTCCGGCTTCGGCTTGACCAGTCGCTCGCGTATGCGCTGCATCGTTTCCACGAGTCTTTTTGGCTCGGTCGGCTTTAGCAAATAATCGACCGCGTTCAGCTTAAAGGCATCCACCGCGAACGCCTCGTACGCTGTACAGAACACAATGAGCGGCTGCGGCTTTCTGGCGGCGAGCATTCTGGCAGCCTGCGCCCCTTCCAGCTCCGGCATTTTCATATCGAGAAAAACGACGTCCGGCTCGTGCTCGTCTACCATTTCCAACAGCTCTCTTCCGTTGGTGGCACAGGGAAGCAGCTCGACATCTTCCTCCTGCTGCAACAAATAGCTCAGCTCTTCGCGTGCCAGTCGTTCATCTTCGGCAATCATGATGCGAATCGGCATCAGGCACTCACCTCCTGTTTGATCGGGATCGTAAATGTGATCAAAGCACCGCCTTCTGGCCTGTTGGCAAAATGAAGCTGGGCATCCGGGCCTTGCAAGCTGATCAGCCGCTGATTGACATTATGAACCCCGATGCCGTTTCCTTCCTTGCGCTCCATCGGAATTTTGCCCAACAGAGGAAGCAGTTCCTCCGGGAATCCTCTGCCGTTGTCTTCGATCGTAAAATGAACGGCGGTTGGCTGTCGCTGCACACACAGCCTGATTTCTCCGCCTGCGCCCATATCGCGCAGTCCGTGGTGGATGCAGTTCTCGATCAACGGCTGAAGGGTGCCAGGCGGCATAAGCACATCCTCCACACCGGGATCAACCAGCGTCTGCACGGCAAATTGCTCGGAAAAGCGAATGCGGATAATTTCCAAATAGGCGTGCAAATGCTCCAGCTCCTGACCGACCGTTACTTGTGCGCTTGACGTAAGCTTCAGGTTGAAGCGCATGAACACTCCCAGTTGAATCGTCATGTGTCTGGCGAGCTTCGGATCGATGCGAATCAAGGTCACGATTGAATTAAGCGTATTGAACAAAAAGTGCGGATGAATCTGGGCTTGCAGCATTCGCAGCTCTGCGTCCTTCATCAACCCTTTCATCTGCTCCGCAAGCGAGATGGTCAGCTGGTTAGAGATCAGATTTCCCAGCCCTTTGGCCAATGCTTCCTGGACTTTGCCGATTTGCTGGGGGCGGCGAAAGTACAGCTTGATCAGTCCGGCGACACTGCCCCCTTCTTTGATGGGGATGAGGATGGCTGCATGCAGCTGGCAATTTTTTTGTCGGCAGCCAAGCAGTTCCCGGCCATGGCCTTTTTCAATGCAGCCACTCGCCATCGCCCGCCGATCGAGGTCGCTCTGGATCGGCTCTCCCGGAGCGTGATGGTCCGTACCCGCTCCGACGTGGGCCAGCAGCCGCTCCCGATCGGTCACCGCTACGGCGATCGCCTTCGCCTCCCGCTGAAGCACGAGCGCCGCCGCCTGGGCTGCTTGCGGATTCAGCCCCATTTTCAACTGTGGTAAAATTCGCTGCGCAATTGTGAAGGCACGCTCAGCCTCCAGCGCAGCAGAACGCTCCTCTTCTTGCAAAGCGACGCGAATCATCGTCGTAAAAATCGCAATCGAGATGCTGTTGGTCAAGACCATCGGAATGCCGATCACATTGACCATCGTGCGCACGAGATCAGGCGGGCCCGACATGATCAGCAAAAGCGACATCTGGATCACAGGCGCGAACATTCCGATAAACAATGCCTTGGACGGAGAAATGACCCGCTCCTGGGAAAAAAACCGCGCCACATAGCCTGCCAAAAATCCAGTGAGCGGAACAGACAGCCCCATCGGAAGCGCTGCAAATCCGCCGAGATCATACAAATGCAAGCCCGCAATGATTCCGGCTCCCATCCCGACCATTGGCCCGCCGAGCAAACCGCCGATCACGACGCCGACCAGCGTGGAATTTGCCACAATCTCGTCTCCGGAAAGCGGAAAAATCCAGAAGCTCGGAACGTATCCATCCTCGTGCACCACTACGCCTGCATATGTACCTGCCACACCGAACAAGCCAAACATCATGGAAAAGGCAACAGACGTGCCAACGTGCAGTTCGCGATCGAGCAGCTGCCGAAACAGCGGAATCCTCGTCAACATAAACCCGAGAGTCAAGAGAATGCCCATTCTCTCGATGAGCAACAGCGTGAGATTGTCCACGGCGTCCTCCTGCTTGCTTGTTGAAATCTTCTATAAATTCCGCATTTTACTCCCAATTCCCTGCTGGACAGGCAATCTAACTGGGCGTCCTGCATACGCTGAGTGTGCAATGCTTCATGGGAAGGGTGATCAGAACATGTGTGGAATCGTAGGTTGGATTGATTGGGAAAAAGACCTTTCCCAGGAGCGTCCGGTACTCCAGCGAATGACGCAATGCCTCAAAGATCGCGGGCCAGATGCAGAAGGCTTTTGGCTGACTCCGCGCGCCGCCCTCGGCCATCGCCGCCTCGTCGTCGTAGACCCTGCCGGCGGGCAGCAGCCGATGACAGCTCTCAAAAGCGAACATGCCTGCACGATGATTTACAACGGTGAGCTGTACAACACGGAAGACCTCCGGCAAGAGCTGCTTGCTTGCGGTCATACTTTTCAGTCCCACTCCGACACCGAAGTGCTTTTGCACTGCTATCTCGAATGGGGCACGAACTGCCTTGCCAAGCTGAACGGTATTTTCGCTTTTGCGATCTGGGACGAACGGGCGCAGCGCCTGTTTGTCGCCCGCGACCGGATGGGAGTCAAACCGCTTTTTTACGCGCAAAGAGGCAGCTCTTTCTTGTTCGCCTCCGAACTCAAAGCACTGCTGGCGCATCCAGACGTCAAACCGGAGCTTTCGCGGGAAGGACTGGCGGAAGTGTTCGGCATCAGCCCCGCTCGCACCCCTGGTCACGGCGTCTTCCATCAAGTGCACGAGGTGCGGCCCGGCTGCTTTTTGACCGTAACGCGCGACCGTGTCAAACAGGAAACATACTGGCGGCTTGCGAGCCGTCCGCATACCGATGACTTGCCAACCACAGCGGCACGGGTCAGAGAGCTTGTCGTCGATTCGATCAAGCGGCAGCTCGTCGCGGACGTCCCTGTTGCCACGCTTTTGTCCGGCGGGCTTGATTCCAGCGTCATTACGGCGGTAGCCGCCGAGCATTTCAAGGAAACAGGCCGGGGAACGCTCCACAGCTACTCGATTGATTACGTGGACAACAACAAGCATTTTCAAGCGAGCTCTTTTCAGCCAAATGAAGATGCGCCTTACGTCCAGCTCGTGTCGCAATACTTGGGCACCCAGCACCATACGCTTGAGTTTGACACAGCCGAACTGGTCGATGCGCTGAAGGTAGCGACACTCGCCCGCGACCTGCCGGGAATGGCCGATGTCGACGCTTCCCTGTACTTGTTCTGCCGGGAAATCAAAAAAGAGACAACCGTCGTTCTCTCAGGAGAATGCGCGGATGAGGTATTTGGCGGCTATCCGTGGTTTTACCGCGAGGAGCTGCTGCATGCAGCGACATTCCCCTGGTCGCGGGCGGTCAAGGAACGGGCTTCGTGGCTGTCGCCCGAGCTGCGCGCCTGGGTCAAGCCGGAGGAGTACGTCGCGATGCGCTACGCGGAATCGCTGGACGAAGTGCCTCATCTGCCCAGTGAGGACCCGATTGAAGCACGGCGAAGAGAAATGTTTTACCTCAACATCACCTGGTTCATGAATACGCTCCTGGATCGCAAAGATCGGATGAGCATGGCTGCAAGCCTGGAAGCGCGCGTCCCTTTTTGCGATCACCGGATCGTGGAATACGTCTGGAATATCCCCTGGGAAATGAAAACGCACGGCAATCGCGAAAAAGGCATTCTGCGCAAAGCGATGGAGGGCATTTTGCCGGACGAAGTGCTGTACCGCAAAAAAAGCCCGTATCCGAAAACGCACAATCCTTCCTATACAAAAGCGGTTCGCACGTGGCTGCTCGACATTTTGAACGATCCCAGCTCCCCGCTGCTGCAACTGATTGACGTCCCGGTCATTCGCAAAATCGCCGAGTCGGACGCCCAGGCTTCCAGCATTCCGTTTTTCGGCCAGCTCATGAGCACGCCGCAGCTGTTCGCCTACCTCGGCCAAATGGATTACTGGCTGCGCGAATATCGCGTGACGATCAAGGCATAATCGTTTTTGGAAAAGGCAAAAGCTCCCCGAACCCCATCATCATGGGGTTTTGAGGAGCTTTTGCTTCCCTTTGCCTTTGCTTTTCCGCTTTGAGCTTGCTTCCGGCTTCACGGCTGGATTCAGCAACGGTTTCGGCGCTGCTTTTTTCGCCGCTGGCTTGGCAACAGGTTTTGCGACGGCTTTCGGTGCGGCTGCGGGAGCGACTGGCGGACGGTATCGCACATCCAGCTCACGACCGGATCGCTTCATGATCGTAAACGATTGCGTCTCCCCCGAACGGATCAACCGATAGTCTACTTTTGTCTTCTTTTCTCCCCCGACCAAAGTAGCGGCAATCGTCCGCTGATTCGGCAGATTGGCCTTTACTTGCAAGGATTGCACCGCGCAAGGTACGGAAGGGATGGTTCCACACGGGATGCACAGCTTTCCTTTGAGCAGCCGTAATTGGAGATTGCGGATCATCGTTTCTGTCAGCTGCTTTCCCCAATACCTGCGAAAAATGCGGGAGATTTTTCGCTTGGTGTTGTACTTATCCGGCAACGGCGTGTAATCGACGCCGTTCACGGTGTAGACAACCTTCCCTCGGGGCGAGGTGGCAATCTGCGTCCAGACTTGCTCGGCGGAACTGATAAACTGCTTGAACATACGCAATTCATCCAACGTTTTCACCCCCTCCATAAACCGTATGGAGAAGGGCTTATGCTAGTACGCCCTTTTACGCCCGATTTACCGCGCGATCCGGGCTACATCCACCCGTCCGGAGAAAAATGTCGCTCCACCGCCCATGTCGGCAATCCGATCCGGGGTCAACGCGTTCACGTAATGCTTGGACTCTGGTCCATCTGCCCACAAGCCTTGGCTGACCACCACGCCCGGCAGCACATTTTCGCCAACAGAGACAACCAGTTCGCATTCTCCGCGGTCATTCCACACCCGGACGGTATCCCCATCCTCAATCCCGACTTGCTGGGCGTCCGCCTGGTTCATGTGCAGCTTCGGTATTTTTTCCATCTTCATATGCTTCTCGTTGTTGGAAAACGTCGAGTTCAAAAAGTTATGGTTCGGCCCGGGCACGAACTGATACGGATAATCGCCGTCTTTTGCGAGCGGCGAGTAGGTCGGCAACGGCGGATACCCTCTGTCCGCCATCGTCTGCGAGTACAGCTCGATTTTTCCGCTCGGCGTGGACAGGCGGCCCGTAAAGTACGAGTCGACCTTGGCTTTGCGGTAGTTGTGCTCCACCAGCGACTCGAAGGTGATATCTTCCATATGCGGATTGCCGTGCCCTTCCAGCGCCTGGCGAATCATGTCTTCGTCGGAATCGCGGAAGGCAGGCTCCTCGTAGCCCATGGCGGCTGCCAACAACCGGAACAGCTCCGTATTGGACTTGCTCTCTTCATACGGGGCGAGGACGGGCTGTTGCAGCTGGATGTAATGGTGCCAGTAGCTCGTGTAGAAGTCCATGTTTTCGTAGGAAGACGTGGCGGGCAAAACGATATCCGCATACTTGGCTGTCTCGGTCAAAAACAGATCGTGCACGACCGTGAACAAATCTTCTCTTGCCAGCCCTTGTCTGACCTTGTTGCCTTCCGGTGCGACAAGAGCCGGGTTGCTCGTGTACACAAACAGCGACTTCACGGGAGGCTGTACCTCAAGCAGCACCTTGCCCAGTTCATTCATGTTGATGACTCTCGTGTTTTTGTTCGCTAACAAGTCGGGCCGTTGCACGGCGGTTTTGTTGTGTTCCAAAAAGCCTTTGTTCCCTTTGATCGCGCCGCCGCCCCGGACCAGCCACTGTCCGGTGAGCGCCGGCAGACAGGAAATCGCCCGGACGCACATTCCTCCGTTGTCATGATGCTGGATGCCGTTGCCAATGCGAATAAACGAAGGCGACGTCTCCCCATACCATCTGGCCAGCTTGTAAATATCGTCAACCGGAACGCCTGTAATGGCAGAGACTGTTGCCGGATCGTATGCCTTCACATGCTCTCGCAATTCTTCGTGTCCAACCGTATACGATTGCAAAAAGGCGGAATCAACCAAGTTTTCTGCAAACAACACATGCATCAGTCCCAAGGCCAGCGCCGTGTCCGTGCCCGGCAAGATCGGAATGAACCAGTCGGCCCAACGCCCTGTCTGGTTTTTGTGCACGTCGATGACGACGATCTTCGCGCCATTTTTCCGGGCTTGTTCAGCCAGGACTACCTGGTGCATGTTCGTGCTGACCGTGTTGATCCCCCACATGATCATCAGCTTGGCGTGAACGGTATCCTCCGGGTCGGTCCCGAAAGCTCCGCCCATCGTGTAGTTGTAGCCAACTCCGCCAGCACTGTTGCAAATCGTCCGGTCAAGCTGGCTCGCTCCCATCCGGTGGAAAAAGCGCCGATCCATTCCCTCCACATTGATTCTGCCCATGTTCCCGTAAAAGCTGTACGGCAAAATCGCCTCCGGTCCGTCTGTGGCAATCAGGCTGCGCCAGCGGGAGACGATCGTATCGATGGCTTCCTCCCAGCTGATGCGGACAAATTCGCCGCTGCCTTTTTTCCCGACCCGCTTGAGCGGATAGGCCAGACGCTTGGGATCATTCAATCGCGCCGCCATGTTGCGCACTTTGTTGCAAATGTTTCCTTTTGTCACAGGATGATTCGGATCGCCTACTACTTTGACCAGCTTGCCATCCTGCTTGTGAAGCAACAACCCGCATTGATCCGGGCAATCCAGCGAACAAACGGCTGGAAAAATCCCATTTTCCTCTGTCGTGAAGCTCACGGTCGATCCCTCTTTCGTCTGCGCTTTTTTCCTTCGATCCCTCACCCGAGCCTTTTTCCGTGTAAGCAGATCGAGAAACATACCTTTATCTTATCACAGAAGGTTGTCTTTTGCTCCTCCAAAGCACACTTGCCGCTGTGCCGCGCTTGCTTTTGGCATGCAAAAAGACCGCCCTCGCATGAAGGCGGTCTTTGCTTTTTAACCGGAACGTCGCCAAAGCTTGGCGCCTCCCGGTATTCCAATCATATCCAGCAGGAAATGCTGTAAGCCAGGTTCTGTCTCTCCCGTGCTTCAAACGGGCCAAGCCCTCGCACCAAGAGCGGTAGCCATCTATCTATGGCATCCAAAGATACCATCCGTCCCTTCCGTTTGGTTCCTTCAGGACGGTTCCCCTACCAAATTTGGGTTTCTCGCTCGCAGGGTTTACCGCGTTCCATCTTTTCTGTCGCCAGAAAAGCTACGTTTCTGTGGCACTTTCAGCGTACTCGGGCCTCAGAGAGAGCCCTTTCCACGCCGTCAGCAAAGCTTGCGCCTCACTGCCCTGGCTTGCGCCAGGTACGAACACTCCAAGCATCTCAGCTTGGGCGAGCCTGGACTTTCCTCTACCGCCAACCGCCGAAGCGATTGCGGCAGCGACTACCCACATTTCCCGCATTCACGAATCAGTACTACATACTCTATCACATGCGCCGTTTGCGGTCAACTAACAGAAGCTGGAATGTTCGCATTCGATCCAATCGCAAACCTGTAGTACAATAGAGAGGCTACAAGGAGGGTTGATTGTGATAAACATTACCTCGCAGGCGGCAGCGCGCCTTGCCCTGATGATTGCGGAAGAACACGACGCAGACAAGCTCGGAATCAAGCTTGTTCCAACCACGACCGGATGCGGCAGCTTCACCTACAGCATTGCCATTACCGAAGCGGACAAGCGCGACCAGATTGAGGAAATCAACAGCATCCGCTTCTTCTATCAACCGCAAGATGTGGACAAGCTGATTGGCACCGTCATTGACTGCGACCCTGTCACGGGGCGATTCTCGATTCATCATCCCCGTCCGCAAGAAAACAGCTGCACGCTTACTCACTGACCAGGAGGTTTTTATGCTACTGCTTCCCTTTGAAAACATCAAGCCTAACATTCATCCAACCGTTTTTCTGGCCAAAGGCTCTGTCGTAACAGGCGACGTTGAGATTGGCGAAGACTCTTCCATTTGGTACAACACCGTAATTCGCGGTGACATCGCGCCAACCGTGATCGGCAAACGGGTGAGCGTGCAGGACAACAGCACCTTGCACCAAAGCCCGAACAATCCGCTGATCCTCGAAGATGAAGTCACCGTCGGGCACAATGCCGTCCTGCACAGCTGCGTGGTGCGCCGCGGCGCGTTAATCGGGATGGGAGCGATCATTTTGGACCGGGCCGAAATCGGCGAAGAGGCGATGGTTGCCGCCGGAGCGCTCGTTCCTCCGGGAATGAAAGTGCCACCGCGCACGCTCGTCGTCGGCAATCCCGCGAAAGTAAAGCGCGAGCTGACCGAAGCCGACTTCAAGGAACTGGTGCGCATTCGCCAGTCCTATGTGGACAAAGGAAAAACGTACCGCCAGCTGGAAGAAAACCCGCTGGAGAGATAAAGCGAAAGGTCGAGGACAATGCGTATGCCCTCGACCTTTTTTATTTTGCAAATCGTCCCATCACGATCGTGCTGTAATAGTTGCCGTCTGATAACAGCTTGTCCTGTTTCAGCACGCCCTCTGTCTCAAAGCCAAGCCGTTGATACAGCTCAATCGCCTTTTCATTCGTCTCCAAAACTTGCAGCGTCATTTTTTTCACGCCCTGTTCATCTGCCCAGGCGATCGATTCTTGAAGCAGCTGCTTCCCGATGCCGTATCCCCAATATTCCTGCAAAACGCCTACGCCAAATTCAACCCGGTGCGCCAGTCGCTTGAGCGAGCTTCCTTGACAGCGCGAAAAGGCAACGATGCGACCGTTCGCCACCGCGACCAGGAACAGATTGCGCTCACTTTCCGAGTCAGCCCGGATCAATTCGCGAAAGGCAGCTTCATCCAGAAACCCCTCGCCTCGTTCTCTGTCCATATTTTCCGTTTCGCCATCGATTTGCAGTCGTACGGCTACCAGCTCGCTCGCGTCTTCCTCTTGGGCCGAACGAAGCGTATAAGCGAGTCCTTTTCCAGCAAAATCTCGCGGTGCTATTTTCATATCCCTCTGCCTCCTTCGTTGTCGTGACCAAAAAAGCCCCCTTTGCCCAGGAGGCTTGTTGCTTCTCACTTCTCTTTCCTTCTCATGCCGAGTGCTGCCGTTCCATATCGCGTATGTGCTCAAACAGCATGTAGGAGCGAATAGCCGTCTCCAGATGCAGCCGATCCGGTTCTTTCGTCGTAAAATGCTTTTGGAAAAAGGCCGAGAGCTTGTAAACAACTCCGCAATATTTGCGCACGTAGCGATCTCCGAACATTCCTACCAAAAGTCCGCCGACGCCGCAGACGATGCTCCACTCCATCGGCAAAAACCAGACAGAGAGCAGAAAGCCAACGAAAAACCAGACGACCAGATTAGTCGAGCAACCGTCATTGACGATGTCAGCCTTGGCAATTTGCGGCAAGGCGGCCAGCGATTTTCTTCCGGAATAGCTGAATACTTTATGTTCTGCACCGTGGAACTTTTTCATCATTTTTGGAAAAACAAAGTGAAAGCCGCCGATATAGACAGCCGCCCACATCGGGTCTACGACTGCCCAGGCCGGATGCACCAGAGCCGCCACTACATAGCAGGCGAGAAGCAAGTGAAAAAGCTGATAATACCAGGGAAAGGAGAAAAAAATACGATACCATAGCTTTCCAATCGTTTTGAGTGTGATTTTTTCCGCCCACATGTGGATAACGCCGTCTTTTACTTCCGCACAAGCCAGCACATTGCGATCGTGAAAAAGCACACCGCGCCCAAAAGACATCCCCATAATCATGTCGTTAGCTATTCTCCTTCCGCTCTAATGTCGTTATAATAGGTTGAGTTGTACGCAGAATGAAGGAGGTTTCCACAATTGATCCGCATGGTTCCAACAACACCACTAACACCGATACACGATCCATGGGAGCCGTTGTTTAATGCGACACCCCCCGCCTATAAATTGACCAGCGTCGAGTTTACTGTAACGAATCTGTGCAATCTCCGCTGCGAGCATTGTGCGGTTGGCGATACATTGCGATATAAAGACGATCCCGCTCTGCCTGTCGATCTCATCCTTCGTCGCCTGGACGAAGCCAAAGATTTGCTTACGCTAAGTATAACAGGCGGAGAACCGATGTACAGCGAACGAACTGTCAAGGAAGTCATCCAGCCCATCCTGCGCTACGCCGCGGATCGCGGGCTGCGGACCCAGATCAACTCCAACATGTCCATGCCCTTTTCCCGCTACGAACTGGTTTTGCCTTACATAGATGTCATGCATATTTCCTGGAACTGGTCTACCCCGGAGGAGTTTCATGATATTGTTTACGCAAAAGCCAGGCAGCCGGTTTCAGGCAAACAGGCAGAAGTGCAGTTTGAGCGGATGATGGACAACGCGCGCAAGCTCGCGGAGGCAGGCGTGTTTGTCTCGGCGGAGACGATGCTCAATCATCGCACCTGGCCCAAGCTGGAGACGCTCCATCGGCAAATCCAGGAAATGGGCAGCCGCAGACACGAAGTGCACCCGATGTACGCGAGTGACTTTGCCCGCGATCTCGACGTGCTTTCTCTCGATGAGCTGCGCCAGGCCATTCACCGGATGCTCGATGTCCGTAACGAAGATTTGTGGATGCTGTTCGGCACGCTGCCGTTTTTCGCTTGCAGTGCGGACGAAGCAGACAGGGCGTTGATCCAGCGGCTCCGTACGGCGAAAAATGTCACGACCCGCAACGATCCGGATGGTCGGAATCGCTTGAATATCAACATTTTTACGGGCGACGTGATCGTGACAGACTTCGGAGACGTGGAACCGCTCGGCAATATTCAAAAAGACGAGCTGCAACGCATGTTTGACACTTGGCAGGGACATTCCATGAACCAGAAAATCAACTGCTTCTGTCCAGCGGCCAAATGCGCAGGGCCAAACCTGCTCGTTGCCAACACTTACTACCCGGAGACGAATTTCACGATGCGCAAGGCACTCGTCTAGTTGGGCACGCTAAGACGAGAGGTGATGATCCATGAGCAGACGAAAACGTCCTCTCGTCCCGGGTGCCCAAGAAGGGCTGGATGCGTTGAAAGCACAAGTCGCCCATGTCGCTGACCCGAACCAGGCCAAGTACGAAGTGGCATCCGAGCTTCACGTCCCTTTGCAGCGCGGATACAACGGCCAGCTCACTTCGCACGATGCAGGCCGGATCGGCGGCAGACTGGGCGGCAGCATGGTCAAAGAAATGGTGCGGATGGCTGCGCAAGCGATGAAGCCAAAATCATAACAGTCTCACGCTTTGGGAACCCTGCCTTTTGATGAAATCAAGCGGCGGGGTTCTTTTTTTCGATTAGCCGCGCCTTGCCCAAAAGCAGACTGGCAGCCAGGCTGATGAGGATCAGGAGCATCCCGGAGAAAAACACTCCGTGCAAAGCCTCGCTGAATACTTGTTTACAAAAAAACCGCCCCGAGATTGGAGGCGGTTTTTTTGCTGTCCAGATTCATAGCTGGTCGTCATCTGAGTTTGTCGAGTTTTTTCGCACTCGGCTTCCGGGGCCCGAGCATCGTCTTGCTGATGCTGTTCACTTTGTGGAAGGAATCGAAGACTTGGTCGATCACTTCTACCAGCTCCCGAATTTGCACCACTTTCCCATAGACGCCCATGAAATGGTGTCTGACGTTTTTACCGTTGAAAAACCCTAGCATGGCCGCACCTCCTCGTAATCCTCTAGTACCACCTTATGCAGATCGGGGCCAAGAGGAAATGGCGAAGCGGGAATTTTCTTTGCCCCTTGCAAAGAAAGGATAGCCGGGCTATTTGTTCAATCAAC
This sequence comes from Brevibacillus sp. 1238, assembly GCF_029892995.1. NCBI lineage: Bacteria > Bacillati > Bacillota > Bacilli > Caryophanales > Paenibacillaceae > Brevibacillus > Brevibacillus sp. 1238. Next base: position 73,878 of record NZ_JARXWC010000002.1, on the reverse strand, counting down.
GCGGACGCGGGGTCGCAGTTGGTCTAGGTGTCGGTCTGACGGTTGGTGTCGGCGGAGGTGCCGGGACAATTCGCTCCAGACGGGTTACGCGGGCTTCCAGGCGGTTCATGCGCGTCTCCAGGCGATCTACCCGATCGTCGAGCTTGGTATAATCGTCGCGCAACGCGTCCACCCGGTTTTCCACGCGAGTCAGTCTCCGCTCGACATCGCTTGTGGGGGCAGGTGTTGTACTGACGGGGATGTACAAGTTTTGACCCACGTAAATGTAGTACGGATAGGCAATGTTGTTCACTCGGATCAATTCCTGTACCGGCACGCCAAAGCGGGCCGCGATACTGTTCAATGTATCTCCCGCACGAACTGTGTAGTTCACGAATCTCACTCCTCCTATCGTTTCTTTGTTCGTTACTAACCTATGCCCGCCCGCAAGCAACGGAAATAAACCAATACCTATCTTTGCGAAAATGGTCATTCACCCAGTATATTCGCCGTGACAGGCTCGAAAAAACACGGCAAAGGCTAAAGACAGCCAGAGCCAAAAGCTCGGCGTACAGCGTACAGTCACGGCAAAAAAAGCAAAAAGCCCCCAGCGCACAATGCGGCGCCAGAGGCTTTTTTGGCTATCTCATTATTCTTATTTGAATACCGGTTCGGCAAATTGCGCCAATTTTTCCAGAGACGATTGCTCGACATCTGCGTGCAGGCTGTTTCCGTGCGAATCCATCGTGACAATCGCGGCGAAGCCTTTTACGCGCAAGTGCCACATCGCTTCCGGGATTCCAAATTCCATGAAGTCCACGCCTTCGACTTTTTCCAGGCACTCCGCATAATATTGCGCGGCACCGCCGATGGCATTCAGGTACACAGCGCCATGCTCATTCAACGCTTTCAACGTTTTTGCGCCCATTCCGCCTTTTCCGATAACAGCGCGGATTCCGAATTTCTTGATAATGTCACCCTGGTATGGCTCCTCGCGGATGGAGGTTGTCGGGCCAGCCGCTTTTACATGCCACTCGCCTGCTTCGTCTTTCAGCATTACCGGACCGCAATGGTAAATAATGCCCCCATTGAGGTCGACCGGACAGTCATGGTCCATCAGGTAGCTGTGCAAAGCGTCGCGGCCTGTGTGCATTTCCCCGTTGATGATGACCACGTCGCCCACTTTCAGGCTGCGGATTTGTTCCTCGGAAATCGGCGCTTGGAGCACAACCTCGCGGCGCTCTTCTGCCGCTTCGCTCGCCGCTGCGGTCGGAGCCAGATCCATTGCCACAGCTTCATCTTTGTACAGATAGCGCAAAATTTCGCCTGTTTCTGCATGCAGACGAACGCCTTGACGGCGGAATGCCCAGCAGTTGTAGGCGACGGAAACGAAAAAGCTTGCTGGCAGGCGATTTTCCACGCCCACCTTACAGCCGAGCAAAGTGGAGTTTCCGCCGAAGCCCATCGTACCGATGCCCAGTTGATTGGCTGTTTCCATAATGTAGTTTTCCAGGGCAGCCAACTCCGGGTTTGGATTGACATCGTCTACAGAACGGAACAGTTGATGCTTCGCCAGCGCATAGCCGGAGGTGCGATCGCCACCGATCCCTACGCCGATGAAGCCGGCGCTACAGCCTTGGCCTTGGGCTTGGTAAACAGCATGCAGGATGCACTTGCGCACGCCATCCAGGTTGCGGCCTGCTTTGCCCAGACCTTCCAGCTCACAGGGGAGGGAATATTGGATGTTCTTGTTCTCACAGCCGCCGCCTTTCAAGATCAGCTTGATTTCAACTTCATCCTCTTCCCATTGCTCGAAGTGAATGACAGGCGTACCTGGCCCCAGGTTGTCGCCGCTGTTTGCCCCTGTCAAAGAATCAACGGAGTTCGGACGCAGCTTGCCTGTTTTGGTCGCCTCTACAATCGCTTCCTTGATCGCTTTTTTGATCGTGAGCTGGTTAACGCCAATCGGAGTTTTCACTTCAAATGTCGGCATTCCCGTATCTTGGCAGATCGGAGAAACATTTTCTTCTGCCATGACGACGTTTTGCGCGATGGTGGACAAAGACAGTGCTGCCCGTGTTCCGAGATCTTCTTTTACCTTGGCAGCATTGACGGCGCGACGCACGTCTGGCGGCAAGTTCGTAGAAGTATCCGTGATCAGTTCCAGAATGCTTTGCTTCAAGTTTTCCATCTAAGACGCCCCTTTTGACGTAAGTGTGAATGGTAGCTTAAACCGCCTATTATTATAGCACACGCTCTCCCCCCTGTCCGTACACCGCTGGGCAAAGACTTCATCATCCGTGAAACGTTCTTGCCTTTTGCCACGTCTTACTACTGAATCCACATCCTGACCAGATAGAGAAACGGGGGATTGAAAATGAAGAGAAAAGCAGCCGGGCTGCTCGCGACAGTCATCGTGCTTTGCGCCATGCCGCTCTTGTTCCCGGCAGGCACGCTCCACGAGCCGACAGTGACTGCGGCCGCAGAAAAAGACGGATTGCCACTCGTCGGCAGCTACGGGCAATTGAAAAAGCTGCTCAAAGCAACGGAGTACAACTACGCCATCGCAGAATCGGCTTTAAGCATGCCAACAGCAGCCCCGATGTCGAAAGCGGTTGCGGACAATGCAGCAGCAGGTGCATCCCGCGATTTTTCGACGACGAACACGCAGGTACAAGGCGTAGATGAAGCCGACATCGTCAAAACCGACGGAACCTACCTGTACCAGTCGACGAACCGGGAAGTGCGAATCGTCAAGGCTTACCCTGCAACCGAGATGCATGTCGTGAGCAGAATCGGCTACGAAAACGGTTTGTTCACCCCGCTGGAAATGTTCGTCGACGATCGCAGGCTGATCGTGATCGGCCAGGCGAATGAAAGCGTCGAAATGGCCCCCCTCCCTGCTTCCAAGCGCGGCATTCCGTACTATCAAAACAATCAACTGGTCAAAGCGTTTGTCTACGACATTGCGGACAAAGCGCATCCTCGCCTGATCCGGCAGCTGGATGTGGAAGGCCAGTATTTGTCTTCCCGCAAAATCGGCGGCAGCTTGTACCTGACAGCGAACCGCTACATCGACACGTACCGGATTTTGCAGGAAAACAATGAACTGCCCGGCCCTGCCTATCGCGACAGCGCCTCGGGCGACAAGTTCCTGACAGTCCCGTATGACGACATCCGCTATTTTCCCGAAAACGTGCAGCCGAGTTACTTGATGGTCGCAGGCGTCAATCTCGACGATCCGAAGCAAAAAATGTCGCTGTCCGCCTATTTGGGGGCAGGCGAGAACATTTACGCCTCGCCAACGAGTCTGTATGTTGCCGTGACCGAACAAAAAGTGTTGCCGACGAAAATGAAGCAAGGAGAGTCAATCGCCCCTAGCTTCGCTCCGCCGCCCATGCAAACCGACACGACCATCTATCGCTTTGGCATGAACAACGGCCAAGTGACCTACGCAGCAAAAGGCAGCGTGCCGGGGCGCATCCTCAACCAGTTTTCCATGGATGAGTACGACGGCTATTTCCGGCTCGCGACGACGAGCGGGAACATTTGGCGCACCGATGAAAACACTTCGCAAAACAACGTCTACGTCCTCGACAGCAAGCTCAATCTGCACGGCAAGCTGGAAGGCGTCGCGCCTACCGAACGAATCTACTCGGTCCGGTTCATGGGCAAGCGCGCCTACATGGTCACTTTCAGAAACGTAGACCCGCTGTTTGTGCTGGATTTGTCGAAGCCCGCAGCACCCCGCATTTTGGGAGCGCTGAAAATTCCCGGCTACAGCGACTACTTGCACCCGTACGACGAGAATCACATTATCGGGTTTGGCAAGGAAGCCGAATCTGACAAGGACAGAGCCTATTACCAAGGGATGAAAATCGCGCTGTTCGATGTCAGCGACGTCAGCAAGCCAAAAGAAAAGTTCAAAACCGTGATTGGCGACAGAGGCACCGATTCCGAGCTTCTGTACAATCACAAGGCGCTGCTTTTCTCCAAAGAAAAGGAACTGCTCGCTTTCCCTGTCACTGTCTTTGAATTAACGGAGGAGCAAAAGCAAAGCCCGGACATACGCGATTACGGCCACTTCACCTTCCAGGGCGCCTACGTCTATCATCTCGATTTGGCCAAAGGCTTCACGTTGACCGACAAGATCACGCACCTGAGCCAAGAAGATTTGAACAAAGCTGGAGAAGGCTGGTACGAAAACAGCAAAAACATCAAACGCATCCTGACGATTGACCGCACGCTGTACACCGTCTCGGACGACATCCTCAAAACCCAGCAGCTTGACGGGTCAAAAGCAGGGCGGACACTCACTCTGACGAAATAAAGGGAATGGTCTGTCACCCGGACAGGTTCTGTGCTAAGATGGGGTAATAGAGGCAGCGCAAAAAGAGAGGGTGTCACTACGTGGAGTATTTGAGTCTTAATTTGACCTCGACACTGGCGGGTTTGGCAGCCGTGCTGTTGGTCATGTTCATTCGCCTGCACTGGCCCTTCCGTTTTCAATATATGGCGAATTTGTACAAACGCCGTTTGGATGTTCGGCTTAGCTGGTTGGAGGCTTCCTACCGAAAAAACCGTTCGCGTGCAGTAGCCATGCTGGATAAATCGACTCATGAAATTATGATTGGCAATTACGAACTGGCTGAAAAATATATTGTTTCCGGCATCAATGTGTGCAAGGAACGCCCTTCTTTGTTCAACCAAGCGATGATTCACTACTTGTTCTACAATTTGGCGGTCGTGTACTACTCTTCCGGCCGATACAACGAATCGCTCGAAGTGGCTTTCCGCATTTACCAGCGCGACCAGGGAATGACCGATTCTTTGGCGCTCATCGCCTGCTCGCACGCCAGACTGGGCGAAATCGAAAGCGCGCTGGAAGCGTACCAGTTGATCGCCAGCAAGCGCTCCGCCAAGGAATGGAAGCTGTTTTGCCTGGCTGAAATCGAGGCGGCCAAAGGGAATTACGAACACGCTTTGACCTATCTTCGCCAGCTGCTGGACAAATCGGCCAGCTCCTTGCACTTCAACCGTTCCGAGCTGGAAAAACGCCTGGAAGAGTGGCAAAAGGCATCGACCCACGTCAGCTAAACACGCCTTGCCGTTGCATGAATTTTACCAAACACCGCACATGATTCAGGTGTGCGGTTTTCTATTGCCGCCTTTTCGCCCCAAGCTCTAGGCATGGTTGGCAGGCAAATGTGGGATTCTCGTAAAAAGTCGTTCCATTTTTCCCCCGCATCGCTGCTCTATACTATTTTCACATAGGTACGCCAGAAAGAGAGGTTTCTTTATGAAAAAGTTTGATGTTTCCATCCTGACTGTAGCCGTGCTCCTGACCGGGCTGGCAGTCATCGGAGTGTCCCAAGCAAAAGATTCCGCTGCACTCGATACAAATGCAGTAGCCAAGATCGGCAACGTCTCCATCTCGCAACACGAACTGTACGAGCAGATGAAAAAAGAGTCCGGCGCAAGTGTCATGTCCGATCTGGTCGCCATCGAGCTGTGCCGACAGGAAGGCGCCGCACAAGGCATTACCGTATCCGAGCAGGAGGTTGACGCAAAAGTCAATCCGATCAAGGACAAGCTGAAAACGCCGGAAAAATTCCAACAATACTTGAAGGAAAAAAACTTTACGAACGAAAAAGAGCTGCGCGAACGTATCAAAATGATTTTGCTGCGTGACAAGCTGCTTGAAAAAGCGTATCCGGTGACAGATGAGCAAATCAAGGAATACTACGAGAAAAACAAGGAAAAACTCGGAAAATCGCTGGAAGAAGCCCGTCCAGAGATTGCCGAGAAGCTGCAAGATCGGAACAAGCGCAAAAACGTCGACGAGTGGATCACTCAACTCAAGAAAAAATACAATGTGCAAATTTCCGACCCTGTCCTGATCGAACCGGAGCAAGAATAGTTCCCATACGCCAATCGGGATAGCAAAAAGACTTGTGTCGCCTCCTGGCTTCACAAGTCTTTTTGCACGTCTTCGCTTCCGACCATTACGTGCGGAGCACCCCAATCAGCTCGTGCAAGTAATCCGCAATCTCCCCTTGCAAAATCGGGCCGTGTCCGGTCGCCAAAAATTCAATCGGCCAATCCAGCAAGGCTTCAAGACTTTCTACATATTCAGGAACGCGATCCGGTTCTTCCCCTGCCCATGTTTTGAGCTGCTGCCTATATGCGGCCCGGCATTCGCTTTCCTTCCCGATCACTTCGCCCAGCTCGGTTTTCTCAAAGCAAATATGATCGCCGACAAAGCAAATTTTGCTCTGCGGGTCAAAAAAAGCGACAGAGCCTTCCGTATGAAAGGCCAGCTGACGAAATCGCAAGGACGGCAAATCTCCTCCGCTCCCCGTGAAGGTGTGTCCGAACAGCGTCTGCGAAAAATCGTCCAGTTCGTAGTAATCGTCCAGATGAATCCAGTTGTTGCGAGACGGGAACATGTCGGCATTCCCGATATGGTCAGCGTGTCGATGCGTAAAGTACACGTAGTCAATCCGCTCAGGCTTGGCGCCAATTCCCTCCAATGCCTGTTGAAAATACGCCCGTTGCTTCCGCTGATGGGAGTCAATCAGTACAAACGAGTCACCTTGTTTGATCACATAACTGTTCACGTAGCTGTTCCATGCGTCCTCATAAGTGATGATCGCCCAGGTGGAGTCTGTGATTGGCGCAATCGCGTTGTTCATGCTTCCATCTCTCCTCTCCTCCCAGTTTTTTATTCCTATTGATATTATTATACACAATGATACACGACATTGCCGATCCTTGCCAAATGATGGACTGCTAACGCACAGATGCCTCTTCTCCCAGGCTGACCCAGGAGCGTCCCTGGGAACGGGCGATGTTGACAGGAACGCCGAAAAAGCGGGTCAACCCTTCGGTTGTCAATACCTCATCGGTTCGTCCAGCCCGCTCTACCTCACCTGATTTCAACAGCAGCGTGTGAGTAAAGCACGGCAAAATCTCCTCGATGTGATGGGTGACGTACAAAAGCGTCGGTCCCTCCGGCTGTTTGGCAATCTGCTCAATCATCGACAAAAGCTGCTCTCTGGAGAGCAAATCAAGCCCCGTACATGGCTCATCCAGAATCAAGAGACGCGGAGATGCCATCAGTGCCCGCGAAATCAAAATCTTTTGCCGCTCGCCCTGGGACAGCGCACCGAACGGCCTGTCCTTCAGCTCGGCGCAGCCAAACGTCTCCAGCAGCTCTTGCGCTTTTTGCACATCTGCCTCACTCGGAACAGAGTACAAGCCGATCGTCGCTTCCCGCCCGCTCAAAATCACGCGAAAAGCCGTTTCGTGTTCGTGAAGCTGCGCGATCAAGGCCGTGCTTACCCAGCCAATCGATTTTCGCACCTCACGCAAATCAACCGTCCCATACAAATCGCCGAGAACGCTTACTTGTCCTTTCGTCGGCCATGTGTACCCGCAGATGATTTTCAACAAGCTTGTCTTGCCGGAGCCGTTCAAGCCGACAAGACACCAATGTTCGTTTTCTTGCACTTGCCAATCAATGTTTTTCAAGATCGTTGTGTCGTCCCGCTGCCAGGTGACCTGATTTACGTCAATGATCATGTGCTGCCTCCACTCTCTCTTTTTGTCGTATGCCGTAATCTTTCTGATTATTAAGAGTATACCTGTCTAATCCTGATCGATCAATTCTTTTGTACACCCCGGGTAGAGACGAAAAAACCTTCGCGCTATGTGCCACGAAGGTTTTCGGTCATGCTTTGTGCGTTAAAACTTGCCTTGAATTTTGAATACGATCTCTGCGAACAAGGTTGCGAACAGGAACGTACCAGTGAAAACAACGAGGGACACGACGACGATCCGCCAGCTCAGTTGCTTGAACAGATGGATGTCTTTGCCCAGCGACAAACCTGCATAGGCGAGAATCGGGGTAGCGAGAGCCAGCAAATTGATTTTGGCAATCGCCGCAGCCGTATACGCGCTTCCTGGGAAAAAGGGCGAAGTGGCAATCATGGCAAACAAGGAAATCCAGACGATGACTGGAGATTTGAACGGCAATATTTTCGTGAAGCCCATCCCGATCAAGGTAATGACCGCCAAAAGCGCAATGCCTGGCAAGGATTCCAGGATGGGAACCTTGTAGCCGATCCAGTTTCCGACAAGTGTGATGGCACCAATGATGAGAATCGTCAGGACTTGATTCATGCGCTTCTTTGCCCCCCTTCTGTTTCCGCAGAAGCGTTTTTACGCCCAATAATCGGTTCAAGCCATGCGTACAGGCGCTGAGTCAGCGGCAACGACACGAAGATACATACATACGTGCCGATGATGCTCATCATCAGGTTGGCCGCACCTGAGTAAAAGGCGATGTCTTGCTGTGCTTCCGGGAAAATAACAGCCAGTGATCCTGTCGCTGCGGCCATCATGCTGCCTGAGCCAACTGCCGCGCCCATCGCGAGGGAAATCGGATGGAACAGTCCGCTGCTTCCCAAAATGCTTGCCAAAAGCGACATGAAAATCGCGCCGAACAGCGTACCGCAAATGTAGACGCCCAGCGCGCCGCGCGCTTCAGGAGAACTCGCGCCAAACTTGTCCACAACAATGGCCAGGTTCGGCTCACGGTCGAGCGAATAAGTGGCCCCGATCGATTCACGCTTGAGCCCGAGCAAGAGCGCTACCGGCAAGCCCAAAATGATCGTTCCGACGATGTGCCCTACCTCTTGCACGAGCAGAGATACACCAGCTCCCCACAGCTTTGGCAGCTCCGGCCCAATATTCGCACCCAGCTTGCATACGAAGAGCAAGAACGAAACTCCCAAAATATTCGCAGCGACATTCATGTCTTTTTCTTTCAAAAATTTAAATGAAGGCCAACTGATCACACCGCCCAAAACAAGTGCGTACAGCATTGGAAACAAAGCGATTACCCCGATACCGATGTTAATTTTTTTCGTGCCGATAAACTCTGTCAAAGCAACCAGTATAAGCACCAAGAAATGCAGCTTGAACACATTCACGCGTCCCTCAGTCATAATGTTTCCCCCTGTTCGGTCTCGTTCCTGTCTGTTATTCCATGACTACTTTTTGTGCGGCCCGAACAAACAACTCTACACCTCGAGCAAGTGCATCTTCATCGAAATCAAAGCGTGGATGATGGTGCGGGTAAACAAAGCCTTTTTCCGGATTGCCGGCTCCCAGCTGAATGAAGCAGCCTGGCGCTTTTTTCAAGTATTCGGAGAAGTCTTCGCCCGGCATCAGCGGATCGATGTAAATAATGTCTTCCTCGCCCCATCTCTCGCGAATCGTGTCTTCCATCAGCTTGGTCACTTGCTGGTCGTTGACGACCGATGTGTAGCCGTGGGAGAACGAAAATTCGTAGCTGGCTCCGTGCGCTTCCGTCGTTCCTTTGACGATCCGCTCGATCCATACCGGGAGATTTTCGCGAATCTTGGCGTCGAAGCAACGGGTTGAGCCAGTCAGCGTCATCGAATCCGGGATGATGTTGTACGCTGTGCCTGCATTCAGCATCGTGACGGACAGGACCACCTTGTCCAATGCGCTGACATTGCGGGACACGATTTGTTGCAGGGCCGTAATCACCTGAGCGCCGATGACAACCGGGTCGATCGCCGACTCTGGCTGCGAGGAGTGCCCGCCCTTGCCCTGGATTTTGATATCAAACCGGTCTGTGGAAGAGGTAAGCGCTCCGTACAGCACACCGAATTTTCCTACTGGCATGTACGAGGCCAGGTGGATGCCGATGATGGAATCCAGTCCGTCCGCTGCTCCAGCCCGGACGATCTCCACAGCACCACCCGGCGGCAGTTCCTCTGCGTGCTGGAAGAAGAAGCGCACTTCTCCTTTGATTTTGTCTTTGTATTGCGACAATATTTTGGCCGCTCCAAGCAGCATGGCCGTATGTCCATCGTGTCCGCATGCGTGCATGACGCCAGCTTTGCCGGAAGCGTAAGGCACTGCGTTTTCCTCATGAATCGGCAAGGCGTCCATGTCGGCGCGCATCCCGAGCACTGGCCCTGGCTGGGAACCAATCAAACGGGCAACCACGCTCGTCTTTGTCGGACGCGACAGTTCCAAATTTCCGAAAGATTGCAACGTTTCATAGACGTATTGAGACGTCTGCTCTTCTTCGAATGACAATTCCGGATGTTGGTGGAGATGTCTGCGCCACGCAACGACCTGTTCTGCCAGCTCGTCCGCCAATCGTTTTGTATCCAAACTCACTGTAACCACTCCTTTTCTCTCTACGTTCATGTTCAGTTAAGTTTAATTAAACAAATCAGCTTTTCGTGAATCTTACCACGTATTAACTAAAATTACAAATGTCCATTCCGCGCGGACATTCTCTGTCGAATCCATCTCAATCCTTGTCTATTTATTAGTTATTTTAGAATTTTCTATCTATAATGTCCACGTAAAATATACACAATGTTCAATAAAATTTTTTTGATGAAACTTTAGGGCTTTTCCGCAAAAAAGCCCTCCTCCTTCCGTTTATTCATTGACAGCAAACAGCACGTATTTCCCGCCGATTTGCCCCAGCCACAACTCGCCGTTGCCGACCATTACGCCCTCCGCGTTGACGAACGTCTCCTGGACGTTTTGCACGAGCAACGCTTTTTTGACTTTATCGCTAAAAATCTGGTCGTACTCCGCCAAAAATTGCTGCTCATCCCTGATGTAGCGGCTGCTCCCGTCTTTGTTGATCCGCAGCGGGAAGTGTACTTTTTTGGCTACCTGGCGCTTATCTCCCGCCTGTACTGCCTCCTGCAGCTTTCGGAAAAAGGCTTCAAAGGCAACCGGATCGGTAATGCCAGCGGCTTCATAGCGGTTGTGCACTTTCTCCGAAGCTTGTTTGATCATCGTATGGATGGCTCGCTTCCCCATCTCCATGCCTTGCCACGCTGCTGCTGGTACCGACAGTTGGGCCAAAATGACGATCCCCGTCACAGTCGCTATCGCGCTTTTCATTTTTTGCATGATCTGCTGCTCCTTTTCATTCATTTTGCCGGGATACAACTAGCTTTTCTCCTGCGTGCGTCCGTTATGAGCGCTGATGATTGCAAAAAAGCCCCTCGGCTCGCACATGAGCGGGGGCTTGCTGATATTCGTAACGATTTTCCATTGGAATCGGCGCGAGTTACTCGCGGAATTTCGCTTCCTGGCGTTTGATTTCCTCTGCCGAAGTCGAGAGCGCCGCCTGCGGACCCGCAAAATGTTTGCGGTAGTAAGCGAGATCCATAATGATCAGGACGACAAACATGGCGATCAGCGCATACGCTGCTGTCTGGTTCGGAGGAATTACCATCATGATCGAAATAAACACGATCCAGAGCAAGCTGAGCACGTTGATTGGCTTGCTCCAGTTGCCGAGGTTCCACGGGCCAAAATGCTTTCGCTGGAACACCCCTCGCGACTCGGCGCGCAGCTTGAGATAGAGCGGGATTCCGTAAGCGACATACAGTCCGACCACGCTTACTGCGGTGAGAAAAGCCAACGTCGTGTATTCGGCATCAGGGTTGATCCGCTTCAAAATGTAGTCAAACAGGGCAAGGGCAAACGAGAGGATGACCACCAGCCAGATCGCTTTTGCAGGCGTTCTGTATTTCCTGGAGATTTCGGCCCACTGTCTGCTCCACGGCATGCCTTTATCCCGGGAAAAAGCGTACAGCATGCGGGAAAAGGAAGTGATCGAAGCAAGGCCGCAAAACCACATCGCAAAGGTGACCAGCCACAGTACAACGGAACCGAACGTTCCACCCAGCGCGGCGCTGATCACGTAAATAAAGGCATTGTCCGCGGCGCTGGCAGCTGCTGCATCGTGAATGGACAGCGTGACAAAAGCAAGCATAATAAAGCCAAAAATAAAGGAAAAGGCCACAGAAGTGAAAATGCCCCAAGCGGCGCGAACCCTCGGGTTGATCGTTTCTTCGATCGTATGGGCAGAAGCATCATAGCCCGTGAACGTCCACTGCGCCTGCAACAGTCCGATCAGGAATGCGATGGCGTACGGTTTGTCGGAAAACGTTTGTCCGACCTGAAACAAATAGTCGAGCGGCTGCAACTCATTGCGCGAGAAAAACACAAGACTGCCTACAAGCACAACGACAACGCCAATATGATACCAGGCGGAAAAATCGTTCAATCTCGCTACAAGCCGTATGCCAATATGATTGAAAATGCCGTGTAAAAGCAAAGTGATGCCAAACAAGATCAAGGTGGTCGTCTCGGTCGAAGTATAGCCAAATGCGCTGGCTAACAGCGGATCGGCAAACAAGGAGAACGAATAGTCGATTCCCGCTACGATTCCGATTTGTCCGATCAGGTTGATCCAGGCGGTGTACCAGCCCCAGCGTTTGCTGCCCAAAATAGCCGCCCAGTGATACAACGCCCCTGCCGTGGGAATCGCGGATGCCAGCTCTGACATCGAAGCCGCGATGAGGATGACAAACAAGGCGACGATCGTCCAGCCAAACCCCATCATGCCTGGCCCGCCGTACAACAGCCCGTGCCCGTATAAAGAAACAGCCCCTGTCAAAATCGAAATGATCGAAAAAGAAATCGCAAAGTTCGAAAATCCGCCCATATCCCGCAGCAGCTCCTGGGCATAGCCGAACTTGTTCAAGTCTTTTTTATCCTCAAGCAACTGATGTTCTTTATCCTGCTGCATGTTGCCTCCCTCCTTCCCCCTGTCACGAATTAGTCCTGGAACCGATAAAGCTTTCATGCTCGTTTTCGTCAAATTTCCGCACGCTTTCATTCGCCCTGTAGCCAATGGCAATGGCAACGGCAACCGTCAGCAAAATCAGGATGATGCCCAGTACCAGCATGTCTTCGTCACCTCCCTTCCTACTCATAACAAATGACAGGATCAGTACATTTTACGTGCCAATTTGACAGCTAGACCTATCGGCTTGATCGCGGACATGTTTTGGCGACCTGACCGTTTAACGGCTCGTCCAAGTTTTTTTCTCCATAAAAAGCAGACGGAAACAAGTCACTGTCTGCTTTTGCTCACATACATATTTCTTTGGGGGATTGCTTGCATGGTTCGTTTCCCTTCACTGGGAAGTTTTCATCCCGACCTTGGGACTGCTTTTGGGAGATACTACAGAAAGACGACGATCCTAGGGGTGATTTCCTTGATCCGTTTGGGCTATGCCTGCATCAGCGTGAAGCTCAAAAACAATCCGAACAAAAAAACGACCGTCGCCCAAATCAACAAGCTGGAGCCGCAGGCGCGGTTGAAAAAGCTTCGCCAAGTTTTGCAGACGAATTTCTTTAACCTGATGGATTTGCTCGCCTACAACGTGGACAACCGCATTTTTTTGTACCGCCTCCCTTCCGAGTTTGTACCGCTCGCCACTCACCCGGTTGCGGCAGAATGGGATTGGGCCAAAGAGTTTGCCTGGGATTTTCAAAAAACCGGGGAGTTTATTCGCAACAACGGCATCCGCATGACGGCGCATCCCGGCCACTTCAGCATTTTAAACAGCGAGAAGCCATCTGTCGTAGAAGCGACCATCGCTGATTTTTCCTATCATGCCAAAGTTTTCGACCTGCTCGGGCTTGACGACAACTCGGTGCTGGTCACCCATGTCGGCGGCGTATTCGAGGATAAAGCGTCTTCGCTCGATCGATTTGCCGCCAACTTCGAGCGTCTTCCCGAGCACGTAAAGCGCAGGCTGGTCGTCGAGAACGACGATACGTCTTTTACGATGCTCGATGTGCTGGGGCTATGCGAGCGAATCGGAGTGCCTATGGTGTTTGACATGCATCACCATCAATGCCATTCGGATGGAGAAGATTGGAAGGAGTACCTTCCGCGCATCATCCAGACATGGGGAAAGCGCACTCCGAAAATGCATATGTCCTCGCCAAAATCAGCCAAAGAATTTCGCGCCCATGCCGACAATATTGACCCCGACGAGTTTATCGCTTTTGTCAGCGCCCTTGCCGATTACCATGTCGACATTGTTTTGGAATGCAAAAACAAAGATGATGCCCTGCTGTCGCTCCGTCATCATTTGAAAAAGCGCGGGCTGGAAGTCGAGGCGTTCGCTTCCGCTCCTTGATCGCCAGAAAGTACGCCTGTTCTTTCCATTTCCGTGCGAAACAACAAACAAAAGGACGCCCCTGGTGAAACAGGCGTCCTTTTGGCTTTGCTTAATCGCAGCCGCAACCGCAGCCGCATCCATGTCCGGAAGAAGATCCTCTATGTCCATGAGACGAGGAGCTGCCACGTCCAAAAGAACTGCTGCCGCCCCTATGATGCCAAACCTGGCAACGATCGTGATAATGCTTCATTCTGCGCTGATGGTGTTTGTAATACTTGCGGTACTCGCTGTACTTTTTGCGATGATCGCGGTATTGCTCACATTTGTGGCGGAAGTATTGCATCCGGTCCATATGGAAATGGAATTTGAACAAATAAAGCTCGATTTCCGTTCCGGGACGTGCATTTTCCGCTGATGGCGGGCGCATGTTCGGCGAAGAATTGGGCGGACGCCGATTTGGCATCATGGAGTTCGGCGGCATTGGATTGGCTGGTCTGCGATTCGGCGGCATCGGATTCGCTGGTCTGCGATTCGGCGGCATCGGATTCGCTGGCATCCGGTTTGGCGGCATCGGGTTCGCCGGCATCCGGTTTTCTGGCATCCGGTTCGGCGGCATCGGGTTCGCTGGCATCCGGTTTGGCGGCATCGGGTTCGCTGGCATCCGGTTTGGCGGCATTGGATTCGGCGGCATCGCTTTTGGCGGGATCGGATTCGACGGCATCGCTTTTGGTGGCATAGGCTTCGGTATGTTCGGCATATTCTGGTTAGGCGAAGGCATGATTGGCCGTTGTGGCATCGGGCGTGCCGGAATGTTGTGCTGTGGATTCTCCGAGCTTTGCGGCGGATTTGGTTTGGACGGCGATGGCACGTTTGGTGATGGCACATTCGGTGACGGCAACGATGGCGATGGCATCGGCATCATCGAGGAAGGCGGTTTTGGCATTTCTTTTGGACGCCTTGGAGAAGATGGCGGCACTGGCGGCATCTTACGTCGCTTTTCCACGGAAACGAACACGTCCTTTCTGATGAAATAACACAGTACATGGTATGACATTTATCCCGCTCAAGAAACGACACTCGCCCAGTTTCCAAAAATGGATTGAGCCCGTTTTTTCTATCCTGGGGAAGCCGCCGTGACAATCTTGCTCTTGACTGCGCGCTCACTTCCGTTACAATAATACTAATAACAAAAATTATCTGACAGTTGTAGAGCGAAAGTGAGGACAGACGTATGCAGCCGCCGAGCAGGCTTACACGTTTCATCCAATCACATATAGAACCCAGGAGCGAGGGGTTAGGATATTAGTATCCTAACCCCTCGCTCTTTTCGTTCTCTGCTCTGTTAAAGGAGGAAACTATCCATGAATCAGCCAACACTTATCCAAATGAACGGGGATCAACTGCGCATTGAAGATGTCGCCTTGATCGCCAGAGAGTTCGTCCACATCGAATTGACTTCGGAAGCACTGGAAAATGTGCGCCGTTCCCGGGCCATGGTGGAAGAGATGGTCCAGCAACAAAAAGTCGTGTACGGAATTACTACCGGCTTCGGCAAATTTTCCGATGTGATGATTCAAGGCGAAGATGTCAGCAAGCTTCAGGAAAACTTGATCATGAGCCATGCGTGCGGCATGGGCGACCCGTATCCGGTAGAAGTCGTCCGCGCCATGATGGCACTGCGCATCAACGCTCTGGCAAAAGGCTATTCCGGCATCCGCGAAGAAACGCTGCTCCAGCTTGTAGAGCTGTGCAACCGCGGCGTGCATCCGGTCATCCCGCAGCAAGGCTCGCTTGGCGCCAGCGGTGACCTGGCGCCGCTCGCCCACATGGTGTTGGTCATGCTCGGCAAAGGGGAAGCTTATGTAAACGGGCAACAAATGAGCGGTAGCGAAGCGCTCAAAGCAGTCGGTCTGGCCCCGATTCGCCTGCAAGCGAAAGAAGGACTCGCGCTGATCAACGGCACGCAAGCCATGACCGCGCAGCTCTGCCTGGCGCTGTATGATTCCCGGGTAGTGCTGGAAAGCGCAGAGCTGATCGCTTCGATGACGATTGAAGCTTTGCGCGGAATCCCGAAAGCATTCGATCCACAGCTGCACCTCGTTCGTCCTCATCCCGGACAACAGGAATCGGCCAGACGACTGCTCGCACACTTGTCCGGCAGCCAGCGCACCTCGCAGCAGGGCGAGCTGCGCGTCCAGGACCCTTACAGCCTGCGCTGCCTCCCGCAAGTTCACGGCGCGACACGCGACACGCTGGAGTACGTCTGGACGACGGTGAGCCGGGAGTGCAACAGCGTGACCGACAACCCGATTCTTTTTACCGAGACAGGCGATGTCATCTCCGGCGGGAACTTCCATGGTCAGCCGATGGCATTCGCTGCCGATTTTCTCGCGATCGCCATGGCAGAGCTGGCGAACATTTCCGAGCGTCGGACAGAGCGGCTTGTGAACCCGCAGCTTAGCGGTTTGCCCGGGTTTTTGACCGAAAACGGCGGACTCCATTCCGGCTTTATGATCACCCAATATGTAGCCGCTTCCATCGTGTCCGAAAACAAGGTGCTGTGCCACCCTGCGTCTGTCGATTCGATTCCATCCTCGGCCAACCAGGAAGATCACGTCAGCATGGGCACTACCGCTGCCCGCAAGCTGCGCACCGTGATCTCCAACGTAACAAAAGTGCTTGCCATCGAATACTTGGCCGCAGCGCAAGCGATCGACTTCGGAACAGGCGATCTGGGAGCAGGCACAAGCAAGGCATACGCGGAACTTCGCCGCGTCATCCCCCGTCTCCACGAAGACCGCGAGATGCACCCGGACTTGGTCAAGGCTGAAGAACTGATCAAAAAAGGGATACTCGTGATCGTGTAAACAAAAGGGGCACGACTGTTGAGCGTTGACCATTGTACCCGCTTCGGGAGACAGGAGCTTTTACCACAAATGGTCAGATCCACGCTCCTAAAAAGCATCATGCCACTGGGAATGCCCTCCGTTCTTTGCTATCCTAAAGGAGAAGGATGGATTTCCACACTCACTCGCTTGGAAGCATGGAGGGCTGGCTGATGAAACCGATATCCACGCCGTTGCAACACCCTGACAATCTGCTGTTTTTTGACGGCGAATGCCATATGTGCAACAGCGCCGTACAATTTGTTTTGAAACGCGACTCGTCCGGCGCGATTCACTTCGCTTCCTTGCAGTCAGAGACGGCGAAACAGATTTTGTCGTCGCATCAGTACGATGCCACGCAGCTTTCATCTGTCGTCTTTTTGGCCAACGGTCGCTTGTATACCAAATCGGACGCGGTTTCGCAGGTCGCGCGCAAACTGTCTGGAGCGTGGCCGCTGTGCTTTTACCTCGGCCGCTTCCTCCCCCGTCCTGCCCGCGATTTCATTTACGACTGGGTCGCCCGGAATCGTTACCGCTGGTTTGGCAAGCAAGAGCAGTGCATGCTGCCGACCCGCGAAATCAAGGCGCGTTTTCTCGATTGACCGCCCATAAAAAAAGAGGAGCCGGCACTTGGCGTCGGCTCCTCTTTTTGCTGTTATTTTTGCGCTTGCGGATGGTCGTCCGCGGCGTATGCTGCCGCTTTCGCATTCGCTTCCACTTGCGCCGGACTTTTGCTGCCCGGAATTACCGCCGTGACGGCGGGATGCTTCAGGCACCAGGCAAGCGCCCACTGCGCCATGTCCATTCCTTCCGGCACTTCGGTTTCCTTGATGTTGGCTACTTCTGCAAGCAACTCCGCCACTTGCTGCGGGTCGCGGCGATGCCGCACATCGTTTCCGGCAAAAACGACACCGGGCTTGTACTTGCCGCTCAAAAATCCGCTTGCCAAAGGCACCCGCGCAAGTACGCCCAAGTCTTGTTCGGTACACGAAGCAAAAACCGCTTCCTCCGGCTTCCGGTCCAGTCGGTTGTACACGACCTGAATCGTCTTCGCCTGCACGGAGCTTGCATTCGCAACTTGATGCATGTTGTCATTTTTCGCAATCGACAAACCGAGGTGGCGAATCGTTCCTGCCTGTACTTGCTTGTCCAAATACGTCCACAACTCGTCGTTGTCGAACGCTGCGTCCGGCCCGGAATGGAACTGGTACAAGTCGATGTAGTCCGTCTGCAGAGCTCGCAACGAGTTCTCTAACTGCACTTGTACTTGCGCTGCCCCATACTCATCGGTGCGGGAAAACTTGTCGTGAAAATGATGCCCGAACTTCGTTGCGACAATCCAGTCTGCGCGGCCGCCCTTTTTCAAATAGCCCCCGATCAGCTGCTCCGAGAGATGATCTCCGTAGCATTCCGCCGTGTCAATCAAGTTGATTCCGAGTTCTTTGGCCGTGTCCAAAATCGCGTCGACCTCAGGCTGAGTGAAGTCTTGCCCCCACTCTCCGCCGAACTGCCACGTTCCCACGCCGATGACCGAAACATTCAGTTCCGTCTTGCCTAGTCTGCGGTACTTCATCGCCGATTCCTCCTTGTGCCACTATGTAGAAAAGCCCCTGAGCGAACTGTCGCTCAGGGAGAAAGCATGCGAAAATCAAATCGTTTTTTCCACGTTCAACTGGCTGACAAAAGCTTGCAGGCTTCCTTTTCGCTCCTTGCGCATTTTTTTGCGCTCTTCTGCGGAGGCCATCAGTTTTTGCTCTTCCTCGGTTTGCGGGACAATGCCAGGAACCTCGGTCGGATTTCCGGCTTCATCCAGGGCGACAAAAGTCAAAAACGAAGTAGCTGTCAGCACGCGTTGCCCTGTTTGCAAGTTTTCCGAAACGATTTTGACAAACACTTCCATCGAAGTGCGCCCTGTCGAAGAAACAAAAGCTTCCAGGCAAATCGAGTGCCCCATTTTCACCGGAGCGAGAAAATCGATGGAGTCTATGGAAGCAGTCACGACGGGCCTGCGGGAATGTCTCATCGCAGCAATTGCCGCAACCTCATCTATATAAGCCATCATCGTGCCGCCAAAAATCGTGCCGTGGTAATTGGTATCGGACGGTTGAACCAGGGATGCCTGAATCGTGCGGGATTCTTGAGTAGTCTTGACGTTCATCACTGTTGCTCCTTTGTCAATCATGTTCATGCCTTCCCCATCATATCACAAGGCATCCACTGTTCCAATTACATCCTGACAGTTCCCAGTTGGTTGTGTGCTTGCAAGTGTTCAAGCACCCCGTGCGCTTCCTCCTGCAAAAAATAGCGCAGCATCGGCAAGTTCCACTCATACGCCGGACGGTACCCGGCGAGTGCGAACACATTTTCATCCAGATGCGTTGCCAGTTTCCTGCGCTGTGGGCTGGCACAGTAAAATTGCTCCAAATAGTCTGTTCCCCAGCGCGAAAAGGACGACGTCTCCTCCGTCACCGCCGTCAGCAAAATCGCCTCGCCCGTATCGATCAGATCAAGCGGATACAACTGGCAACTGAACGGCTTTAGCGGCTCCACCACATGTCCTGCCTCTTCGGCGTACGCATGGATCGCACAGCCGAGGCGGCCGTTGTTTTCCTGATAAAACAGGCAGTTGCCGTGGCGCATGCGGATCGTGCCTGGCAGCTGCCCCCGGTCCCAGACGCCGTGCCGCTCCCAATTTTCCCGTTCGCTTGCTGACTGCAAGCGGGCTGTGATTTCCGGCAGTTCTTTTTCCATGATCGGAATTTGCCACGGCTCCACCGCGTAAGGTTGTCCACCCTCGCAACAAGTCTCGCGATGAACCGCACGGCAGTTCCAACAGTCAAGATGAAACAGGGCGAGCAAGGCCGGGACGTCGACTATATACTGACCTGCCCTGATCATCGCCGCTCTGTGCTTTTTTATATATTTTTCGCAGCAGTACACCTCTTTGTCGCTCATCGGATCAGGGGTGCCTACGTAGCGAAAGGAATGCTTTTTCTTCATTTCTCCAAAACAATCTCCGCTTCCGTACCGAAAATGCTCAGCTTTCCGTCTGCAAATGTGGCGAGGTCCACTTCATCGCCAGGGATTTCCATCAAAATTTCCAGCTCGCCTTCCGCTTCCGACACAAACACCAGCAGCAAGTCTTTTTCCTCAAATTCATTATCAGTCAACTTGACTTCTGTCAGTTGTCCCTGAAATTGTGTTACCTCTTCTTCCTCTTCGCTGTCTGTATCCCACTGTGTAAATGTGACAGATGCCGTTTTGCTGGCAAATTCGTCTGTCAGCAAGCGCAGCAATTGCTCGTGTTGTTGAATGTCCATTTCTTGATCCCTCCGAAAGTTTCATTACTGCCCATCATAGCAAAGTGAGGCGAAAATGCCAAAAGAAAACCGCTTCCCCGAAGAAGCGGTCGTGTGTCGTCCCGTTCTAGCTTACTTTGCTGATCGTTTGTGCCAGGGCGAAGTCCTTGCCCGTCAGCCCTTTTGCTTCACGGGTCGCGAGCGTAAAGGTGACAGTCCCGCCAGCCAAATGAATCTCCACATGCTGACTGTCGTGCTCAAGCATCTCCGCCACGCGATTCACGAAGCTTACGGCCGTGGCGAAGTCTCTACAGTGGTATGTGCGCGACAGCGCCATCCTGTCCTCTACCAGCTTCCAGCCCGGAACCTTGCTCAAATACAGTTTGACCTGCTCCAAAGACAGCTTGCTCACTCACATCGCCCCCCTTTTGTCCGATGAACGGTTGTAACACCATCATATTCACCTGACAGAAAGGTTAGTCACGCTTATCCGCACGACTTATTGCTTGATCGCATAAAAAATCATGCGTGGCGATTGACTGGCTATATACGGTTCGAATTGGTAGTTGCCAAAAACTTGAATCTGTCCGAATCCGGCCTGCTCCAACATCGCGATCATCTGTTCGACAGAAAAAAGCCGGACTTGCTCCAAGTATTCACGCTTTTCTTTGTCCGTATCGTCTGTAATCCATATCCGTTTCTTTACGGCTCCGTCCTCGATCCACCGTTTTTCCTCAATGAACATTCCATTGACGTGCTTCGTGGAATGCGGGACGAGATGGCTCGTGACGTAGGCTGGATTCAAGTAATCGATGACGACCTCGCCGTTCGTTTTCAATGCTTGCGCCATATTGCGAATGACCTGCGCGTTTTCCTCATCAGAAGAGAAGTAGCCGAAACTGGTAAAGAGGTTAACCACGATATCAAATTCGTCCCGATAGGGAATATTGCGCATGTCACAGCGGGCGAAGCTGAGCCGCGGATCGTTGTTTTGTTCTTCGGCCAGCTGCAATAATACAGGAGACAAGTCGACTCCGACCACCTCGTATCCCCTGCGAACCAACGCACGCGAATGCCGCCCGCTCCCACAGCAAAGATCCAGTACGCGTCCCGTGTCTTTGACAGGCAATCGCTCCAACAGGTTGGCGATCTCTTCATCGGCTGCCGAATCGTCCCGATGCTGGTAGACAAGCACGTAATCTTCGCGAAAGCTGCGTTCAAACCATTCTTCTGCCATTCCCTAGCTCCTTTAATACCAAGATTTCTTTATTATACCACAGGAGGGTTTGTCCGCAGCCGATTTCCCCCGGGCAAAGTGCAGAGGAAATGCCAATAACAACTTTACATACATACAGTCTGTATGTTAAATTTTCATTACGAACGGAAGGGAGAGATTGTTGTGAAAGTATCCAGTTTTTATCCGGTTATCCTGTCTCGGCAAGTGGGCGTTAGTGCCCGTTTTTATGTGGAACACTTTGGATTTGACCTCGTTTTTGAAGCGGATTGGTACGTGAGCTTGAAGCACAGCAAGGGCGACTTCCCTTTTGAGCTGGCTATTTTGCATCCCGATCACGACACTATACCGTCCGGGTATCGAACCTCTACCCAAGGTCTGATTCTCAACTTCGAAGTGAATGATGTTGATGCGGAATATGACAAACTCATCCAAAAAGCCGGACTTCCCGTGCACCTGGATATCCGGGATGAACCGTTTGGGCAGCGCCACTTCATTACCTCTGATCCAAATGGCGTCCTGATCGACGTCATCACCGTCATTCCTCCCACGGAAGCGTTCAGCAGCCAGTACGTCGATCAAAACTGACGGTTGGCCTCATCCTCGATCAGATAGGAGCAAGAGAAACAGCATGAAAGTATCGAAAGCACAACAAAGGCAAGAAACGATCGCGAAGCTGCTGGAAATAGCGAGGGAGCATTTTTCCACCCAAGGGTACGCCCATGCCGCAACAGAGGACATGGTCAAGGAAGCGGGACTGACGCGAGGAGCCTTGTACCATCATTTTGGCAACAAAGAAGGGCTGTTCCGCGCCGTGCTCGAATCCGTGCAAAAAGAAATCGCAGAACAAGTAGAGACGGAAGCTGCCAAAAGCCAGGACCCGTGGGAACAACTGTTGAACGGTTGCCGCGCCTTTGTCACCTCAGCCGTCGAACATCGCAACAGACGGATTTTGCTCATTGACGGCCCTTCCGTTCTCGGCTGGGAAGCTTGGCGGAAAATGGACGAGGAACACAGCATGCAACTGCTGCAAGCCCAGCTGCAAAACATGGCAGAGCAAGGTTACCTTGCCGCTGTGCCCATCGAGGCTTTGACTCATCTGCTCTCTGGCGCAATGAACGAAGCTGCGCTCTGGATTGCCCAAATGCCTGACCAGGCGCACTCTCTGGAACAGATGACCAGGGCCATGACGCTGATGCTTGAAGGCTATCGGGTCAAATAAATAGCCAGACGAAAAACCCCCTGCCTATGCTGCTCGCGGCACATTTGCCAGGCAGTATGGATAGGGGGTTATGTTATTGGATGAATTGTTTGGTCAACTTAAGTCAACCGCGTTGCCCGTCCCAGGCGAATTTTTTCCGCCGCTCGCGCAATGATGCTCTCGACAGAAGCAGGGTCATCGACCACATCGTATTCGTTGATGTTTACTCGCAGAACCGGACAGGATGTAAAGGAATGAATCCAGCCTTCGTAACGGTCGAACAAATCGCGCCAGTAATCGATCGGCGTTTGCTGCTCCATCGGACGTCCACGTTCCTGAACGCGGCCGATAATATCGTCGAAGCTTCCTTCCAAGTAAATCAGCAGGTCGGGATGCGGGAAGTACGGGGTCATGACCATCGCTTCGAACAGCTCGGTATATGTTTTGTAATCTTCTTCTGTCATGTTGCCTTGCTCGTACAGCATGCGGGCAAAAATCCCGGTGTCCTCGTAAATCGAGCGATCCTGGACGAAACCGCCGCCATAGTCGAACATCCGCTTCTGCTCCTTGAAACGCTCCGCGAGAAAGAAGATTTGCAGATGAAAGCCCCAACGGGACAAATCGTTATAATAACGGCCAAGGTAAGGGTTGTTGTCCACCTTTTCCACAGACACGCGGAAACCAAGCTGATCGGCAAGCGCATGGGTAAACGTCGATTTTCCGACACCTACCGTTCCGCCGATGGTAATCACTGCATTGCCCGGTATCCCGTATTTTTCACGAAGGTGGCTGTTTTGAAACCTAGACATGTACGCAACTCCTTATTGAAATACTTGCCAATCACACGGCATTCGTAACCTCTATTTCTTTCGCAACTCCTCAATGCGCGGCAAAATCTGCTCCATCATCCATTGCCGATCCTCCGGGCGATGCACGAAATCCAGCTCGTCACAGTTGAATTTAATGACAGGCACATCCGGGTGGTGCTTCTCAAACTCGTCCATGAACTCGTTGTAATCGGCGATCAAATTTTCCATATAACCCACATCCATCGTCCGTTCCACTTCGCGATCGCGAATGGCAATCCGCTTCATGACCGTATCGATGGAAGCCGTCAAGTAAATGACCAGATGAGCCTGCGGCAAATCTTCTGTCAGGATATCATAAATTTTAAGATACTTAGGAAGATTGTTGTCTGACAGGGTGCGTTTGGCAAAAATCGTATTTTTAAAAATATTATAATCGGAAACGACAGAAATGCCCTGGTTGAGGTAATGGGAGTGAATATCTTGCAACTGCTTGTAGCGGTTGCACAGGAAGAACATCTCCAGTTGGAAGCTCCACTCTTCGATGTTTTCGTAAAATTTTCCTAAAAATGGATTCTCATAGACGATCTCTTCCAGCAATTGCACGCCGCATGTTTGGTGCAGTTCCCGCGCCAGGGAGGTTTTTCCTATTCCGATCGGTCCCTCAACGGTTATCAATATGGACTTCATATAAGCGTCTGTTCCTTTCCGAAAAATGAGAGCACTCCATATTTTAGCACGCGTCCTTGTATTTGTCGAAACCATTCGCATTATGTCGCTAGCCATCTTTTGCCAGCAAAAAAACTGCCCCCGCTGGCTGGGCAGTCTGGACTTTCTACGTAAAATACTCCACTTTCGCCTGGGGAAACAGCCGGGCAATTTCTTTTTCCAGATGCGCCTGCAAAGCTTTTGCCTGAACATCCGGGTAGACGTATTTGCCCTTGCCGTACTTGCCCCATTTATATTTGCGTTCTTCTTCGTTCATCACCAGCTTGGTCTTCGGATAGCGCGCGAGGATCAAGCTTTTGGCGATTTTCGTGAAGCGATGCTGAATCAGCTCAAAGGTCAGATCGGTCATCGCTTCCGGGACGAGCTGGCTGCTCAGCCGTTCGAGCAAATCGGTGTACCCCTCTTCCCATCCGTCAAACCAGTACAAAGGAGCCAAAATAAAGCCGAGCGGATATCCGGCTCGCGCCACTTTGCCTGCCGCTTCAATACGCTGTGCGAAGCTGGAAGTACCCGGCTCAAAATTTTTGATCACAAAATCGGCATTCATGCTGAAGCGAAAACGGGTGTGCTTGTTGTGCTGCGCGTCCAGCAATGAATCGACATGGTGAAATTTGGTGACAAACCGCAGTCGCCCGAACTCTTCTTTGCCCATAAACTCGATCGCGCGTTTGAGGTTGCCAGTCAAATGCTCGATGCTGACCGGATCGGACGTACAGGCTGCCTCAAACCTGGTGATCTCCCCCGGACGTTCCTCGATATATTTTTTGGCCTGGGCAAAAATTTCGTCGGTATTGACGTAGACGCGAATGTACGGCTTCGACCCGACATTCGTATTCAAGTAACAGTAGTGGCAATGAGCGGCGCACCCTGTCGCCAGCGGAATCGCGTACTCGGCAGACGGCTTGGAAGGCTCGAACTTCATCGTTTTGCGCACGCCGATGACGAGTGTCCGTTTGGCATTGCGATATTTTTCAACATCCGTTTCTCCGGGAATGCCGCGAACCTGGTTGTGACTGGTTGTCATTTGCAGCGGAATCCCTTGCTCTTTGAACCGCTGGTACAGCTCTTGTCCGAGCGGATAGTCCAGGGCATTCGGCTCGACGAACACGTAGTCGGGCACAAACAAACCGGAATCTTTTCGCCCTGTTTTCGCGGGCGCTTCCAAGAGTGTAGTCGCCATAGGCACAGATCCCTCCCCGTGCCTAGTATGACCCACAGCGCCCTGCTCGCCTCAAGGAGAACGCTGGCTTTTGGCCTGCTCTCGCTACAGTCCGCTTTTGAACTCGCGCAACCGCTCCCTCGCTTCCGCCGCCTGGCTGATGGGCACTTGCAGCGTGTACACATGCCCGCCCTTTTTCGTCTCCCTGGACAACAGTCTGACCCGGATGCCTTTCATCTCCAAATAGATGCGACACTCGCTCGCCACCCTGGGGAGCCCGTACGACTCATGAATCGTTACCCACTTGGTCCACATGCCTTCTCACCCTCGTTGCTTCTTCCTCCTTTACTGTAAGCATCAAGAAGGCTATTGGTTCGCCAAAAAAGCAAGATTGCCTATTTTCCCAAAACCGTTTTGGCTCTTGCGGCGTCTAATGTTTAGTAGGAGGGGAAGATTGTGAATCTCGAACAACTTGTCAGGCAAGCCAGGCAAGGGGACGACGAAGCCTTTTACCAGCTGATTTGCCAGCAGCAAAAACAGCTGTACAGCGTGGCTTACGCCTTTTTGCGCAACGAGGCAGACACGCTGGAGGCCATACAGGAGGCCACCTGCCGCTCCTATCTGCGCTTGTCCCTCTTGAAAGAACCCGCGCATTTTCGCACATGGCTGACGCGCATCCTGATTCATGTCTGTCTGGACGAGCTGAAACGCAAAAAACGGTTCGCCTCCGACTGGCATGCCGGAGAAAGCCTTGCTATTCCGTTTGGCAGCCAGATGGAGCAGACGGCGGAAAAACTGGTCATTGAGGAAGCATTGGCCAAGCTGACGCCGATGTATCGCAGCATCATTCTCATGAAATATTTTGAAGACCTGACCATTCGGGAAATCGCTTCGAGACTCGGCTATCCGGAAGGAACCGTCAAGACTTGGCTGCACAAAGCGTTAGGCGCCTTGCGAAAAGATCTCGGGAAAGGCTGGTGAATCGAACGTTATGGATTTGGATACGGATATGGAAAAAACAAAATCACAGCCGCTCCCTGACATGGAACCGTACATTCGCCGCGGCATCGCGCAAGCCAAAGAGCAAAAACGCATGCGGCGACGCAATCGGCTGATACGCCTCTACTCAGGACTTGCGGCGTGCTGCATTCTTTTTGCCTTCGTGCTGTCCGTGCGCATCTCCCCTGCCGTCGCCGCTTATGTCAGCGAGCTGCCCGGGATGGATAAGATCGTGGAGCTGATCCGCGATGACAGAGGGCTGCAACGCGCCGTGGAGCACAAAATGGTTCAGGATATTGGCACAAAAGCTTCCTTGTCCGGCATCACCTTCACCATCGACCAGGTGCTGACCGACCAGAAGCGCATGCTGCTTTTTTACACACTCAAGCACGAGCATACAGGGCAAAAAGTTGCCTTGCGCGGCGTGAAACTTTTGGACGCATCTGGCAAGGAATGGGAGCATGGGGCGAGCTGGGGCAGTATGGGAGTAGCAGCGAACGTGGAACATAAAGACCGGATCGATGTTTATGTCCCGGAAGCCAGCGTCATCCCCGAGTCTTTGACAGCCGAGGTGACGTTTGAGATTGATGACGTCAAGCAAGATTCGTCGCTCGCGGTGACGTTCCCGATCGACCGCAGCAAGTACAGCGCTTTTGAGAAAAAGGTGTACCCTGTCGACAAGCAAATCACGGTAGACGGACAATCGCTGACCATCGAACAAATTACGGTCTTCCCGACGCAAACAGAGGTGAGCATCCGCTTTGATCCGGCAAACAAAAAGCACATTTTCGGGTTCGATGACTTGAAGCTGGTCGACGAAAAGGGGCAGACGTACGCTTTTTGGGGTAATGGCGTTCCGGTTCGGAACAACGGAGAAAATAGCAAGGTGTTCAATCTGGAAAGCATTTATTTTCTGGAACCGCAGCAGCTGTTTTTGAAAGCAAGCGGGATACGGGCACTTGATCGCGACAAGCTGCAAGTCGTTATTGATGCGAAAAAGCAGACGCTGATCAAAGCACCTGACGACAAACTCAAGCTGGCCGCGCTGCGACAAGTTGACGATGTGGTCGGGCTCGACCTGGAACTGCGGGTGGAGGAAGAGTCCGATCGCCACCTTTTCACCTATTTTGGCAACGATATTACGGACAATCGGGAAAACAAATATGAGTATGTCCAAGGAACCACCTCGACAATCGCTTCGCCGGATGGGCGCACGCAAAAACAAGGATTGCTCTTCAAACGATTGACGAACAAAGGAACTATCGACGATTACTCCCTCACCTTGACAGACTATCCGACACGTCTGCAAGGCGAGATTACGGTACAAGTCAAATGAGCAAGCAAAAGCCCCGCGAAGAATGTGCTCTTCTGCGGGGCCTTCCTTTTGTACCATACAATTAATCGACAACTGCCCAATGGTTGGTCGGGCCATGGCCGCCGCCCAATTGCGGGGCCGTTTTGATCGCCTCGAAAATAAAACGGTTCGCCTTTTCTACCGCAACGTGAAGCGGCGTCTTTTTCGCCAGCTCGGCGGTAAGGGCAGCGGAAAAGGTGCAGCCTGTCCCATGAGTATGTCTGGTTGGGATGCGTTCGTGCGACAGCTCCATAAAGTCGCGGCCATCAAACAAAATATCGACGACGGTATCCCCTTCCAGATGACCGCCTTTCATCAACACATTGCGCGCTCCCAGCGCATGAATGACGCGGGCAGCCTCCCGCATCTCTTCCGGGGTATGAATGGACAAGCCTGTCAGGCACTCGGCTTCGGGCAAGTTTGGCGTGACCACTTCGGCGAGCGGGAGCAGCTCTGTTTTCAGAGCGTCAATCGCTTCGTCCAGCAGCAGCTTCGCTCCGCCTTTGGCGATCATCACCGGGTCTACGACGAGCTTTTGCAAGCCTGCGTCGCGAACTTCTGCCGACACCGCACGAATAATCTGGGCGTCAAACAGCATGCCTGTCTTCGCCGCATCGGCGCCGAGATCGCGAAGCACCTCGCGCATTTGCTGCGCCACCGCCTCTGTCGGCAACGGGTATACTCCCGCTACTCCCAACGTATTTTGTGCAGTGACAGCGGTAATCGCGCTCATCCCGTAGACGCCGAGCTGGTGAAACGTTTTCAGATCGGCCTGGATGCCTGCCCCTCCCCCGCTGTCTGATCCTGCTATCGTCAATGCTCTCGCAATCGTACTCATGAATTTCCCTCCTGCTCAACCACCTTTTCTCCTACGAGTATATCATCCGCATGTCCCATTCGGTATACTAAGGAGTGATCACCAACCGCAAAGAAGGGATTTTCTCATGTCTTATCGCTTGTTTTACTGGCTGACCGTCCTGATCCCGACGATTATCATCGGCGGCTTCGAATTTGTCCGCCACGATTTTTTGCTGCCCTACATGTCGATGGAAACGGGAAATGTGTACATCACCTTGATGACACTGGTGCTGTCTTACTTGTTCGCGACGTGGATGTTTCGCACGATCAAGCAAATGAACGCGCGGATCGTGGAAGAACAAGCCCGGCGCGCCGTTTACGAGGAGCGCGAGCGTCTGGCGCGGGAGCTGCACGACGGCATCGCACAATCTTTGTTTTTTCTCAATGTCAAGCTGAAGCAAGGTCATCTGGACGAAGCCCGCGTGGCGGTTTCCGCGATCGACAATCACGTCCGCCAAGCCATTTTCAACCTGCGATCGTTGCCTGAGGAAGGCAGCTTCGACCAGCGGCTGGAAAAATGGCTGACCCAGTGGAGCGCTTTGTCCGGCGTCGATGTCGTCTGGGATTTGCGCGTGAAAGAAAGCTTTTTCACTCCTGCCGAGGAAGTGCAGCTATTCGGAATCATTCAGGAGGCGTTCGCCAATATTCGCAAGCATGCGCAGGCCAAGCATTCCTGGATTCGACTGACCACAGGCGAGCCGCGCAGCTGGCAGCTCGTGATGGAGGACGATGGCGTGGGCATCGCCCAGACCAACCCGGATACGAAAAAATACGGCTTGTCCATGATGCGCGAGCGGGCCAGACAGCTGAACGCCGCGATTGATATTCAAAAACGGGCTGATGGCGGCACGATCATCCGCCTGACCGCTCATGCTGGAGGTTTTTCGCAATGAATGCATACCGTGTCCTGATCGCCGACGACCACCCGATGGCTCGCATGGCGATTCGCTCGCTGCTTGACCCCGATCCTTCGTTTGAAGTAATCGGAGAGGCTGACAATGGCGAGGAAGCTTTCATCCAATGTGGAAAGCTCCAGCCCGACCTGGTGCTGATGGACATCAACATGCCGAAATGGAGCGGTCTGGAAGCGACTCGCGAAGTGAAAAAAGCGTACCCGCACATCAAGGTCGTCATTTTAAGCGTCTCGGACGATGTTGCCGACCTGATTACCGCCATCCAGTTTGGCGCTCAAGGCTACCTTTTGAAAAATTTGGAGCCGGACGACTGGATCAACTACTTGCACGCCTTGCTGGGCGAAGACAGCGAGCTGACGCGTGAGATGGCAACGAGACTGATGTACCGCTTCCGGCAGGAGGAGCACGTGGACGATCTCGTGCCGGATGTGCTCACTCCCCGCGAGCGGGAAATCGTCATGTACGTGGGGGCGGGCAAAACAAACCGGGAAATCAGCGAAGCGTTGATCATCGCTGAAAACACGGTCAAAAACCATCTGAAAAACATTTTGGAAAAGCTGCAACTGGCGAATCGCGTCCAGCTTGCCGCTTACGCCGTCCGCCATCATCTGATCATGAAAAAGTAGTCTCCCATTCGAAAACAGTTGCTTTCCAAGCCAACCACTGTCATCCTTAGAAAGACTTGTTTTACGATACAAGATACCAGAATGGCAGGTGAACCACATGCTCGAAGTCAAAACCTCCAAGCTCAGCAACGGAGAATTAAACAGAGGCGTTTTCGCCCTGCGCGATTTCACAAAAGGCGAATTGCTCCATGAAGCTCCGGTTCTTCCCTATTTGAATGAAGAACACGAGCACATCGAGAAAACGCTCTTGGCTGACTACGCATTTGAATACGGTGCGAACCATACCGCATTGTTACTCGGATACGGCATGTTGTTCAATCATTCCTACACGCCAAACGCCACGTACAGCATCAACTTCGACAACCACACGTTCGATTTCTACGCGTACCGTGACATTCAGGCAGGCGAAGAAATTTTGATCAACTACAACGGCGATGAAGACTGTGACGATCCGCTCTGGTTTTACGAAGAAGAGCAGTCCGGCGAGCAAAAGGAATAGGCAAGCAGCACGACAAGGCAGGTGAGCGCTCACCTGCCTTTTTGCTTTTCTTTTTCAACTGTCTCAACTGACAAAGTCGAGATCAAGCTTGCGCTGCTCGACAATCGTGGTGGCCACGTCTTTTAGCGATTTGCCAAATTCTTTTTCCAACAACAGAAAACGCCTTCACGCATGTAACCCATGCGCTAAAGGCGTCGTTGTCCGATGCTGCTTTAGTTGCTCGGCGCTTCGTAGCTGTAGTACACATACGGGTCTTTCGGAGCCTGGACGGGCTGGATGTGCGCTGCCTTCAAGACGAGCATGTCAAATCCGTCTACCTTGCGCAACTCCAGCTTCCCGCGCACTTGAACCCAGCTGTCCTTCGCCCATTTGCTTGCGCTCTCGCTCTCGACCAACACGCCGAAGACGCTGGCGTCGGCCGTGCAGCAAGTGACCGAGAAACGGGCGACGACGAACTGGTTGCTGGCGAACCCCGGCTCTTTGTAGACAAAACCGAGCGTCTCCAGCTCTTTTCCCGCAAAATCCTGGGCGTACAGCTCCAACGTCGTCAGGCCGTCCAGGAATATTTTGTCGTTCAGTTTGATGACTGGCTGTTTGTACATCGACGTAGCGATATCGGTGTAAAAGTCACCGAAGCCGCCATTGGAAAAATGATTTTTCAATTCGGCATCGCTCATCCCCGGTTTGATCGGGGTAGATGCAGGGGCTTGTGTTTCCTGCCCGGTGGCTGGCGATGCAGAAGCAGCGGCTTGCCCTTCTTGCCCGGCTGCTGTCGATGCAGAAGCAGCAGCTTGCCCTTCCTCCCCGGCTGCTGGCGATGCAGAAGCAGCAGCTTGTCCTTCCTGCGCGGTTGCTGGCGATGCAGGAGCAACGGCTTGCCCTTCCTCCCCGGGTGCTGACGATGCAGGAGCAACGGCTTGCCCTTCCTCCCCGGGTGCTGACGATGCAGGAGCAACGGCTTGCCCTTCCTCCCCTTGGGATGACGTAGCCTGTTTTGCTTTTTGCGCCTGCTCGCCGCTCGCCACCTCGGACAATTTGCGCACGTCATTGCTCAGCAGCGTCACCCCGCGCTTTTCCGCGATGGCACTTCCCAATATTTTGTCCGGCATGAAAAAGCCCATGAAAATCGGCAACAAAAACAAGCCGTATATCAGCACCGAGCCCCAGCGCGTACGTGGCACGTGATGCGTGTCTTCGCAGTCACAATCGTATGCGTGGTGCCTGCCAGCCACCAGTTGACGCACGCTTACGAACGTCAAAATCACGAGAATGCCCAAAGTGACATAGCTGAGCATGTGCAGCTTTGGTGCGAGGTAATGCCCCAGCTTATCCGTCCAGATCAGGTAAGACAGCAGCCCGGTGAATCCGGCTAAAATCAGGCTGCGCATCCAGTCGTGCCCGGACCTGTTCGACTTTTGCATACTTTTCCCTCCTCTAAATTGGCATCAACAGCGTAACGACGAGCACCAGTATGGTAATGACAGCAATCAGCTTGAGGACAAAGCCCAAGCGGAACGTCCCGAGCAGCATCAAGGTCGTCTTGAAATCAAGCATCGGACCAAAGACGAGAAAAGCCAAAAGCGAGCTGCTCTGGAATGTCCCGGAGAACGAAGCCGCAATAAAGGCGTCGGCTTCCGAGCAGAGCGAAAACAAGTACGCCATGCCCATCATCACCAGATGAGAAGTAAGCGGAGTTTGTCCGACAGCCACCAGCGTGTCACGGCTGATGAACACTTGCAGGACGCTGCTGATCAGCGCTCCAAACAACAAAAATTTCCCCATGTCAAAAAACTCGTCGACGGCGTGGGCAAATGTCGCAGACAGCTTGCCGCGCATCGCTTCTGCATGAGCGGTTTCGTGGCGGAGTTCCGCTTCTACCCCATGTCGCAGCGGATTCTTTTTCACAAACAACAGAACGAGAAACCCGGCGATCAGCGCTACGAGAAATCCGGCGATTCCTCTGTAGAGCGCCATGTCCGGCTGCCGCGCAAAGGCAATGTACGTGGAAGACAGCACCACCGGATTGACAATCGGTCCTGCCAATAAAAACACCACGCCCACGGACACGGGCATTCCTTTTTGAATCAGACGGCGAACGACCGGGATAATCGCGCACTCGCACACGGGAAACAAAAAGCCAAGCAGCCCGGCAAACGGCAGCGCAACGAGCGGATGCTTCGGCGTCCAGCGTCTGACTTGCTCCTCGGAGACAAACGTCTGAATGAACGCGGAAAAAAACACGCCGAGCAAAACAAACGGGATCGCTTCCAGCACGATGCTCAGAAAAAACGTTTTGACATCCAGCCAACGGGGAGACCATTCTATGCCCAAACCGGAAAACCAGTTGCCTTCTCCGCCGACCGTAAGCCATACAACTCCAAGTCCAAGTATAAGCGCCCCCACAATCTCAAAGAGAAAATGACGGATTTTAGCAACCACCTGTGATGTCCACTCCTTTTTGCAAATCGTCATCATTCCTAATTAGACACGGATTAGGCACTTTCCTGCTGCTTCCCGTCTTTTTTTCTGAATCATTCCGTTTTATAATAGATACAACCAATTGTGCGGGGTGAAGAACATGGAGCTGGAATATCAGCGTACGACGGATGAAGCAGACGTTTGTGAAATCCAAACCGTGGACGAAGCGAAAGTAAACAGACTGCGGCCGAAAATGAGCGAAACAGAAGGAGTCGCTCCTCTGTTCAAGGCACTGGCTGACGATACCCGGGCAAAAATCATTTACGCCCTGGCTCTGGAAGGCGAACTGTGCGTGTGCGATGTCGCCGCGACGATCAACAGCTCGATCGCCAATACGTCCCACCATCTTCGCCTGCTGCGAAATATGGGGCTGGCCCGTTATCGCAAAGATGGAAAGCTCGTCTACTACGCGCTGGACGACGATCATGTGCGTCATTTGATCATGTGCGGGATTGAGCACGCGTCCGAGTTAAAGCAATCGAAAAAAACAACCCGTAGTTGAACGGAACTTTTGGAAGGTCGTCACGTTTGTGGCGGCCTTTTTTTGTTCGTTTGCGAAAATACATTCAAACGATTGCTTGAATATAAGATTGAATGTGGTATGATTTAGGTAAATTCCCGCTTGAAAGAAGGTTTCACCCATGCACGATTACGAAGTCATCATCATCGGTGGCGGCCAATCCGGCCTCGCGCTTGGTGCTCTGCTCCAGCAACGGAAAGCTCGCTTTGTCATTTTCGAAAAAAACGGGCGCTTGGGAGACAGCTGGCGAAAACGTTATGATTCGCTCGTGCTGTTTACCGCTCGGCAAAACAACGGGCTTCCCGGCCTGCCCTTTCCCGGAGAGCCGCAGACGGTTCCCACCAAAGATGAGGCAGCAGACTACCTGGAACAGTACGCTGCGCATTTCCAGCTGCCTGTGCGCCTGAATACAGCTGTCCAGTGGGTAGAACGTACAGCATCCGGCTTTCTGGTGCAGACAGAAGCAGGAACAGCGCGCGCCAAAAACGTCGTCGTGGCGACAGGCCCTTTTCAAATACCGTACATCCCGCCGATTGTCGAGCGATTGGCCCCCGATGTCGTGTCGCTGCATACGGCGGACTACCAAAACGAGCATTCGTTCCGGGACGGGCCTGTCCTCGTAGTCGGAGCAGGCAACTCCGGTGCGCAGCTTGCTGTGGAACTCGCCAGACATCGCCCTGTCATCTTTTCCAGCGGACAGACCCGGCTTCATTTGCCTTTGTATGTTTTGGGCAAAACTATTTTTGACTACATGCAACGGTTCGGCTTGCTTGATGCTCCCCGCTCCTCATGGGCTGGAAAGCAATTGATGAAACGACCTGATCCGATTTTTGGCTACCGCAAGGAAATGAAAGCTCTGACGAAAACCGGAGCCTTGCGCTTGGTGGAACGCACCGTTCGCATTGCGGATCGCACCGCTTATTTCGCAGACGGCGAGCAGGCGAGCTTTCCAAACATTTTATGGGCCACCGGATTTCGCCCTGACTATAGCTGGCTTGCGATCCCGGACGTACGCGATCCAAACGGCTGGCCACGGCACGAGCGAGGGGTGACAGAGGTGTCCGGCCTGTATTTTCTCGGGCTTCCCTGGCAGCATTCCCGCGCTTCCGCACTCATGGGCGGCGTAGGCAAAGACGCCCTTTTTCTGGCAGATCGACTCGTTCGCTAAACGATCCTATCGAGGAGGAATCATTATGGGCTTGCATCATCACGATCACGGAGATGGGCATGGGCACGACCACCATCACCACGGAAAAGGCGCCAGCAAAAAAGCGCTGTTCACCTCTTTTCTGATCATCACTGTATTTTTGATCGTCGAGACGATCGGAGGTTTTTTGACCAACAGTCTCGCGCTTTTGTCCGACGCTGGACATATGCTGAGCGATGCCTTGGCACTGCTGCTAAGTCTGGTCGCGCTCCATTTTGCGGCCCGGCCGCCCTCTGCCCAAAAAACGTTCGGCATGAAGCGCTTCGAGATTCTCGCCGCTTTGACCAATGGCGTCACGCTCGTCCTGATTTCCTTGTTCATCTTCTGGGAAGGATTCCAACGTCTGCTCCAGCCGCCTGAAGTCGCGAGCGGCAAAATGATCATCATCGCTTCCGTCGGCTTGCTCGCCAATATCGCCGCAGCCTTCGTCCTCATGCGCGGCGATTACAAGGACAACGTAAACGTGCGCAGCGCCTACCTGCACGTGCTGGGCGATATGCTCGGCTCCGTAGGGGCAATCCTCGGCGGTGTGCTCATGCTCGCCTTTGGCTGGTACATCGCCGACCCGATTATCAGCATCGTCGTCGCCTTTTTGATCATGCTGAGCGCATGGCGCGTGACGAAGGAGTCGGTCAACATTTTGCTGGAAGGAGCGCCTTCCCGTATCGATACGACAAAAGTAGAAGCGCGGCTCGGACAGCTTGACGGCGTGGTAAAAGTTCACGATTTGCATGTTTGGACCGTCACTTCCGGCTTCGACTCCTTGACGTGCCATCTGGTTGTGCAGGACGATTTGCCGAGCTACCCGATTCTCGATGCCGCTTTGGCGCTGTTGCAAAAAGAGTTTGGCATCACCCATGCGACGATCCAAATCGAGAACTCTTCCATCTCGCATGGAGAGTTGCATTGTCAGGGTGGTACGGGGGAGCATTCGCATGATCATGAGCACTCCCATGACCACGGGCATTCGCACGACTCCGAGCACTCCCATGAGCACGACCGCGAGCACTCGCATGACCACGGGCATTCGCATAACCGCAACTAAATCAAACGCCTATGACCACCTGCCACGCTCGCAGCCAGTCGCACGATTATAGCCAGCCGCACAACCACAGGTACCCGCACGATCATCAACACGACACGAGCACTCACACGACCATAACCACCCGCACCGCCCCATTCCCCACTAACAATAAAAGAACCATCTCCCGCTCGTGCGCTAGAGATGGTTCTTCATTTTTATCCGCTCGGATTAGTCTTCCATCGTGGACAGGTCGCCTGTCGGCAAGCCCAGTTCCCACGCCTTCAGGACACGGCGCATAATTTTTCCGGAGCGTGTTTTTGGCAGCTTGTCGCGAAACTCGATTTCACGCGGTGCAGCGTGAGCAGCGAGTCCTTCCTTCACGAACTTGCGGATGTCATCCATCAAGGCTTCGCTTGGCTCGTAACCCGCGCGCAAGGAGATGAACGCCTTGATGATTTCGCCGCGCAGCGGATCAGGCTTGCCGATTACGCCTGCTTCCGCAACAGCCGGATGCTCGACCAGCTTGCTCTCGACCTCAAACGGGCCGACGCGCTCGCCGGAAGTATTGATCACATCGTCAATGCGGCCCTGGAACCAGAAGTAGCCTTCCTCGTCCTTGTAGGCGGAATCGCCGGAAACATACCAGCCTGGGATGCTGAAATACTCTTGGTATTTCGCAGGGTTGTTCCAGATTTGTCTCATCATGGACGGCCAGCCGACGCGGATCGCCAGGTTGCCCATCCGGTTTGGCGGCAGCTCGTTGCCCTGATCGTCGATAATCGCCGCGTACACGCCAGGGAAAGGCTTGCCCATGGAGCCTGGCTTGATCGCCATGCTGCGGTAGTTGGAAATCAGCTGTCCGCCTGTTTCCGTCATCCACCAGTTGTCGTGAATACGGTGGTTGAACACGCGCAGTCCCCAATACACGACTTCCGGGTTGAGTGGCTCGCCCACGCTCAAAACGTGGCGCAGACTGGACAGATCGAAGCGCTTCACCACTTCGTCGCCCGCTCCCATCAGCATGCGGAACGCGGTCGGTGCGCTGTACCAGACGGTCACCTTATTTTTTTCGATCGTTTTGTACCAGTCTTCCGGTGTGAAGCGGCCGCCGCGGATTACGTTTGTCACGCCGTTCAGCCACGGTGCGAAAATTCCGTAAGAAGTTCCTGTCACCCAGCCCGGGTCAGCTGTACACCAGTAAACGTCATCCTCTTGCAGGTCGAGCACCCATTTTCCGGTCTGGTAGTGCTGGATCATCGCGTTGTGGACGTGCAGCACGCCTTTTGGCTTGCCAGTCGATCCGGACGTATAGTGCAAAATCATGCCGTCTTCGCGATCCACCCACTCGATTTCCAGCTCGGAGGCTGCTTCTGCCATCGCTTTTTCGAAGCTGACTTGTCCTTCCTTCAGCTCCTCTTTTGCCCCCACGACAATGACGTGCTTCAGTGCTGGCAGCTCGGATACAGGGATGCGCGGCAAGAGAGCCGGCGTCGTCACGATCGCGGTCGCTTCGCTGTTTTCCAGACGGTCGCGCACGGCAGCTTCCATGAACGCCTCGAACAGCGGGCCGACAATCGCGCCCACTTTGAGCGTTCCTAAAACGCTTACATAAAGCTCTGGCGTACGCGGCATGAAGACGAATACGCGGTCGCCTTTTACAATCCCCAGATTGCGCAAAACATTCCCGAATTTATTGGACAATTCGCTCAACTGTGCAAAGGTGTAGGTCTCTTCTCTGGTCAAATCGCTGTACATAAGCGCGATCTTGTCCTTGCGCTCCGTAGAAAGATGGCGGTCAATCGCTTCATACGCCATGTTTACTTTTCCCGTCTCATACCAGGAAAATTGCTTCTCGACTTCCTTCCAGTCAAATTGGGCGTACGTCTCGTCGTAGTTCTCCAGGTTGAATCGGCCTTCTGTCGCCGGAATTTTTTCTACATTCATACTCTCACTCTCCTAAACCCCAAATAGAATTCTTCACTACGCAACATTCATAATATTTCTGCACTTTTCGATAAATTCCTTCTGCCAGAACCTACTTATTCGAAAAGCGAAGAAATCGAGTATAATGACACTACCTTAGAGATAAAGGAGATGGCCGGAAGAGATGCTATGGTTTTTGCTAGTTGCCGCTCTCGCCTTGCTCTTCATAAAAGCGTACCGCAATACATTTGACGTCCATACCAATCATGTGACCATACCGCTCGCCTCGTCGCCGCATTTGCGTGATCCGCAAGATTTCGAACCGCTCAACATTTTGCATTTGTCCGATTTGCACATGGAAAATTTGTCGATTGACCCGATGCGAATCGTCCGCGATTTTTCCGGGCAATCCGTCGATCTGCTCGCGATTACCGGAGATTTGCTAGATCGCCACAAAAACATCCCGAAAGCAGTCGCCTACGTAGAAAAGCTGATGCAATTGCAGCCCGCGCTCGGCACATTCGTCGTTTTTGGCAATCACGACTACGTGCTGTCGCCGCTCAAACTCGCTCAGCTCAAGTCGGAGCTGGAACGGATCGGCTGTCAGGTCCTCCTCAACCAGCACGTCACGGTCGAGCATCACGGTCAACTGCTGCATGTGATCGGCGTCGATGATTTCAGCACACGCCGAAGCCAACTGGAAAAAGCTTTTCAATCCGTTCCGAAAACGGGGGCGCGCCTCGTGCTCACCCATGATCCGAACCTCGTCCTGCAAATGAAAGACTACGCCTACGACTATTTGCTGGCGGGACATTTCCACGGCGGACAAATTCATTGGCCGCGCCCGTACCATCTGGTGAAAATGGGCAAGCTCGTGCGGCTGAATATGGTCAAAGGTCTGCACGAGTTTGACGGGCGCCCTTTCTATATAAGTGAAGGACTCGGCCAGACGGGACTGAACATCCGCCTGCGTTCCCGCCCGGAAATCACGCTGCATACGATGGGTGGCGTCCCCCAGGAACCGTTTGTGGGCACGCCTGTGCAAACCGCAAGCTTGCAGGAAACCGCCGCCACACTCGCCTAGAGTACGGTATAATAGACGTACGCCAGTTGTTTGTGACGGAGGTCGTCTTGTGGAGAAATGGATGAGAGAAATCGAGCAAATCAAGCAAGTGACGAATTTGCCGATCATTTGTGTCAAAGTTTTGGAAGCCGAAATCAGCCAGACTCAACAAGAGTGGGAGCAAAAAGGCTGGGAGCTTGTTTCGCTTGGGTCAGAACACGAGATGGCCTATCTCGTTCTGATTGAATCGACACAGTGGCCCGCTACGTCCCGTTCTTTGTTGAGTCTGTTTTTTTCCCGCACGAAAGAAAACGCGCCTCTGACTCTTCACGAGCAGATTGCCGCGTGGTTGCAATCGTTTGTGACCGGAAGCCGACTGGCTCCGCCTGAGCGTCTTGACCTTGTTTGGCCGTGGAAAGAAGCGCGGCTCTCCTTTTTGCTCGAGCGCAGCCGCACAGAAGGCACGGGCACCTGGGAATCGCTGCAAAGCTGTCTGCACCCCTTTTTCCGGGAGACGACGGCTTACACGCCAGGTTCGTCCAGTCTCGCTTTCTTTCCATTAAGTCATGCTTATTCTGTCCTGTTGCTGCCTGTTTCTATCCTGGAAGGCTCCGAGGAGCAAGCCGATTTGCTGGAATGGGCATCCGGGCTGCACGATCTGATTTCTACGGAGTGGATGGAGCCTGTCCGCATTGTTGTCAGCGCCCCTGTGCATCGCCCTTCCGCTCTGGAAAAAACGGTTTACGGGCAGTTGCTGCTGTCTCGCACTCTCCAGCATTATCGCCCGCACGTCATGGTCGCTGGCGACTGGATGTATCCGCTGGAGCGCTGGGCTACCTCGCTGCCGAAAGAAACCGCGAAGTCCATTGCCAATGAGCTGGCAAGTCTCATGTCCGTTCCGCAGATCAGTACGGAGCAGCTGGAAACGTTGGAAACGCTGTTTGCCCGCCAGTTGAACGTCAGCGAAACGGCACGTCAGCTCTTTTTGCATCGCAACACGCTGTTGTACAGGCTCGACAAGCTGACGGAACAGACGGGGCTTGATCCGCGGCAGTTTCCCGATGCCGTGCTTTTCCAGCTGTATTTGCTCTTTCGGCAGCATTAACAAAACATTTTGTACATTTCGCCCATAGTCCAACTGTCTAAAAATTGTTACTCTTGCAAAAAGGTTATCCACGCTCGCTTTTTCAAAACTATAGGAGGTGCCTTTTCCATGGCAAAAGTGACACTGAACCACATATACAAACGGTACGCCGGAAACGTAACAGCGGTAGACGATTTTCATCTCGAGATTCAAGATCGCGAGTTTCTCGTTCTCGTCGGGCCATCCGGCTGCGGAAAGTCGACAACGTTGCGGATGATTGCCGGGCTGGAGGAAATTTCCGACGGTGACTTGTACATAGGCGATCGTCGCGTCAACGACGTCGCTCCGAAAGATCGGGATATCGCGATGGTTTTCCAGAGCTACGCCCTCTATCCGCACATGAACGTATACGAAAACATGGCGTTTGGCTTGAAACTCCGCAAATTTTCCAAGAGCGATATCGATGCGCGCATTCAGGAAGCGGCCCGGATTCTCGATATTTCGCATTTGCTCGACCGCAAGCCGAAAGCGCTTTCCGGCGGTCAACGGCAGCGTGTCGCGCTCGGTCGCGCCATCGTTCGCGAGCCGCAAGTCTTTTTGATGGACGAACCGTTGTCCAACCTCGACGCCAAGCTGCGCGTCCAGATGCGCACGGAAATCTTGAAGCTGCACCAACGCCTGAATACGACGATCATTTACGTCACCCATGACCAGACAGAAGCGATGACGATGGGCGACCGGATCGTCGTCATGAAAGACGGCTTGATCCAGCAAGTAGCGACGCCGAACGAGATTTACAACCATCCGGTCAATCTGTTCGTCGCAAGCTTCATCGGCTCCCCTGCGATGAACTTCGTCAAAGGACAGCTTTCCGAAAAAGACGGCGCCCTGTACTTCGACGCGGAAAACATCCACGTCCGCTTCCCGGACGACAAGGCGAAAATTTTGCGCGACAAAGGCTATGTAAACAAACCGGCCATCTTTGGCATTCGTCCGGAAGACATCTACAGCGATGCTGCGTTCATGGAAGCCAATCCGTTTGAGAGCACGCTGGAAGCGCAGGTCGAAGTAGTGGAAAACATGGGCTCCGAGCTGTATGTTTACTTCCATAATATCGGGAATACGCAAATGGTGGCCCGCGTAGATTCCCGTGAAGAGCTGAAGCCAAAAATGACGGTCAAGCTCGCCATGGACCTTTCCAAATGTCATCTATTTGACAGCGAGACGGAAGTGGCTGTATTCTAATAGCGAAGTGAAAAGGAATGTCTTTTCCGACATTCCTTTTTCTGTTGTCTTCAAACGTTTCAAACGCTTGGGCGGCGCCTGTATGGCCGCTTGTTTTTCGTGCATGTTGCTCGTTTTTCGCGGCGCTATTATAAAGAGAAAGAGTGGAGAGAACAAATGGCGTACAAAATTGTCTTTTTTGACATCGACGGTACTTTGCTGAACACGGAACACGCCATCCCGCAATCAACGGTGGACGCCGTAAACAGACTGAGGCAAAACGGGATTCGGGTGGCGATTGCCACTGGCCGCTCCCCCTATCACCTGATGCCGATCGCCAAACAGCTTGGCATCGATACATTCATCGGGTTTAACGGCTCTTACGTGGTGAGCGAGCAAAAGGTGATTCACCATACCCCTTTTGCCACTTCGACCTTGGCCGAGCTGGAACAGTTGGCACATGGGCACGAGCACCCTATGGTGTTTTTGAGCCATGAACAATGCTATGCGAATGCAGCCGATCATCCGCACGTGATTGACTCGTTTGATTTCCTGCGCTTGCCGGCCCCGGCGCACCATGACCGCTACTGGGAAGTCGCTCCGATCTACCAGGCGTTTCTATACTGCACGGCCGAAGAAGAAGCGGTTTATACCGAAAAATTTGCGCAAGTGTCGTATGTGCGCTGGCACAATCGCGTCCTCGACATTCTGCCAAAAGGCGGTTCGAAAGCGCGTGGCATTGAAGCGATCCTGAAGCATGAAGGACTGACGCCTGCTGATGCTGTCGCATTCGGAGACGGGCTTAACGACAGGGAAATGCTGTCTTACGTCGGAATGGGTGTCGCTATGGGAAATGCGCATGAAGAACTGAAGCCTTTTGCCAATATGGTGACCCGCCACGTAAACGAAGACGGCATCCGGCACGGCTTGTTGCAACTTGGATTGATCAATTAGGAAGGACGTTGAAGAATACATGTCTTGGGAATGGTTTAACATCGTTGGCACTGTAGCGTTCGTGATCAGCGGCGCTATTATTGCCATGGAGGAAGAGTACGACATCTTGGGGGTAATCGTTCTCGGAATGGCAACCGCATTCGGCGGCGGGATCATGCGGAATATTTTGCTCGGAATCCCGCTCACTGCTTTTTGGAATCAAGGCACACTGTTTACGATCGCACTCATATCCATGCTTATCGTCTTTGTTCTGCCGCATAAGTACCTTGGCTTGTGGAATCGCTGGGGAATGTTTTTCGACGCGGTCGGGCTTTCTGCGTTTGCCATTCAAGGTGCGCTTTATGCGACACAAATGAATTATCCGCTTAGCGCCACGATTGTGGCAGCGGTACTGACTGGAATTGGCGGAGGAATTATCCGCGATGTTCTCGCAGGCCGCAAGCCTTTGGTTTTCCAGGAAGAAATCTACGCAGTCTGGGCCATGGCTGCCGGAGTGGCGGTCGGCATGAAGTGGGCATCGACAGTCGGCGAGATGTACACGCTGTTCAGCGTCATTATTGCTTGCCGAATGGTTTCCGTCTATCAAGGCTGGAAGCTTCCGCGCCGCTCGCTTCGTCCGGTGCCCGTTCGCCCTTTTGACAACCGAATGTAAGCTATTTCCTTCATAATCACTCTCTCCGTGTGCACGCTATAGTCATCAGCACTGGAGGGAGTGAGTTTTTTTGCGCGTCTTGCCCCCAATTATCGCCGCCCTAGCCCTGGTTGGTCTGGTCGTCATCCCCTACCGCCATCATCAAAATGCAGAGCAGGAAATGCGCGAACCTCATCCCCGCGTCACTTCCGTCGAGGCGAGCATACCGCGAATCAACTATATCGAGCAGGTCAAGGATATTCGCAGAGATCTGGAAAAGAAAAGCCACATCAAAACGCTGCATCACAACCCGCGTGACCGCAGCCACTACGTCGAGCATGAAGTCGTCGTCCGTTTCTCA
Organism: Brevibacillus sp. 1238; assembly: GCF_029892995.1. NCBI lineage: Bacteria > Bacillati > Bacillota > Bacilli > Caryophanales > Paenibacillaceae > Brevibacillus > Brevibacillus sp. 1238. Next base: position 30,813 of record NZ_JARXWC010000002.1, on the reverse strand, counting down.
CCGCGTCCGGAGCAGAAAAAAATCGACGAGCTGGTTGCGTCACTGGATGCCAAAATCAAGCGCGATTTTGAGCAATTTCTGATCATCAAATCCAAAAGCCTGACGACCAAACAACTGATGAAAAAGCTCGCCGAGCACCCTGATTCCGTGTTTGCCGAACCGAACTATTTGCTGCTCCCCAATCGCAAACCGAATGATACGTACTACACCGAATACCAGTGGAATTTGCCTTTAATCGGCATGGAGCAAAGCTGGGATGTGAGCGAAGGCAGCAGCGATGTCATCGTGGCCGTCGTCGATACAGGCGTCGATCTCAAACATCCCGAGTTCGCCGGGAAGCTGGTCGAAGGCTACAACGTGCTCACCGACAACAACAAGCCGGAAGACGACAACGGTCACGGAACACACGTCTCAGGCGTCATCGCAGCCAAGACGAACAACGCCGACGGAATTGCCGGCATGTCGTGGAACAGCAAGCTGATGCCGATTAAAGCAATCGGTGCAGACGGCTCAGGGTCAGCCGTGGATATCGCCCAGGGCATTTACTGGGCTACCGACCACGGTGCCGATGTCATCAACCTCAGCGTCGGCAACTATACCTCTTCTGCTGCTTTGAAAGAAGCGTGCCGCTACGCCTTCGAGAAAAATGTCATCCTCGTAGCTGCTTCCGGCAATGACGCGACCAACCAGCCGAGCTACCCGGCTGCTTATGACGAAGTGCTCGCCGTAGCCGCTGTCGATCACCGCAAAGAGCGCGCCGATTTCTCCAACTTTGGCGATTACGTGGATGTAGCCGCTCCTGGCGTCGATATTCCCAGCACGTACATTTACAGCGACTACGCTTCGCTCTCCGGCACTTCGATGGCTTGCCCGCATGTCGCTGCTCTTGCCTCACTGGTGCGTTCTGTCCATCCGGATATGAAAAACCGTGATGTGATGGAGCTGATTCGCCAGTCCGCAACAGACCTCGGCGCTCCTGGTCACGACCAGCTTTACGGATACGGGATGATCAACGTCAATCAGACGCTGCGGCAAGCCAAACCAGCAAAACCGGCCCACGCCGAAACGAAGCAGACGACGGTAGGCGGACTGCTGAACAAGTTTTTCATGCGCCTGCGCTTCGGGTTCGAATAGACAGTCTAACCGATATATACGGAGGGATGGAGTATGAAAGCATGCATCGTGTTTGCCCAGGAAGGAAAAGAGAGCTTTTGCCATGCCATACTCGACCGCGTCACCCAGACGTTGCAGAAGCAAAACATCGCCTATGACGTGCGCGATTTGTATCAAATGAAGTTTCAACCTGTTTTTCAGGCGGCTGACATGCAAAAAGTGTCGAACGGCACTGCCTCTGCTGATGTCATGACTGAACAGGAGCTGATTTCGGAAGCTGACCTGCTCGTGATGATTTACCCTGTCTGGTGGTGGTCGGCTCCCGCCATTCTTAAAGGCTATATCGACCGGGTGTTCACCAACGGCTTTGCTTTTCGTTACGAGGCCCACGGCCCTGTCGGCCTGTTGAAAAACAAGCAGGCTATCGTCATTACGACGACGAGGGAATCCGAGCCGGAAATGAAAAAGACAGGCTTCGACGATGTAGTGAAAAAGCAAATCGTCGATGGCAGCTTGTCGATGATCGGCTACGATGTCACTTACCGCAATTTCGCTGCTGTCCCATACGTGGACGACGCTGCCCGCCAAGGCATGCTTGCGGAAGTCGAGAGTATCGTCACGGCGATTCACCAGCCAGTCGGCGTTTGAAAGCAGGGAAAGCACAAAAAAGCACAGGTTTACGCCTGTGCTTTTTCTCTTTCCAATCGTTTTTTCGCTATATAGTCATTTTCGTAATATTGCAGTTCATCGCGCATTTGCTCAAAAACTCTCGACAAGGACAAGGTCAGTTGCTCCAACTCCGGTGTGACCTGCTTGCGGAAGATAATACAGTCCTGACCTGTGTAAGCATAGCGTCCGTCTTCCTCGTACACTTCGCCTTTTGGATAATAGAAGTAATTGATGCAGGTGTGATACACCTGATACAGCACTTCTTCGGCAAAGTCTTCGTTGAACCTTGCCCGGCGCAAAGATACTCCCAGCCTGTCGTACGCATTTTCACAGTAGACGAGCAAGTGGCGCAAATCGGACAGATAGGTTCTGTAGTAAGATTCAAACTCTTCCGGGTCCCCCGATGCAGATACAAGACTAGACAAGGTAACCTGATTGAGATAACGCTCCAGTTCCATGCTTACCTTTTTCAACTTGGTGTACGTCTCTTCGCACAATTGCTTCAGATGAGTCGCTGACATAATGTCCCCCTTGCGTTGAAGAATCTGCCTTTTTTAAGTAAGTATATAGGAAAGATTCTTTACAACACAAGGGTTTCTTTTCTGCAAATCTCGCTAAACCGTTGTCGTTTCGGCAATGGTTTCCTTTTTTTTCCTTGTCTGTAACAAGTATATGCAATAGGCCGAGAACAGACCGAGCAAGATCATGAAGCCCAAAACAACCAGGTCGTGCGTGACGTAGGACAGCCCGTGACCTTTGCTCAAGATTTCTCTGACGCCGTTCAAAAAGTAGGTGAGCGGCAAAGATTTACCAATCGCAGCGACCGCAGTCGGCATTGATGCCAGCGGCCATGTAAAGCCGGACAGCATGAACGAAGGAACGGCAATCATCATCGCAACTTGTGTCGCTTGCAGCTGGTCTTTGGAGAAGAAAGAAATCGCGTACCCGATGGCGAGCACGGCCAGGTTAAAGGCGGTTGCGATCAGCATCAAGTCAAGGGTGCTGCCGTAGTACGGGATTTCGAACCCTTTGAGCAGCAGTACGAAGCCCAAAAATACGTTCAAGGTTCCTGCGAGGAAATAAGGCAGCAGCTTGCTTGCCGTGATCGCCCAGAAGCTGTGGGATCTCAGCGTGTCCTGCCACGTTCCTTCTTCCTTCTGTTGCGCTACTGACAGGGCGATGCCGAGGAACAACACCTGTTGAAATACCGTTCCTGTCAAACCGAAAACCATGAAGGACATGTAGCTGAAAGTCGGATTGTACAGCACGCGATAGCGATAGTCGATTCCGGTGAAAAGATTTACCCCTTCTTCGCCCCAACTGCCTTTTGCCTCCATTTTTTTCAGCGTGGCGCCTGCGGACACCGACTTGACGACCGTGCTCGCTGCGCGGACAGCGGTGTTGGAAATCATCATGTTGCTGCCGTCAATGACCGTCAATACTTCGGCTGACCGTCCAGCCTTGACGTTCTTCTCCAGCTCGGCGGGAATGATCAGGGCAATATTGGCCTCGCCCTTGTCAATCAACCGCATCGCTTCCTCTTCGGTACCTACGATAGATGTAACCTGAAACGTCTGATCGACCTCGAACGCCCGATACAGCTCGCGGCTCAGCTCTGACTGATCCGCGTCCACCATGACGGTCGGAATGTGCATCACTTTCTTTTCACTGTACAAAAAGCCAAACAGGGTCAAGTAAATGATCGGTACGAGAAAAATGACGTTGCGGATCGTTTTGTTCGCAAACATGTTTTTCCATTCGCTTAAAAAGAGCCGGGAGAAATCACTCACTATGAACAGCTCCTTCGATCTTCCACTCGACCGTCAAACCTGGCCGCAGCTCTGGATCAGCCAGGAACAGCTTCACCTGGAAGGAACGAATGTCGCGATCGCCCAACTCCTGTGTCGCCTTTTTCACCGCAAAATCAGCTGCTGGTGCAATCGTGGCGATTTTCGCTTCCACTTCCCGTTTCAAGGCTGGCACGTACAGTTTGGCCGTATCGCCTGTCTTGATTTGCCCCAGCGTGTATTCGTTCACGTAAAGCTTCACGTAGTTATCGGATTTTGCCTGAATGGTCAAAACGGTAAAGCCTTGTGCAACCAGCTCGCCTTTTTGCACCGCAACAGATTTGACGACTCCGTCCATCGGCGCAACCAGCTTCGTGTTGTTCAAATACGCTTCAATCTCAGCCAAAGCTCCTTTGGCTTGCAGTACACCCGCTTCAGCCGATTTCACGTCCAGCTCTTTCAATCCTACTTGACCGCGTGCGGCTACGGCTTGCTTGTAAGCTGCTTTCGCCTGATCAAGCTGAGCTTGCGCTGCGTCTACTTGCTCGCGGCGTGCCCCTGTGGTAGCCATTTTCAACTGCTCGTCGGCTGCCTTCAGTTCCGCGCTTGCTTTTTCTGCCTGCATTTGCGCTTCCTCGACTTTTACCTGGGGAACGGCTCCCTCTTTCAGCAGTTTGTTCATCCGCTCCAGGTTGGAAGCGGCGATCTGATTGGAGGTTTGGGCTGCCTGCAACTTGGCTTTCAGCTGGGAAATTTCCTCGGCGCGCGCTCCGTTTTTGTTTGCCGCCAGTTGAGCCTGTGCCGAGCTGACGACTGCTTGCGCCTGATCGACCTGAGCGTCACTGGAGCTGTCCGTCAAGGAAACACCTTTTTTCGCTTGATCGAGCTTCACTTGCGCCAGGCGATAGGCTGCTTCCGCCTGTTCCTTTTTCGCCAGCAACTCTTCGCTGTTCAAGGTAGCGACCAGTTGGCCTGCCTTTACTTCATCGCCTTCTTTAAAAGCGATCTGCTCGATCGATCCGCCCATTTTAAAGGAAAGATCGACTTCCGTTCCCTCCACGACGCCTGTTACTTGTGTCGCCTTTTGCCCTGCCAGGCTGCTGCCGCCAGACCCGAGCAAAACCGTTCCCAATACTGCAATTCCGGCTACAAATCCGGCTACCCCGATCCATGCACGTTTCTTCATTTTCGATTTCTCCTCTGTCTCTTTATGTGCTTGTTGTTTGTTATTGTTTCGTCTGCAACATGCCCGCCAGGAAGCAGCGTAGCGTATGTTTGTTTTCCGGCGTGTCCAGCGGTTCTTTGCGGTATTGTTTGCGAATGGCGGTAAAACCGACCATGCCGAACAACGCCGAGGCGAGCGTCCCGATTTCCACATCCGCTCGTATATACCCTTGCTCCTGCAATCGGGTCATGTAAGATTCCATCATCGTAAAATATCCCGTCAGCAGCTTGGCGACGGTCAAATCGCGCTGCTCATCTCCCGTAAAGACACTGAGCAGCAGGAAGCACAGCTCGCGGTTTTCGGAAAAGAAGCGAAGATGCTCATCCAACACATTCAGCATGCGATCTTCCAAAGTCAGCTGTTCATTTTGCATCACACTATCGACATGGTAAATCAGCATCTTCACGCCTTTTTCAATCACGTACAAGAAAAGCTCCTCTTTGGTCGAGAAATGGTAGTAAAGCGTTCCTTTCGCCACCTGCGCCATTTCTGCAATCGCGTCCATCGTCGTTTCGCTGTAACCCAATTGGGCGAATGCTGTCAACGCTCCCTGAGCGATTTGATCCTTTTTCGAAGGTGCCATCACTCCCGTCCTCCTTATCGTATTTGAACTGACTGGTCAGTACAAAAATTAGTTTACGAAACGCTCCTAGTTTTGTCAATAGGCCACTTTTCCATTCCGTTGCCAAACTTTTGCCCGGCGCGCAGGCAAGATGTTTCCTGCCCAAACGCAAAAAAGACCGCACGCATGCGGCCTTTCACTTTTCCCTGATGCGCCAATACGTCTCCTGCGTCGTCTGCATCGGAGCAACGCCGAGCTGTTCCTGAAGCTTCGCGACACATTTTTTGTACCAGCGGATCGCCTGAGTCCGGTTGTTTTGTTCATAATAGGCTGTCATCAGCAGCCGATACGCTTCTTCCCAGCAATCGTCCACGCGCAAGATCGCTTCACACCAGCGAATCGCCTGCTCCTGCTGGCCTTGTTCCAGCCTGATTTTTGCCAGCCGCTCCGCCCCGCGCAAAAACAGTGCCTGAACTCGCTCCCGCTCCTCGACGCACCATTCCTCGTAGCGGCACTCCGGCAAATACTCACCGAGGTAGTAACCCAAGCCTTTTTCGAGCAAAAGAGTGGCTTGACGCACGTCCTGCTCGGACAGCCCGAGCGCGACCAGCTTTTCAAATTCCTCTGCATCCAAAAGGTAGCCGGAAGCGAGGTTGAAGCCGTAAGAGCTGCCGTGACGCTGGATAAAAAACGTGTCCGATCGCGCGGCGCGGTCCGGCTCCAACGCTTTGTTCAGCGCATTCAGCGCCACTTTGAAGTCGCGAATCGCCGCTTCCTCGATACTGTCAGGCCACAGCCGATGCATGATTTCCTCGCGAGCCAACAAGTGGTGACGTTTCGTCAGCAAAAGCTGAAACAACAGCTTGGCCGTCCCGCGCTGCCACGCCTTTTCGCTCAGCTCCCGCTCTCCCAGCCAGACGCGAAACGCCCCCAAAGTCTGAATGCGCAGCGTATACCCGGGGTGAAACGTCACGTTTTGCAGCCCGAGGTCGTTCAAAAGCTGTGAGATGTAATCCGGCGATACTTTGCGCCGCTCCGCTTCCAGCAATATCGGCATCAGCTGCTGCACATCATACGGCGTGAGCAAGGTAGGGCGTTGCAGCAAAAAGGCGTATTCTCCCGTCTGCATCAACGACAACGCCTGCGTCACAGCCGGGACAAACAACTCCCAGCGCTTGCTCCGGTATGCCAAAAAGCTGAGCCATAACTGGCAGATCGCCACATGATAGCTGTCGCCGCAATGACTCAACCGCTCGGAACAATCGCGAAACGTTTCCAATGCTTCTGCATCTTTGCCGTATTTGGCGTAGGCTATTCCAATCGCCATTCGCACCAGGCTGCCCAGCCAGTCGTCACGCATCGCTTCTGTCTCCGCAATCCCGCGCTTGCCGTACAAAAGCGCCTGATCAAGCGCCTTTTGACTGGCGTGATACAGCGTCAGACCGAGCAGCGTCTCCGATTTGCCGCGCGTCGACTGCAACTCTTCCATCATATGCAAACCTTTTTCGTACAGCTTGCGAATCTCGTCCGCAGGCAGTCCTTGACTGATTAGAGCGGCATGCGCTTTTCTCACGTAGCCGTTGGCCTCGACGAACGGAGAATGCGCCGCCCGTCCGAGCTGGATCGCCGTCTCTGCGGCCTCGAAGCCCCGCTCCCACTCTCCGTCCAAAGCGTAGACAAAAGAAAGCAATAAGGACGTCTCCCGGTACGAGCGCGTCAAGGTCGGGTGTCTGGTCTGCTCAAGCTGCCACTTCGTTTCCAGCAGCTGGATGGACGATTGCAGCCGCCCCGTACGGAACAACAGCCGCGATTCCAGCTCAACTTCTGTCTGCTGCTCCAGCTCCTGGCTCTTTTCATACCAGGCCGCCGCTTGCCTGGAATCGCCTCTGTTCGTATAAATTTCTGCCAACAGCCTGTACAGCCTCGGCGCCAGTTCGCTTTCCTGCTCCTGCACAGGCAACTGTTCGATCGCGCGCATCAGCAGCGCCTCTGCCTGCACCCCCTGAACGCTGTCCAGGTGTACTCTCGCTTTGCCTTCCAGCCCGCGGCATAACCCGATCCTGTCCTGCTTTTGCTCGCAAAACACTAGAAACTGCTCATACGAGGCAAACGCCTTGGCGTACAGACAGCGATACCGCTCCACTTCCCCCTGATAAAACCAGAGCCAATGCTCCTCTGCTTTCACCGAGTCGGGCAATAAAGCCAGCCATTTGTACAAACCGTCCAGCACACCCGCGCTCAAAAACCGCTCAGCAGCCTGGCGAACCCAGGAGCCGAGCAAGTCCCAGCGCTCCAGCAGCCGCAAACGCTCAAAAGCCTGTTCTTCCTCGCCTTTTCGCCGAAACCAGAGGGCTGCCGCCTGATTCACCCGCGTGTAAATGTCCTGATGCGAAGCGAGTTTACCGGATAACAGCCGCTGAAATAACGGATGAAAAAAATAGCGTTCCCGTTCGTCGACATGCAAAAAGAGATTGCTTCGCTTTGCCTCTTGCAGCATCTCCCCTGCTTTTGCCCCTAAAACTTGCCTGCCATCTTCCTCGGTGAACGTTTCAAGCGCTGCTGCCTCCATCAGGAAATGCTGCATGTCTTCTTTCAGCCCGACCCAGACATCCGCTTCCAGCAGGTGCAGCAGGCGGGACAGCTCATGCAAGCTATCCGACAGCTTGAAGCCTCTGGCAATTTTTTCACCGATGGACCGAAGCGCCATGACCCAGCCGCGCGTCACTTCCGCAACTTGCTGCCATTCGTCCTCAGTCAGTGCGATATCATACTGATCCGAATAAAAGGCTTCGCTTTCTTCGATCGTAAACGCCAAATCATCGGTCGTAAGCTCCAGACACTCGCCTCGCGCTGTGAGTAATTCTAAATTTTTCCACACAGGGCGAATGCGTGTCAAAATCGCCAGCTTGACCTTGTGCGGCACATGCTGAACCAGCTCAGACACGAAACGGTCGATTTCGCTGTCGCCAGCCACTCGCTCGTAACGATCGAGCACAATCACAAACTGATCCGGCAGCCGTGCGCATTCCCTGGCAAACCAATCAGCGAAGCGCTTCCCGTTTTCCCCCTGCGCTGCTTTCGCGAAAGCAGCAGCGGACTTCGCTTCCTTTTCCTTTTCCAGCAACTCGCGAAGCGTCTGTCCAAAATCAGGTGCGACCCGCCGGACACTTTCCACCAGACACCACAAAAAGTCAGCTAACGCCGTATCCTCTTCTGCGATGAAATACCAGGAAGCGTTGCGGGACTCATCGTGCAAAAACGTGGCGAACGATGTTGTTTTGCCGTAGCCTGCTCCCGCGTGAATCAGACAGAGCTGCGCATGCGCAAGAAGCCGCAGCTTCCTCGCCAGGGCTGGGCGTCTGAGCACGTATGGCTTTTGCCCGGGGAGAGTAATTTTGGAAATGGGTACCTGGAATTGACTCATGCGTTGCACTCCTTGCCGTTCTCCTACTCTTCCAGACTATTTCCCCATTTCTTGCAAAACTCCTGCCATCGCGCGCCGATCGACAAAAAGCCCACCCGGGCGGCCAGGTGGTCTTCTGTCAGTCAACGAGATTGTAACCTTTGACGCTATAACCGATATCATTGAGCAGCAGTTGAAATTCTTCATTGTTGATTTCCTCGCCGCGCAAGATTCGTTCATGCAAATCGGCAATGCGATCGTAAATCGCCCGGTTGGTGGACACGTACATCAGATTGAACCGGGATTCAGTCTGTAGCCTGCCCCTCATCCGGTCCACTACCCGCTTTTGCAGCGCATCGGTATGTCCGTTGTCGTTGCGGACGATCTTGCCTGGCGTATAAGGGATGGTCGGACGCGGGTTGACCTCGTCTGGCTTTGGCGTATCTACTGGCAACACACCGACGAGCAGGTTGTCTTTGTAAGCCAGCACTTTAATATCGACGACTCCCGGTATTTTTTCCGCATGCCGCTCCAGATACGAGACGAGATGAGGCTCCCGGTTATGGACCATTTTTTGGCTGATCATCGCTGCCGGACCTTTGTCCATCCCTGCGTTGTCATTGCGATAGTTGATGCCATACGATTCGAATTTTGCCTGATTCCCGCCCCGATCTTCGGTGCCTTGTTCTTTGTTTGGCGAACATCCTGTCACCAAGCCCGCGATCAGAAGAGACGCACAGATGCTTACACAAAATCGCTTCAACAAAAAACACCTCCTTGCACATAGTGTGGTGTGCAGGAGGTGTTCTTACTCAGGAAGTGGCTCCCTTAATCAACGGAGACAAATTCCCCTTCATAAGTATCTTTCTTGCCTTCCTTCTCGGCTTTGACCGTAAATTGACGGATGCCGTCTTCAGCGTCGCCAATAAATTCGAACGTGCCATCTGCTTTTACTTCCGCTTCATACGACTCATCGCCGATGACTACAATAACCTCAGATTTCGGGTCCACTTTTCCGGTTACTTGGTACAGACCGATCTGGAAAAGGGAGCTTGTCTTTCCGACAACACTTTCATCGTTGATCAAGACAACCTGATCAGGCTTTTTCTCTTCGCCAGTCGTCGGTTTTGTCGGTTGCGGAGTTTGCGGCTGGCCTGGCTGTGTCGTTTGCTGATCGGCAATGAGCACTGTTTGGGAAGCCGGGTCCCAGTCCACTTTGTAGCTCAGCGCTTCAGCGATAAAGCGAACAGGCACGACCGTGCGCTGGTTGACAATTTGCGCAGGCACATCGAGATTGATGGTTTGTCCATTTTTCTTCGCAATTTTTTGCGTTACGACGAGGCGAATGTTATCGTTGCCTTTATCGATGGTCACGGTTCTTGTTTTTTCATTCCAATCGACTTTGAATCCGAGGGACTCTGCAATGGGACGAATCGGTACAAGTGTACGGCTATCACGGATCACAGGCTTTTGATCCGGGAATACAATCTCTTTTTTATTGTACTCGACTTTGATGGCAGCTTGCGCAGGCGCTGCCGCAGCAGAAAAGGCCGCCATAGGCACCAGGGCAACAGCCAACATGAATGACGTAATTTTTTTCAGCAAAATGTCCACTCCGTTTCCAATAAGATTCACACGATTCTTAATCTACTATAGGATAGCAACCGTTTCAAGGCATTCCTCGAATCAGCCCACCAAGATCGTACTGTTAATTGTAGAAGGAAGGGACTGAATGGACAAGCAGGATAGCGCTGGAAACGGTAAAAAACGACGATATTCCTCTATCTTTTGACCTAATTTCAAATTGTTACAAAAATACAACCATATTCCTCCCAAAACGCGTTACAATGAAGCAAGAAACGACAGTATTTTTTCGAAAGAGGCAATGATGATGAAAAAGTTTATTCCTTTTCTTATCCTCGCATTGATCTTGACCATGATCCCTCCCGGCGGCAGTTCTGCCAATACGACTGCGGTCCAGCTGGGAAGCGATTTGCTGTTTGACCGCTTTCATCAGCTGATTGAGGGGAAAAACGTCGGGCTGATCACGAATCAAACCGGAATCAACAGTCAGGGAGCGAGCACGATCGACCTGTTGCGGCGCGACCGCTCTGTCAAACTCACGGCTCTTTTCGCCCCGGAGTATGGCCTGGACGGCAAAGAGCAGGTCGGCACTCAGGCGAAGAGCTACACCCATCCGGTTTACGGGATTCCTGTCTACAGCTTGTACGGCTCGACTCGCCAGCCGACGCCGGAGATGATGGGGCATTTTGACACTTTGCTCGTCGACTTGCAAGATACAGGCTCCCGAACGTATACGTACATATCGACACTCCACTACGCCATGGCTGCGGCGAAGGAACAAGGCAAACGAATCGTCGTGCTCGATCGCCCGAATCCGCTTGGCGGCACAATCGTGGAGGGACCAGTCCTGGAAAAACCTTATCAATCGTTCATCGGCATCGACGAGCTGCCTCTCGCTCACGGGATGACCATCGGCGAGCTTGCCCTGTTCTTCAACCGCTCGATCGGCGCTGATTTGTATGTCGTTCCGATGGAAGGCTACACGCGCGGCATGACCTACCCCGATACGGGGCTGAAATGGGTGCCAAGCTCCCCGCACCTTCCTGACCTGACATCTGTCTACGGGTACATGGCTACCGGACTCGGCGAAGGAACACCGGTCAAGCAAGCGGACAACTTCGCCTGGATCGGCGCGGAAGGCATCGATTCCGTCCAGTTCGCCGACTTGTTGAACGGCAGCTTGCTGCCTGGCGTGCTTTTTCTCCCTGAGAAGAAGGAAAACGCTGGCGGCGTGCGCCTGCACATCCACGATTCGCGCGTTTTCAATCCGGTTCGCACAGGTCTGTACGCGCTTGCCTACGCGCGACAGCTTCAGCCGTTTGCGGTTCCACAGAGCACCGAGAAAGAAATCACGATGTTCGATCAAGTCATGGGCACCAGCAAAATCGCCCAATTGCTTGCCCAAGGCAAAAGCCCGCAAGAAATCGTCGCTTCCTATGCAGAAGCGCTCGGCAAATTCGTCGAGCTGCGCAAAAGCTTTTTAATCTATGGGGAGACGCCGTTCATGCCGTCTGGAGCGATTCATAGTCCGTACGCTGCTCCGGTCCCTGCACCGCCTGCTGGCAAGCCTGGAACCGTTACGCCACCAGCTCCAAGCATTCCAGAGCCTGCCAAGCCGCCTGGTACGAACACTCCGGCTCCAAGCACGCCAGAGCCTGCCAAGCCGCCTGGTACGAACACTCCGGCTCCCAAGCCGCCTGCACCAGCGCAGAAGCCGCCAGCAGTCCCTGCACCAAAGCCTGGCGACAAGATCGCGTATTTGACTTTTGACGATGGCCCTTCTCCGGTAACACCGCAAATTTTGGATACGCTGAAAAAAAATCAGGTCAAAGCTACTTTCTTCATCGTCGGAAGAAATGTGCCCGGCCACGAAGCGATTCTGAAACGAATTGTGGCAGAAGGCCATGCTATCGGTGGTCATACGTACTCGCATGACTACAAGATTGTGTACAAAAGCATGGAAGCCTTTTTTGCCGATCTGGAAAAAGGCAACCAGCTGATCGAAAAAGCAACGGGAGTCAAGCCCGTCCTGTTCCGCTATCCGGGCGGCAGCACCAACACCGTCAGCCTCAAATACCAGGATACGAAACGATACAGCAAGCAAGCGCCTGTCATGAACGCCATTAAAGCCGAAGCGAACAAAAGAGGCTATACGTTCATCGACTGGAATGTGACCAACGGCGACGCCCGCAGCAATAAATATACAGCCCAGCAAGCTCTCGCCAACGTCAAGGCGCAAGTAAAAGCCCAAAAAGAAATTGTCGTGCTCATGCACGATGCAAGCACGAAAACACCTACGGCCCAGGCGCTGCCTGAAGTAATCGCCTTTTTGAAAGCAAAAGGCTACCGCTTTGAAGCAATCCACCCTGACCAGCCGACTGTGTCTCATGTGAAATAGGATACAGGCAAAAAAACCCGCCCGACAGCCGAAACATCCGGTGATCGAGCGGGTTTTTTGTTTGGAGGGTGGGTCAGCCCCTGCCCTTGCATCGGGACGGGCTTTTGTTTGTAGCACCAGACCAGCTCATGCATCGAGTTAGGCTTTTGTTCACAGGGGCGAACCAGCCCTTGCATCGAGTTAGGCTTTTGTCCACAGGGGCGGACTAGCCCTTGCATCGAGCTAGGCTTTTGTTCGCAGGGGGGACTAGCCCTTGCATCGAGCTAGGCTTTTGTTCACAGGGGCGGACTAGCCCTTGCATCGAGCTAGGCTTTTGTTCGCAGCGGCGAACCAGCCATGTATCGAGCCGGGCTTTTGTCCGCAGTGGCGAACCAGCCCCTACTGCCCCCAAACGACTTACGAAGTCGGCAGCGTGTCGTAGCGCAGACGCAGTTCACGCTTTAATATTTTCCCGCTCGGGTTGCGCGGGAGCGTGTCCGTGATAAAGACATACTTCGGTGCCTTGAACGAGGCGAGGCGCTCTTTGCAAAAGGCGAGCATTTCTTCTTCCGACACAGTCTCGCCTGCCTTTGGCACCACGACTGCCGCCACAGCCTCGATCCAATACGGATGGGGAATGCCGATTACAGCTACTTCCGATACTTTCGGGTGCTGGTAGATCAGCTCCTCGACTTCCCTGCTCGCTACGTTTTCCCCGCCTGATTTGATCATGTCCTTTTTCCGGTCGACGACAGTAATATAGCCTTCTTCATCCATAATCCCCAAGTCGCCGCTGTGGAACCAGCCGCCGAGAAAAGCTGCCTGCGTCTTTTCTTCGTCGCGGAAATAACCGATCATCGCATGGCTCGTTCGATGAACAATCTCGCCAACGCAGCCCCTGGGCACCTCGACGCCATCGTCATCGACAATTTTTGTCTCTACATTGAGCGCAGGTTTGCCAGCCGATCCGGCTTTGCGAATCTGGTCCTTCGGCTGCAATACCGTCGCCAGCGGAGCTACCTCGGTCTGTCCGTAGAAGTTGTAAAATTGCGCATTGGGCAGACGTGTTCCCAGCTCCTTCAACACTTCTACAGGCATGATCGCCGCGCCGTAGTAACATTTTTGCAGCGAAGACAAGTTCCGCGACGAAAACTCGGGAGAGCGGAGCAAGGCAATCCAAACAGTCGGCGGGCAAAAAAGCTGTGTCGCCTGGTGGCTCTCTACGACCTGAAGCATCAAGCCTGGCGTCGCTTGCTCCAAAATAATGCCGGTGCCACCCAGATATACATACGGCCCGAGGAAGCAGTGCAGCTGCGCGCTATGGAACAAAGGAAGCGCGTGCACAGCTACATCATCGTGCGACATATTTCCTTCTATAATCGTGCTGACGTATTCCGAAAGAATGCTGCTGTGCGTCAGCATGACTCCTTTTGGCCTCGATTCCGTGCCGCTCGTGTACAAAATGTGGGCGACATCCTCGTCGGCCAGCTCCAGCTCCGGCTCTTCCGTACTGGCGCCCTCAATCAGCGGGCGAAACGGCACCCACTCTCCTTCCTGCACCGCTGGCCTGGAGATCAGCGACAAAAGCTTGGGCGATAAGTTTGCCGATTCGAGCGCTTCCTTGGCGACCGTGAGAAATTCCGGAGCCACAAAGCAGGCGCTCACCTCTGCATGTCCGAAAATAAAAGCCACATCGTTTGTATGCAGCATGAAGTTGATCGGCACCATAATCAGCCCCGCTTTGGCCAGCGCAAAGTTGAGGATGACAAAGTCCATGGAGTTTCTGGACAGAACCGCCACTCGCTCCCCTTTTTGCAATCCTTTGGCGAGGAAGGTGTGCGCAGCCTGATTGACAAGTTGATCCAACTTCGTGTATGTAAGTACCTCTTCCTCAAATTGCAAGGCAATCTTCTCGGGGTAGCGCAGCCTGCTTCGTCGCAAAATATCGCCAAGCGTATTTCTTCTTACTCGTTGGGCTTCCATCATCACAAACCCTCCCTCACCGTATTCCCCCTTATTATATCTCAATTTTCTGTGTTATGTTTATTTTCTGACTTTTAATAGCAAAAAAAGACGGCAGCTCCCTCTGCATTATTGAAGCTGCCGCAGGCCCCAAGAAACATTCGAGTCCTTGTGTACAGCATATCTTAAAACGGGCCGCTCTTCGATATTGGTTCTTCTGGATTTTGAGGAAAAAAACGGTGTGTGCTGGAATGGGCAGCTTCGGCGTCGGAGCACACGCTTGCATTTTGCTGATATAAAAAAGACCTCTTTAAACGAAAGAGATCTTCGTGTCCTATTCGGGTAATGAAAACATGGTGGCGGAGGGAGCAGGATTCGAACCCGCGTGAGCTTGCACTCTAACGGTTTTCAAGACCGCCCCGTTATGACCACTTCGGTATCCCTCCGCATCAATAGCTGGTTTAACTATAGCACAGCTGCAAGACCGCTTGCAAGCGTCGGCAGAAGCGAACCTACCGCTTTACCGCTTGACGACGACGAGCTTCAACTCGCTCAGTTCCTCGACGGCGCACGCGACACCTTCCCGTCCCAGCCCGCTCTCCTTCACGCCGCCAAACGGCATGTGATCCACCCGGAACGTCGGGATGTCATTGATGATAACCCCGCCCACTCTAAGCTCGTCCGCCGCTTCCAACGCCAGTGACAAATTGTTCGTGTAAACCCCCGCCTGCAAGCCGTACCGCGAATCATTGACCAGCCTGATCGCCTGCTGGACCGACTGTACCGGATTGATCATGACGACAGGCCCGAATACTTCCTCGCGGGCAATCTTTGCCTCCCGCGGCACATGCGTCAGGACGGTCGGCAAAAGCATCCGCCCCATCAGTTCGCCGCCGCAGGCGAGCTTCGCCCCTTGGTCGAGCGCTTCCCCGATCCAGGCAAGCACGCGCTCTGTCTGCTTCGGATGGACCATGGCGGAAAAGTCTGCTTCTTCTTCTAGCGAATCTCCCCCGCGCAACGCCACCGTCTGTTCCACAAAGCGGCGGACAAATTCGTCATAGATGTCCGTCACGACATAAATTCGTTGCACAGACACACACACTTGACCAGAATAAGCAAAAGCCCCGAACAAGCAGCGCAAAACGACCTCGTCCAGCGGCGTATCGCGGTCGACGATGACCGCAGAATTGGCGCCCAGCTCCAAGATTACTTTTTTCAAGCCCGCCCGATTGCGCACCTCGACGCCCACTTCAGGGCTTCCGGAAAAGGTCACGGCGCGAACTCGCGGGTCGGTAACCAGCTTGTGGCCCACGACCTCTGCGCTGCCTGTGACGACGTTTAACGCTCCTGCCGGGAGTCCAGCCTGCTCTGCCAGCTCAGCGAGAAAAAGCGCACTGATCGGGGTCTGCGAAGCTGGCTTCAATACGACTGTATTGCCAGCAGCGAGCGCAGGCCCGACCTTGTGCGCTATCGAATTGAACGGAAAAGGAAACGGCGTGATCGCGCCCACGACTCCCAGAGGCTCGCGCACCGTGTAAGCGAGACGGCCTTCGCCACCGATAGCAGCGTCCAGCGGAATCGTTTCCCCGTGCAGCCGCTTGGCTTCTTCCGCTGCAAACCTGTACGTCTGCACCGTGCGGATGATTTCGCCGCGCGCTGTCCGAATCGGTTTTCCCGCTTCCAGCGCGACGATCCGGGCAGCTTCCTCCATTCGCTCATCCAACAGGATGGCGATTTTCTCCAGAATGGCTGCTCGCTGGTAAGCTGGCATGCGGCGCATGGGGGTTGTAGCTTCTTCGGCCGCTGCAATCGCCCGCTCTACTGCCACAGCATCCGCCTGGGGAATGTGTGCGATCACCTGACCTGTACAAGGCGAATACAACGGGGCATGGTCTGCCATAGGTATCCACTTTCCCCCGATAAAACACGCTCTTCTCATCGCCGTCTCCTCCGTCCCTGACACGATTGGATCTCTCAAAGCCTCTCCCAATCATTCTCCAGAGCAGACGGTGCTTCCTTGTCCTGCGCTCAAACTTTTTCCTTTTTTTCACAATTACCGTCTCAAGTAGCTTAAAAGCGCCCTAGAAAAAGACGCTGCGGCTTCCTTACTGCGCTGGCCCTTCGGCTACCCCGCACCAGTCGAGCAGAGTCAAAGCAAAAATTTCCGCACAGCGGAAGACGTCATCCAAAACGATGTACTCGTCCCGATAGTGCGCTACTTGTGTAACGCCAGGTCCCACGACGATAGCAGGCGTATCGGCCAAAGCCGTCAACAAGCCGCCGTCTGTTCCCCACGGAGATGCTTCCACAATGGCACGCTCGCCCGTCACGGCCGCAAACTTGTCCTGCAAAATGTCCATGAGCGGATGATCCTGTGCGACATCCCCTGGCACCCAGCGCGCGCCGTACCATTCCAGCTCGACTGGCTGCTCCGCAAACCACGGATCGACTTCTGCCAGACGCTGCAAAGCCGCTTCCATTTCTGCCTTGGCATCCTCCATCTGCTCGCCGGGCGCGACTCCCATCCTGCCTTCCAGCTTGACGAGATCCGCGACAGACGACGGCCATTTTCCGCCTTCGATGACCCCGATGTTGATCGGGATCGGAATCGGCAGCTTGGCGTACAGCGGATCATCGAGACGGTCGTTACGCTCTTTTTCCAGACGGCCAATCGCCTGCACGACGAGCATGCTTTTCTCGATGGCACTGAC
The DNA here is from genome assembly GCF_029892995.1 of Brevibacillus sp. 1238. NCBI lineage: Bacteria > Bacillati > Bacillota > Bacilli > Caryophanales > Paenibacillaceae > Brevibacillus > Brevibacillus sp. 1238. Next base: position 13,420 of record NZ_JARXWC010000002.1, on the reverse strand, counting down.
TCCTTCGTAGCGGGTGCCGCCATGAGCAGAGCGTCCCTTGACCGTCAGACGGAACCACATCGAGCCTTGCTGTTTCGGGAAAATTTTCATGTTCGTCGGCTCAGGGATCAGCGCAGCATCTGCCTTGTAGCCGCGCAGGATGGTGGCAAGCGTTCCGGCTCCGCCGCTTTCTTCCTCCACCACGCTTTGGAAAATGACGTCTCCCTTCAGGCTGACACCGAGCTTTTGCAGGACGGAAATAGCCAAGAGCGACGACAGGTTTCCGCCCTTCATGTCGGTTGCGCCCCTGCCGTACAGTTTGCCGTCCTCCACTTTTCCGCTGAACGGATCATCGCTCCACTGGGCGTAATCGCCAGCGGGAACGACATCGACGTGCCCGTTCAAAATGAGCGAGCGGCCATTCCCCGCGCCTTTCCAGACGCCGACGACGTTCGGACTGCCTTCAAACGTTTGCCGGGGGGAGACGAAGTACGGATGCGAAACCAGCTCTTCCCCTTCCATGACCCACAAGTCGACACTCAGGCCCATCTCCGCCAAATGATCGGCGATGCTTTTCTGAATCGCTTCCTCTGCTCCTTGCACGCTCGGGCTTTGCACCCACTCTTGCAGCAGCTTGACAGAAGCTTCCCGATCCTTTTCCAACTGCTCTCGTATCAGCGCTTGCCAGTTAGCCATGTTCTTCCTCCGTTTCTTGGGTTCGTCCTTTGCCTTTTGTCTTTTGCTTATTGTCTAGCGGAATACGCCTACTTCGCCCTCTATCTTCAGTTCCGCTTCGGTGGCCCCGATGACATCCGCCACACTGTACGGATACATGACCTCGCGCAAATACAAGCCATCTGGCGTAACTTCCATGACAGCCATGTCCGTGATGATCCAGTCTGCCGCCTGAGTGGCAGTGAGCGGAAGCGAGCATTCGCGGACGATTTTGGAACGGCCGTTTTTATCGAGATGCGTCGTGACGACCATCACTTTTTTCGCTTTCTGGGCCAGCTCCATCGCCCCGCCCATACCCGGCACGCGCTTGCCCGGCACAATCCAGTTGGCAATATCGCCGTTTTGGCTGACCTCCAGCACTCCGAGGATGGTCATATCCAACAGGCCGCGGCGGATGATCGCAAATGCCGTTGCGCTGTCGAAAAAGGACGCCCCTGTCGCCAAGGTGACGGGAAAGCCGCCTGCATTGCACAGCATCGCGTTTTCTTCCCCTTTTGCCGGACTTGGCCCGGTTCCGAGGATGCCGTTCTCGGCGTGGAACATCACCCGTTTGTCCGCGGGAATGAAATCGGCCACCAGCGTAGGGATGCCGATTCCCAAGTTGATAATCATTCCGTCCTCGACTTCCAGGGCCGCCCTGCGTGCGATTCGCTCACGGTAGCTCTCGGTCTCTTTTACTTCTCCCACGCCCATTGCCAGTTCACCCCTTCACTTTGCACGATGTAATTGACGAACACGCCCGGCGTCACGATTTCTTCCGGGTTCAGCTCGCCAACCTCGACGATCTCGTCCGCTTCGACAATGGTGATGTCTCCTGCCATCGCCACAAGCGGATTGAAGTTGCGCGCGCTCGTATCGTAAACCAGATTGCCGAAGCGATCCGCTTTTTTGGCATGGACGATCGCCACTTCCGCTGTCAAAGGCGTCTCCAGCAAAAATTCCTTGCCATCGAGCACGACCTTTTGCTTGCCTTTTTCTGCAATCGTGCCGATGCCGACGTCGGACAAAATGCCTCCCAAACCGACGCCGCCTGCCCGTACACGCTCCGCGAGAATGCCTTGAGGGCAAAACTCGACCTCAAGCTCTCCGGCCGTCATTTGCGCCCCTGCGTTCGGATTGGAGCCGATGTGGGATGCGATGACTTTTTTGACCCGCTTTTCCGTCACGAGCTTGCCGATCCCGATGTGTGGAAACGCGGTATCGTTGCTGATCAGCGTCAAATCGCGCACACCCAAATCCAAAATGCCCTGGATCAGTGTGGGCGGATTGCCCACACCTCCAAAGCCTCCTGCCAGAAGCGTCATCCCGTCGCGGAAATGGGACAGCGCCTCCTGCATGGTCACTACTTTATCAAAACGATTCGTCATCGATAGACCCTCCACTCTAGTTGATCAGCGCCTTGTCTTTCAACTCCTGCGATACGCTGACAATCGCCTCTTTCAGGAGGCCGATCAGTTCGTCGATCTCTGCTTTTGTAATCGTCAGTGGAGGAGAGACAATGATGGAGTCACCTGCCACCCCGTCGATTCCACCCATGGCCGGATAAATGAGCAGCCCTTTTTCGAACGCTTTTGCAATTACCTTGCTTGCCACCCCTTGGGAGAGCGGGAACGGTTCTTTTGTTTGCTTGTCTTTGACAAATTCCAGACCGCACAGCAATCCCAGACCGCGCGCCTCGCCGATCAGCGGCAGTTCATCCGCCAGCTCTTGCAGACGTGCCAGCAAGTAAGCGCCTTGCTCGGCTGCTTTGTCAAACAACTGATTTTTTTCTACATATTGCAAAACAGCCAGGGAGACAGCAGCGGACTGCGGATTGGCACTGTACGTGTGGCCAGCCATGATCAGACCGCTTCCTTGGGTAATCGTCTCGATGATCTCATCCGACACCATCGTCGCGGCCATCGGCGTATAGCCTGCGCTCATGCCTTTGCCCAAAGTCATCAAGTCAGGCACGACGCCCCAGTGATCGATCCCGAACGCTTTCCCTGTGCGCCCTACTCCCGTCATCACCTCGTCGGCGATGAACAGCACTTCATACTTGTCGCAAATTTCCCGAATGCGCTGGAAGTAGCCATCTGGCGGCACGACTGCACCGCCGGATGCGCCAATGACTGGCTCAGCGATGAAGGCCGCGACTTGCTCCGCACCGATTCGCAAAATGGCGCGTTCCAGCTCGTTCGCACATTCCAAGGCGTATGTCTCAAGCGACATTCCTTCAGGTCTGCGGTACGGATACGGGCCAGTGATCGTCGGATAGTCCTCCAGAAGCGGAGCAAAACGCTTGCGGCGCAATACGTGACCCGACATGGACAGCGCGCCCATCGTGATGCCGTGATAGCTCATCCAGCGGGAAATGATCCGATTTTTCGTCGGCTTGCCTTTTTCCTGCCAGTATTGGATCGCGATCTTTTGCGCTGTTTCGGTCGCTTCCGAGCCGCTGCTGACGAAAAACGTCCAGTTCAGCGAACCAGGCGCCCACTCAGCCAGCTTGGCTCCCAGCTCCTCTACGGCATCGCTGCTGAAATGCGAGCGGTACGCAAAAGATACTTCTTTTGCCTGCTGATACATCGCGTCGGCTATTTCCTCCACGCCGTGACCGATGCTCGCCGTGACAGCGCCACCGCAGCCATCGATATAGCGCTTGCCGTCTTTATCGTATAAATAAATGCCTTTTCCATGAGAAATGAACGGATATGTCTTGCCCAGTTCCGGTTTAATTACATAGCTTCTGCTCATAATCGTCGCCACCTCGCTTATTCTCTACCTCTATCCTAGCTGACCAGCCCGTTTCATCCATCCGACGCGCTGGCAAAAAAAACGTGGCAAAGAGACAAAATCTTTTGTACATTTTGTATAAAGAACTTCGCAACACGGAGGTGTACCTCATGACAATTACGATCAGAGAGGCTCTGCAACTGCCCGACATGGTTCAGACGCGTCTGATCGCAGGTGCTGGCGGGCTGGACAATCCGATCCGCTGGGTGACGATCGTGGAAGTGCTGGAGGATGCCAGCCGTCTGCAAGAAGGGGAATTTTTGATTACAACCGGATTTGGGCTGATGGAAAATGTCGAGCGGCTCAGTTCATTCATCCCGATGTTAGCCAGGCAAAAGCTCAGCGGAGTCGCTATTCATACCGGATTTTACATGCGGGAAATTCCCGAAAGCTTTCTCGAACTGGCGGACCGCCATCAGTTGCCGCTCATCGAAATCCCGACCGAAATCAACTTCTCGACGATTACCAAAGCGATTTTGCAGCCGATCGTCAATCGGCAGTTTGAGACACTGGCCTACTCGCAAGCCATTCACAACCGGATGATTGAAGCAGCCCTGTCCAAAGGCGGGCTGCCAGCGATCGCAGGCGAGCTTGCTGAGCTTACGGGCGGTGCGGTGACGCTTCTCGACGCCCTCGGGTTTGAAGTGACCCAGCACGGCTGCAAGGCGGAGCCGTACACGGAAGAAGGCAAGGAGCATGTGCATTCGGTGCCGATCCGGGCAAGTCGCGAGCATTTTGGCACACTCAGCCTGAGCAAGCCGCGGGAATCGTGGAAAGAGCTTGACGACGTAGCGCTCCAGCACGCAGCCACCTTGTGTGCGCTGGAATATGTAAAAGAACGCGCTGTTTCAGCGACGGAGTGGCGGTTGAAAGGGGATTTCGTCGAGGAGCTGCTGAACGGAAAGCCAATGAGTCCGCAAGACCTGGAAAGCCGCTGTCGCATGCTCGGCTATCCGCTCTCCGGCAAGCACCTCGTGGTCGCGGTCAAAGTCGAGACGGTCGAGCACAACAGGCTCGCGGAGCTGCATCAAAGCGTCATTACCCTGATGCGCAGACTGTGCGACCGCCATCAGCGTTCGTACCTTTTGCGGGAGCGCCCGCACTGTCTTTTGTTCATTTTGCCCGACGACCGGACGAGCCTGCAGCTGCTCGAACAGTTTGCAGCCAGGTGGGAAGGGCTGCACTCTGCCACCACCCTGCAAGTGGCGATCAGCAATCCCCGCGATTTGCTGACAGATGTTTCCTCGGCCGCAGAAGAAGCGATGTTCGCGCTGCAAGCGTATCCTTTGCTCGCTACCGCTCCCGATTTGCTGCGTTACCGGGACATGCAGGGCTATCAGTTTCTGTTTCCTTACCACCGGGACGAGCACAGCATGACGGCATTGTGGAAGCCGATTCTGGAGCCGCTGATCCGCTACGACAGCAAGTACAATCAACAGCTGCTCGAAACATTGGAAGTGTACTTGGCCCAAAACGGAAACGGCCTGCAAACCTCCCAAGCGTTATATATTCATCGGCATACGCTGAAATACCGCTTGACCCAGATTGAAGAAAAAACAGGCTACCGCCTGGAGGACGCGCATCAGCGCTGGCAGCTTCAGTTGGCGCTTATGGCCCGCCGACTGCAACAGCAGCTGTCTTCCTCACAAGAGTAGCCTTATTCATCGCGTGTAGGCCGAAGTGGCTTCACCCAGATGTTCATGTCTTCGAATCCGGAAAAAATCGTACAGTTGTTGATCAGCCGCCCCCGGTATTCGTAGCCCATTTTGGCGGCTGTTACGTTCATGCCCGCCGATTGGGCCCGCGTCAACGTGTACAAATAGTAAATCCCTGCTTCCTCCATCTTGTGTTCCAACGCGTGGAATAACGGCTGGAGGAGCCCTTTTCCTGCGTGATCCGGATGGGTGGCACAATCGGTCATCTCTGCCGATCCCATGCGCTCTGACACCTCCGCAGACGCCGCACAGGCGATTTGCCCGTCCCGCTCGACTACGAAGTACACCGTGCCCTCCTGCATCGTTTTTTGAATGTACGCGGGATCATCCATCGGCGTAGGATACGTCGCGAAAACGAGGCCGTACAGCTTCGCCAGCTCCTCTGCGTCCGCTTCTGTTGCCGGGCGCATGCGATATCCTTCCGGGAGCGGCTTTTCTTCGCCTGGTCCCGCTTTCGCCAGACTCAGCGCCAAAATTTCCTCGGCCAGCTTGGGAGCAGCAGATGTCGCCCGATCCTCCGTGAGATAAGCCGTGAGCATGTAAGCGTTTTGCCCCTGGAAAAAGCCGTCGATGATTCCCTCCTGGCGATATCCCCGCGCAAGCCATTCCCCAACGTCCTGCTTTTTTCCGTAAACGATCAGCTTGCTCGCCGCAGACTTTTTTCCGACCTGCTTGAGCAGTTCGTCGTACTCGCTGATGCGCGTCCGATCGTACTCGTGCAGTTTGACCCTGCGATTTTGCTGATCGTCCACCAAATCACCCGTGGCGAGCATTTCCTCGATCTGTATCATGAAGCCTTCCCTCCCCTGTTTGCCTTGTGACTCCATTGTAGCAAAATGCACCTTCCCGTCATCTGCCAATCTGTATAAAAAGTGGGCTGCCAAGCACAAATCTCAGGCGGGTAGGCATTCGATGAGCGCCATTTTCCCTATACGTTCATAAGATGAAGGAGTTGCTCCATCTGGGAAGGAGGGGGTATTCATGAGCTGCAGCAGCGGAAACAACGATTTCGCCCTTGTTTTGGTTTTGTTCGTTCTTCTCGTGATTGTTCTCGTCGCCATCTCATAGGTACTCGTATGTGCCCCTCTTGATAGGCAGTATCGAGGGGCCACTTACATATGCATGTAATAAGCTATGTAACGTCTGAGAAGGGAGGAAGCCCCCGTGTCCACACTTGTGTTCGCGCATCGCGGCGCTTCCGGCCTGCATCCGGAAAACACGATGGAAGCGTTCCACGCTGCTGTCCGCAAGCGCGCGGACGGAATCGAGCTGGACGTTCAGCTAAGCCGCGACGACAAGCTCGTCGTCATTCACGACCATCGACTCGAACGGACCACGAACGGCTCCGGTCTGGTGCGCGGCTACACGATGCGCGAGCTTCGTCAGCTGCGCGCCGACAAGGACAGCTCCATGCGTGTTCCCAAAGCCCGGATTCCAGTCCTGCGCGAGGTATTTCAAACCTTTTCCGATACATCGTTGCACTTCATCATCGAGTTGAAAAATTTCTTTTTGGCCCAGCCCCAGCTTGAGGAAAAGGTCATCGAGCTGATCAGGCGCTACCAGCTCACAGAGCGGACGATCATCTCCACCTTCAACTTCGACAGCTTGCTGCGCATCAAAAAACTGGACCCTGCCCAGACAACCGGACTGCTCTATGTCGGCCCGATTGCAAAACCGTGGGCAGTCGCCAGCCAGTATCGCTGCGAGCAGCTGCATGTGCCGTACGATCAGCTGACACCCGAGCTGGTGCGGCAAGCCAAGCAGCGCAATCTGACCGTCTACGGCTGGACAGTGAACAGCAGTCGGCAAATCCAGAATGCCATCGAATACGGCGTGGACGGAATCATTACGAATTACCCTGGCCGCGCAAGAAAAATCATCGAGGCGGATGCGTAACGTCAAAAAGGGAGCCATTTTCCGGCTCCCTTTTTTATGCAGTTGATCGAGCCGTTTGAGCGGCATTTCAGGCGCGCGGAACATAAAACTTCCCTTGCCAGCTGTTTCTGTTTTGCAACTCGGCATGGATGCCGTTGAGCACTTCCCACTTTTTGCGGCTCCACATCGGCCCGATCAACAAGTCTTTTGGCCCGTCTCCGGTGACCCGGTGCACGATCATCTCGGGCGGTAAAATTTCCAGCGTATCCACGACGAGCTTGATGTACTCTTCCAGGGAAAGAAACTCAAGCAGCCCTGCCTCGTACTGTTTGACCATCGGCGTCTTGCGCAACAGGTGCAGCAGGTGAATTTTGATCCCCTGCACATCCAGGTGGGCAACCGCATCGGCCGTCTGCATCATCTGCTCGTGCGTTTCCCCTGGCAACCCGTAAATGATATGGGAACAGACGCGAATATTGTGCTTGCGCAGTCTTTCCACCGCATCGACATAGCAGGCGTAGTCGTGCGCCCGGTTGATGAGCTGTGCCGTATGCTCGTGAACCGTTTGCAGCCCAAGCTCGACCCACAAGTACGTCCGCTCGTTCAGCTCAGCCAGGTATTCGACGACATCGTCCGGGAGGCAGTCGGGACGCGTGGCGACGGACAAGCCGACTACGCCTTCCTGCCTGAGAATGACTTCGTACATCTCGCGCAGCTCGTGAACAGGTGCGTACGTGTTCGTGTACGCCTGGAAAAAGCCGAGGTATTTTGCCTGCGGCCACTTTTCGTGCATCCGGCCTTTTACGTCGTGAAACTGCCGCTCCAGATCCATCCGCCGATCGCCAGCGAAATCCCCCGAGCCACGAGCGCTGCAAAACGTACAGCCGCCTGTCGCCACCTTGCCATCCCGGTTTGGGCAGCTGAAGCCCCCGTCCAGCGGCACCTTGAAAATCTTTTCGTGAAACGTCGAGCGCAAATGATAGTTCCATGTATGGTAACGCTTATCTCCCCAAAACACGGGAGTAGTTTGTTCGCATTGTTGTGGTTGTGGTGCCAGCTTCATCACCGCTTTTCCTCCTCGTGGCACAGCCAAAAGCCCTGTGCCTTGCTCCCACGGCTCTTGCTCTCATACGCGTGATCGCGTCATTATACCAGATCAGCGCCCTTTTTCGCTACTTTCCCATAAGAAAACCACAGGTCCGATGTCCCTGTGGTTTGTTTGACAATCCTATTGCTGGATCTCCTCGATGCGAATGGCGCGCGTGTGGGACGTATGGCTCCACACTTGATTTTTCTTGGTGAAAAACGCGTAAAACATGATCGGAAGCCAGGTCAGGAAAAAGAACGGCAACAACAGCAGTCCCAAATATCCTTTGAGCGGCACCTTTTCCAGATAGAGCGCCAGCACTGGCAGCAAATAAAACACAGCGGTAGAGCCGTACACCAGCCAAGTTGGCAGGATCGTCGCAGCCGGCGTCAGAGCCGCAATGTCAAAAAATCTGCCCAGGAACAGCAAGGACATCATGGTCACCATCAACACGTACATCGGCTGGAACAGGTAGAACGCTGCGTCGAGCATTCCCAGCTTTCTCGACTTCAAGCCATTCTTCAGTACGCTTCCGATGTAACGCCCTGCTACATCATAGTGACCTTGCATCCAGCGCAAACGTTGGCGCATGGAAGCTTTCAAATCAATCGGTTTTTCATCCCATACCTTCGTGTCGTGAGCCCAGGTTGGATAAATGCCGCGTTCAATACAGCGGGTAGCAAACTCCAGGTCTTCCGTGAGACTTGTCGCACCCCAGCCCATTTCTTTGAGCAAGTTGCTCTCGATGCACAAGCCTGTTCCGCCCAATGTGTTTGGCAGACCGAGGTTGTGACGGGCCAGTTGCCACATGCGGTTCGTAAACCAGTACGTCACCGCATAAGACAGGGTAATCCAGGAGTCAAACGGGTTTTTCGAATCGAGATAGCCCTGGATCACGCGTGCGCCTTTGACCAGACGGTCGTTCATCACGCGCAGGAAGTTCTTTTCAACCAGGTTGTCGGCGTCAAACATGACGACTGCATCATACTGCTTCGGTCTAGCCCAGAGGTTTTCCAGCATCCACTCAATCCCGTAGCCTTTTCCGCGCTTGGACGTGTCAAAACGCTCGCACGCGATGGCTCCGTGTGCCCGACTGATCTCAGCTGTGTTGTCCGAACAGTTGTCGCAAATGACGAAGATGTCGTACATTTCACGCGGGTAGTCGAGCTTTTTCAGGTTTTCAATCAGTGGCGCGATTACGGCACTTTCGTTATGCGCCGCAACCAGTACAGCAAAAGTCTTTTGTGGCTCGCTTGTCACCTGCTCCTTTTTGCGGAACAGACCTGCGCAAGAAACCAGTGTTTGGTACGTGCTGATCACACCTACCGTTGAAGTGAATCCGATGAATAATCCCTCAATGATCTCTCTAATTACACTCATGGGTTCTTCTCCTCGACCTAAATCAAATTGGGTCTGATCCGATTTAGGTAGTGTTGTTTTTCCAACATTTCTCTATTGTAATTCTCCCAATTGGGAGTGTACATCAAAAGCGTTTCAAGATCAATGACCCAAAAGTGGGAAAAACGAAGGCACTGCTATCACCTTTCCCACCTTTTTCTCTTTCTATTCGACAAGCCTTGGACATGAGCAGAAAAAAAAGCCCTTGTCGAAAAGGCTTGATATATTTCGAAAACGCAACGGCTCATTTCAGCTCGAAAATAGCCTCAGTCTGGTATCACGATGGTGCGGTCGGCGAGACTCGAACTCGCACGGGTCGCCCCGCCACCCCCTCAAGATGGTGTGTCTGCCAATTCCACCACGACCGCCTGTTTCCTTGATAATCGCGGACTTCCTTGCCAAAATTCCTGCCGCGAAATCATGTTTTTGAGTATACACAATCGAAATTTAGAAGTCAATAGCGTTTTTCTCCATCCAGAGCGCCTATTTTCGTTGCTAATCATTGGAATATTTTTGTGGCATGTTTCTGCTTTAAGCCATTGTCGGTTGAAAGCGTGTTTTGTCTCTTCTTCTAGAAAATGCGGCGATCGTGTTGATGGAAAATTTCAAGGTTTCGTCACCATAACCGATCAACTGCGACTCCATATTTTTTGGTTTTCTTACATATTTCATGGCGAATCAGACAAATTATTACCAGTAGTAGAAACCCATCGTTCTCAAAAAAATTTTTCGTTATTGGGGGAAACCGATGATTCCCGAAAATATCAAACAGTTGCTCCACGATATTCGGCTAATTGGTGGCGGTATGAAGCAGTACGAGCATCCCGATGATTGGCAGCTGATCCGCAATCTGGTTGGCGAGCAGCTGGAAGTTGATTTGAGCGATGCCACCCCAGACTATTGGGAAAAGCTTCATGCCTCACTGGAGAACGAGAAAGCGATTGCATTAGAAAAAGCTGAGCGGCGCTACTTCCACGGTCTCTACTACTACAATCCTTTTATTTGACCACGAGCTGTTCGTGGTCTTCCTTTCTTCGTGCTTTGCTTGTGCTCTGCCTGCGCTCGTCTTTGTCTTCGGTGTCGCGCTCTGATCAGTTCTGCGCCCTTTTCTGTGCTTTCTTCTGCTCTCTGTTCTAGCCGTTCTCTTCCTGCTGTCTCTTTTGTGCTCCGTCCTGCTCTCTCTTCTGTCCTCTGTCCGGCGTTCTCTTCCTGCTCTCTCTTCTGTGCTCTGTCCTGCTTTCCTCTGCCTGCTCTCTTCTGTGCTCTGTCCGGCGTTCTCTTCCTGCTCTCTCTTCTGTGCTCTGTCCTGCTTTCCTCTTCCTGCTCTCTTTTGTGCTCTGTCCGGCATTCTCTTCCTGCTCTCTCTTCTGTACTCTGTCCGGCGTTCTCTTCCTGCTCTCTCTTCTGTGCTCTGTCCTGCATTCTCTGCCTGCTCTCTTTTCTGTACTCTGTCCTGCATTCTCTGCCTGCTCTCTTTTCTGTACTCTGTCCTGCGTTCTCTGCCTGCCCTGTCTTCGAATTGCCCCTCAAGAAAAGAACATCCCGTGAAAACATTTTTGTAAAAATGAGTATCTTTTTTCTCCCCTAAACGTTACATAGAGTAGAGAGTGAAACTAACAGGGAACTCCTTGCAAAGAATATGCTCATTATCGAAAAGCTTCCTTATTATATGTACGTCAATTTTAGTCATTTTTTGTCGATAAAATGGCTCTTGTTTTTGTTGCTCTTCCTGCTCCTGTGATCTCTGCTGTAAAAAAGCAGGACTTTATTTGACTTGCAAGCAATCATTCTTAGCCTTTGCAAAGCCATAAACGCTGCATGGCCAACAGGAACGCCCTCCCCCGGTTCTCGCATCCATGCGGTGCACAAGACACACTGCCGGGCAGGCTCCCATTTTACATAATGATTGTAAGTATAATTCAGCTATTATATATTAATGGAATTATGATATTTCATACATATAGCGGCATAACTTTGAACGTCATGAGAGGAGAATTTGATGACATTTCATAACGCTGAAGAGTATGTTGATCCGAAAAACTACGACGCTGAATTTGGTAGAGAGTGGAAGAAATACGAGTTGTTTCTGCAGGAAGCGAAGCCGTGTCAACATGTGCTTGAGCTTGCCAGTGGAACGGGATTAACGACGCTTACCTCGCTGAACGAGGTGTACATATTGACGGGGTAGACATTTTACCGAATATGATACAGTATGCCAAACAGAAAAACACAAACGAAAATGCCCGGTTTTATGTTGGGGATGCCATGACCTTTCCCTCGGCGATTGCCTATGATTTTGTATATTTGACGGGTAATGCGTTCCAAGCGTTTTTAACTCGTGACGCTCAAAATTCGCTGCTGGAAAATGTGAACAAGCTACTCAAGGCAGGCGGGAAATTTATTTTTGAGACGCGCAACCCAAGTGGCCATGATCTTACAGACTGTGATTATGAATATTGGCATACATTTCAGGATTATGAGGGGAATCCTGTAGAAGTGGGCGGGAAACAGAAATATAACCCTGATACGAATATAATGAAATGGACGACGATTCGTAAATTCCAAAGCTATGAGCGGGAATCAGAGATTTTATGTTTGTTTACTGAGCCTGAATCGATTCGCAAATTGTTAAGCGAACATGGATTTGATATTCAAAGTGAATATAGCAACTGGAATCGATCACCGTTTACTGGCAAGAATGAACTGATTATATTCGTTGCAAGAAAACAGCCATGACCGTATCGGCGCAAACCAAACCTAGTATGAGTGTAAGGGATAGTCGCTCAACGCCCTCCATGCTGAGTCATACTGCAATTGGACTGAAATACGCAGCTTCTCCTTTTCATGCGTGCAGCCAAGCTTGCTATAACGCCTGTCTATAGCGTTGTACTCACGCGCTAAACGGCAGATATTATCCATCAAGGCAATGCTCGCAGCACATCGTACACCCCACCTACTTGCTTTTTATTCGAAAACACCACTAGCTATGTGCCAGTGGTGTTTTCCTGCTTTTACCGGTGAAATGAAAGCTTGATCTGTAGCCAGCGCCTTGTTCCATGCCAAGCTATGTACCTCCATACAACAAAAAAGCCGCCAGCTATAGCGACTTCAAATACTTTAAAACTAACGTCCTGAGAGGGATTCGAACCCCCGACCGTGCGCTTAGAAGGCGCATGCTCTATCCTGCTGAGCTATCAGGACACATTAAAAAGAATGTTCCAGCAGGTGGTTTCCATACGAGTACCTACACTTAGAAGACGTTGCTCTATCCTGCTGAGCTACTGGGACAACTATGGAGGGAGTACCCGGATTTGAACCGGGGGTGAGGGTTTTGCAGACCCGTGCCTTACCACTTGGCTATACTCCCATGCATGGGGCGATCGATGGGACTTGAACCCACGAGTGCCGGAGCCACAATCCGGTGCGTTAACCCCTTCGCCACGACCGCCATAACTTTTGCTTGTCTTATGTTTTTGGTAGCGGTGGAGGGAATCGAACCCCCGACCTTTCGGGTATGAACCGAACGCTCTAACCAGCTGAGCTACGCCGCCAAAATAAAAATGGCGGAGAGTGAGGGATTCGAACCCTCGCTACGCTTGCGCATACTAACGGTTTAGCAAACCGTCCCCTTCGGCCTCTTGGGTAACTCTCCGTAATTATATGTTCCTTCAAAACCGGATATGCATGATTGCTAAGCATGTGTGGATAAGTCCTCGACCGATTAGTATTCGTCAGCTCCACGCGTTACCGCGCTTCCACATCGAACCTATCAACCTCATCGTCTATGAGGGGTCTTACCAGCTTGCGCTGTGGGAAGTCTCATCTTGGAGGGGGCTTCACGCTTAGATGCTTTCAG